>CAZYEV010000044.1:0-17129 GCA_964646615.1 uncultured Saprospiraceae bacterium
AAGGCCTATGTGAAGCGCCGTGGTTTCAGTGCCTTTCGGGAGAAGGACGCTCAGGGTCGGTACGTATCCATCAAGGAGAGCGCATTGGTGTACAGTTTTGAGACGTACCTTCAGGCGTTTTTGCAGGCGGTGGGGGGTAAGCGTTACCGGGAGGCGCATACGGGTTTGGGTCGCAGTGATTTGATTATCAACGTGAAGGGTGAGGAGTATTTGATTGAGACGAAGATCTACTACTACGAGCGTCAGTTTTTGGAGGGCAAGGAGCAGTTGGCCTACTACTGTCGGAGTTTGGGTCAGCGTGTGGGCGTGTATTTGGTTTTTTGTCCGAACAACGTGCGCTATCCGGCCAGCGTGAAGGAGGGTGTGGAGGTCGTCGAGGGCGTGGAGATACGGACGTATTTGGTGGAGTACGACGAGGAGAAGTGGTGAAGCCGAGGCGACATCTCCCGCAGGGAGGTGTTGTCTCTGCCCTCCTGAAAAGCATCAAATAGCCCAAAAGGCTGCCAAAAGACTCACCGGCATTAGAGCGCGGAAAGCCTCAGGCTTGTTTACTGGCAATGCGGTTGGAGATAATACCAAACAGGCAGGCCGTCCAGAAGGAGTAGGAAGAGTACACTAAGGCGGGTTTGACCATTTCCTGATTTCCGAGCAGGACGCTGGCGATGAGAAAGGCCAGAGTAGTATTCTGCACGCCGCATTCAAAGGCGGCCGTCAGGCGCGAGGGGTGCGGCTGACCCATCCAGCGCAGGAAGAAATAGCCAAAGAACAGGCTGGCAGCGTTTTGCACCAAGGCCACGGGAGTGATGGTCAGAAAGTCGTTGAGTGTCAGCCCGGCACCGCCGTGCTGCTCGCCGGCGAACATTTTAACCAAAAATACAATGGCCAGCAAAATGAGCATCACGTAGCGCGCCGGGCGACTGACCTGCTGGGCAAAGTAGGGATAGTAGTGCCGAATGAGCACGCCTAATGCTGCCGGCACGATGGTGATGAAAAAGACCTGGCGCACGGTATCCCAAAAGGGCAGATGCAAGTCGGTACCGCGCCCTATAAAGAAGAGCAGGGCAGCATTAACCACTATCGGAATGGTGAACAGCGTCAGGAAGCTGTTGGTGGCCGTCAGCGAGAGGGAGAGTGCCACATTACCGCGCCACAGATAGGTGAGGAAGCCCGACGTAGCCCCTCCCGGACTGGCACTGAGGATGAGAAAACCTACCTTGAGGGCCGGTGAAATGGGCGCCAGCAGGTTGATGAAAAAAGCCAGCACGGGCAGGCCCAGCATTTGGGCTGAAAGGGCAGAGAAATAGGCTTTAGGGTAACGCACGATGCGCACGAAATCGTCCACCGTAAGCGTAAGCCCTACACCAAACATAATCAGCGCCAAAACGGCGCTCACGGCCATATCTACTATCTGAGTCGGGGCTAAGGAGAGCAAGAGCATCTGCGATTTGCGAGCAAAGGTAGCAGGCGTTTTTTTATACCTCACGCCGGGTGGGCGTTACTCCTCCTCAAACCACGTGGCCCCATATTGCTCGACCAGCAGATTGTCGTAATAGTCTGCCTTTTCGAGCAGGTGCTGTAGGGCTGCCGCGCCGTTGTCTTCGGTGAGGTAGTGCTCGAAAACGAGGAGCGACAGGAAAATGTTCTGCTCATGCACCGACAGGGTCAGCCACTGGAGGTGGTAATTTTCGCGCAGCAGATATTCGTAGAGCGGCTTGATGTTTTGTTGTGGCAACTGGCAAAGCAGGGCTTCGGCGTGGATGATGCCTCCTGGTTCGTGGTAGTTGAGACGGATTTTAGCGCTTCCACGCATCATTTCCCAGGCATTGGGGCCGCTACGGCTGAGCTCGACATCGTAGCCGGAGCACTGGATGATATTTTCCAAAACCCGAGGTGTGCCGGCAGGCTGGTATTCCTCTGCGGCACCGGGCAGCTGGATGCGTTGACCGCAATGACTGCAGAAGTTACCTTCGACCGTTTGAGCGTGCACGACGTTGAGGCAGGCCGGGCAACGGCAGGCATTGGTGGAGTTGGAGGCTCGAAAGGCCTGTAAGGCTTCATACAAAAATTTGACCGGCAACGAGAAGCCCATATTGTCGCCATTGCGCAGGATAAAGGTGTTGACCCCCAGTACCCGGCCTTCGCGATCCACCAACGGGCCGCCGGAATTGCCCGGGTTAAGGGCGGCATCAATGTGTAGGTACGGGATGCCGTTCATCACCTCGCGCGCGTTAGAGATGATGCCGTTCTTGACCGAAAACTTCAGCCCGAATGGATGCCCAATGGCCGTAATGGCGTCGTGCTCGCGCACCGGCACGTCCACCCCTAAAGTGATGGCGGGTAGTTCAGCGCTGCTCGCGGGCGCACTTAAAAACGCCAGGTCGTATTTGGGGTCAATGTATTGTACGGTGGCCAGCTGCTTGGCAAAGCGCTTGCCGTCAATCACCGCGCGACGCACGCCCTCCACGACGTGGTGATTGGTTACGATAACGTCCCAGTCTTTCACATAAAAACCCGTGCCCGTTCCGAATGGCGTGGCAATCTGGACGATGACGTCGCGGTAGGTATCAATAAATTCAGCCATAGTTTTAGCGTGGGCGCTCCGTCAGGTCGAGGCGGCAGATCATTTCCAAAAACGTTTTTCCAAAGCGAGGCATCGAGGAAAAGTCCAGCAGCTGCGTTTGCGGTTTGAAGTTGGGGAATTCCCCACGGTTCTGCTCAGCAATATCTTTTATCGCCGCCACTACGAGCCGTTTATCTAATTGGCCGTTGCTTTTGACGAACGTTTGAAGACCCAGCGCCCGGAAGAAGTCTGTCTCCGTAACGCGCATAAACAGGCGAAGCAGCTCATAAGCAGGTCTGGGCGGAACGTACTGGAAAAGCGTATGAGCCACGATGTACTGAGGCACCGCCATGGCCAGCACCTCGTGCCCTTGCTCCAGAGGCCATTCCATGGAAGGCTTTTCGCTTTCAATCAATTCCTTCAGGCGCTCAAACGGCAACGGAACAACGACGCCGAAAGCGCTTTCTGTTCGATAAAATTCGGCCAGCACCTGCTCGCGCGGGCGGTCGAGAATCTTTTGCAATTCGCGCCGCAACCCAACCACCTTCTGATGAATGTTTTGCTCCGGCTGCGTGAAGTACATCCGTGAGGCCCGCTCCAGCACGTCCATGACAAAGCCCTCCGGGCGTGTCAAATAATCAATCCGATACATGACCCCCAGCAGAAGGTAGGCATAAGCTCCCGGGTGCTGCTCCACTTTAGGGATGTTTTTGTCCATCAACGCAAAGGCGGCGCGTATCTGGTTGCAGATAAAAGCGTACCTGGCCTCTTTTTCGGCAGCCGGAATGTCTATACGTAGGGCCTCTGCAGGCGTCAGTACACTGAACTCGTCCAGCAGCAGGTCGTCGTGCTTGTCGGCCCAGAGGGCCAGCTCGCGCAGCGCTTTCACCACCTTGAGCGGCGAGGCATCGCTGGCCGTCGTCTCGAAGCAGAGCGTCAGGGCGTTGTCGGGTGCCAGGGCGAAGTGGCAAAACTTCAGGTCGTGGTTGTACTCCATAAGCCGCCGCATGAAACCCACGCTGAGCGTTTCAGCCTGTGCTAAGCGGCTTTCGGCACGCACCCGCTCAGGCGTCATGAAGCCGGTGATGCGCTGCGAGCCTTGCCGGATCTGGAAGCGCAGCGTTCCGGTCGTCTCCTCCCACGTTACGCATGGCCGGCGCTCGTCGACGAGGTATTGCAGCAATGCCCGAAAGGCCGTCCAAAACTCTCCCTTCTCATAAGCATGCACCGCCTGCTCCCACCTTTTCAGCTGCGCTTTAGATTTAAAAAAATCGGTGTAGCGCCCTAAAGTGAGCTCGGGCGGGTCCTGTACTTTTTCAGGGCCAAAAAAATGTTCCAAAAAGCGCACGCAGATTGCCGTTTTGCCGTGAAGAAGAGCGGCAAAAGTAGCATGTTTGCCCGATAAAACATTTTGAGGTGAACGCCTTCCGCACCGTCCTGCCGCCCATGCCGGCGCCTTTTGCGCTGACGCATGCCGACCGCACTGTCGTCATTGGCTCGTGCTTCGCCGAGCACATCGGTGAGCGCCTCAAGGCCCATAAGTTCCCGACCCTCGTCAACCCCAGCGGCATCGTGTACAATCCCGTCTCCATAGCTCAACTGCTAAAGCGCCTGCTCGAACCCGAAGCCGACTTCTCCGAAGGGGTGTTCCAACACCAGGGCCTGTGGCACAGCTGGGAACACCACGGGCGCTTCTCGCACCCCGACCGCGCAACCTTCGAGCAGCAACTACGCACCGCACATCAGCAGGCCGCCATTTTCGCAGCACAGGCCAATCGCCTGATAATCACCTCAGGTACTGCTCATGTATTTGCCCTGCGCACCAACGGCCGCATCGTGGCCAACAACCACAAAGCCCCTGCAGACTGGTTCACCCAGCATCGCCTCTCCGTAGCGCAAACCACCGACAGCCTCGCCGCCGCCTTTGAAGCCTGGAAAACAGCCCGACCCGACTTGCAAATCATCCTCACCGTCAGTCCCGTGCGACACCTGCGCAACGGAATGGTGGAAAACCAGCGCAGCAAAGCCGTCCTCCTGCTCGCCTGCGAACAACTGTGCGCCCAATACCCGTTCGTCCACTACTTCCCGGCCTACGAACTGCTCCTCGACGACCTGCGCGACTACCGCTTCTACGCCGCCGACATGGTGCACCCCTCCGAAACCGCCGTGGACTACATCTGGGACTACTTCGCCAACGCCTTCTTCCCAACCCACACCGCCCAACTCGTCGCCCAAATCGCCCGCATCCGCACCGCAGCAGCACATCGGCCCTTCCATCCCAACACCGCCGAACACCGCGCCTTCGCCCGCCAGCAATGCGACGCCATCCAGCAATTGCTCCAACAGCACCCGGCACTGGATTTTTCAGAGGAACTGGCGCATTTTAGCGCTTTTTTACACGGTGAAACGCCAGAAGAGTAGCACCGCTCAGCAAAGGCTACCGACAAAACCTTCCGCCCTCCAACGGCCCTGAAGCACCATTTTCCGCCAAAATGGCTCTGAAAACCCGGCAGGGATGGTTCAAAACAGCGACATCTGCTCCCCGACTGAAGGCGTTGGCTGCTGCGGCTGAGTCAGGGCTTCCAGTCGCCGGGCAATCTCCTGTGCGGAGCGGAAAGGCTGGCCTCCGCGCTCGATGAGAGCGGCATTTCCGGGTGCGGGCGAGGCTAAGGCATCGGGTTGCAGCACCCATAGCGGCAGGCCCATCTCTAAGGCCGAAGCGCCGGCGTTGAACGTGCCGCTCATGCGGCCCTCGGCGTCTTTTTCTGGCCCGGCCTTCACTACTACGAGCGCCCACGACAGCGCGCAGATGAGACGGTTGCGCGTCATCGCGTTGGCACCGCTGAACTTCTCCCACGGGGCAAATTGGGACACAAACAGCGCGTTGCGCTCCCAGCGTTGCTCCTGCAAGGCGTCCTTGAGCGATAGGTGGCGCAGCCCGAAGCTGAGCACGCATGTGGTGGTGCCGTCGGCTTCCAAAGCCCCCAAATGGGCCGCCGTGTCCACGCCTCTGGCATACCCCGACACAACGTTGAAGCCGCTGGCCGCTGCCGCCCGAGCGATGTCTCGTGCCATGGCCAGTTCGCTCTCCGCCACATCGCGCGCGCCGGCGATGGCTAAGCCGGGCTGTTGCAATAGCCCCAATGGCCCTCGGGCGTAGAGCAGCGGCGGAGCATCGTCGCGCAAGCGTTGACGCACTAAGTCGGGATAGCGCGCGTCGTCGAGACCGATGAGGACGGCACCCTGCCCGGTCAGCGCCTCATATTCGGCCCACAGCTGCTCTTCGCGCCCGGCGTCGGAGAGGTTGGCAAAACGCGCCCGCGAAAACCGCCCCTGCCCGATGGCAGGAAAACGCCGCTGCAACTCGGCTTCGTCCAGGGCGAAAAGGTCGGCCAGCGTCAGACCCTGCTGCTGCAACTGCTCCCACAGGTAGTGAATGCTCTTGGCCCCAAAGCCTGGGGCACACACCAACCGGTACCACAAAAAACCGTTGTCGTTCATCGCTTCGAGCGCGTTTTGGTAAGCGTCAAGACGTAAATTTTGGACGCCCTGCCGCGCTGAAGCGCCACTTCACAGACGGCCCGGAGCGTCTCGCCCGAGCGGTAAAGGTCGTCAAAAATCAACACCCGCAAGCCGTGCAGCGCGTGCGGCGCCATGTAAAAAACGCCCTGCAACAACTCACGCCGCTGCGCAGCATCTTCAACCTCTTTGAGTTGTGACGTGGGCCGCACCTTGCGCAGCACCTGCAAGGCCACCGGTACCCCCACGAGCGCTCCAATGGCCTGCGCCAATTCCTCCACCGGCTGAAAAGGCCGACTCGTGTCGGACGGCGGCACCGGCACAATGAGATCGAGGCGCCACTCCGGCAGGCGCTTCTTCAAAAAATCGGCCGCCACCTCCGCCAAAGCAGGCAAGTGCTCGCGCTTCAGCTCGTATTTGAGGTGGTAGAGTTCTTCACCCACCGCCGTGCGCTCGGTCAGCCAGCCCGCAGTGAAGGTGGGACGGCTGGAAGTCGTGTGCAGGTCTAACGCCCACCCTTCCGTCCAGCAGCCCTCAAGACGTTTCGGATGTATGTCCATAGGAAAAAGCGCCGTTTGGATAATGCCTGAATGGACACACAATATTACGGAGTTTCGGCTTTTCCAAGGTGTTATCTTCGAGGTACGAGAAGGTAACACCTCGAAAGCAACCTCTCACGAGTCGCAGGGCAACAAGGCTGTCCTTTGGGTTTCGACTTTTCCGAGGTGTCATCTTCGAGGTACGAGAAGGTGACATCTCGAAAGCAACCTCTCCCTGAGACGACACCTTCCAAAGGGAAGATGTCGCCTCGAGATGCTGCCTCGAAAGATGCCTCTGTTTGCCATACCTTTGCCCTATGCGCATCTATCGCCTTTCGCACCCTACGCGCCGCATAGGGACGCCCGAGCAGCCGCTGCGTATTGCCTTAAACAGTTCGAAGAGCATCAGCAACCGGGCGCTCATTATCAACGCCTTGTGCGGTGCAGAGGACCCGGCGGAGGGCATGGAAAACCTTTCTACAGCGGCCGACACGCGCACGCTGCTGCGCCTGCTGCGCGAGCGGCCCGAGGTCTATGACGCTGGCGATGGCGGCACGACATTTCGCTTTCTGGCGGCTTTTTTGGCCCTGCAAGAGGGCTGCCGCGAACTGACCGGCTCGGCGCGCATGCAGGAGCGCCCCGTCGGCCCGTTGGTCGAGGCGCTGCGCCAGTTGGGCGTGTCTGTGGAGTGTCTGAAGCGCGAGGGCTATCCGCCGCTGCGCATCTGCGGCCCCGTGCGGCCGCCGGAGGCGGGGCGCGCTCGGGTGCAGATTGACGCCGGTGTGAGCAGCCAGTTTATCTCGGCACTCATGCTCATCGGCCCTTGCCTGCGCGAGGGGCTGGAAATCGTGCTGAATGGGCCGCCTGTCTCGACGTCGTACCTCGAGATGACGCGGGCGGTGATGCAGCATTTTGGCGCGGTAGCCTTCCGGCACGAGGACAGAGTCCTTGTGGAACCACACCCCTATCGCCCGCGTCCGCTGCGCGTGGAGGCCGACTGGTCGGCAGCCTCGTACTGGTATGCCATCGCGGCGCTGGCCGAGTCGGCACATATCGTGCTGGAAGGGCTTACCGACCGCAGCTGGCAGGGCGACCGCATCGCTGCCCAAATGGCAATGCCTTTTGGCGTGCAGACAACCTTCGAGGCGCTCGACGGACGCCCCTGCGCCCGCCTGCGTGCCACGGGAGCGGGAGCGAGAGGGCCGGATGAAAACCTGCTGTTTTTCAACGGCAACGATTACCCCGACCTGACTCAGACCTTCGTCGTCCTGTGCGGCGCCTTCGGGCAGCAGGCGGCCTTTTCGGGCCTCCAGACGCTCCCGCTGAAGGAAACCAACCGCTGCGCAGCGCTCCAGAGCGAGCTACTCAAGATAAAGGTCTTCTTTGAGCCGCTTCCGCACGACCCTAACTTTTACCTCGCCTCTGGCCGTGCTCAATGGGATGCGCCCGTGCGCTTTGCCACCTATGGCGACCACCGCATGGCCATGGCGCTGGCGCCGTTGGCCCTGCTCCAGCCCATTGACATCGAAAACCCGGAGGTTGTGGACAAATCGTACCCCCAGTTTTGGGAGCACCTGCAACAAGCGGGTTTCCTCATCGAAGAACGCATCGAAGCATGAGCATCGTCATTCGCGCCCACGGCAAACTGCTCCTCACCGGCGAATACGCCGTGCTCGACGGCGCCGAGGCGCTGGCCCTGCCCGTCCGCTATGGGCAGACGCTGTATGCCCAACCGGCCAACACCCCCGCCGCCCTGCGCTGGACGAGCGTGGATGCCCACGGAACACCCTGGTTCGAGGCGACCTTCGCGCTGCCCACACTCGACCTCGAAAGCACTTCTGACCTCACGACTGCCCGGCGTCTGCAAGACCTCCTGCTCGCCTGCCGCCGCCAACGGGCCGACTTCCTGGCCGACTTCACCGGCTGGGCAGTACGCATAGAAGCCGACTACCCGCTCCACTGGGGCTTAGGCAGCAGCAGCACACTCGTGGCCGCACTGGCCCGCTGGGCCGAGGTGGACCCGTACGCCGTCCTGTTTGAGACCCTCGGCGGCTCGGGCTACGACATCGCCTGCGCTTTTGCAACAGGGCCTATCTTTTACCGCTTAGACGACCGACAGACGCCCTACGTAGAGCCGGCACCGTTCGACCCGCCGTTTGCCGAGCAGCTGTTTTTTGTTTTTTTGGGAAAAAAACAGGACAGCCGCGCCGAAATCCGCCGCTTCCGCCAAAAGGTTCAACCGCCCGAAGACTGGCTCAAGGCCGTTTCCGCCCTGGCGCGTAAATGCGCCGCCGCCCAAACGCTGGATGCCTTTGGCCAATGCCTGCAGGAGCACGAGCAACTGCTTGCCCCTGCACTGGCCCGCACGCCCGTGCAGGAGGCGCTCTTCGAGGACTTTCCTGGCGTCGTCAAAAGCCTCGGAGCCTGGGGCGGCGATTTTGTGCTGGCTGCCAGCCTGCTCGATGCAGCAGGGACGCAGCGGTATTTTGCCCAAAGAGGCTTTTCTACCTGTATTCCCTATCGGGAAATGGCGCTCTGACCCTGCACACAAGACGCTCGGGAGGCATTCACACAGCCGCAGGCGGCTTTCATCCGCCCGGAAGCATTTTCCACACACTGGCACTTGTGTTTTCTTGGCAAATGCCTTAAATTACACGCGACCGTTTGGTCTGTAAACATTGTTCACCAAAAACGTTGTCGCCATGAAAAAGGTTACCCTGCTTATCGCCTGTTTCACGCTGCTGTGGGGGGCGTGCAAGAAAGAAGAGCCGGTTACGGCTGTGCCGGAGGAAGCCGATCCTGCGCTGTTGGCTGTACAGCGCATGCTGTTGCATTTGGACTACGACTACGCACCGAGTATTCCGCGATACCTGATAACGGCGGGCTTACAGCCCGTTGCCATTGACAACGCGAAGGCCGCGCTGGGGCGGGTCTTGTTTTACGACAAATCGCTGTCGCAGGACGGCAGTATTTCATGTGCTTCGTGTCATGAGCCGACGCGCGCATTTTCCGATTTGGCAGGCTTCAGCACGGGTGTGGGCGGCCAGCGCTTAGAGCGGCAGTCCATGCCGTTGGCCAACACGGCTAACTTCGCAGCGCACTACCGCGCCCTGGACGCACATGGTTCCCCGCCGTTCCTGTGGGACGGCCGCGCGAGCAATGCAACGGAGGTGGCGCGCTTAGCCATCACCAACCCGCACGAAATGGGCATGACCCTGTCGGGATGGGTAGAGCGTATTCGCGCTAAAGACTACTACACGTACCTGTGGAAGAAGACGTTTGGGCACACCACTCCCACAGAAGCGGAAGCATTGCAGGCGCTCAGTGAATTTGTGGGCGCTATCAGCGCTGCCAGCTCGCCGTTTGATGTAGCCATGGAACGCCACGCCGGAAACCCGCAGTTCACCGTAACGGTGGACACCATTCGTCACTTGTACTACGGGCCTATCATCACGCAGACTATCCGCCCGCCGGAGGGCTTTACGGTCTCCGAGTTTCGGGGCATGCGGCTGTTCACCAATCACTGCTCGAGCTGCCATTCGCCTATACGCCCCTTCCAGGAGGTTTTTGAAGCCTGCAACGGCTTAGATATGGAATATAAAGACCAGGGCAAGGGCCGAATGACGGGCAACCCGAAGGACAACGGCGTGTTTAAGGCCACCTCGCTGCGCAACGTGATGTTCACGCCGCCGTTCATGCACGACGGTCGGTTCAAGACGCTGCGCGAAGTCATTGACTTTTACAGCACCGGCATTCAGCCGCATCCCAACTTGCAGCCGCTGCTGCGCGAGGCCAATGGTTCGCCCAAGCGCTTCAACTTTTCGGAGCAGGACAAGGAAGATTTGCTGGCTTTTCTGCGCATGCTGACGGACTTCCGCCCAGGCGGCGATGCGCGGTTTTCGGATCCGTTCCGGCGCTGAGGCAGGGCTGATTTTCGGCAAGAACAAGCCCGGGGTTGCTCATCGAAGCAGCCCGGGCTTTGCTCATCGAGGGAGGGCACCTGGAGCTTTCACACACTCGCAGGCGGCTTTCATCCGCCCAAAGGCTGCATTTGCTCATTGAGGCTTGCCGACGGGAGCGAAGGTTGCGTGTTTTGTGGTCAGGCATTTTACCCTTTCTGCATTTCACAAAAAAAATAACCGCCATGAAAAAGATTACACTACTGCTGCTTTTGCTGGCACTGCTGGCGGCAGCCTGCAAGAAAGATGGCCCTGTAGTGGTGCAGGATGACGCTACGGATTTGCTGGACATGCTGGCCGTAAGCCGGGCTTTTCATTCTCTGGATTACGACTACACTCCTGTGCTTCCGAACTACCTGAGGTCAGTGGGGCTACAGCCGGTCCCGATTGACAATGCTAAGGCGGCACTGGGGCGGGTGCTGTTTTACGATAGGTCGCTTTCGCGCGACGAGAGCGTCTCCTGCGCCTCGTGTCATGATCAGAAACGGGCGTTTGCTGATGCGCCAGGCTTCAGCGTCGGGGTAGGTGGGCAGTTACTGGAGCGCCAGTCGCTGCCGTTGGGCAATACAGCCAGTTTTGGGGCGCATTATCGCGCATTGAATGCCAATGGCATGCCACCGTTCCTCTGGGACGGGCGTGCGACCTCGGCCGATGAAGTGTCGCTCACAGCCATCACCAGCCCGCACGAGATGAACATGACGCTGCCCGAAATCCTGGAGCGCATCCGCACCAAGAGCTATTACCGGGGGCTGTGGAGGCAAGTATTTGGTCATCCGGAGCCGCAAGCGCCAGAGTTGCTCCAGGCCTTATCAGCGTTTGTAAACGCCATAGGAGCCGCTCGTTCGGCTTTTGATGCGGGTATGGAAATGAACGCCGGCAATCCGCAAGGCACCATAGTCATAGATACCATTCGCAATTTATACTATGGCCCTCCCACTGTTTTACCCATCCTTACGCCGCCGCCCGGCTTTTCGCTTTCTCAGTTTCGAGGCATGCGTCTTTTTACCCGACATTGTTCGGCTTGCCACTCGCCTATTCGGCCTTTTCAGGAAGTATTTGAGGCCTGTAATGGCCTGGCTATAGAATACAAAGACCAGGGCAAAGGCAAGATCACAGGCAACCCGAAAGACAACGGCGTATTTAAGTCGGTATCGCTCCGCAATGTTGCCCGGACAGCGCCGTATATGCACGACGGACGTTTCAAGACTCTGGGCGAGGTCATAGATTTTTACAGCACCGGCATTCAGCCGCACCCGAACCTGCACCCATTGCTGCGCAATACTGCCGGAGGGCCCAGGCACTTCAACTTTTCACCTCAGGAAAAGCAGGATTTGCTCCAATTTTTAGAAATGCTCACTGACCATCGCCTGCTCAACGATGTTCGCTATACCAACCCATTCCGGCAATAGGCGTGGCCTGAGGAGCGTGCTGGGGCTGCTCCTTTCGGGCGCAGTGGCCCTGTCGGTGTCGGCTCAGCCGTCCTATCCGCAGCATCGCCTGTCGGTAGATGTGCTGGGATGGAGCTTCGATCGCTTCGCCGCAGAGTATGAGGTCATACTTAAGCCCTCTTGGGGCATAGCGCTGCAGGGCATGCATGTTAGTTACCCCAGGTCTGCGACGCCGTTTGTGGTGGGTCAGCAAGTGGTTTACTTTGGTCTGGCACGCAGCGATACGTTCTGGGCTTTTGCTTCGAGCCTGATAGGTTCTTCTGGCTGGCAATATATGGACGAACGCGAAGCGCTGCCGCTCTTGCCCGAACGCATCGCGAAGAGCACTGTGGGTGGAATGGCGACGCTCGTCAGCGTACAGCCTCTTCGGCGCGGTGTATGGGAATTGCTGTTGCGTCCGGGCATTTTTGGCGGCTACCACAGCTATTATCAGGTCAGCAGCACCCTTTTGCCCATAGATGAGCTCAAGCGATTGCATTACGATAATGCCTTCCGCATCCAGCAGCACCTTATCATCTACGAGCAAAGGCGCACCATCGAGCGCCACAACGCCTGGTTCGGCGGCGTATGCGCCCAGGCTGCCCTGCGCTGGATGCCCATGCGCTTCCTTGCGGTGGAACTGCGCGGCGGCGGCTTCATGAATGCGCGCACGCCCTATAGCGGCGCCAGAGGAGCGCCCATAGCGCCCTTGTTCGCTCAAGGTTCCCTGTGGGTCGGAGTGGCACTGGCCCGCAAAGCCCAACCGCCACCAGTAGCGTCCGAATGGGTGTGGAGCGATACCTTCCAGCGCTGAGAAAATGGCTCGCCCTGCACCTCCGCTTTTGAAACCAATGCCGGGCGGCCCGGACAGACGTCCGCGGCCGCCCGGCACTTTATGCCATTTTTCCTCCCTCACTTTTTGCTTCCCCTACTCGCGCCATTTAACGTCGGCCTATCTTTGCGCGCCATTTTTTCGCACAGATAAAAGACGAACGACACACACCTATGGGACGCGCGTTTGAATTCCGCAAGGAACGAAAGTTTAAGCGTTGGGCCAATATGGCCAAAACCTTCACGCGCATCGGGCGCGAGATCTCTATTGCCGTCAAGGCCGGCGGCCCCAATCCTGAGTACAATCCACGCCTGCGCATAGCCATCCAGAACGCCAAACAGGCCAATATGCCGAAGGCCAATGTGGAAAACGCTATCAAAAAGGCCAGCGGCAAAGATGCCGACAACTACCAGGAAATCCTGTACGAAGGTTACGGACCGCACGGCATTGCGGTGCTGGTGGAAACGGCCACGGACAACCCCACACGCACCGTCGCCAACGTACGCCTGCACTTCGACCGCTGCGGCGGCGCGCTGGGCGTATCGGGCAGCGTGAGCTACCTGTTCAACCGCAAGGCCGTCTTCAAAGTCAAAAACGAAGGCCAAAATTGGGAAGAACTCGAACTCGAACTCATTGACGCCGGCTTAGAAGACATCAAATACGAGGAAGGCGAAGTGATACTCTACGCCGACTTTACCGATTTCGGCAAAATGCAAAAAGCGCTCGAAGACCGCGGCATCGAACCCATCAGTTCGCAGCTGGAATGGATACCTACGGTAACGAAAAAACTCTCGGACGAAGAAGCCGAACAGGTCATCAAACTCATTGACCGCTTAGAAGAAGACGACGACGTGCTCAACGTGTTCCATTCGATGGACATGTCGGAGTGAGTGGAAGGCTTCATGCGGATCTGGCGGATACCCGCACCGGCTCTGCGGTGCGTGAAGCGTTTCAGTACTGGCGTTTTATCGCTTCCACCTCTTTAGCCAGCACAGGGAGGTAGCGCGTCGCTACGAGCCAGATAATCTCGTCTGAAACGGAGTCATAACCGTGAATGATCCTGTTCCGGGTGTCCACGATTTTTCGGGAGTTGCTTATTTCGATGTCCGGGTACTTCTTCAATATCCGGCTCATGGCTTCCCCGATGATTTCCAGATTGCGTTCGGTGGCTCGCTTAGTCTTGATACTCTTCTGGAAATCCGAGAAACTCGAGCAATCGGCCAGAAAGCCCTCAATTTCACTGATGGCTTTTTCAATGTTTTCAAGCCAGAGTTTGACTTCGTCTTGCATAGATAAGCCGTTTCCGGCGGTTGATGGCCTCCTGAAGTGTCTGGCTATGCAGGGCTTTGGCTTCGAGCAGGTCTATTTTTCGATTGAAGATGCGCTCTAAGGCAAACTTCAATCGGAAGTAATGCTCGGCGTATTCGATAGGGTCGTTCGAAGCAATGGATACCACAAAATCCAGATCGCTTTCGGCGTTGAATTTGTCTGTCAGCACCGAACCAAAAGCGTAGAGTTCTTCTACATTACAGGCTATACAGGCCTGTTCTAACTCGCTCAGATGTTGTAGTAAAATGTCCATTGCGTGTATAGCCGATGGCTTCTGTGGACAAATGTAAGCGCATTTTCGGGTACGAAGGGTTGACTTTCTGGCCGCTTAGAGGAAAACGACGACGTGCTCAGCGTGTTCCATTCGATGGACATGTCGGAATGAGCAGTGGGAGGGCATCGCTCCGGTGGCTACTTTCGGCGCGCTCCTTATTGGTTGGTTTCTCCCAGTGGCACAGGTTCTGGGAGTGTGGGCAGGTTGTCGGGGTCCCAGTTCCACAGGCCCTCTTCGAATTCGCGGCGCACGAGGGCGAGGTTGGCTTCGTGGTCTTTGATTTGCTGTCGGGGGAACCGGTAGCGCTCCCACAGCGAGTCGGTGTCGAAGGGTCTGCTGGTGGCGACGCTTTCGCGGATGGCATAGATGTAGGCTAAGCTTTCGGTGCGTCGGCGCAGCCAGTCGGTGATGGTCAGGGCCGGGTCGCCGTGGCCGGGTATGAGGCGGGTGAACCAGTTGCGGTCGTGGATGCGCGGGAGTTTTTCTAACGTATTGACGTACTCGACGCTGCTGTGCTGAATGATGGGAAACTCTACGTTCGACAGGTAATCGCCAGCGATGCACAGCCCCAACTGCCACACGACAACCATCATGCTGTCGGCGGTGTGGCCGGGGGCCAGGTAAAACGACAGTTTCGTGCCCTCGTGGCGATACTGCACGCCGTCGCGGTACACTTTAAAATCCACGTTAGGGTATTCGACAGGGTAGGTGCGGCGGATGTAATATTGCTGGTCAAAGTCGGCTATTTGTTCCAGAATGGCCTCTTTGTCTGGGCGGTCGGCCATGAGTTCCGTAGCAAAGACCTTGTCGGGTTTGAAGGCGCCGGCCCCGATGATGTGGTCAAAATCGGAGTGCGTGAATATCAGGTACAGTGCCCGCTCTTCGCGAAAAGTGTCCACGTATTGGCGTATGGCGGCTATCTCGTCGGGCAGCCAGGCCGGGTCAACGACAATCATCAGGTCGTCGGTGCGGACAACGGTTGTATTTGTCTGATAGAGTGCGCTTTGGAAAACGGTGATGTGCGGGTCGCGGTAGAGGATTTTACTCATCAGGGTTCCCGGTTAAGTAAACAGTTAAAGGGCTGTGCACGAAAGGCGCTATCTTTGGCCTCGCTATAAAAACGCGCAGGCGTAAAAAGTTGCAAAGGCGACGGGGGCAAATGTAGGCAAACCGCGCCAACGCCGCACGGTTAGAAGAAAAATGGGAAGTATTGTTGCTATCGTAGGACGGCCCAATGTGGGCAAATCCACCCTCTACAATCGCTTAGTAGGCTTTCGAGATGCCATAACCGACGACTTTGCTGGCGTTACGCGCGACCGCAAGTACGGCTTTTGCGAATGGAACGGCAAGCGCTTTACGGTGGTGGACACCGGCGGCTTCGTGCCCTCCTCCAAAGACGTCTTCGAGATAGCCATCCGCCAGCAGGCGCGCATTGCCATCGAGGAGGCTTCGGTCATCCTGTTCATGGTGGACGCTCAAACGGGCATCACCGACCTCGATGAGGAACTGGCCAGACTGCTGCGCCGCTCTTCTAAACCGGTCTTCCTCGTTGTCAACAAGGTGGACAGCTTCCGCAACCAGATGGACGCCAACGAGTTCTGGAGTTTGGGCTTCCCCAATACCTTCTTCATCGCCTCCATCACTGGCAGTGGCACGGGCGACCTGCTCGACGCCGTGGCCGAACAAATCACCGAAGAGCCGCCCTTAGAAACCGACCTGCCCAAATTCGCCATCATCGGGCGGCCCAATGTGGGCAAATCCTCGCTCACCAACGCCCTGCTGGGCGAAGAGCGCAACATCGTAACCCCCATCGCGGGCACCACACGCGACCCCATCCACAGCGTGTACAACAAGTTCGGCAAGCAGTTCATCCTCATTGATACCGCCGGCATCCGCAAGAAAACCAAAGTTGAAGAAGACTTAGAGTTCTACTCCGTCATGCGCGCCATTCGCGCGCTGGAAGAGTCCGACGTCTGCCTGCTCGTGCTCGACGCCACGCAGGGCATTGAAGCTCAGGATCTGCACCTGCTCCGCCTGGCCCAAAAGCGCCACAAAGGCGTCGTCATTCTCGTCAACAAATGGGACCTGATAGAAAAGGAAACCAACACCGCCCGCGATTACGAGGCCGAAATCAAAAAGCGCATCGCCCCCTTCGACGATGTGCCCATCCTCTTCATCTCGGCCTTAGACAAACAGCGCATCTTCCAGGCCGTCGAGGCCGCCCTTCACGTGTACGAAAACCGACAGCGCAAGATCAAAACCTCCGAACTGAACGAACTCATGCTCGAAATCATCGAGCAGACGCCGCCGCCATCGGTCAAGGGGCGTTACCCCAAATTCAAGTACGTTACCCAACTGCCCACCCATTACCCATCGTTCGCCTTCTTCGTCAACAATCCTAACTGGGTGCGCGACACTTATGTGCAGTTTCTGGAAAACCAGCTGCGCCAGCATTACGACTTTAAAGGCGTGCCCATCGAAATCTATATGCGGGCTAAATGAAGTAAAAACAAGGCGTCCGAACCGCAATGCTCCCTGATGGCATTCATCAATAGACATTATGTAGATTTGAAGTTATTGATTATCAGGATATTTTGGTGGGTTTGCCATTACCCTAAAATTATGTAATCCCGTGCAGGTGATGAAAATGGTCTCCCTAAAGTTGTCCTTATACACCCTGCACTCATCCT
>CAZYEV010000045.1:0-47274 GCA_964646615.1 uncultured Saprospiraceae bacterium
AAAGAGTTTGGAATTTAAAAGGGTCTATAACCTCAATCATCCCGAAAACAAAGATTACATCAAAAGTAATCCTAAAATCAACAAATCCTAAAAATCTTAATTCAGACAGATGAACGATACTGATAAAAACCGAATCATTGAACTGATAAAGGCAGGCGAAAAGCTACCCAAAGAGTACATTTACAAACTTTTTGCTGACGAAGAAGATGTATTCCTGTTTTGGAACGGAAGAAAAGAAGATGTTACCAATGTAGCCCTGCCCTTTCATAGTATTGAGCATATTGACGAGCCACGCAAAGAAACCAGCCAGACCCTTGAACTCTTTGATACTCGTGGGCGACAACTCAAAGGATGGACAAACAAATTGATTTGGGGCGATAACAAACTGATACTGTCTTCATTGGCCAATGGCCCTATTCGTGATGAAATTGAAAAAGAAGGCGGTATCAAACTCATCTACATTGACCCACCTTTTGCCGTAGGTGCTGACTTTGGTTTTAACATAGAAATCAATGGGGAAAAAGCCGAAAAGAAACAAAGTATTATTGAAGAAATTGCTTATCGTGATACTTGGGGAAAGGGCATTTCTTCTTATCTCTCAATGATGTATGAGCGATTAAAGTTGATGCATAATTTACTGGCGGAGGATGGAAGTATTTATGTTCATATTGATTGGAGAGTGGCTTCTTATATGCGAATGTTGTTGAATGATATTTTTGGTGATGAAAATTTTAGAAATGAAATAATTTGGCATTATGATATTGGAACTGCCCCTAAAACAGATTTCAAACGAAAACACGATAATATCTTAAGATATGTTAAATCATCAAATAAAATACTATTTAATCCGATAATAATACCTCCAAAAAATTTAGATAGATATGACCAAACTGATTCAGATGGCAGACAATTTATGGTAAGAGGAGATACTGGTAAACTTGTTTATGCTGATGAAGGACAAATAGAGGATGATGTATGGACATTTTATAAAGGAGATTTCTTAAGAACCTTGAATTCTATGTCTGATGAAAGAAGGCAAATTGGTTATCCAACCCAAAAACCCGAAGCCCTATTGGAACGCATCATCAAAGCCAGCAGCAATGAAGGTGATTTAGTTGCCGACTTTTTCTGTGGCAGTGGCACTACGGCAGCTGTAGCCGAAAAATTGGGCAGAAAATGGATTGCCGCCGATTTGGGGCGTTTTGCCATACACACCACCCGCAAGCGTTTAATTGGCGTGCAGCGAGAGCTGCAAGCCGCTGGAAAAAATTTCCGGGCTTTTGAAATTCTCAACCTCGGCAAATACGAAAGGCAGTTCTTTATGGACGACCTTACAAATGGGAAACGCAAAGCCAAAGAAGATTTGTATGTGGACTTGATTTTGGAAGCTTACAAAGCCAAACGAATTGACGGACACAGCACCTTGCACGGTCAAAAAGCAGGTAGGTTTGTTCACGTTGGGCCTTTAGACGTTCCGGTTACACAAAGCCGATTGGTTGACATCTTTGAAGAGTGCCGTAAAAATCTTTACACGCAAGTTGATGTATTGGGCTTTGAGTTTGAAATGGGCTTAACGCCTCAGTTCATTCAGGAACTGAAAGAAAAAGGTGTTTCCATTACATTGAAATACATACCCAAAGACGTATTCGACAAACGAGCAGTTGAGAAAGGACAAGTGAAATTCTTTGATGTTGCCTATCTGAACACCAAAGAAATAATAAACGGAAAATCCATCACCATCGAACTGACCGACTTTGTTACCCATTACACCCAAGACGACATTGAAGAATTGCAGCAGTCAATGAGAGCAGGAAGCAAGGTTGTGATTGAAGACGGGCAGATTATTAAAGTAGAAAAAGACAAAAACGGAATCATTACCAAAACCATTCTCACCAAAGACTGGCACGACTGGATAGATTATTGGGCAATTGACTTCAACTACGAAGACAAAAAGGAAATCATCAAAATCAAAAACGAATCAGGTGAAACCGAAGAACATTGGACAGGCAACTACCTGTTTGAAAACGAATGGCAGAGTTTCCGCACCAAGAAAAATCCAACGCTTGAATTTACAAGCATAGCCTACGAATACAAAAAAGCAGGCAAATACAAAGTAATGGTGAAAGTGGTTGACATTTTAGGAATTGATACAAGCAAGATTATTGAAGTGCATATCAAATGAGAAAGGAAGAAATTAGCCAACGCACAGGTGAAAGCACATTTGCAAGCCGCACAAGCCCAAGCACAGACCAAAGCTTGCAAAAGAGCTTCCACCTCTCCCACGCTGGACAGAATTTCAAAATTTTTTCCCCACAAAATGAAAAATTAAAACACCCGACACCCAACCCGACTATGGACGAAAACCCAACAAAGACAATGGTTTACAGACAAGGTGGACAAGAACGCCAGCACACAACAGGCGTTTGGCGGCAATGGCGGGTGACGTGGTTAAATGAACATTCTACCTCGCATCAACTTTTGTTGTGCATTGACAGTTTAGTGCTTCGAAATCCGCCACTGCGCCAAGCGCCAAACCGTTAGCGGTAATTTTGAAAGACGACACAGATGCCAGTTACACAAACAAATTGCATAGCCTGCGGAGAACGACTGACAACACTGATACTTTCAAAGGCTGGTGTTCTTTGTAACTGACCTTACGCAAACCCACTGCAAGGCAAGAGTTGAAAAAAAACGTAAATGGCGAAGAGTACCACAGAGGTGATTCTCTCCGGATTTACTGTGTGTAAGGTCAGTTGTGAAAACCTAAGGGCCTGTTAGGTCGAGTTATGTCTCGCGCGAGTGTTGGTCTGGGTTGTTTTACATTTTCACCCAGCGGACGGTTTTTTCCCAGGCGCCTTTGCGCATGCGGATGCGATAGACGCCGGGTGGTCCAAAGTCGCCGGGCAGCAGGTAGGGCAGATCGGCGTTGAATTGCCGCAGTTGGCGTCCGTTGGCGTCGAGGATGACGATGTTGACCTGCGTCATGGGCTGTTCGGCTTTTAGCAGCAGGGCTACGGGTGGCAGGGGGCGTATGACGGGGTGCCGCAGGGCATTGTCGGTAGGCGGCACGATGTCGCTCCAGCGTTTTTCTATCGTATAGAGCGGGCGAGCATAGGCCAGTTGGAAGGGTATGTTTTGAGCGATGACCTGTTCGAGCAGGATGGCGTGGCCGCGGTTGTTGAGGTGGATGCCGTCGCCAGCGTCCAACTGAGAGTTGAGCGTGCCTTCGGGGGTGGCCAGGCGTTGCCATAGAGGGATGAAGCGGTCGGCGAAGCGTTTTTGCATGGCTTCGAGCACTCGTAGCTGCGTTTGCACCTTGAGGCTATCGAAGTTGCGCGGTTGCACAGAGGTGAACCACACGGGTACATCGGCGGCCCAGGCAGTGTGGGCGATGACTTCTAAGTTGCGCAGTTGCGTTTCGGCATCGTATCCGGCGGCGGCGTCGTTGGAGGGCAGGTTGACGATGATGGCGTCGGGCTGCAGCGACAGAGCGCGGCTGATGTTGCGCTCTGGGTCGGGTTCTGGGCAACCGGGTGCAGGTCTGAAGCCGTCGGGCATGAGGTGGAAGGACTGATAACCACTCTTGGCCAGGTTGACCAGCTGGCAACCCGGGTGCAGGCGCTTCAGATAGGCGCGGTAGCGGTTGACCCAGGCGCTGTCTATGGGGCGAGCGCCGGCGCCGGCAGCTGTGGAGGAGCCCAACACCACGATGCGTACGGGAGCGGGTAGCGTGCGGCCGTTGCTATTGCCATTACCATTATAAGGCTGCCCTGCAGCAGCGCCCATCCAGGTCGCCCACAGTGAAAGAAAAATTAAGCTACGTATAAGGCTCATGTCGTCGAAGGGGAAGGTCTTTTGTCTTGCCATGTCTGCCTGAGTGTCTGCAATTTTTGCGCCTTTAATCCCTTCTTGCACCCTGGTATTTTGAAGTTTTTAGGACTTTAACGTTACTTTTAGAAAACGCCCTCCTCAGGAAGAGCTTCCGCAGAGCCTTGCCTTTATGACCGCCGCGGCGTCACGTATTTTTTGCAATAAAACAAGGCTGAGCATACGGCATTTTTGGCCCGCGGCCTCAAGTCGCCCCTTACTTTTGCGCCCGCAAATCATTCACCGCGCAAAAAGGACAACCGGATATGACCTTCCGCACCGAAAAGGACACTATGGGCAAAGTGCAGGTGCCCGCCGATGCTTACTGGGGCGCTCAGACGCAGCGTTCGATTGAAAACTTCAAAATTGCCCGTGAGACCAACCGCATGCCTATTGAAATTATTCGGGCGTTCGCCTATTTGAAGAAAGCCGCTGCCCTGACCAACCGCGACCTGGGCGTGCTGTCGGCAGAGAAATGCGACCTCATCTGCCGGGTGTGCGATGAAATTCTGGCAGGTCAGCTCGACGACCAGTTCCCGCTGGTGGTGTGGCAGACCGGCTCGGGTACGCAGAGTAACATGAACGTCAACGAAGTCATTGCCTACCGCGCTCATGTGCTGGCAGGCGGGCAGCTGACGGATGAGCAAAAGGTATTGCACCCCAACGACGATGTGAACAAGTCGCAATCGTCGAACGACACTTTCCCAACGGCCATGCACATTGCGGCGTACAAGATGCTCACGGAGGTGACGCTCCCGGGTCTGGAGCGCCTGCGCGACACGCTGCGCGCTAAGTCGGAAGCCTTCATGCACGTGGTTAAGATAGGGCGCACACACTTCATGGACGCTACGCCGCTGACGTTGGGGCAGGAGTTTTCGGGCTATGTGGCGCAGCTCGACCATGCCTTGCGCGCCATTCGCAACACGCTGCCGCACTTGAGTGAGCTGGCCTTAGGGGGCACTGCCGTAGGCACCGGCATCAATACCCCGCCCGGCTACGCCGAAAAGGTAGCCCAGTACATTGCCCAGCTGACCGGGTTGCCGTTCGTTACGGCGCCCAACAAGTTCGAGGCGCTGGCGGCCCACGACGCCATCGTGGAAAGCCACGGCGCCCTGAAGACGGCCGCCGTCAGCCTGATGAAAATCGCCAACGACATCCGCATGCTCTCTTCCGGGCCGCGCGCCGGCATTGGAGAAATTCACATCCCAGACAACGAACCCGGCTCATCCATCATGCCCGGCAAGGTGAACCCCACGCAGTGCGAAGCCCTCACCATGGTGGCTGCTCAGGTGCTTGGCAACGACGTGGCCATCAACGTTGGCGGTGCTACGGGCCACTTCGAGCTGAATGTGTTCAAGCCAATGATGATCTACAACTTCCTGCATTCGGCCCGACTCATCGGCGAAGCCTGTGTGTCGTTCAACGACAAATGCGCCGTAGGCATCGAGCCCATTCACGAGAACATCCGCCGCCACGTCAACAACTCGTTGATGCTCGTAACGGCGCTCAACCCGCACATTGGCTACTATAAAGCCGCCGAAATCGCCCAAAAGGCGCACCGTGAGGGCCTGACCCTCAAAGAGGCCGCCCTGGCACTGGGCTACCTGACCGAAGAAGAGTTCGACCGCTGGGTGCGCCCCGAAGACATGGTCGGTTTAAGCGGCATTTAGCCGCTCGTGCCGGCAGAAAAGTTTTCTCCCCTTTAGCCACTTCCTCTGGTATTCCTTCATTATTTTATTTCGTCTTTCATTTCTCAGCTTATGAACATCGCCGTCGTCGGAACCGGATATGTGGGTTTGGTAACGGGCACTTGTTTTGCCGAAACGGGCAACAACGTCATCTGTGTGGACAACAACGAAGCCAAAGTACAGGCGCTCAAGGCCGGAAAAATTCCGATTTACGAGCCGGGTCTGGACGTTCTATTCGAGCGCAACACTAAAGAGGGGCGCCTGCATTTCACCACCGACTTACGCGAGGCGGTGGACAAGAGCACCATCATCTTTCTGGCCCTACCCACGCCGCCGGGCGAAGACGGCAGCGCTGACCTGTCGTACGTGTTGGGCGTGGCCCGCGAACTGGCCGGCATGATTACGGACTACCGGGTGGTGGTCAACAAAAGCACGGTGCCTGTGGGTACGGCAGAGAAGGTGGCCGCTATTCTGGCCGAGCGTTTGCCGCGTGAACGCTTCGATGTGGTGTCGAACCCGGAGTTTCTGCGCGAAGGTGTGGCTGTGGAAGATTTCCTCAAGCCCGACCGTGTGGTGGTGGGGGCTTCCAGCGAGCGCGCCTGCCGATTGATGAAGCAGCTTTACGAACCCTTCGTGCGGCAGGGCAATCCCATCTATTTCATGGATGAGCGTTCGGCTGAGATGACCAAGTACGCGGCCAATGCTTATCTGGCCATGCGTATCTCGTTCATGAACGAAATGGCCAACCTCTGCGAGCGCGTAGGGGCCAACGTGGACATGGTGCGCATCGGCATCGGCAGCGATAGCCGCATTGGCAAGCGCTTCCTCTTCCCAGGCATTGGCTATGGCGGCTCGTGCTTTCCGAAGGATGTGAAAGCGCTGGCCCACACGGCCAAAACATACGATTATGATTTCCGCATCCTGAAGGCCGTCATGGGCGTCAACGACCGTCAGAAAAGCGCGCTGGCCCGCAAGGTGCGCGACTTCTTCGGCGGCCAGCTCGCCGGGCGTACGATGGCACTGTGGGGCCTGGCTTTCAAGCCCAACACCGACGACATTCGCGAAGCGCCCGCCCTGGCTATGGCCGACGAGCTGCTGGCCGAAGGCGTACGCCTGCAGGTGTTCGACCCGGAGGCCATGGAAAACGTACGCGCCCAGTACGGCGACCGCCTCACCTATGCCCGCTCGATGTACGACGCCCTCGATGGGGCCGATTGCCTGCTCATCGCCACCGAATGGGGTGAGTTTCGCACGCCCGACTTCACGCAAATGAAGGCTCGCCTGCGCCAACCCATCGTCTTCGATGGGCGAAATGTCTATGATTTGGACCTGATGCGCGAGCAGGGCTTCTACTACTTCAGTATCGGCCGGCCTTCGGTGAACGGGCGTCAGTAACTGCCCACACTTAGCATGACCAGCGTACAGCCCTCCACCGGCTCTATGCCGTGTGCCTGGGCCAATGCGGCCAATTCGGGATTTTCCGTTCCCGGGTTGAAGATGATGCGCTGTGGCTTGAGCGACAGCAGGTAATCGTAATACGGAGGCTGCCGCTGGGGGCCAACATACAGGGTGACGGTGTGTATGCCTTGCAGCGCGGGCTTGTCGAGCAAAATAGGCAGGCCATCCACTTCGCCGCTGCGAATGCCTACGGGTACTACCTCGTGTCCATGACGACGCAAGGCGCGAACGGCTAAATAGGCGTAGCGATTAGGGTTGGGCGTGGCGCCCAGTACAAGGGTCTTTTTCACAGCCCATTGGAACAGCAACGCAGGGACAATGGTTCGCCTGAAGCGGCACATCTGCCACCGGAGGGACTGAGCGGCAACAGGCTATACCTTTGCCGCCAGTTTCATTTTTACACGCACATGCGCATTGCTGTCAACACGCGCTTCTTGCTGACCGGCCGCTTAGAGGGCATGGGCTGGTACACCCACGAGGTGATGCGGCGCATGGTGGCCAAGCATCCGGAGGACGAATTTGTCTTCCTCTTCGACCGGCCCTACGATGCCTCTTTTTTATATGAGGCCAATGTACTTCCGGAGGTTCTTTTCCCGCCTGCCCGACATCCGGCGCTCTGGTATCTCTGGTTTGAGTGGGCCGTGCCTCGCGTCTTGAGTCGTTATCGGCCCGATGTCTTTTTCTCGCCAGATAGTTTCCTGAGCCTGCGAGCAAGCACGCCGACCTTGTTGACGCTGCACGATATCATCCCGCTGCAAGAGCCGCGCGCAGTGCCGTGGGCTCCTCGATATTATTATCGGTATTTTCTGCCGCGCTACATCCGCCGGGCAACGCGCATCGCCACGGTGTCGGAATACGTGCGCCAGATGCTCGTAGAGCATTTGAGTGTCCCGCCGGAGCGCGTTTCGGTCGTGTACAATGGCTACCGCGAGGGTTTCCGCCCCCTGCCGGCAGAGGAGCAGCAGGCGGTTCGGGCCGTGTACTCCGACGGGCATCCCTACTTCCTGTACACGGGTGCCGTGCATCCGCGCAAGAACATTCCGCGGCTGATAGCGGCATTTGATGCTTTCAAAACGCAGACGGGTGCTCCCGTGCGGCTACTGCTGGCCGGCCGCACGATGTGGCGCGGCCAGGAGGTAAACGATGCGCTGCAAAAAGCTCGGTACCGCGCCGACATTGAGGTATTAGGTTACGTGCCGGAGGCCGAGCTCACGCGCCTGTGCGGAGCGGCGCTGGCATTGGTGAATGTTTCCCTGAACGAAGGCTTTGGTCTGCCGATAGTGGAGGCTTTTGCCTGCGATGTGCCGGTACTGTGTTCCGACCGCACGGCACTGGCCGAAGTGGGCGGAGATGCTGCCCTGCTGGTCAACCCCGAGTCTGTAGATGCCATTGCGGCTGGCCTATCGGCGTTGTATCGCGATGTGGGCTTGCGCGAAGCCTTAGTGAGCAGAGGGCGCCTTCAGCGTCAAAAATTCCGTTGGGACACTGCTGCCGAGCAGTTGTATCGGCTCCTTCAGGAGACTGCTGGTGGCTAAGGGCCCGTGGCTGCGGGAGGGTTTTTGCGCAGCAGCCCGGTATCCAACACCGCATACTTCCGCAGCCAGCGCTGGTCTAGGGCCCAGATAACGCCTGCCGCCAGTAGGCCCAGCAGGGCGCCGGCCACCACGTCGGTCAGGAAGTGCTGCACCAGAAAAACACGGGACACACCGACTAATATGGCTGCGCTGGCACAGGCCAGGCTCACCATGGGCCGACGCCGACCGGCCAGCAGGGCCAATACGCCATACAGGCCAAAGGCCGTCATCGTATGGCCGGAGGGAAAGCTCGTGCGCCCGCCGTTGGGCCATTCGCCGGCCAGCACGACCTGGTCGCTCAGGCCGTGGTTGGCAAAAAAGAGCATCGGACGGTCTTTGCTGACGGCCACTTTAAGCGACTGAGAGGTGGTCAGGATGAACAAGCCGCCTACGATGAGCAGCACAGCCACGCGATAGCGCCACAGCAGGCTCAGCAGGCCAATGGCTATGAAAGGCCACACCTCGCCTAAGCGGGTGGCCCAGCGGAAGAAGGTGTTAAGCGGCTCCTGCCGCCAGTCGTTCAGGTGGAGAATTTCCATGCCCGGTGGCACCAACAGTGCGAGCACCAGACCCACATTGATAAAAACCAGCGCAGGTACAGCAAACCAGGGATTAGCCCAAAAAGCCTGTTTCATGAGCCTAAAAAGCGTTTTTCTAAATAGCGGCGCACGCGCAAAGCGAAGCGGTCTATGCGGTCGGTGCTGAACATGGCGGTGTCGTTCAGGGCACGCCAGGTGAGAAAGGCAGCAATGGGCACCAGCACGATGCTGGGCACCATGGCTGCCCAAAATGGCGTCAGGATGTATGCCTCTGCCAGCTTTCGGCACAGGATGGTCAGCATAATGAAGGTTACAAAAAACACGATAGAGACCAGGATGGGATAGCCAAAGCCGCCCTTGCGGATGATGGCGCCCATGGGGCCGCCAATGAACAGGAAGACGACGCATACGATGGCAAAGCTGTACTTGGCGTAGAGCTCGTAGCCCATTTTGGCGGCTTCTTTTCGGCGGTATTCTATCTGATTGGAGCGGCGCTCGACGACGGTTTTGGTCAGGCGCAGCTGCACCAGTGCGTCCTGCATCAGGCGAGGCAGGTAGGGTGGGTCAAAGGTCTCGGCCCAGGTGGCATACTCCGCCAGCGGTTTTTTGAGCGTTTGGCGGGGCAGGTCGGGCATTACGGGTTCGGGTATGGGTGGGTCGCCGGGTTTCCAGTTCGCACGCAGGATGGAGTCCTGGCGCAGGCGTTCTTGCTCGACGGGGTCTTTTCGGGCGTCTGGCTTGTTTTCGAGCCGCTTGAGCGTGGTCAGCAGTTCGTCGGCCATGTCGCGGCGTTGCTCGTCCATTTCGCGGTAGAGCGAGTCTATGCTCTGGCGCAGTTCTTTGATGGTTTGCATGCTCCGTTGCCCTTTGAAGCGGTCCTCGTCGGTGCGGCTCATCTCAAATTCGCTCAGTTCCCACACTTTCGTCCAGGACTGGAAGGTCAGGCGAATGAAAGGCGCTCCGCTACTGCCGTCGCTGCGCAGGCGCGTGGGATTAGGCTCCTGGTACTGGGCGCCGTTGTAGAGGTTCATGACGAAAAAACGCCCGTCTTTGGTGGTGAACATCTGGCCGCTGTCGGCCATGATTTCGTTCAGTTTCAGGCGCCCCAGCTGGCTCTGGTCTTCGATGAAAACGTCGCGGATGGTCTCGTTGTCTCTGGCCTTGTCGCCAATGCGGATGACAAACTGGCGAAAGTCGTCGTTGAAAACGCCCTCTTCAATGGCTAAGGCGGGTTTCTGCTTGCGAATGTCGTACAGGCGGGATTTGAACTTCAAGTTGGCCAGCGGGCTGAGATAATCGGAACACACGTAGGAAAAAACGCCGATGAGGGCCGAAGCAATAATCAGGCTGCCCATAATCCGCAGCAGCGATACGCCCGCCGATTTCATGCTCGACAGTTCGTAGCGCTCGGCCAGGTTGCCCATGACCATCACCGATGAAATCAGCACGGCAATGGGCAGGGCCATTGGGAAGATGGAGATAGACATGTAGCCGATAACTTCCAGCAGAATGAGCAGGCCAATACCCTTGCCCGCCATGTCGTCAATGTACAGCCACAGGAACTGCATGATGAGCACAAACAGGGCAATGGCAAACGAAACCAGAAAGGGCCCGAAAAAACTGGTCAGCACGAGCTTGTCTATCTTCTTCATGACGCGCAAGGGGTCAAAGCCAGACTTCGTTGAGTGCCTTCATGGCCGCAATGGTTGCTTCCGGGTCTGGTGCGCCAAACACACTGCTGCCGGCTACCAGCACATCGGCGCCAGCGCGCAAGAGAACTTCGGCATTTTGCAGCCCCACGCCGCCGTCCACTTCAATGAGCGCAGGCGAATTGGCCACCGTGAGCATCTCCCGCAACCGCCGCACTTTGGGCAGCGTCTGGTAAATGAATTTTTGGCCGCCAAAACCTGGGTTTACCGACATCAGGCACACCAGATCTATGTCTTCCAACAGGTTTTCCAGCACATTCACAGGCGTATGCGGGTTGAGCGCCACACCCGCCATGGCACCGGTCTCCTTAATCTGATGCACCACGCGGTGCAGGTGGGGGCAGGCTTCGTAGTGAACTGTGATGACGTCGGCGCCGGCCTTTCGGAAAGCCTCCACGTAGCGCTCGGGCTCCACAATCATTAAGTGCACATCCAGAGGCTTGGTGCACAGCCGCCGAACGGCCTCCACGATGAACATGCCAAACGTGATGTTGGGCACAAAGCGCCCATCCATGACGTCTAAGTGCAGCCAATCGGCTTCACTGCGGTTCACCATCTCGACCTCCTCGCTCAGGCGCGTAAAATCGGCGGCCAACAGGGAGGGTGCTATTTTGTGTTTGGGCATAAGCAAGATATGGCTTTGGGCAGCTTTCAGCGCACCACTTCTATCTGCTCGGCGCTCAGCAGCGGCTGACGCCGAAAACGCAGAAAGAGTTGCACTGTGGCTACCACATCTTTCTCACAATAGGTGGCAATGCGTTCCAAATCGCGATCTTGCCAATAAACACTGGACACATCTCCACCGTCCATGTCATCTTTGGGCGATGGGAAGCCGAAGAGAGCGGCCAGCAGGCGCAGGGAGGTGAAGCTTTTCACGTCGCCGAACTTCCACATTTCCATGGTGTCCAGGAGGTGTTTGGTCTCCCAGGGTTTCAGCCCGGCAATATCCAAGAGGCGCGGAAAAGGCAATTGGTTGACCAGCAAACGCCGGCAGATGTAGGGCACATCGAACTCGCGGATGTTGTGCCCGCACAGTGCAAAGCGGTTCGGGTCTGCGAATTTCTGGTCGAGCAACTCGCAAAACTCCTGCAGCACAGAGGCTTCCGCATGCCCGCAGAAGGACTTCAGGCGCAGGCGCAGCTCACCGTTTACTGGGCGCAGAATGCCCACAGAGATGCAGATGATTTTGCCGAATTCGGCGTAGATGCCGGCGCGCTGCTCAAAGTCGCCGGCGATGATGTCTTCCTCCAGGTCGGGCTGGCGGCGCAGGCTGCGCACCTTATGCGCCCAGAGTTCTTGCAGATCATCGCTCAACTCGTCGTAGGTGGGCGCCACCGGCACCGTCTCCACGTCGAGGAAAAGGATATTGCTCAAGTCAAAGGTGTCCCAAACAGCCATACAGTGGCGCTTTTTCGGTTGTCAGGCAAAGGTAAACCGCTCCGTTCGGATTTGGGTGGATACCTGTTGGTGCCCCGTGGGTGATTTCCCTGAAATGCCATTCGGATTTACCACCATTTCAGGGATTTCAACAAAATTTTACATTCGTTCATATAACATCGAGCCAATTCGCGTAGTTTTATTTGTGCATTGCAGCGACGCCCGGGCCATTGTGCTTTCCAAAAACGGCTCGCTCGCATTTGCCGAAATGCACTGCTGTTGACACATCATCTTTCATTCGTTAAACCTGAATTCGTACAACATTATGAGCACTCCATCTTTCAATCAGCCGTCCTACGGCAACACGCCGAACTTCGACAACAACCCCTCGGGTGACAACTCCAAGCGCCTGCTCACCATCGCCGGCATCGCCATCGCCGTCTTGCTGGGCATCAGCATCTTCCTGCTCATCCAGACCTACCGCAAGGGCCAGGAACTGGAGGCCAGCAAAATGGAACTGAACACCCAAAAAGAAGCCTTCGCCGAACTGGACCAGAAGTACAACGACGCCGTAGCCCAATTAGAACAACAAAAGGGCCTCAACGCCCAGCTGGACGAGAAAATCAACCAGCAACTGCAGCAGCTCGAACAGCAGAAGGCTCAAATTGAGACCATGATTCGCGAAAACCGCGATTATCGCGCTGCCATAGGCCGCTTCGAGAGCCAGAAGAAGCAGTATCTGGCCGAAATCGAGAAGCTGAAGGCCGAAATTGGCATCCTCACGGAAAAAAACACCCAGCTTACGCAGGAAGTCAGCAACCTGAGCACTTCGCTGTCGCAGACGCAATCGCGCCTGGCGGAAGAGAGCAGCGCCAAGGCTGCGCTCATCTCCGAAAAGTCGCAACTGGAGTCGGAGCGCAAAGTGCTGAGTCGCAAAGTGGACATCGCCTCGGCTATCCGCGTCAAAGACATCACGGTCAAGCCGGTAGATGTGCGCGGCAGCGGCAAGGAAAAAACCAAGACGCGCGCCAGCAAGGTGGATAAACTGAACATCTGCTTTACCACCGAACCCAACGAAGTCGTGGAAGCCGGCGAGGAAGTATTCTACATCGCCATCATTGACCCCACGGGCGCCACGCTGGCCATCGAAAGCCTTGGCTCCGGCATCGCCAAAGACAAACGCCAGGAGCAGGACTTCCGCTACACCACCACCGCCACCTGCCAGTACAACAACGGCGAAACCAACGTCTGCGGCGCCTGGCAGCCCGGCCAGAATTTCATTAAGGGCACCTACAACGTCAAGATCTTCAACAAAGGCTTCTTAGTCGGTAGCGGCTCGTTCAACCTGAAGTAACGTAACGGCCAAACTTGTTTGGTCCCCAGTGCCCGCCAAACTCGTTTGGCTACTCCAGCGGCCCGACTCGCACAAGCGAGTCGGGCCGCTGTCTTTTAAGCAGCGCAGCGGTTGGCTTTGCTGTACTATTGGCTAATATAAGCAATATACCTACAAATCTCCATTTCAGAACAATGTATTGGCCGTTTAGCCAAAACAAAGGTGCTTAAACCGCAGTTAGTTCGGCTCTATTCGTAATGTGTTGAACGCTGTATGGTCAAATTTAGAATGTTGTTCTTGGCTAAAATAAAAAAACGGTTTATGAAGAAGCATATAATGGTTTGTTTGCTTTTTTGGACTGCGTACGCCCAGGCTCAACAAAATCTATTTAATATTCCTTCCGGAGACGTCAACGAAAAAAACAAAATTTTCTATCAGCATCAACTCAACCTGTACTCCAGCAAGGTGGAGTCGAAGGGGCATTTTGTCTATGGGCTGGGTCGTGGCTGGGATGCCGGCCTCAACATAGTTGGAAAGGGTTTGTACTTTACGCCCGAATGGCGAGCTTTTTACAACGATGACCCCGAGAGAGGGGCACTTTATCCTTACCTGATGCCGACTTTGCAGAAAAAATTTATCCTGAGTGATAGGTGGGATGTCAATCTGGGGGCCCAGGCTGGTTTCAACCTGAGCAATAAAATCATGAACAAGGAGTTCGCCTTTTTCAACTATGCTCTCGGCGTGTTCTATTTTATGGACAGAAAGAGCAGAATTGTCGGCGGCCTATACCACACCAACCAAATGTTTGTTGGGACGGGCAATCCCGCGGGCTTCTTGCTTGGCTATGAAATAAAAGTAGCCAGACGTCTGTACCTGATGGGCGATTGGATTAGCGGCAATAACGACTCCTCCGTTGCGGTCATCGGTGGAATGTACAACCTCACCCGTCGAATGCAGATATGCGCAGGCGTGTTAGTGCCTAATCCTGACAACCCAAAGCCTTTCGGATTAGTGCTGGAAGTAAACTTATTGGGATGGGACCTGGACTTGGAAGATGCGCTCCAATAATGTCGGGGCGGCCTTTCTGAGGGCGTGAAGAAGCCCTTTTGTAAAGGCCGCCTCGCTTTTTCTGGTCTATTCTTCTTCCATCGCATTTTTCATCTTCATCAGCAGCGTGTAGGCGTTGCGCAGCACTACCCGCGCCTGCATCAGGTCCAGGTCGGTGCGCATTGGGCTGACCTGCACAAAGCCATCGGCAGAGGCACCCAGCTCTACCTCCTGCATGTCAAAGGCCCCGGCTGTTTGCTCGACAAAGACGAAGTTTCGGTTTTCCCAGCGCACTATGGCGTCTTCGGGCACGGTTAAGGCCTCGTGCACATCCACGCCGACCTCGGCGCGCAGGTACATGCCGGGCAGCACGGAGGGGTCGTAGCGGTCGAAGTGGCAATGTACCTCCACGGCCCGGTCGGGTCCGATGTTGCGGCTGATGAGGATGATTTCGCCCGTATGTACCTGTTGCGGTCGGTCGGGAGCATAGGCGCGTATGGGCTGGCCCACGCGCAACAGCGGCACGTCCTTTTCGAACACTTTGAGATTGAGGTGAATATCCTTCGGGTTTACCAGCTCGAACAGCACGTCGGTGGGTGTTACATACTTGCCGATGTTGGCATGTACGGCGCTAACAAAGCCATCAATAGGCGACAACACGCGCACGCTGCGCGAGAGGTTGTCTTCGCTCAGTTGCGTCGGTTCCAGGCCGATGAGGCGCAGTTTTTCGGCCAGCGCCTTTTGCTGAATTTTGAGCGAGCGCGCCTCGGCTTGGGCCTGCTGAAGTGCTTTGGCACTGCTGGCCTGCCCGTCCTGCAGAGCCTGCTGGCGTTTCAGCTCTGCCTCCGCATACTCTAAGCGCGCAGTGGTGGTCAGGTAATCCTGCTGCAGCTGGATGTACTGTGGATCTTCGAGCACGGCCAACACTTCGCCTTTGCGCACCGGCGTGCCGGGCAGCAGGCGCGTGTTTTGCAGGTAGCCGCCCAGCGGAAAGCTGACCGAAACTAAGCTGCGCGGTGGCACATCCACCACCCCACCCACGCGCAGCGTCGTATGTATGGTACGGCGCTGTGCCGGGCCGATTTCCAAAGAAGCATTTTTCAATTGCTCCGCGGTGAGCTGGACGGTCGTCTCCTCGGGCGCGGGTGCGTTGCTGACCTCAGACGACGGAGAAGTGCCGCAGCCTACAGCCGCAGCCATCAAAACCATGAAGAAAAAAATGGAGTATTTCATAGCCTAACTGTAACAGCCAAATTTATTTAGCTCCGGAACGGCCAAACTTGTTTGGCTCCATTGTTTTAAGTGTGATAGAATAAGCCGTAACATCATTTCCAGAACTCTACCTCAAAAGCTGCCTCATTGCGCATGTGTACAACGTCTAAGCACGCGGCACGCACCTCGAAGGCCTGGCGCGTGAGCAGTAGCCATTCTAAGTAGTTCGTTTCGCCGGCCTGGCGTTGGCGGTCGGCGGTGTTCATCAGGGTGCGCTGTTGCGGTTCGAGTGCTTCGCGGCATTGGCGCACCTGTTCGTCGTAGAGTCGGAAGCGCTGCAAGGCGTTTTGGTACTCCGTCTGCACGGCGCGAGTGGTGGCTTCCAGCTGGTGTTGTTCGCGTTCTATCTGTATGCCGGCGGCGGCGATACGGCTGCGCTGCGCCTGAGTGAAGAGCGGTATTTGGGCGCCTACGGTAACGGTCGAGAAGCGATGGCCTGGGCCGTAGTACGCTTCCGAGCGGTCGCGGTCTTGCTGCCAGCCGGTGATGGACAGGTTCGTATAACCCAACGACAGGGTAGGCAGCAGTTGGCTCTGCTCCACGCGCTGCTGAGCAGCAGCGGCGGCAATGCGCTGCTGCTGAGCGACCAATAACGGATGTACCTCGCCGGCGGATGTGTCGTTCAGCCCTGGCAGCGGGTAGAGCAGCGCTGTGGGTGCGGGCAGGGCGTCGAAGCCCAGCAGTTGCTGCAGCTGTCGCCGGGCGTTTGCCCATTCGGCCTCGATGCGCTGCTGTTGCTGGGCGTTGAGCAAGCGTTGGGTTTCCAGTGCGTTTTTTTCCAAAATACTGGCCTCGCCGGCGCGCAGGCGTTGTTCGGCGCGTTCGAGGGCGGCGGCATAGAGGCTGTCCCATTCGCGCCAGAGGCGGCGTTTTTCTTCCAACACCAGTAAGGTGTAGTAGGCGGATTTGACCTGTCGTGCCAGTTCGCGCTCGAGCTGTCGCACTTCGGTTTCGCTGAGGCGCTTTTGCTGTTGTAGCAGTTCGCGCCGGCTGCGATAGACGGCAGGCAGGTAAAAGCCCTGCCGTACGAAGAGGCGCGAGTCGAAAAACTTGGCGTTTATCTGGCCCAGTTCCAGCTCAGCTTCTAAGGGCGGCAGTTCGTTGGCGGTGCCCATGAGGCTTTCGGCCTGTTGGACGCCCGCGTTGGCGGCCTGCACCGAGGGGTGGGTAGTGCGCGCGCGTTCGAGGGCCTGCTCCAGCGTCAGAGTCGTCTGAGCCGAAGCGTTGCCAGCGTTCATCCACAGGGCGATGAGTAGGGCGGCAGCAGCAGGCGGGCTGAAGCGGCGCATCCAGCGCGACCACAGGACGTACAGCGCCGGCAGCACCACCAGCGTCAGCAGGCCGGCGCTGATGAGGCCGCCAATGACCACCGTAGCCAGCGGGCGCTGCACTTCGGCGCCCGCCCCTGTGCTGAGGGCCATAGGCAAAAAGCCCAACGACGCTACCGATGCCGTCATGAGTACCGGTCGCAGGCGTGTGCGTGTGCCCTGGCGCACAATGTCGGTTGCATCGTTGGCGCCGCTCTTGCGCAGGCGGTTGAACTCCGCAATGAGCACGATACCGTTGAGCACCGACACACCAAAAAGCGCGATGAAACCTACGCCCGCCGAGATGCTGAACGGCATGCCGCGCAGCCACAACGCGGCCACTCCTCCAATGGCCGATAGCGGTATAGCCGTGAAAATGAGCAAACCCTGGCTCACAGAACCGAAAGCAAAGTACAGCAGCACGAAAATGAGCAGCAACGCCACTGGTACGGCTATGGCTAAGCGCTGTTCGGCTTCTTTGAGGTTTTCAAAGGCGCCGCCGTAGGTGATGTAATAGCCGGGTGGCAAAGGCAAATGCCGTTCGACCAGCCCGTGCAACTCCTCCACGATGCTCTGTACGTCGCGCCCACGCACGTTGAAGCCCACCACAATGCGGCGCTTGGCGTCTTCGCGCTGTATTTGATTGGGGCCTTCCTCGATGCGCACATCGGCTACTTGGCTGAGGGGTATCTGCGCGCCGGCCGGGGTAGGGATGAGCAGGTTCTGAACATCTTCCACGCTCCGTCGCTCGCTTTCGGCTAACCGCACCACTAAGTCGAAGCGCCGCTCGCCCTCAAAGACCAGACCGGCCATGCCACCGGCAAAGGCAGCATTCACTATCCGATTGACATCGCTGACCTGAAGCCCATAGCGCGCCAGCGCTTCGCGCCGATAGCGCACCACTATCTGTGGCATACCCGTAACGCGCTCCACGTACAGGTCGCGGGCGCCCTCGACGCGTTGTACCAGCTCGCCCAGGCGCTTCGCATAGCGGGCCAGCGTGTCTAAGTCCTCACCAAAGATTTTGCATACCACATCCTGCCGCGCGCCGGTCATCAGCTCGTTGAAGCGCATTTGCACCGGATACTGAAAACCCGTCGTTACGCCCGGAATGGCCTGCAGCTTCTCGGCCATTTTCTCTGCCAGTTCGTCAAAGGTGCGCGCAGAGGTCCATTCCTTTTTGTCCTTGAGGATGACCATCATGTCGGCGGCCTCAATGGGCATGGGGTCTGTGGGTATTTCGCCAGAGCCGATTTTGGTAACGACCTTCTGTACCTCTGGGAAATGTTTCAGCAGCACGCCGGCCGTCTGCTGTGTGGCCTGAATGGTCGTCTGCAGGCTGCTGCCCGTGAGCACGCGCGTATCCACGGCAAAGTCGCCCTCTTCCAGTTCCGGGATGAACTCGCCGCCCAGATGCGTCAGTGCCACAAGGGCGCCGCCGAAGAGGGCAAAGGCTACGGCCAGCACCGTTTTAGGCCAACGCAGCGCTCGGTTCAGCAGGCCCTGGTGGTGTTGCTCCAGAAGGGCCATCAGGCGGTCGCTCCACGTGCGCTGGTGTTTGATTTTTTTGCTCAAAAACAGCGCACTCATGGCCGGTACATAGGTTACCGACAGCAACAACGCGCCCAGCACGGCAAAAGAAACCGTTTGAGCCATAGGACGAAACATTTTACCCTCGATGCCTTCCAGTGCCAGAATGGGCAGGTAAACGATGAGGATGATGATCTGGCCAAATACAGCGGCGTTCATCATGCGCCCGGCTGAGGTGCGCACCTCACCGTCCATTTGTTCGCGAGTGATGCGCGCTACACCGAGATACTGCTGGCTATGGGTAAGCCGGTGCATGATCGTTTCCACGACGATGACGGCGCCGTCCACGATGAGGCCGAAATCAATGGCACCCAGGCTCATCAGGTTGCCGCTGACGCCAAAGGCATTCATCAGGCTGACGGCAAAGAGCATAGAAAGCGGGATGATGGATGCCACAATGAAGCCCGCGCGCAGGTTGCCTAAGAAAAACACCAGCACGAAGATGACGATGAGCGCCCCTTCGAGCAGGTTGCGCTCTACGGTAGCAATGGCGCTGTTGACCATCTTGGTGCGGTCGAGGAATGGCTCAATCTCCACGCCTTCGGGCAGCGTTTTGCGGATTTGCTCGATGCGCTCCTTGACGCGACGCACGACTGCGGAAGAGTTTTCTCCTTTGAGCATCATGACCACCGCGCCGACGACTTCGCCCTCGTCGTTGTAGCAAACAGCGCCGTAGCGCATAGCATGCCCATAGCGCACATTAGCTACGTCGCGGATGCGCAGGGCCACACCGCCGGGAAGTGTCCGAAGTGGAATTTCGCCTAATTCTTCCAGCGATGTCAGTAGTCCTTCGGTGCGGATGAACAGCACGTTAGGCCCTTTTTCGATGTAGGCACCGCCTGCGTTCTGGTTGTTTTTCTCCAAAGCGTCGTACACGTCGGCCAGCGTCAGTCCGTAGGCTTGCAGGCGTGCGGGCTGCACGGCCACTTCGAATTGTTTGAGTAAACCGCCAAAGGTGCTTACATCCGCCACGCCCGGTGTACCCAGCAGCTGGCGGCGCACGATCCAGTCCTGAATGGTGCGCAACGACATGGCGTCGTAGCGGCTTTCGTAGCCGGGCTTGGCGCGAACGACGTACTGGTAAATCTCACCCAGCCCTGTGGTTACGGGCGCCAGTTCGGGCGTGCCGATGCCGGGGGGTATGCTCGCCTGAACCTGTTGTAGCCGCTCGGCAATCTGCTGGCGTGCCCAATAGACGTTGGTGGCGTCGTCGAACACGATCGTTACGACCGACAGGCCGAAACGCGAGAAGCTGCGGATTTCCTTCAGACCAGGAATGTTGCTGCAGGCCTGTTCGATGGGAAAAGTGAGGAAGCGCTCCACATCAGGCGCCCCTAAAGCGGGCGATACGGTAATGACCTGTACCTGGTTGTCCGTGATGTCGGGCACGGCGTCAATGGGCAGGCGCGTGATCTGGTAGCTGCCCCAGCCCACCAGCGCCAGCACGAGTAGGCCAATGATGAGTTTGTTTTTTACGGAAAAATCAATGACAGTTTGAAGCATAGCGCGAAACGTTTTGGGCCGCCGCGCAATGAGCGTGGCCCAATGAACAATAGCCCTCGGCCGCTGTCAGGGCAAGGCAAAAGGCGTCCTGGTAAAAAAGGGAAAGGGCCGCGCTATGCTTCGGGCGGCTGGGTAGGCATGTGGCGGTAAGGCGCGCGCAGACAGCCCAGAACGGGCGGCAATTCGGCCGTATGCGCACTCTCGACAGGTGGCGTTAGCGGCCAATCCTCCTCAGTAGGCGGCTGAAGTGCCAGCAGCAGCACGGAGGCCAGCGAGATGCTTTTGAACGGCAACTGCATATCGCGCGCATAGTCGGCATCGTATTCAATACCGCTGAAATAATGCAGTTGCAGGTATTCCCAAAAGCCCATGTCTGGCGCTTCTGTCCGGTGCTCAAGGTAATGTTCCACCAATACAGGCAGCTTCAACACCTCTGCAGCCGGCGTACTTACCAACAGATAAGCACCAAGCAAAAACCAGCCAGGCAGGTATGTCAGCTTCCTACACATGGGCAGCAAAGTTAGCCACATCAAACGCACTTTGATGACGAAAAATTGATAGCTCCGCTCAGGGGCGGGCGAAGCACCTTGACCTAGGGGTTAAACCCTACTTTTTTGACTTTCACACGCGCATTTGCACAGTCTGTCCTTCTACGGCAAATACGGCCCAGCACTTCACTGCTTTGTTTGGGCGGCTTCTGGCGAGCAAATACGCTACCCAGGCCATTTTGGGAGCGATAGCCTTCGCCTGCTCTTTCCATTTTTTCATGCCTTCGGCAAAGCCCGCCCAGAAGAGGGCAACAGCTTCATGGTCGTTTTCCCAAAACACATCGGCACTTACACGGATGCGGCGCTGGCCAATGATGCCCTCTAAGGGAAAAGCGGCGCTGATTGCAGGGCGGCCCTGTGGCCAGGCCCATTGGCCGAAGGCTTCGGCATGCTGCAGGAGGGCGGCGGGGCTGATGCGGTCCGTCAGGCCCCAGTTTTGCAGCAAGGTTGTGGCCAGCAGGGCGCGCTGTTCTTCGGTCAGAGATGCGCCATTCGCTACGAGAAAGCCCTCGATGGCCCGGCTCAGCGTGGGCGGGTATTCGCCCTGGAAGGGCAGTGGTGTAGCGAAAGGCACAGGTTCATCCCACCGTGGCTGCGGGCCGGGCGGGTATTCGGCAAGCGCATCTATCCAGAGGTTGGGCGGCGGTTCGGGGCGCTTACCAGGAGGCGATTTGAAGTAGTGCGAGGCATCTTGGAGCGGAGGCAGCGCTTCGGGGGGCTGAGAGGTTTCGTAAAATACTGCTCTGTGGCACAGGAGCGGTTGGTCGTTCCAGGTCAGTGGCAGTTCTTCTTTTTGCAGGTCGAAAAAGGGTGCGCTCTCGTCCCGGAACAGTACGCGGCTTATCCAGGAGGCGCCGCCTTTGGCCGTAGTGGGCAGCACTAAGTAGTCGCGTGCGCGGGTGAGGGCGACGTAGAGCAATCGGGCCTCCTCGTCGCGCGTTTGGCGGGCTGCCTCCTGCCAGGCAGGCGACTGCTGGAGGGCTTCGGCGAAGCGCGTCTTTTGCCATTGGTCGGCGTAGGGATTGACCCAAAAGCGAAGCCAACGGCCGCCAAGCACCTCGCTAAGGTCGGGGGCTGGGCGGTCCGATTGCATGACGACTCCCCAAAGGCGGTCCTTAGGTTTGGCGTCGAGCTGGCAGCAGACCGTCAGCGGGAACTCCAGGCCCTTGCTGCGGTGGTATGTCATGACGCGCACGGTGTCGGGGCTTTCGCCGCTGCCCTGCAGGTCGCCACCGCTGTTGGCCAGTTCGTTGAGCCACAGCAAGAAACCGCCCAGCGATGCACCGGCATGGATGCGCTGGCAGGCCGACTCGTATTCAGCGGCGTAGCGGCGCAGGCGGTCGAGGTTGTCCAAACGCCGCTCAGCCTGGCCCCACCGGACGACAAGCGGTTGCAAATGGAGCTCGGCCAGCAGCAGATGGAGCACCTCGCCAGCGCTCATGTCAGCCGTTTGTGGGCGCAGCTGATTGAGCCGGCATAGCCACTCGTGTTCGTCGGTGTTCCAGCGTTGCGGGTTTTCCTCGTCGAAATGGGCTAAGCGTAACTCGACCACCCTGTCCAGCGTTTCGCTTCCGCTGAAGACGAGGATTTCGGCAGCGCTCAAGGCATCGGCGGGGTTTAGCAGGTATTTCAGGCAGGCAATTACCAAGCGACCTTCGGCCGTTTGCAGCAATCCCCCGCGCTCTACGGCAGCCTTAAGGCCGGCATGGTGCAAGGCCTGTGCCATGGTTGCACAATCCTTGTTGGTACGACACAACACGGCGATATCGCCCGGGCGCAAGGGGCGGGTGCTGTTGCGTTTTTTATCCCATACAGGGACAGGGTTTTCTATCCAGTATCGTATTTGTCGAGCAATGCAGTGGTCTATCCAGGGCCTACCGGGTGTCTTCCGGTGGTCGTCCTGGTTGAGGAAGTGCCAGTGGATAATGCCATTGAGCGCATCGGGATGAGTGTATTTTTCGGGCGATAACGCCGGTTCGAGGGCGACCTGTTCGGGCGGCAGGTGGTTAAACGCTGCGGTGAAGAGGGCGTTGGTAAAATGCACGATATCGGGCCGGCTGCGCCAGGATTTGCGCAGGATGTTTTCGGGCTGAATGCCGCCGGTTGCATCCACGACGGCCTGCATGAGGGCTGGCTCGGCGCCGCGGAAGCCGTAGATGCTTTGCTTGGGGTCTCCTACCCAAATGGCCTGCTTAGACAGCTGGCTGAGTTGCAGAAAGATGTCCAGCTGAATGGGCGAGGTGTCCTGAAATTCGTCCACCAGCAGGAGGTCCATTTCGCTGCTGAGCGTCAGGCGTACGGAGGGATTTCGGAGCAGCCGGGCCACCTGGGTTTCCATGTCGGTGTAATCAATAAGGCCGCGTTTGCGCTTGTAGCGTTGGTATTCCTCCAGGGCGTCAGCGCTGATATCGAAGGCGAGCGAGAGATATTGGCGGATGTCATCCTGAAAGCCCGAATGTTCACCGTGGCTTTCGGCGAAGGTTTTGAGCGGCTCGAAGAGGGCTTTGCTTTTTACGGCCACGCTCATTTTGCTTAGTTTGGCCCATTCATACCAATAGAGGTAGCCGCGTTGTTGAAGTAGCGTGCGGTAATTGCGCAATTCCTCTAAAACGTCGCGGGTGGTTTTGGTATCGTCGGCGGAGTTGTTCTCTAAAGCCTCGATGGTTTGCGCAAGCAGTTCCGCTAATTGCTGGTTCCATGCTTCAGGTGAGCGGTTGTTGGCGGGGGGGAACAGCGCGAAAAATGCATCGAGCGAGCGCTGTTTGCTGTGCTGGAGCGCTTCCGCGGAGAGCATGTTGGCGCGGGCGGCGTCGGTGATTTCGCGAATATGGTTGCGCCAGTCGAATGCCTCGTCAGTGCTTTTTTTGTTGAACCCGAGGCGATCCGCCAGCTGGCTCATGGTGGCGTTGCGTTCGGGTGTGAGCACCTGAGCAAGGGCCTCGTTGAAGAGGCGTTTGTAGTCGCTGTCTGCGATAATTTCCACTAACGGCGAGGCTCCAGCCTCAAAGGCGAAGCGCTGGAGCAGTCGCGCGCCAATGCTGTGAACGGTGCCAATGAGCGCCCCGCCCAGGGCATGAGCGGCATCGGTCATGCCAGCCTTGAGCAGGCGCGCATGTACGCGCTCGTACAGCTCGGCAGCGGCCTTTTGGGTGAATGTCGTGGCCACAATACCGGAGGGCCGCACCCCCTGCTCGATGAGGGCGACCATGCGCTCGGTGAGCGTGTAGGTCTTGCCGCTGCCGGCGCCGGCGGAGAGGATGGCAATGGGCATGGTTTGGGCGCTAAGAGTACTTGAGAAACATCGGCACAAATGTCCGGCACTGCGCAACGCCAGGCGAGGGGTATGTGCTTTTCCCGCTGGAAAAATCTGATGCTCCAGAGCAGGCATCGGCGCTTTCAGTGCCCCAGCCGCAGCCCCCACACCAAGGGCAGGGCAAAATAGGCAAAGGCCAACAGCAGAAAAACCGCAATAAAATCGAGCCAAAGCCCCGCGCGTGCCATGTCGCGGATATTCAAATATCCCGAGCTGAACACGATGGTGTTAGGCGCCGTGGCCACGGGCAGGGCAAAACCAAACGAAGCAGCAATGGCGGCGCCCAACAGCATGCCAAACGGATCCAGCCCTATAGCCCGTGCCAATGCGGCCAGCACAGGCATCATGATAGACGCCGTGGCAATGTTGGAGGCTATTTCACTGATGAAGGAAACTACCGTAAAGACCACCAGGGCAATAAGCACAGGATGCCAATCGCTCAGGCCGCGCATCTGAGCACCCAGCCAGCCCGCCAAACCGCTGGTCTCAAAGCCCCGCGCCAGCGCCAGCCCGCCGCCGAAAAAGAGCAACACCCCCCAGGGCACGCGCGACGCCGTCGGCCAGTCCAAAAGCGCCTCCCGGCGCTTGCCGCTGCCGGCGGGAATGATGAAAAGCAGCAAAGCCCCACAAACGGCAACAATGACGTCGTTGCTGTTGGGCACCCACCGATACCACAGCAGCGAACCCGTCAGCCAACTCACAATGACAACGCCAAACAACACCATCAGGCGCCGCTCAGCCACAGACATGGGGCCCAGGCGGTCTATGTAATGCTTCAGCACAGCGCGATATTCGGCAGCATCCATCTGCGTTTGCTCAGGCGGATACAGACGCATCAACAACAACCAGCACAGCCCCATCAGCAGGGCAGCAAAAGGAAACGCGAACGCAAACCACTGCCAGAAGCTCACCTCGATGTGCATCTCGTTCTTCACATAACTCAAGAATACCGCATTGGTCGGCGTCCCGATGAGCGTAGCCACGCCGCCAATCGAACAGGCGTACGCCAGCCCCAGCATGAGCGCCTTTCGGAAATTGGCATTACTCGTTGCGGAGTCCTCCAATTGCCCGCTCGAAACAGCAATGGCTACCGGCGTCATCATGACAGCCGTAGCCGTGTTGGAAATCCACATGGACAAAAAACCCGTGGCTACCATAAACCCCAGCACAATCCGCGCCGGGCGGTTGCCCATCCACCGCACTAAGTTGAGCGCAATGCGCGCGTGCAAATTCCACCGTTCAATGGCCTGGCCAAAAAGCAACCCGGACAAGAAGAGGAAAATGATCTCGTTGCCAAATTCGGCAGACACCTTTTTGAGCGGCATGATGCCACACAGCGGAAAGAGCACCAAAGGCAGCAGAGCGGTAACCGTTACATGGACGACCTCGCTAATCCACCAGATGGCCATCCAGGCCGTGATGCCCAACGCCAGGCGCGCCGAAGGCGCCATGTCGGACAGGAAAGGCGCTGCAGCGAAAAAAACAAAGGCCAGCGGCCCGGCGACGAGGGCAAGCGTAGAGCGTTGCATGAGCGGGTTTTTCGGCGGCCAAAGTAAGGCCGGAAATGGAATTGCCCGACCCCAACCTCAATCTGGTCAAAAATTGCCCTACCTCCCGAAAATGCCTGGTCTTTTGGGCAGAACCCTTCCTCTCAGAGCCGCCACACCCTTAGATGGAGGGAAAAAACCGCTGTTTCCCGCTGGATAGGCCGCTTTTTTAAACGAGAGGAATGAACCGCTCCTCGCGTACAGCACTCAAGGCGCGCAACCGCTCGCCGTCCCACTCGCCAAAAACGGTCATCGGGTAGCCTTCGCTGACGGCCAGGAGCGTCCAGCCCAACAAATCACCCTCGCTTAAAGGGATGTTGTAGCCTGCACTGTCCATCAGGGCAAAGCCTTTTGCTCCGCGCATCGGTAACACCTCTACCAAAACGGCGGGCAGCGCCGTCAGCCACGGATGGTGGGCCAGGGCACGAGCAAAAGTGCCGGCCATGTCTGAATGGGTGTGCCAGCCGGGCAGTTTTTTCACCCTGCGCTCGGGCAGTGTTTCCAGCACCGCTACCGGCAGTGCGCGCAAGGGCCAGGCCGATGGGTAGTAGGCCACGGTGCCCTGTATCAGCGTGCCTGGTGGAAATGCCGGAGCAAAATCCTCGGCGCCAAAGGCATAGTCTTGCAGCAGGGCAAAGCGCCCGCTTTTGGCGCCCAGCAGCCACGTGCGGCGCTCGCGCAGGCTGGCTTCCAGAGGCTCTTCCACAACGCCAACGACCGCCCAGATATCGCTCAGGCGTTCGCCGCTGGCCCTAACAGCCTCTTTTTTGGGCGAAAAACCCAGAAAAGCCTCCAGGTCGCTGCGCTGCGCCTCGCTCAATCGGTCGCGGCGTTTCCAGGTCTGAATGGCCAGCGCAGCGTCCGCCAGGGTGGCCACAAACGGTTCCGGCGCATCGGGGTGTTGCAAAAAAGCCTCGCCTGCTGTGCGAAGGCGTCGGCTCAAACCGCGCATCGAAGCGTCGGCCAGGCGGGTCGAAGCCGTCAGGTAAAACTGCGGGTCTTCGGTGGCGCAAACGGCAATACCGCGCTGCAGCACGTCCTCCAGCCACACCTCCAAATCCTCCAGGCCGCGCTGAATGCGCACCGTGCGCTCGTCATCAGCAGGAGGGAGTGCCGTTGCGGCAGGTTTGGGTTTTCGAGAAACACCAGCAGCACCTGTTGCCAACAGCAACCATTCCGGCGGTTCGCTTTGCGCTTCAAAAGCCTCCATTCCCTGCGTCTGAGCGACCAGTGCAAACGCCTGCGCATGCACGCACGGCCGAGGGCGAAACGGACAGGTGCAAAACATCCCCCCCGTTTCCGCATTAAAGGCCACGCCATGCGCCTGCTCAGCCGACACCGGCAACTCCGCCCAGCACCACTGCTCCCAGCGGGCGCGTTTTTGGAAAAAAGCCATTTCGGCCAGCAGTTGCGGTCGCATAGAGAGGCTTTAGCCGTCGGAGAAGTTCTGAATTGTAGCAAAAGTAGGTCGTCGCAACGTTGCTCTACCTGGCACCCACAGCTTATCATCAACCTGGTTAAGGATTAACGCCAGAAGACCACCAGCGCGCGAAAAAATCGCCTGCAGGCCACTACAGACAGGCTACTTTTGCCCCATAAGAGGCAAATACACTACGGGCTAAGCCATGTTGAAACGCCTGCACATCCGAAACTATGCGCTGATTGACCGCGCCGAGCTGGACTTCTCCGAGCGCCTGACCATCATCACTGGCGAGACGGGGGCGGGTAAGTCCATTCTGCTGGGCGCGTTGGGGTTGGTCATGGGCGAACGCGCCGACACGAAGATTTTTTACAACGACGCCGAAAAATGCGTCGTAGAGGCCTGGTTCGACGTGGCCCGCTACGACCTGAAGGATTTTTTCGAGGAAAACGAACTGGACTACGACGATGAGGTCGTCATTCGGCGCGAACTGTCGCCCGCGGGCAAGAGCCGAGCCTTCGTCAACGACACGCCGGCCAACAACGCTGTGCTCCGTCGCCTGACAGAGGCATTGGTGGACCTGCACCAGCAGTTCGACACCTTGGATATTCACGAGGTCAATTTCCAGCTGCGCATGCTCGACGCACTGGCCGACAACGGTGCCGCTCTGGCCGAATACCAGCAAGGCTACCGCCAATATCAGGCCGACCGCCGTCTGCTGGCTGAACTGATAGAGCGCAGCCAGCGCTCAGCCCAGGAGATGGACTTCCTGCGATTCCAGTGGGAGGAGCTGCAACAGGCTCACCTCCAGGAGGGAGAGCAGGAAGCTTTAGAGGCCGAACTGAACCGCCTGACCAACGCCGAAGACATCAAGCGCCTCTACGGCGCAGCGGGGCACTACCTGTCAGAAGCCGAAAACAGCATCATCGGCCAGCTGCAGGCCATTGCGCGCTCGCTCAACCCTATGCGGCGCGTGTCGGGTGCCCTCGATAGCCTCAGCGAACGCTTAGAGAACGCCCTGACCGAGCTGCAGGAAGTCGCTCGCGATTGCCTGCGCATCGGCGAGGAGACAGAGTACGACCCCGCGCGCATGAGCGAAGTGCAGGAGCGGCTCAACGTTATCTATCGCCTGCAGAAAAAACACGGCCTGCCCGACGTCGGCGCCCTGTTGCGCCTGCAAGAAGACCTTCAGCGCCAATTGGGCGAATTCACCGACCTGGGCGGCAAAATCAACGAGTTGGAGCAGCGCATTGCCACACAGGAGCAGCATTTACGCCAACAAGCCGCCCGCCTGAGCGAGCGCCGCCGAAGCGTGGCCGCACCGTTTGAGGAAAAAGTGCACGCCCTGCTGGCCCAATTGGCCATGCCACACGCCCGCCTGAAGGTGGACATCCAGCCCGCCGAAGCCCTGATGCCGACCGGTGCCGACCGCGTGCAATTTCTTTTCGCTTCCAATGTGGGCAGCCGCTTTTTGCCCATTAAAGACGTAGCCTCCGGCGGTGAGCTCTCGCGCCTGACCCTGTGCGCCAAAAGCCTCGTGGCCGACGCCATACCGCTACCCACGCTGATTTTCGACGAAATAGATGCCGGCGTCAGCGGTGAGGTCTCGCGCCGCATGGGCGCCATCCTGCGCGAGCTAAGCGACCGCCATCAGGTCATCAGCATCACCCACACCCCACAAATAGCGGCCTGTGCCGACCGCCACTATTTCGTGTACAAAGAGGTGGACAATGGCCGTACGGTTACGCGCCTGCGCGCCCTGGCGCCCGCCGAGCGCGTGCGTGCCATCGGCATCATGCTCAGTGGAGACCCGCCCAGCGAAGCCGCCTTAGCCACCGCCCAGGAACTCATCGGCAGCCGCTGACCGGCGTAAGTAGCCTTACCCTGTTACACTCTTTATCCTGTCTTTTTTAGAATGAAATCCTCGCGCAAACGCTCTGCTACGCCCCAGCCTCGCCCAAAGCCCGCACCCAAAAAGGCGGCGGAAACGTCAACGCCTGCTCGTTCGTCGGCGTTCAACCCGAATGTGCTGGCCTATGTCCTTTTGGCGGCGGCTGTGCTGCTGGTGGTCGTCGTGCGGGTGCGGCTGCTGAGCATTTCGCTGGAGCGCGACGAGGGCGAATACGCGCTGATGGGCCAGCTCATTCTGCAAGGCATACCGCCTTATGAGATGGCTTACAACATGAAGTTGCCCGGCACCTATTATGCTTATGCGCTGCTGATGGCCGTTTTTGGCCAGACGACAGAGGGCATCCGCTTAGGGCTGCTGTTGGTGCACCTCGTCAGCATAGGTCTGCTCTTTGCCATTGGCCGCCGAATTGGCGGTGCGCTGGCAGGCGCTGTGGCTGCGGCGACTTATGGCCTGCTGTGTCTGATACCCGGGGTGTTGGGCTTGATGGCGCACGCTACGCACTTCAACGTGCTGTTTGCACTGGCAGGCTGGTGGCTGCTGTTGCAATACTTCGCCCGTCCGCGCTGGGCATTGCTGGTCAACAGCGGGCTGTGCTTTGGTCTGGCCTTCATTGCCAAGCAGCAAGGGGTGTTCTTCCCGGTTTTTGGTGCATTAGCCCTGGCCTGGGCAGCATGGGGGCAGACGCCGCGCGTAAGTTGGGCGACGGGCTTTTCACGACTGCTCGTTTTTTGGTATAGCCGTGCTGTTGCCCTATCTGCTGGTGCTGTTCTCGGCGTTAGTCAACGGCACTTTCGAGCGCTTGTGGCACTGGACGGTAGAGTACGCCAGCCAGTATGCCGGCACGAAGGACGCCGAACGCATCTGGAACAACCTCACCATCAACCTGACAAACATCACCAAGGGCGTCGTGCCGCTGTGGCTGTTGGGCCTGCTGGGTGGCTTGAGCGCACTATGGGTGTCGCCAGCGTTGGGGCGCTGGCGCGTGCAGGTGCTGCTGTTCACGGCGCTGTCGCTTGCTTGCGTGCTGCCAGGTTTTTATTTCCGCTCGCATTATTTCATCGCCTTTTTCCCTGCCTTAGCGCTGCTGACCGGGTTGGCCGTTCAGGGCTGGGGTGAATGGCTTTCAGGGCGTATTGGGCGCTGGGCCAGTCTTTTGCCCACGGGGTTGTTTTTGGCGTTGGCCATCTACGGGGTTCGCCAGCACCGCAATGTGTTTTTTCAGGAAAGTCCGGAGTTCGTTTGCTATCGGCTCTTTGGCCGCAGCAATCCGTTTGTGGAGGCGGTCGAGGTGGGCAAGTTTCTGCGCGCGCGGGCAAAGCCTGGCGACCGGCTGGCAGTTGTTGGGTCGGAGCCGCAATTGTATTTTTATAGTAAGATATTGCCTGCGACGGGTTACATCTACACCTACCCTCTGATGGAGAACCAGCCGTACAGCGAGGCCATGCAGCGCGAAATGGCTGCCGAGATTGAGCGCTCGAAGCCGCGCTTTCTGGTGTACGTCAGCTCACCATTTTCATGGTTGTGGCAGGAAGGCTCTTCGGGCTACATTTTTGAATGGTACAATGCTTATCGCCTGCAGTACCAGTTGGTGCAGCTGGCTGAAATGCCGCCGCAAGAGCGAGCACAATATCGCCAGGGCGAGGCGTTGGTCGGCTATGTTCCGCAGCAATCGAACTACCTTGCAGTCTATGAGCGAATTCAGGGCAATTAACCCTTCGCCCCGCTGGTGACCACGTCTTTGTTGGAGATTTTCAGGTAGTTCTCTAAAGCCACTGCAATCGAGGGCGCTTCGGGGGTGCCGGCGAGAATATTGACCGTCAGCCCGCTTTCCTGCACGGCCTTTTGAGCGACCTTGCCAAAAACACAGATGCGGCGGTCTTCCTGCTTAAAGTCAGGAAACTGGTCAAACATGGACTTGATTTCCAGCGCCGAAAAGAAGGCGATGATGTCGTATTTGATATCCTTCAGGTGCGAGAGGTCGTTGTTGACCGTGCGGTACATGACCGCTTCCTGGATGGGTATCTTCATTTCGGCGAAGAACTGCGTAACTTCCGGATTACCCTGGTCGCTGCACGGCAGGTAGAAGCGCTCGTGTTTGTGGCGCTGAATGTAGGAGCGCATGTCGGCAATAGAGCGCTCGCCGTGGAAGACGCGGCGCTTACGGAAGTTGATGAACTTCTGCAAATAGTTGGCAATGCCCTCATTAGCGCAGAAGTAGCGGGTATCTTCCGACATTTTAATGCGCAGCTCATTGCACAGGCGGAAAAAATGGTCCACAGCCGTACGGCTGGTGAACACGATAGCCGTGTAGTCGTAGGGGTAAATTCGGTTTTTGCGGAACTCCTTTTCCGTCAGGCCTTCTATCTGTACGAACGGCACAAAGTCAATGCGCACACCGTAGCGCTTCTCTAACTCTTCGTAGGGTTGGCGCTGAGTGGGTGGTGGGGCAGCCTGAGAAATGAGGATGTTATGGACTCTTTTATACGTTTCTTCTTGAATGGGAACGGCTGGAGCAGACATTTGGGAGCTGTGTTTAGATGCTGGTTCAGTAGTTCTTGGATTAGCGGTCTGAGGCAGGCGACACAAAGGCTTGTCGGACAGTTGGCATCGAGTTGGGCATTTGTTTCAAAAACACCATCTTGCTGCTATCGAACGGTTTAGGAAGAGCCGAAGACCCACTTCACCAGTATGAGCACTGGGGCCAATTCGACGCTGCAAAGGTACAGCAAAAAGTGGAAGAGATGCTGAGGCAAAAATTTGCCCGCGATAGCGCTGGCGCGTAAATAGCGATAGAGGTAAAAAATGCCGGCTAAGGCCAGCAGCCAGAACACTAAGAAACCGCTGTATGGACGCTGATTGGCCAGCAGGAAATTGAAAGGCATGAGAAAAAGGCCAAGCACGCAGTTGAACAGCATGATGAGGAAGTTGTAACGGCGCATTTCAGCCTGCAGCGGGAAAAGACTACCTATCAAATACAGCAGAGTGTGCTTACCAATAAAGAGCAGCGGTGTACCCAGCATACAGAGTATCAGGAAGCCAATGCGATTGAAGGTTTCCGGGTTGAAATGCCGGGCAATGAGAAACACAAACATGCCAGCATTGAGTAAGAAACTGGCGTAGAGCAGGTAATAGGGCGTGCTGCCGATGAGGCCGCTGGCTTCGCGAAGGGCCGCATTGAGGGCGTTGTCGTTGAGGAAAGCCCGCCAGGACTTGACGACGATGTCGCGTTTGGAAGCAACGGCGAACGCCAGAAAGGCCAGCAAGACGACCAATAGCCAGAAGATGTGTTCCTCAGATAGAGAAGGCCCGAAGGCACTCCGCGTAGCGATTTCCTGCACCGGCTGCAGGGCTGCAGGCGGCTCGGTGCGCACAACGGCATCGGCCCGGCGATGAGGTACGACATTGAACGGATTGGCCGCCACCTCCGAATGCGCGAGCGATGCCGGCATCTTGGCCTCCTCTACGGCCTGCCTGGGCAGGCGCGCTTCAATATCAAAAGGATTGAGCGATGCGCGTTGAGCGTGCAACCCAACCAGCAGATGAGCAAACAACAGCGCAAGCAAGCTCCGGCATCGCATGGGGGCAAAGGTATTACGCCGCCCCAACTTCTTTACCTACCTTTGGGCCGCTCAAGACGCCTATGTCGTTTCCCTTTCCTTTTCGGGGCCAATGCGCCCGCTTTCTCATCGCTTTTTTATGAAAATAGACGTCATCCTCGGCCTGCAGTGGGGCGACGAGGGTAAGGGTAAAATTGTGGACTACTTGGCCGAACGCTACGACGTAGTGGCGCGCTTCCAGGGCGGCCCTAATGCCGGGCACACCCTCCACCTCGACGGCCAGAAATATGTGCTGCATACGGTGCCCTCCGGTATCTTCCGCCCGCACATCACCAACCTCATCGGCAATGGCGTCGTGCTCGACCCCATCGTCTTGCGCCGCGAACTGGAGCACCTCGATCGCAGCGGCGTGGACTATCGCAATCGCCTGCTGCTGGCCCGAAAGGCGCACCTCATCCTGCCCACCCACCGCTGGTTGGACATGGCCAGCGAAGCCCATAAGGGTCAGGCCAAAATCGGCTCCACGCTCAAAGGCATCGGCCCCACCTACATGGACAAAACCGGCCGCAACGGCCTGCGGCTGGGCGATGTGGAGCAGCCCGACTTCCGCGAGCGCTATGAAACCCTCAAAAACAAACACTTAGAACTGCTGCGCCTGTATCCGCCCGTCGCCTTCGACCTGGAAGGCGCTGAAGCAGAGTGGTTTGCCAGCCTCAACGCCCTGCGTGCCCTGCCCTTTGTGGATGGCGAGTATTACCTCAACGATGCCCTCAACGACGGCAAGCGCGTGCTGGCCGAAGGCGCCCAGGGGGCTATGCTCGATATTGACTTCGGCACCTATCCATTTGTTACTTCGTCCAACACGGTTACTGCTGGAGTCTGCACCGGCTTAGGCGTAGCGCCGCACCGCATCGGCCAGGTCATCGGCATCTCCAAAGCCTATTGCACCCGCGTGGGCAGCGGCCCCTTCCCTACTGAACTGACCAACGAACTGGGCGACCAACTCCGCCAGGCCGGCGGCGAATTCGGCGCCACCACCGGACGCCCGCGCCGATGCGGATGGCTCGATGTGCCTCAGCTGCGCTACACCATCCAGCTGACCGGCGCCACAGAACTGTGCCTGACCAAATTGGACGTGTTGGGTCTGATGCCCGAAATCGCCGTAGCCACCCACTACCGCTACAACGGCCAGCAAACAGACCGCCTGCCTTACGACCTGTGCCAGACCACCATCGAACCGATGCTGAAAAAGTACACCTCCTGGCAAAGCGACCTCAGAGGAGTCAACGCCTTTAACCAGTTGCCATCGGCAGCCCAGGCTTATGTGGAAGATATGGAGGCACTGGTGGGCATCCCTATTCGCATGGTATCGGTAGGCCCTGGACGCGAGCAGCTGCTAACGCGCTGAGTCGCCCGGCGCCTCCGTTTGCTCTTCCCAGTAAGGCAGCAGCAGGTCGAGCAGCGGTCGGTGCTCGGCAATCAGTTGAGAGGCATCGAGCCGGCGCATTTCATACCATAGCACCTCCATGAGATCGTCGCTGGCCTGGGGTTCGCCGCTCGTTAGCGTGCAGGCGTACAGATGGCTCATGACGCTATCGGGCGTGTTGCGATACCGCCAGTCGTCTATGCGGTGCGAGCCTAAGTATATGAAGTTGTCTATTTCCAATTCGCCGCATTCCTCTTCCAGCTCGCGCAAGGCGGCCTGTTCGTAGCTCTCATCCTCGGGGTCTACGAAACCGCCCGGAAAGCGCAGGCCGGTCTCGTTTGCTTTGCGCGCCAGCAGAACATAGCGGTAATCCGGGCTGAACAGGGCGATGTCCACCGTCGGGTACACCGTCGGGTAGCGGCGCATGGCGCCGTAAATAGCGCCGGCGCAAAAGTCGCGCAAAGAGGTAATGCCGGTGGGGTTCATGGCCGCTAAAACATCCTCCAGGACGGCTTCTATTGGCTCGGCCGGAAACTGGCCGGAGTAGAGCGAGACAAAACGGTCTTCCGAGCCGTACAGCACAATAGGCCGGGCCGGGCGCAGTTCCAGGATGCGCCGGTCGAGTTCCTGGCTCCAGACGCGGTCGTCGGGCAGGTCGGGCATCTCGATAATCTCAATGGCGTCACCGTAGCGCTCGACGAACAGCGCCTTGCGCAGCTCCCAGTCCAGCGGATTGGTCAGGCTGGGTGCTGGGTTAGAACAAATCACCACGTACACGCGCTCGTGTTTGTTCCACAGCTGTTCGATGAGCCGTTCGTGCACGGCATTCAGCTCATATACCTGAAAGCGGCCTATAAAAAATCCGGAGCCAGTCGGTGTTGCCATAGCCTGCGCCATTTAGGCGGGCAAGGTAGTGAATGCACGCCGATTTCTCGTGAACCCGTTTTCCACACAGGCTGTTTTTAATAGGCTGGTGCCGGGCGTTTTCACCCAAGTACCAGGACTCCTTTGTCGCAAAAATCTGCTCTTTTTATGGCTCAGCCCTTCCTTTCTCTCTTTTCTGCCACAGCTATGGCTCTGCTCGTATGGAGCGCCTGTACCAATCAGGCAGACCAATCAGCCTCCGTCGCCGGCAGTACACCAGCGGTTTTGCCCGTTGCAACACCGGATTATTGGTACCAGGGCAAGGCCGAAATCAGCGTCTTTGACGTCGAGCAGCGCCGCTACGGGCAGATGCGCCACGCCCAGCAGGTGAATGTCTTCGTTACGGAAGACTTCTCGGCCCAAAAGCAGGTCAAATTGGACAACCCCGAGGCTGCCGGTGCTGACCGCACACCCGTGCTCAAGCTCAATGCTTTGCGCCGCTTCACTACCGGTATCTACGACTACTCGGTCATGATGTCGGTCTTCTCACCGATGAACACCCCCGAAAGTCGTGCCCTGAAAACTACCTGGAGCATTCAGGACTGGTGCGGGCAGGTCTTCGCACAGGCCAACCGACAGCCCGACCAGGCTTACCGGTTTCGGCAATTCTCCTACTTCGAGCGCGAAGGCGACACCGACCAGACGCTTCGCCCTGACCTGCTCGAAGACGAACTCTGGACGGCTCTGCGCCTGCACCCCGAGCGCCTGGAAGGCATAGAGAACACAGAGGTATTGCCCTCTTTGCTCTTCTTCCGATTTCAACACCTGCCGCTGCAGACCTACGAGGCTGCTCTGCGCACCGAAAAAGGTGACAGGGAAAGCGTTCTGCGCATACAGTACCGCAGCCTGCCCCGGCAGCTGAGTATCCGCTTTGAGACAGCCTGGCCGCACCGCATCCTGGGCTGGGAAGAAACCGACAACGGGCAAATCACCACCCGCGCCACCCTGCGCCGAATCCAGATGAGCGATTACTGGAACCAAAACGACAACGCCAGCGAACCCCTGCGCGACTCGCTGCAACTCCAATTCTTTCGCTGACGCCCCGCCCCCCGACAGCCTTCTCTAAAAGGGCGCCCGCCCAATGGCGGAATTTTTGCAGATGTTTGCCCGCATTTTGCGCCCAATCGTATGAAAGGACTGCTTACCATCGCCCTGCTTCTCGTCTCCAATGTCTTCATGACTTTTGCCTGGTACGGCCACTTGAAGTTTCAGCAGCTGGCTTTCTTCAAAAAAACCGGCCTCTTCGGCGTTATTATCGCCAGCTGGCTCATTGCCTTTTTGGAATACTGCTTCATGGTGCCGGCCAACCGTATTGGCTACCAGGGCAATGGCGGGCCGTTCTCGCTGCTGCACCTGAAAGTCATTCAGGAAATCATCACTCTGCTGGTATTCGTAGGCTTTAGTCTGCTTTTTTTCAAAAACGAAACCCTCAAGTGGAACCACTATGTGGGCTTCGGTTTGCTGGTACTGGCGGTGTATTTCATTCGCAAATAGCGTGGCTGCCCGGTAGTGCAGGAAAGGGGGAGGAGAGCCTTTTGGCGGCATGCCCGAGCAAAGGCGCTTTTGTCCGTCCGGCTTCCCCGCGGCGGCAGCTAAGGTTTAATATGCCTTCAAAATTGCCTTGAGTTTGCCTTTTTCAGCGCTTTGAGCCGCTACCTTTGCCCTCAAAGCGACCCAAATGACGTTTCCTTTCCTGAATACCCTACCGCCGCGCCACCGTTGGGCACTCATCGGGGCATTGGTGGCGATTGCTGGTGCAATTTTTTATTTTTTATGGGAAAAGCGGCCCTACACTCCGCTCCAGGCGGCGTCGGAGCAGGCAGCAGTGGTGCTGTATGCCCGGCAGGGCATGGGCGGGCTAAATGCCGTTTTTCCACCCGGTGATAAAGGCGTCAACTCGCGGCCTCTGTTGAAGCAATACCGCGCTGCCGTGAAAGGTATTTCGGCCCTGCTTACGCCTGAAATGGCGCATTGGTGGACGGGTCGGCCTCAGGCTGCTGTCTTCAGCCTGCATGCCAACGACAGTTTGCAGCCGCTGCTGGTGCTCGATGCCGGCGAAGCCCTTGATGCAGGGCGTGCGCTGGGCAGTGCGGCGGCAGAGGGATGGTCGGCCTATCGGTTCAAGGGCCACGATATTTATGAGCATCGCGGTAGCGGCAAGCAATGGGTAGTGGCGGTGCGGGGCAACCTGCTGCTGGCGTCGCGCTTTTCTTATCTGGTCGAGGAAGCGCTGGTACAGCTGAGCCGCCGCGACGGTTGGTGGTTGAAGCAAGCCGACCTTACAAAAGCGCCTGTAGCGGTGTTGGCGCGCCCGGCGGTAGTAGCAGAGCGCGCTCAGGCGGTGTTGGCGCCGGGCTGGAGCGGCATTGCCGAGGTGCTGGCGCTGGCCATGGAAGCCGCAGCCGTGGGGCTTTGGCCCGACAGCAGCGAAGTGCTGGTGCGCATTTCGGATGCAATACCTTCCGGCAAAGCCCTGACGCGCCTGCCTGTGGCGGCCATACTGCCCGACCACGTAGCGTTCTACACCTGGCATACAAGCGAGCAACCTGGCCAGGCGCTGGCCGCTTTTGCTCAATCGGGCCAAAATGATGCTGCATTTAAACAATACATCCTCCCCTGGTGCGGGCGCGAGGCGGCCTTAGTGTGGCTGGAGCCACAAGCCGGCAGTGCAACCTTCGATGGCGCCTGGGTGTGTTCTGTGCGCGACGAAGGGCTGGCTCGCCGACTACTCGAAGAATATGGCGCCCACAGCGGCATGGTGCGCCGCTATCGCTACCATGCCTTTGAGCTTCGCCAGTTCCTTGACCCCGCGCTGTTGGCGCCGCTGCTGTTTCACGACGTCGAGAAGCACGTGCAAAACCCTGCCTGCGCAGTGTTCGACGGCTATGCTGTCTTTGCTCCTTCTGCGGCTGCGCTGGAACTGTGGTTAGATAAGTACATCGTTAACCAGACGCTGGGCAATGACCCGGACTACCTGACACTGCTCTCGCGCCAGCGCTCCGAAGGCCGGTGGGCCATTCTGGCCAATGGGCGCTATCTGCCTTTGCTGGCGCAAAAAATACTGATGCCACAGGCTAAGGAGGTCCAGGCCGAGGTACGCCGTCTGGCTGCAAAAGGGCTGGTGGGGCTGGATTTCCAGCCCGAGGGCCGCGGTGTGTGGCGCGCTCGTCTGGAGCAGCAGCCCATCAGTCAAACCACAGCCACAGCACTCACTCTGATGTGGAAAGCCTCCTTGCCCGCAGCCGTTGCAAGCGCACCGCAATGGGTAGCGCCTTCCGAAACGGAGCCAACTCCGCTAGTGCTGGCGCAAGACGCGCAAGGGCAACTGCACTGCTTAGAAGCTGGCGGACGTCTGCGCTGGAGCAAAGCGCTGGGCCAGCCCATTCGCTCCGGCATTCACCTGCTGGAAGGGTTGCCAGGCGGCCAGCGGCACTATGTATTCAGCACTGCCGAGGCGCTGTGGATGCTTGAAGACCAGGGGGACGAAGCCTTGGGCTTCCCTTTGCGCCTGCAATCACCCGCCACCAATGGCGTCCTCGTCGTGCCCTTGGAAAGTGCGCGCCGATACGGCCTATTCGTCGCCTGCGCTAACGGCAACCTGTACGGCTTCGATGCCTATGGACGCCCTCTACCCGGCTGGAACCCCAAAGTCGGCACCGGACGTGTGGAGCACCCATTGCTTCATTTCGCCTGGTCGAACAAAGACTACATCGCTGCCCTCAGCCATCAGGGACGCCTTATGTGCGCTGACCGCGCAGGCAATCCTCATTTTGCTGATGTGCAACTCCAGGGAACTTTCACCACCACACCGCCTCTGTGTATTTGGGAAAAAAACACTCCTTATATCCTGTGCATCAATGACGCCGGACGTGCCTTTCGCTGCTCCACTACGGGCCAGGTGGTGGAGTATCCGTTGGGTTGGAATGCCTCACAGCGCCACAAAGGCGCAGCGCTAAAAACCTCTGGAAGCGAGGCTACTGCCTATATTGCCATTGCCGGTGAGCAGCGTATTGTCATTCGTCCGCTCTCCGGCAACAGCCCTCGCCCGGTGGAGCTGACGCTGCCTGCACCCGCCGATACGCTGTGGGCTGCAGGTGACCGCCATTTTGGCATTCTGTGCCGCGTGCCCCGACAAGTTTTCCTTCTCCGTCGAGAGGGCCAGCTGTCTAAAGGCTTTCCGGTGGGCGGCGACACACCTTTTGACCTGCTTTCCATCCATCCTCAGGAGCGGTGGTTGGTCGTGGGATACGACACGGAAGTCTATGCTTATCGCCTGATAGAGCAGTAAATGCCAACTGTAAAGCCGGTGCGAAATGCAGGAACTACGTTTATGCAGTTGGCAGATATGAAGCCGCGTTTTTGATGCTGTGTTTTTTTGGAAAACATGTCCGCAGTATTGCTGGAAAAGCCTACCTTTCCAGCGCTTTTCGCCGCGAAGGCGGAACACAACATTTTGTTATCTACACACCAACTGCTCTCCCGCTTATGAGACAACACCTACTATGCGCTTTATCTGTGGCTTTGCTGTGCGTCAGTCCACTGATGGGCCAGATGCCCAACGGTAGCACTGCGCCCAATTTTACTGTGGTGGACATCAACGGCAACTCCCACACCCTGTACACTTTGCTTGACCAGGGCAAGACGGTGTACCTCGATTTTTTTGCCACGTGGTGCGGCCCTTGTTGGAGCTACCACAACAGCAATGCTCTGAAAGACCTGTGGAACCAATACGGCCCTCCGGGCACCGATGAAGCCTTTGTGCTCATGATTGAAGGCGACTGTAACACCACCGTGCAGTGCATTACCAACTCGCCAGGGTGTGTAGGCGGCACGCAGGGCAACTGGGCCGCTGGCACGCCTTACCCTATTGCCGACAACTGCGGCGTCCGCGGGCTGTACCAGGTGTCCTTTTATCCGACCATTTACATGGTTTGCCCGGCCGACCGAAAGGTGTATCACGTCGGGCAGCAGTCTGCCTCCGGGCTGTGGGCGGCGCGCAGCAATTTTTGCCCGCCGTTGGTGGTGAACGTCAACGTAACCAACGTCCAAAACGTCCGTTGCTACGGCACAAGCACGGGCTCCATTTCCATCTCTGCTTCGGGTGGCAGCCCGCCCTACACCTATCAATGGTCGAATGGCGCTACTACGCAAAACCTGACCAATATCCCAGCGGGTGCATACTCGTGTACGGTAACCAATGCCCAGGGCTGGACGGGTACTATTGGGCCTATCTTTGTCGAGGACCCGCCCGCTCCGCTCGACCTGCAGGTTACTCAGGTAACGCCCGTGGGCTGCCAGGGCGTCTTGGGCAGCATCGAGGTGGCTTCCTCCGGCGGCTGGGACAACCACACCTATGCCTGGAGCAACGGCAAAACCGGAGTGAAGATAGACGGATTGACCGCCGGCACCTACACCTGCACCGTAACCGACCAACGCGGCTGCACGAAAACGGTTACCCAGGTTATGCCCCCGCCAACCAACCCGGTGGCCTCCATTGCTCCGCCGGGAGTCGTTACCTGCGCTGTGCCCAACCTCCAACTGCAGGGCTCGGCATCGGGTGGTTATAGCAATTCCTATACTTATCAATGGACAGCTACCGGTGGCGGTAACATCGTCTCGGGCGCAAACACGCCCACGCCTATCGTGAACGCTGCTGGCGTGTACATCTTTCAGGTAACGGAAGAGGTAACAAAATGTCGAGGGTTAGTCACCACTGTTGTTACGGCCGACATCACCCCACCCGACGCTAACGCCGGCGCCGACACCAGTGTTACTTGCCTGATACCGCAGGTGCAACTGCAAGGAACGGCTTCCGCCGGCTCCAACTTCACCTACGTCTGGACAACCTTCGGCGGCGGTCGCATCGTCTCAGGCGATAGCACCCTAACTCCTACTGTGGACTCGGGCGGTTACTACATCCTGCGTGTAACCAACAGCCTCAACGGCTGCATCCGCCGCGATACGGCCTTCGTGGCCCCCAAAAACCTGCCTCCTACCGTAACTATCTCGCATGGGCCCATCACCTGTGCCGCCCCGACCGTAACGCTGGCCACTACTACTGGCGCCTCTCGACCGGCTTTTGCCTGGACAGGACCTAACGGCTTTGAGTCCGAAGAGCAAAGCCCAGAGGTCTCCAACATCGGCGTTTATGCCCTGCAAGTACGGGACTCGGCCACCGGCTGTGTGAAATTCGATACCACCATTGTCAAAATAGACACCCTTCCGCCTGGCGCTGAGGCTACGGGGGGAACGCTCACTTGTATGGTGGACTCCGTAGGCCTGAATGCAGAAACTCAGTCCGCCCACGCCATCTACGCCTGGACGGGGCCTGCGGGCTTTGAAAGCGACCTGCCCGATCCGGTCGTTGCGCTGGGCGGTGAATATGCTTTACTCATTACCGACACCCTCAACGGCTGCACGTCAACGGCCACTGCTTTGGTAAATTACGATACGCTGCCACCCGCTGCCAGCGCCGTAGCGCCCACGACGCTCAACTGCAACGCCGCGCAGGCCATCCTCGACGGCACAGCCTCGGCTCAGGGCGAACACATCCGCTACCTGTGGACAACGCAGGACGGCCACATTGTCTCGGGCGATACCACTTTGCAACCCGTTGTGGATGCTCCTGGTGTTTACACGCTGCTGGTAAGCAACGAGGCCAACGGCTGCGAAGCTACGGCCAGCACTGCTGTCATTCAGCGCGACCCCGTCATTGCCATAGCGGAGCAGGTCGCCAGCGTCTCCTGCTTCGGCGGCGCCGACGGCAGCGCCGAGTCTGTCGCCGCCGGTGGCAGCGGTGAATATGCCTTCCTGTGGAACACGGGCGCCGAAACCGCCACTGCCACAGGCCTCTCTGCCGGCACATACACCGTAACCATCACCGACACCGAAGGCTGCACCGCCATTGCCACGGCCACCATCAGCCAGCCCGATGCCCTGCAGCCCAACGCCTCTGCCACACCACAAACGGCTAACGGCGTCAACGACGGCACAGCTACCGCCAACCCCGCTGGCGGCACAGGCAATTACGCTTACGAATGGAGCACCGGCGAAACGACACAAACCATTACTGACCTGGCGCCCGGCACGTACACTGTCATCGTAACCGACGAAAACGGCTGTACCGCCGCACAGTCGGTCGTCGTCAACGCCTTCGACTGTACCATTGACGCCACTGCTGCCCATACCGACGTTACTTGCTTCGGCGCCAACAACGGCACGGCCAGCATTACCGTAACCGGCGCCAACGAACCCGTGCGCTACACCTGGAGCAACGGCGCTACCACCGCTGAAATCACACAACTTGCTCCGGGCACCTATACGGTACAGGTGCTCGACAACGCCAACTGCGCCGACGTGCTGCAGATCACCATCACCCAACCGCAGCGCCTGTTGGCCAACGCCTCCTCCACTCACGAAACGTTCGTGGGCGCTAACGACGGCACTGCTTCTGCTAACCCCACCGGAGGCACCGGCAGCTATGCTTATGCCTGGAGCAACGGCGAAACCACCCAGACTTTGAGCGGTCTGGTACCCGGCGTTTATACCGTTACCGTAACGGATGAAAACGGCTGCACCGCCGTACAGACGGTTACCGTGAACGCTTTCGGCTGCGCCTTGACAGCCCAACCCATCGCAACCCACGTGCGCTGCTTCGGCCAGAACAACGGCACTCTGTCCGTCAACCTCTCTGGCGGCACCGCTCCGTACACCTATTTATGGAGCAACGGCGAGACAACGGCTTCCATCCAGAACCTCGCACCCGGCACCTACACCGCCGCCATCACCGACGCCAATGGCTGCAACCTCGAGGTAGAAGGCATCATCGCCGAACCCGCACCGCTGGAACTCACGGCCAGCCTGACGCACCCGCTCTGCCCGGGTGAGGCCACTGGCGCCATTCAGACCACCGTCTCTGGCGGCACAGGCGGCTATACCTATACCTGGAGCAATGGCCACAGCGGTAGTAACCTCGAGCAGGCGCTTCCTGGCAACTACACGCTGCTGCTCACCGACGCTAACGGGTGCATCGCCGAAGCCGCCTACACGCTGAATGCTACCGACAATGAAGCACCTGCCATTGCCGTGCAAAACACCGTGCTCGAACTGGGGGCCAGTGGCACTGTAACGGTCTCTCTCAGCGCCTTAGGTGCCAGCGTTACCGACAATTGCGCAGTGCAGTCGGTAACCGTCGAGCCAGCGGTGTTCGACTGCTCGCATCAGGGCCAGCAGATGGTTACCATCACTGCTGAAGACACCAACGGCAATGTCGCTATGCTGGAGCTGCTCGTCAGCATTGTGGACAACCTGCCACCCGTGCTCACCTGCCCGGCCAACATCGTCGCCTGCTGGTACGACAATACCGTGAGCTACTCCGCGCCCATCGCCCAGGACAACTGTCTGGCAGCCGGCGGTGAGTGGGCGCAGGAAGAGGGCTTGCCCAGCGGCTCGGAATTCCCCGTAGGCGTTACCGCACAGACCTACGCCTATACCGACGCTGCTGGCAACGTGGGCCGCTGCTCCTTCAGCGTAACCATCACGCCGCCCATCGTTGTAGCAGACCCAACGGTTACCAACGACGTCAACAGCCAGAGCATCGGCGCCATTGACATCGCGCCCACAGGCGGCACACCGCCCTACCAGTTCGTCTGGACCGATGTCCAGGGCAACGTGGTCGGCACAAGCGAAGACCTGAAAAACATCCCGGCCGGGCGTTACAGCGTCGAAATCCGCGACGCCAACGGCTGCCTGCTCATCGTACGCGACATCTCGGTAGACAACGTCGTCCGCACGCGCGAACCTGAGTGGATGCAAGGCCTCTCGCTGCGACCCAACCCGACGAGCGGCATCGCCGAGCTCATATGGCCGCAACCGGCCCCAGCCGACGCTCAAGTGGATCTCCTCGACGCCACGGGCCGCCTCTTGCAGACGCAGCGCCTGAGCCATCAGAACGTCTGGCGCGTGGACGCCACCCACCTGCCCGAAGGCGTTTACTGGCTCCGCCTGCGTTCCGCCGAAGGCGTAGGCATGCGCAAACTCATCATCGCGCGCTAACAAACGCACTGTTTACTCACGCAGAGACCTCGTCGGGCGCCAACGCCGGGCGGGGTCTCTGGCGTTTAATAAGCTGCGCCTATCTCTTCGAGCACCGGCAGCAGGTCGCTCATAGAAATGACCCACAGCCAGGTCGAATCTCGTGGCGCCCGGCGGAGGGAGTTACTACAAACGAATGCGGGCAGTTGAGGTCTTTCAGTGGCTGTAATGCTCACCTGGCTTGCCAGACCATGTAGCCGATGTATTGTTTTTTCCTTGCAGAATGAAAAGCCATCTTTCAAAATGCAAGAAAAATGCGAATGGCGTTCGCCTGAATACTTCCAGCAGCCTTTACTGGAAAGTGTCCGCCTTTGCGAGAAACAGCCTGGAAAAGCAAGCTTGACTTACTTTGGGAGGGCCCTGTCCGAAACACCGTTATGTTCTCAAGCATTCCCTTCTTTCAATCACTGAGGGCCGTCAGGATAGGCGTCGGCACTCGGTTTTGGGTCAGTCAAAAGCGAGGCACGACTTTCCCTGCCAGGGCAACATTGGCGGCATGCGCTTTCACCGCTCAGAGGATTAGCCGCGCTCAGAGCAATAAAAATTCGGATTTTTGCCCGGTCATTAGGGCCTGCTGGCCCATTTTGGGTCGGTATTTCATCACTGCTGAAAACCTTTCGATGTCAGTACAGGTCAGCCATTTAGTCAAGGTTTACGGCGCGCAGCGCGCGGTGGACGATGTAACGTTTGAGGCCCGTGCGGGCGAAGTGCTTGGTTTTCTGGGCCCGAACGGAGCGGGTAAGACGACGACGATGAAGATCATCACCGGCTTTTTGCCGGCCACGTCGGGCGAGGTAAAAGTGTGCGGCTACGATGTCGTTACGCAGCCTATGGAGGCGCGTGCTTGCGTGGGTTATTTGCCCGAACACAACCCGCTGTACCGCGACATGTACGTGCGCGAGTACCTGGAATTTGTCGCCGGCATCCACCGCTTGCCCAACGTCCGCGCCCGCGTGGAGGAAATGGTGGAGCGCACCGGCCTGACTTCGCACCGCCACAAGCGCATCGTCGAGCTCTCGAAAGGCTACCGGCAGCGCGTGGGGCTGGCACAGGCCATGCTGCACGACCCCCAGGTGCTCATTTTAGACGAACCCACTTCGGGCCTCGACCCCAACCAGATTGTGGAAATACGCCAGCTCATCAAAGACCTGGGGCGCGAAAAGACGGTCATTCTGTCTACCCACATTCTGGCTGAAGTAGAGGCCATTTGCCAGCGTGCCATTATCATTCACCGCGGGCAGCTGGTGGCCGATGGCTCCATTGAGGAACTCAAAAGCCGCATGTCAGGCCAGAGCGTTGTAACGGTCGAGTTTGCCCAACCTGTCCAGAGCGCCCAACTAAAAGCCCTGCCCAATGTGCTGGAGGTGAAATCGCTGGGCGGCAACCGCTGGCAACTTGCCGCTCCGGCCGGCTGCGACCTGCGCCCTGATATTTCGGCCTTTGCTGCCGAAAACCGCCTGACCTTGCTGGAACTGCATAAGGAAACCCTTTCGGTCGAAGACGTCTTCCAACAACTCACCCGCTAACCCTTTCGGAAGCAGCCGCCTGAGCTATGCGCGCCATTTATTTCAAAGAAATCAACGCCTTTTTCTCCTCCCTCATTGGCTACGTGGTCGTCGGCATCTTCCTGACGCTCATGGGCCTCATCTTGTGGGTGTTTCCGCAGTACAGCATCTTGGACAGCCGCTTTGCCACGCTGGACACGCTCTTTGCCATAGCGCCGCAGGTGTTCCTGTTTCTCATTCCGGCCGTAACGATGCGCTCGTTTTCGGAGGAAATGCAAACCGGCACGTTGGAGCTGCTCGTTACGCGCCCGCTGTCGGACTGGCAGATTGTGGGCGGCAAGTTTCTGGCCGCCCTCACGCTCGTCGTCTTTGCCCTGCTGCCTACGCTGCTGTACTATTTCACGGTGTATCAATTGGGCGCCCCACCGGGCAACTTAGACAGCGGTGGCATCTTTGGCTCCTACATTGGCCTGCTCTTTCTGGCCGCAGCCTTTGTGGCCATCGGGCTGTTTGCCTCCTCCCTGACACAAAGCCAGATTGTGGCCTTTCTGCTGGCCGCCTTTCTGTGCTTTTTCTTTTTCCAAATGTTCGACCTTATCAGCCGTCTGCCCATTTTCTTTGGCCGAACGGACGACGTCGTGCAGGCGTTGGGCATTCAATACCACTACGACTCGATGAGCCGCGGCCTGATAGACACGCGCGACGTGGTGTATTTTCTGTCGCTGATAGCGCTTTTCCTCGCCGCCACGGTGGTGTCGCTGGGGCGGCGGCGGTGGTAAGCGAGGTTTGGTAAAAAAATACTCTCTTGCTTTTTAGTGGTGGCCTTTCTCGTGTGAACGAGAGCGGCGCGTAGTGGTCCGCTCATTTTACTGTAAACAAACCGGCCGAAGCGCAATCAGTGCCTGTCAGCTGATAGAGGTAGATACCGGGAGCGAGGTTAGCTGTGCCGTAAAGGCTAACCTGTTCTTCGCGCGTATATTGCCGGCGGATAACCCGGCCGTCCATACTCATGATAGAGAGCAGAAACATCTGTGCATCTGGGTTTTGAAGGCGAAGCGTGGCCCCTCCCGTAGAGGGATTGGGCCATACGCTTACGGGTGGACAAGGGGTATAACGTGGCGAGAAAAGGCCTGAGGTAGTGTCACGAGTAAAAAACAGCTGTTCTTCCGAAGGTTCAGAAGCGAATAGTCCGATAGTGTCGCAGAGGGTTTGCACAGTGAAGACATAGCCTGTTTTGGGCGAAAGGCCAGCCAGATGCCATTCTGTAATCTGAGTAGCATCTATTCGATGCTCTACCCAAGTCGTATCTACTGCCGGGCGAAAACGTACTATATAAGCATGGGCGCCAGACACGGGCGACCAATAGAGCACAGCGGCTGTGTCGCTGACGTTTCGAGCCTCCAGCGTATCCGGCTCCGGGCACAGAAGCGCACAATCATCCTGCAACACCAGCACCTCTGAGCAGAAAGGTTCCAGCGTCAGCACGGGTCCTACCTGCTGCGAGTCAAGATTGAAGTAGCATTTGGGCGCCAACAGGATGTGTTGACGCTCCTGCGTCTCGTTGACATATATCGGGAAGAGTACCTCCGGGGGACGCGTTTCCGAAGCGTTTACTTCTGTAAAATAGACATTATGTACCTTTGTTTTTTTTAAATACGCGCGAAGAAACATGGGAAAGTACGAGAAATGGGCCTCCATTGAAGGTCGCTTTTTAGCCATGACGGGTTTATCGCAGGCAGATTTTAACCGATTGCTGCCTTTTTTT
>CAZYEV010000046.1:0-73097 GCA_964646615.1 uncultured Saprospiraceae bacterium
GGCGGTCGTGTCCAGTGTTGTCGTGGCTGTCTCGTGTCGGTGTCCTGTCGGTGGGGCGTCGTCTGCGGGTACGGCGGTGGTCGTGAGTGTCAGGGCTGCTCTGTTAGTGGTGTGCTCGGAGAAGTGCCAGGTTGTCGCGCTTTGTCTCGCTCTGTTCGGTCGTCAGGCGTCTATGTGGGCGCTATGTTCGCGGCGTCTGGGCTGTCCTGCCTTCCTACTATTTCCGCCAACGCCCACTTTCACGACCGTACGACCGCGTAGGAAGTATGGAAGTGAAAGTTTAGTTGGTGGCATTCTTACAAACTTCTCTAAAAATCATAGTTCACCTGATTAAAGTCACTGATTGAACTATCTCCCTCAGGCCTTGCTCATTATAAGCCCTGTAAATCACCCGGCAAACATACACTCCAGACTCACAGAGGCGACCACGAACAGTACCATCCCATACCGCATCAGAACCATAGCCCTCATATAACCAATTACCCCAACGATCGTAAATACTTAAAGAAACCAACTCTCCATGAAATATCTCAGGACGAAAAACACGATTAACGGGATCATTCGCAGAGGGAGAAAATACATTGGGAAAGTATATGCGAACGTCGCAACCATTCACAACGGCTTCATCTGCCATAATCCCACATAAGGTAGCCGTTTCCAACCGATAACGCCCAGGACGATCTACCACAATAAACGATGTGGTATCGCCCGTACTCCAACGATAATTATCCAAAACCTCGATATTAGATAGGGTAATCGGTTGAACAACACCATTAGCACATAACTCGTAAACATCACCAATATTCACTTCAGGCAACTCTTGTAACCGAACTCGTAGGGTATCCTCCGCAAAACCACATTCACCGGATACTCGAAGCACCCACTGGCCGGGTCCCGCTATACTTCGTGTGGCACCAACAACGCCATCAGACCATAAATAGTGGCCTATACCCGGGTAGGACGGCGCCGTAAAAGACGCAGGAAGTTCCGAAGGACAATAGGTAAGAACAGGCAACTGCAAAGAGGGCGGCGGTAAAACCTCCACTCTAATCGTGTCAGTAATCATGCAACCACTATTGTGACTAGCTTTAACTACATAGACTCCTGGCTGTTCGATAGTTGTTATTTGAGAAGTATCTCCGTTTGACCATTCATAGTTGCTAAAACCATCAAATGCTCTAACCTGAAGAGGAAGAGAACTCTGGCAGATAAATGTATCAGATCCTAAAAGACCTCCATCATCCATAGGGATAACAAAAACATCATCAATGTAATAATAAGAGGCAACACCAAAAGGCCCATATCTTATGGTGTCAAACCACAACTGAGCATGAGGACTAAAATTACCAATAGTAAGCCATTGCTCACCACCTTCCGCAACCACCTCCTTATGTATCAGCACCCAATTAGCAGTATCCCGCAAAGGTGGACTAACATTAACCTGTGGTATAATAGAAAGAATAATAGGCCCTTCATCCATCCTAACAAAATTATGAGGACGCTCTTTGGTAAGTAACATTCCCCAGTTACCACAGGCAGCGTAAGATGAATTAGTCAACTCCACAAGTGAGTCCAGATTAGCCAAACTTGTAAAAAAACCAGCACAATATCTCCTACCCTTTGCAAGAGGCCTTTTTAAAACGGTTTGAATGTATTCCCGATCATCCTCCATCGCACGAAGTCTTATTACAGATATTCCCATATATGCATCACCAGTCTTTGGGTACTGATAACCAACAAAATTCAAGGGAACTGAATAGTATAAACTACAAATTACAGAGGGAGAGGGCGACTCAAAACATGGATGAAAAAAATCTGGACTACCATTGTTAGGTCTGACCCAGGCATTGACGACACCTTTTCCACTAAAAATGGAGTCTAAAACATCAAAAGGCGTATATTTACATGTATTGAAATCCTCAAAGCTAGGGTTAGGTACCAAATTCTGGGCTCCAAGGCATGTAAATAAACCAGAAAATATAAAAATCAATAATGCACCTACGATATGCCTCATACAATTGGCAGAATATGAAACGCTCGGCACCCAATGCCATGCAGTGGATGCCGAGCAAAAGTTAAGACTAAATTCTAACAAACGAAACGCTTGAAACACCTTTCGGAGAAGTTATCTGTAAAATATATTTTCCCGGCGGCAATAAATCTACAGAAAAAATAATCCTATTAACTCCAGGTAATATTTTCATCTTACCCAGATTTTCTATATTTACTAAACGTCCATGTATATCTAATACCCGAACTAACACATCTGCCTCCTCGTTAGAGTCAACATCCAAATTAACTATCGTATTTGCTGGATTCGGGTAAACCTTCAAGTAATTATCTACGTAACCCTCCCGTGACCTATCTTTTACATGCTCTTCCGTATCTGTATCCGAAAAATGCCAGGGTTGAGTAGGTATAATCCGGAAAAAGCCAGTCTTAGAGGGCTTCTGACCACATACACCATTTCCCTCAAGTGTAACCCTGAATATCTTCCCTAAAACTCCCGTGGGCGAACTGTTGAAATTTTGGGAAAAGTAGCCATCCGTCGCAGGTGCTCCATTAATGGACATCACAACACTCTGAATGTTAATCTGGGAGTTATCAGGGTTGGTTTCGGTATATTCTCCGGCGAAATCCCATCCTCCGCCAGGAATAGACCATTCAATCTTCACTGTCCAGGACTGCAAACCACAGTAAAAATTCGCAGCAGAACAGTCCAATACCGTCTGCGACGCCCCCACCCACGTCGGCTGAGCAAAAGTGCCACCCCAACTTAGCACGCCATCCGTCTGCGATGCCTGACCCGTCTGCGGATTCTGCTCCCCCGTCGGAGAACGATCATTCGGACCTATCGGAGCATAGCCATCCGCTTGAGTACTACCCCTGAAGAAAAAATCCACCTGCGCTCCAGAGGGCTGAGGAAACACCTGGATCAAAGCATCCCGAACCGTCAACCCACAGTCGTTCTCCACCATCAACCTCACTAAAATATATTCACCATTCAGCGTATTCCACGGCGCACTGCATGAGCCGTTGCCATATGGATCATTTAACGATATCTCCAACGGTGGTACTCCTGTCTGCCAGTCACATGTGTGGTAATCTCCAAAAGGAGTACCCTGACCTCCCGATGCCGTGGAATTATAAGCCTCTATCCGCCAACGAAAACCCGTACCCGATAACGTATTACTCAGGACAATCTTTAAACCCTCACAAGTGTAAACTGCCGCCGGAATGTCGGGGTTAGCTTCACGGCAACCAATCTGATAGTCAAACCGAGGCTTGGAAAAATGATTATACCATAGCCCGGGCGAATAAACGATGGCTGTGCGCGTCTCTCCACTAATATCACCAATACGATATCGAATAATCGCCCGCATCCGAATAAAACTAATCGGCGTAATTGTCAGTGGAGTGGCTCCAGGCGTGTTATTACTATAGGAAACTGTTGTAGTACCCCAGGAAAAAGGAGTCACCGTGAATGGACCACCTACAAACCCCCAAGTATTGCCAAGCCAGCGTTGTATCTGAAAATCTACTGAAACAATAAATGCTCCAGGAATATTCGCTACAGAGGCCTGTCCAAAATAAGGTGCACCATTTGGATATTCTTCAATACAGCGTGGATTGCTTCCAGCAACAGTGAAAGTTACGGTTTGGGAAGTAAGTACAGCGCTTAATGCCAGATTTAGTATAATGGCTACAAAAAATCGAGGGAATAATGATTTCAACATGTTTTTTGTTATTTTTTGATTGTGAGAAGTAAGAGTGCCTGTAAATACAGGCTTAAATTCAATTGCCACCAACGACCACTTTCACGACCGTACGACCGCTTAGGAAGTATGGAAGTGAAAGTTTAGTTGGCGGAAGTATGCTGATATCCCTGTATTACATATTCAAATGAAACATAGGAGGGTACCATACTATCCGGCCCCCATCGCTTAAACTACCTGACCTTTAACACCTTTGAATTCCCTACTACCTCTCCCTTAGACATAAAACTAATAAAATACATACCTGCTGGCAAGCGGCTGATATCTAACTTCTTATCTCCATTCATAATATCTATAAATATCTCCCTACCCAAAATATCTATAAACCGAACCCTCTCAAAAGACCTATCTCCGTCAACCCAAAGTATATCACCAGCCGGATTAGGATATACCTTAAACAAAGGAGCCTCAGTCAAATTATCCTCAACGGAAACCAAGCCTAACTCCTTTAAGTCAATACGCATCACATGAACTACCTCCGAATCCGGATCTACCTGATTACTATTTTGCTTAAAAGTCGCTGTCCAGACAGATAAATATAAGTCTTCATCATTATCTCCCATCTCTGCGTGAACAAGCCGCTCCAACTTCCGCTCTCGATGCACCAAACTATGCTGCTTAACAATATTCCCATGACCGTCACTAATAATCAAATCTATCACATTCCGACCATTAACCCTACCGCGCCTACCTGCAACGAATAAAGTACCCGCCGAACCCTTCAATTTAAAGGCATGTGCGTAGGTATATTTATTAGAAAAATCAATAGTCTCAAGCAAATTATAACTTGTATCCAACACACTCACTTTTAAAAAGTACGGATTACTCAAATTCGTATTACCTATATAAGATAAAGCGATATACCCCCCCCTTCCTGAATAAACAAAGTATTGAGTAGCCGGCCCAAGAACATTAGTTAAATCTATACTTCTCAGATAATTCCATTCTCTACTATACTCCTCAGCAACAACCTTATATGTCGTAGGAGGCACTTCGAGCGACTCTTCTTCCCGAGCATAACGAGTAAGCAGTATCCTGTCTCTATATGTGGATACACGAATTCCTCCAAATTGATGCATGGTGGGAAACAGATAGGTTGTATCAAGGATTATACCCTCATCCATTGAGAAAACTTTGGAAAGGCATTTTGATTGAGATAACGGAACTATATATTCTATCTTCCCATTAGGATATGGCCTTAGCATTGGTATTAATGGATAAAACTCCAATCCCGGAAATCGCAGTGTGTCATTACTATCTCCGTATTCATGTATCTTCAATTTACCGCTTTCTAAATCATATATCCGTCTCGAAACAATAGCTCTAAGCCACATGATAAAATATGGCCACATCACATTCCTAAATGATAACACTTCTAAATCTCCATCGTCATTTATGAAAAAGTAATCTGAAAACTCCTGAAAACTGTCATTTCTAAAATCAAAACGATTGTCCCATATTAACCTACCATCCTTTATATCCCTACATTCTATGTATGCTCCTTGATAGTCATTCCTATAATTCGTAAAAACATTGATCATCTTATCGCCATGCATTAATATGGGAAGTAAATTCCACAAGTGGCTATGACCGTTGTAGCGATTTATAGTCTGATTATTACTGCCCGCGCCTATACCTACTTCAACATAACCCACATAGCTAGAATCTAATACTCGCATAGACCATTTGGGAACATAATTTTCAAAAACATGACCTTGACTAAATACAAAAGATACAACAAAAGTCCAAAAAAAAGACACAATACAGAAATCTCGCATCATGACAATTTTTATTTTAAGTGAAAAATACGTTATTTTATTTTCAATGAATTTAAAAAAGAAATTCTACAGGTACATGCACTTTTTTAGGAACGATCCTTTATTGAAAGAGTCCAGTTTTATGATTAACCTTGATTTTAAATTACTCGAAATTGCCTATTTAATGGTGTCCCAAAGTAATACACGGGGCTATAACTGATGTTTAGTTAATCTGTTTCAACAATAAACTTAATTGAAAATGACCTAATCATTCCTGATCCAAACAAGCCTGACTACACAGACCGTATACATTGTAACCCTCAGGACATTGGGCAGGTAATTCAGACATGCAAAAACCTATCGTCTCTACCGTTGGAGGAAATTTTTTAACCATATTATCCACACTATCCCAACAGTATCGAGTGCTTCTTTTACAACATGCTTCTCCACAGGACCTCCTCTGATAGTCAGTCTGTGGCTTATTGTTCACAATTATGTACTTAAAACACCATGTGTAACATTGATCCCAATAAAAATCAGCAAATAAAAGTACGTTATTAGTAGAACAATCGAATATAGATTTATTATTTATTACAAACTTTTTCATGTATTTTTCCTCCGCAGCTTTACCAGCTAATACATGAAACCTCTCTATCTGCAAAATTAGCGAGTCCATTAAAGAGGAATTGTGCAAACTATCCCAAAATCTAACTAGAGAGTCACATCCCATCCCATAAATGGGAGAAGCCGAGAAATTATTAAAAATCTCCGTCAACTTAACAGGCCCTATAGACTCAAGACAACGATGAACACTGTACTTAACCTGAGCAAAACAACTTGTGCCGGGTATCTGAACTGTGTCTATTATACTATCTATCACAATAGGGCAGGTAGTGAAACATTCACTACTATCCGTAGTCATGGAAACTGACCTCATTTTTACGCCCAGCATGTTTTCTAGACTTTTTATACTATCATCACCATAATCATAATTCTTGAGGCAAGCATGGATAGCCAAAGCACTTAACATAAGAGCGGTGATGATTAGAATTGAATTAGGGATGTTGAAAAGTTTTTGCATACTATTTTAAATTTTACTTGTTAAATAATTAAAACGATAAGCATACCGTTAGTTTCAGGTAATATTTTGATATTGGAGTCATAAAACGATCGTAAGCCAGCGCTCCATAGCCTAACCGCATAAAAGTCCAAAGCCCTATGCCTTTTCGAGCAGTACCTGCTCTGTGATTTCAGATAATTTCCGCCCAACTCTACTTAGCCGCAACAGACGACTAAGCAGGAGACGCCTTGCGCTATTTAGTTAGCTGCGAATGGCGTGTAAGTAACTATCGGCGAGCCCTCGCCCTCTTTGGGCACCTCAACGAGAGCGAGGGCTAATCAGGGCCATTTGAACGAAGGGGGTTGTAGTAAATGCATAGGAAGGATCGGTTGAGAGATTAGCGTTTTCTTTACTGGGTGGTTCTGGGCACAAAGATAAGCGGTTTTTAAATGCGTCAAGCTTTTTGGCGATTTTTTTTTAATTTTTTTTTCGCCGGGTTGTATTTGACGCGCGAATGTTGGTTAGCGACTCGATTTAATTTATTGATTTTCAGCGTTTTGTTATTTTTTTGTGGGTAAATTGTCGAAAGGGCTTCGGATTTTTTTCCATCCGCTATGGGTGATGTGGGTGTAGATTTGGGTGGTTTCGGGGCTGGCATGTCCGAGGAGTTCCTGGATGTATCGAAGGTCGGCGCCTTGTTCGAGGAGATGGGTGGCGAAGGAGTGTCGGAGGGTGTGGACGGTTGCGGTTGGGTTGATTGCGGCGGCGCTTTTGGCGTTGGAGAAGATATGCTGGATGCTTCGGACGCTGTAAGGGCCGCCGTTGGGGCCTTCGAAGAGGTACTCGACGGGTTGGTATATTTGGAGGTATTCTTGGAGGATGTTCCAGAGGTTTGGCGAGAGGAGGGTGCAACGGTCCTTAGCGCCTTTAGCGTCTCGGACGAAGAGTCGGTGTTGTTGGGGTTGCAGGTCGGCGAGTCGGAGGTTTGCGGCTTCGCTGACGCGGAGTCCTGCGGCATAGATGAGCATGAGGATGCACCGATGTTTGAGGTTGTGGACGGCATCGAAGAGCGCGGCGACTTCGTCGGGTTGGAGTACCTGAGGGAGTTTTTTGGGTGTTTTGGGCAGTTGGAGTGCTTCGGCTTTGAGGGGTTGTCGTGCGGCGGTGGCGTAGAAGAGTTTGAGGGCGCTGATGAGTTGGATTTGGTATGCCGCGCTGATGCGTTGTTTTTGGATGCAGTGTGCGATGTATTGTTTGATTTGCTCGACGGTGAGTTGGGAGGGTTTGAGGTGGTCGTAATAGAGTAGGAATTGTCGGAGGGCGTTTTTGTAGGCTTTGATGGTGCGCCAGCGATATCGGCGCAGGAGGAGTTCTTGTTCGAAGGCGGTCAGGGCGCATTCGTACTGTGGGTTTTTGCGGATTTTGGGCTTGGGCTTTTGGGGCATGAGTGGCAAGGGGAGGTTTTGTGGGATGTCGTTTCGGGGCTGAAAGGTCCAGTAGAGGATTTCGGCCGGCAGGTAGTGATGGAGGAATCGGAGGGTAGTATGGGTGTAGGGGATTTCCCAGGTTTTACAGGCGGAGTTCCATCGGCGCCCGTGGATATTGTGAATGGTATGCAGGTATTGGCCGACGAGTTGCTGGGGCAGGTGTAGGGTGATGTAGTCGGGGTTATTTTCGGTGAGGCAAAGGACGATACGTGGGGGTAGGGGGCCAGCGGGGCGATTTTGGTGGACGATGGCCAGTTGTTGAAGCAACGCCCGAACTCGCTGCCAGACGTGGGTTTGGTAGGGCATGTGCCAGAATTGCTCTTCGGCGTGCCAATAGAGTTCGGGCCATTGGGCCAGTTGCTGGTCGAGGTCCGGTGCGGGGCGGTCGGTTTGGAGTCCGATGCATAGTTGGCCCTGCCAGGAGAACGGGAAGATGTAAGCGAACATGCGAAAGACGTTTTTTTGGTGAAAAGACGGGGCAAATCTGAAGAGCGGGGGACAAAACCGTATGAGAGGCGCTGCGATAGTCGTTACTTAGCCGTTCGTAACGCTTCGCTTTTATGTAAGGCAACGTTTTTATAGGTTTTAAACGTTAAAAACGGATAAAAGTAGGGTATGTACTGACAGGATGGGCATAGCCCGAGGGAATGGGCTGAAGCGATAGCCTGGTCGGGCGTGGTGGTTGGGTAGCGCGAGCATATGGGGGCGGATAACCGATTTGGAAATAAATAAAATGGATAGGGTCATGAAAGTGCGATGTATCCAATGCGGAACAGAAGGCCGTGGGCGTAGCGATAAGCGTTTTTGCTCGAAGGATTGCAAAAATGCGTGGCATGCCGCCCGACGCGAGGAGTTGCGGGCCATCATGGGAGAGGTGAACGGGGCGTTGCGCCGCAACTGGACGCTCTTGGTTCGGGTGCTGGACGGCGCGTACCGCAAACAGGTCAGGCGGGCGGATCTGGAGTCTATGGGCTTTCGCTGGAAGTACATGACGGAGCTTTTCGTAGGCGAGGGCGGACGCACCTTCCACTTAGTGTACGACTGTGCCTGGGCAGAGCTGCCAGACGGAGAGGTGCTGATCTTGCGCAAGGGGTGGCGCGAGCAGGGGCATAAATAGAGGCGACATCTCCGACAGGAGGTGTCGCCTCGGGGCCTGTTTTTCTCTTAAGAAAAAGACAACACCTCCCTGTGGGAGATATCGCCTTGCCGCTCCTTGAGGCGACATCTCCGACAGAAGGTGTCGTCTCGGGGCCTGTTTTTCTCTTAAGAAAGACAACACCTCCCTGCGGGAGATGTCGCCTTGTCGCTCCTTGAGGCGACATCTCCGACAGAAGGTGTCGTCTCGGGGCCTGTTTTTCTCTTAAGAAAAAGACAACACCTCCCTGTGGGAGATGTCGCCTTGCCGCTCCTTGAGGCGACATCTTCGCCAGAAGGTGTCGTCTCGGGGCCTGTTTTTCTCTTAAGAAAGACAACACCTCCCTGCGGGAGATGTCGCCTTGTCGCTCCTTGAGGCGACATCTCCGACAGAAGGTTCGCCTCGGGGCCTGTTTTTCTCTTAAAGACAACACCTCCCTGTGGGAGATGTCGCCTTGCCGCTCCTTGAGGCGACATCTTCGCCAGAAGGTTCGCCTCGGGGCCTGTTTTTCTCTTAAGAAAAAGACAACACCTCCCTGTGGGAGATGTCGCCTTGCCGCTCCTTGAGGCGACATCTTCGCCAGAAGGTTCGCCTAGGCGTTTCCCCCGTGTTTTGCTCGGGTTGCCTCTCGAATGCGCCCGGTGCGCGTTTCGGTGTGAAAGAGAGGACGAGGATGCTACCTTTGCCCAGCCATTTGGGCGCGTTTGCTTATGAGACTTCCTGACCTTCGCACTGACGAACTGCACCGGCGCCTGTACGCCACAGATGCTTCTATTTTTCGGGAATTGCCCGCCGGGGTGGCCTACCCGCGCGATACGGCAGACATTCAGGCGCTGGTAGCGTATGCCCGGGAGCGGGGGCTTAGCCTGATTCCGCGCACAGCGGGTACGTCGCTGGCGGGTCAATGCGTGGGCGAGGGCATTGTGGTGGACGTGTCGCGCCATATGACGCGCATTTTGGAGATCAGCCCGGAGGAGCGCTGGGTGCGGGTGGAGCCGGGGGTCATTCGCGACGAGCTTAATGTTGCGCTCAAGCCCTATGGATTGTTTTTTGCTCCGAACACCTCTACGGCCAACCGGTGTATGTTGGGCGGCATGGTGGGCAACAACTCCTGTGGCACCACCTCGCTGGTGTATGGCAGCACTCGCGACCACCTGTTGGCCCTGCGCACGGTGCTCAGCGACGGTTCGGAGGCGTTTTTCCGCGCCCTGACGCCCCAAGAGTTTGCCGAAAAATGCCGCCTCGATCGGCTGGAAGGGCGCCTTTACCGGCACATCCAGGACCGGCTCTCGTCTCCCGAAGTTCAGGCGGAAATACGCGCCCACTACCCCAAGCCGCAGATACACCGGCGCAACACAGGCTATGCCGTTGACCTGTTGCTGCGCTCTAATGTCTTTACGCCTGGCGGGCCTGATTTCAATTTTTGCACGATGCTGGCCGGTTCGGAAGGCACGCTGGCCATCAGCACGGAAATAACGCTCAACGTCGTACCCTTGCCCGAGCCTCACGACGTGGTACTGTGCGCACACTTCGCTGATCTGCAAGAGTGCCTGCATGCCGTGGTGCTGGCCGTTCAGCATCGCCCCAGCGCCTGTGAGCTGATGGATCACCTCATCCTCAGCTGCGCCCGCGCCAACCGCGAACAGGCGCGCAACCGTTTTTTTATCGAAGGAGAACCCGCCGCCGTGCTCATGATCGAATTTCGCGGCTCAACGCCTCAGGAAGCCCACGACAAAGCGCAGACCCTTATCCGCGATTTTCGCGCTCAAGGCTTTGGCTACGCCTTTCCCGTCGTGCCAGCACCGCAATCGAAGCGCGTATGGGAACTGCGCAATGCCGGGCTGGGCGTGCTGTCCAACATGCCCGGGGCAGCCAAAGGCATCCCGTGCATCGAGGATACCGCTGTGGCCGTTACCGATTTGCCGGCCTACATTGCCGAATTTGAGGAACTCATGGGCCGCTTTGGCCAGAAATCGGTGTACTACGCCCACGCCGGCGACGGTGAACTGCACCTGCGCCCTATTCTGAACCTGAAAGACGCCAACGACCGCCAACGCCTGCACGACATCGGTGAAGCCATGGCACACTTAATCAAAAAATACGGCGGCTCGCTCAGCGGCGAACACGGCGACGGGCGCGTCAGGGCTGAGTTTATTCCCATCGTATTGGGGCAAAAGAACTATGAGCTGCTGCGCGACATCAAACGCACCTGGGACCCCCAGGGCATCTTCAACCCCGGCAAGATCGTGGACGCTCCGCCCATGAACACTTCCCTGCGCTACGAAGCCGGCCAACAGGACCGCCCCTTCGAGACGGTGCTGGACTTCCCCGACGGCATCCTGCGCGCTGCCGAACGGTGCAACGGCTCAGGCGATTGCCGCCGCTTAGACTTCGCCGGCGGCACCATGTGCCCCAGCTATCGCGCCACCCGAGAGGAAAAACACAGCACCCGCGCCCGCGCCAACGCCCTGCGCGAATTCCTCACCCGAAGCCAGCGCCCCAACCCCTTCAGCCACGAAGAACTCTACGAAGTCATGGACCTGTGCCTGTCGTGTAAGGCCTGCGCCTCCGAATGCCCCTCCAACGTGGACATGGCCGCCATGAAGGCCGAATTTCTCCACCAGTACTACCGCACCCACGGCACGCCCTGGCGCGCTCGCCTCTTTGCCCACATCGCCCACCTGTACCGCCTGGGCGCCTCTGTACCCGCGCTGACCAATTTCGCCCTGAAAAGCCCTCTGACCGCTCCCTTGCTCAAACGCCTGCTGGGCATCGCCCCAAAACGCAGCATACCCGCTCTGGGGCACACTACGCTGCGCCAATGGTATCGGAAGCACAACCAGCGTTTGCGCCCCAAAACGCCCCAAAAAGGCCTTGTATATCTGTTCTGCGACGAATTCACCAACTACACCGATGTGGAGGTGGGCATCGCTGCCCTCCGCCTCCTGTGGGGGCTGGGCTACCAGGTAGCGCTCATCGAACACCCCGAAAGCGGGCGGGCGGCCATCTCCAAAGGCCTGCTCGAACGCGCCCGCGACCTGGCCATCCAACAGGTCAATCGCTTCCAGGAAATCATCAGCGAACAAACGCCGCTGGTGGGCATCGAACCCTCGGCCCTGCTGACCTTCCGAGACGAATACCCGCGCTTAGTGCCGCCCTCCATGCGCTCAGCCGCCCAACGCTTGGGCGAAAACGCCCTCTTGCTCGAAGAATTCCTCTTCCGCGAAGCCCAAAAGGGCCACATCAGCGCCGACGACTTCACCGACGCGCCCCGACAGATATGGCTCCACGGCCACTGCCACCAAAAAGCCTTAGCCAGCATAGAACCCACCGCATGGATGCTGGGCCTGCCCCAAGGGCATACGGTATCTGTCATCCCCTCCGGCTGCTGCGGCATGGCCGGCTCTTTCGGCTACGAACGCGAACACTACGACGTGAGCATGCGCATCGGCGAACTCGTCCTCCTGCCCGCCGTGCGCACCCTGCCCCCCGACGCCATCATCGCCGCCCCGGGCACCAGCTGCCGCCACCAAATCCTCGACGGCACCGGACGCACCGCCCTGCACCCCGCCCAAGTGCTGGCCCAAGCTCTGCGCCCCCACGGGTAAGGCGAAGCCATCGTGCCCCCCGGTAGAAGCCTCTTTGCAGCCTGATTTCACCGCAGAGAAACGCCGAGAAAAGCACCTCTGTGGCCCCTGGCGCCCTCTGCGGTTTTCTAACCTCCTGCCTCGCAGCAGCCTTGCACAAGATCAGCTACCATGCTTCCGCTGCAAAACAGCCCTCCCTATTGGCGCTGAAACGACGCACGGCCCAACAGCTGCCCGCTCTGGGCGTCGAGCACCACCAGGAAGTACAGGCCCGCCGGCAAATGGCCCGTCGGCACGGTCTCTCCGCTGTAAAGCAAGTGGCTGCCCACCTTCCGGCCCGTGACATCCAGCACCTGTGCGAATAAAAGGCCCTCACGCGCCATATAAAGCCGCAGGAACTCCGAAGTCGGATTGGGCGACAGTAGCACCGGCAGCAGCGAAGTCGGCTCTGAGGCGCTCACGGAGCCTTCAAAGGCCAGCGCATCTACCCACATAGAACTATTCACCGCCGGAGCAGCCGGGTCTTTGCTCGAAGCAATAACGATCAGCGCCGTATCGGGCTGGGCGTTGGAGCGATACGACAGGGGCACCGAAAACGGCATATAGACCGCCGCCGCACCGCCCTGCCAGAAGAACGTCGCTACCGTATCGCGCCCGCCCCCCGGCAAGGTGCGCGTCAGCAGCCCAAAGACCGTGCAGCTATCGCCTACCCCCGGCGTGTACTGGTAATAACCCGCCAGGCGCGCCGGACGCTGATTGTAGGCAAAACCGCCACTCACACTCTGAGTCGCCACGTCCAATTTGCCCGTAAACAGCAAACCCGGCACCCGCGCAATGCCTAAATCGCGCGTGAAAAGCCGCGCCGCGAAATTGCCCGAATACCGGTCGGTGCTCTTCTCACAGGTAACCGCAATGCCGTTGGTCGCCTGAGCCACCACCCCCCAACCCGTCGGATACTCATACCCCGGCGCCGACTGCCAGGCCTCAAAATCCGCATTCGGTATCTGGGCCAACGCCGCAAAACCAGCGGCCGTAAACAGCAAAGTGTAGAGTTGTTTTTTCATAAAATAAACCGTTTTAAATTGAAAATGAAACACAAAAATCACAGAAAAACGATGGAGCCGCCATAGCCTCCCACACTTTTTTTTCGCACACCTCCGAGACAGACTCCAAATAACAGAAAACCACCAACGCCCCGATGAAAAGGAAGAACATCTCGCCGGCAAAATTCGAGCTTTTGGGCAAGCCGGCAAATAGCTTGCTCAGAAAGTCAGCTTCGCCGGAAGATCGAAGAGGCCCAGAGACAGTACCTCCCTAAGAAGCATAGAGGCGACACCTCCCTGCGGGAGATGTCGCCTCCCGCCCCCAGAGGTGTCGTCTTCGAGGAACGAGAAGGCGACACCTCTAAAACAAAATCAACACAAAAAATCAAAGATAAGCACATAGAAGTACAGAGACAACACCTCCCTACGGAAGATGTCGCCTCCCCCCAGAGGTGTCGTCTTCGAGGAACGAGAAGGCGACACCTCTAAAACAAAATCAACACAAAAAATCAAAGATAAACGAATAGAAGCACAGAGACAACACCTCCCGGCGGGAGATGTCGCCTCTCCCAGAGGTGTCGTCTTCGAGGAACGAGAAGGCGACACCTCCAAAACAAAGTCAACACAAAAAATCAAAGATAAACGAATAGAAGCACAGAGACAACACCTCCCGGCGGGAGATGTCGCCTCCCCCAGAGGTGCCGTCTTCGAGGAACGAGAAGGCGACACCTCCAAAAAAATAACATAAAATACAGAAAAAAACAGAAAAAGCCACACCCTTCATCTTCTATATTCAGAAGAGGCCGGCAACGAATGCCGCATGGCAGCCGAAACGGCTTAGCCGGCCAACGCATTCTATGTCTTCTCTAATAGCAATAGTTATTTCAATATAAATTAATAGAAAAAAACACCAATTGACTGAAGGTATTTCTTGCTGCATTTCTCTGCGGTTGGAAAAAAAATCTTGGAGCCTACCAGCATCACAACTGTGAGCAACATCAGTCGTTTAAATAGGAAGTAATAGAAAAAAATACTGAGACCACAGAGATTTTTTTTCTGGCAATCACAAGCCCGCGTATTGTTTACGGCCATTAAAAGTTAAGCCTGAATGGGCCGCTGAGCATCGAAGTGGGTTTTGAGGCTGGCCTTTGAGCGAGGCCGGGCTGCTGAAAAAGTAAATAGGCCTATATTTCCTATTCTTTTCCGAACATCTCTGCCAGTTGTGCATACGTTTGTCGCACTGTGGTTTGCAGGCGCTGATAGATGCCTGGCGCGGCGGTTTGTTTTTTGCGCACGGCTTGGGGCGTCAGGTGCCGCAGGAAGTCGGCCATTTGCTCCTGGATGCGGTCGTTTTCCTTGATGAGCCAGCCGGCGTCTTGCAGCAGGTGCCAGTTGTCGCTGTCGGGGCTGCCACAGAAGAGGATAGCACCGCCGACGGCGATGGCGCTGACGGCTTTGGAGGGCACGGCTACGTGTGTCCAGCTGCGGCGCAATGATACCAGGTGGACACTGATGAAGGCTAATTGTTCGCGCGGGACGTGGTCGAGCAGCACCACACCGGGCTTTCCCTGGGCATAGGCTTTCAGGGCGGGCGCCTGGTTGCCGTAGAGGGCCAGGATGAGTCGGTGCCGCTCTGGGTCGAGGTGGTCTATGGCGGCGCGGATAAACTCCGGGTTGTGCGGGTCGCCCACGTTGCCGCAATAGCCGAGCATGACTCGGTCAGGGTCGTACCAGTCGGGCGGCGTTTCGGGGCGCGTCAGGGTATGGAAGAACACGCCGCAGGGCAACAGCAGTGCGGGCAGGTCGGGCCTTTGGTACGCCTGCCGCAGATGTTCGGCCTGGCGGGGGCCGAGGGCGATGAGGGCGTGCGGGGCGCGTCGGTAGGTAGCGCGCAGGGCAAGCCGGTACAGCGGATGGCGCTCGTGGATCCAGCCCGTTGCGCGGAAGCCTTCGGGAAAGAGGTCGAACGCCCACAACAGCCAGCGCGTGCGGCGCGGCAGCAACCAGCCGGCCCACATAGGCAACAACGGCGGACTGGTGGTACACACGATCCAGCGGTGGCGGTAGCGCCAGGCGCGCGCCAGGAGCGCCAGGCCATCGTACACCATGGTCAGCAGGCGAGGCACAGGGCGGTTGCCCTCGTAGGGCGTCCACAGGCGGTGCACCTCACCCGCAGGCCGACGCCGCCCGCCTCCACCAGCGAAGGAACGGCCTATGCACAGCACCACGCTGCGAATGCCGTGCTCGCGCTCCAGGTATTCCACCAGGTCGCACACCGACTCGCCGTTGATGTTCGGATTGGGCGGATAATGGCGCGTAAGAAAAACCACCGGAGCAGAGGTGCTCATAAAAATCCAACCTTCACACGCGCTCCAGCAGCGCGTTGTAGATGCGAACCAATATGCTTTTCAAGTCGTACTGATAACTCCACTCCGGGTAGTGCTGCTGAAATTTGCGCACGTCGCTGATGTACCAGATGTGGTCGCCCACGCGGTTGATGGGGCTGTACTGATAGTTCAGCTTCTTGCCCGCAATTTCTTCGCACATCTGAATGGCCTCCAGCATCGAGCAGTTGGAAAAGCGACTGCCGCCGGCATTGTACACCTCACCCGGGCGCGGGTTCTGGTAATAGTGCCAGAACATGTTCACTAAATCGTAGCTGTCAATGTTGTCGCGCACCTGCTTGCCTTTGTAGCCGAAGATGGTGTATTCGCGGCCCGTAACTACGCATTTCATCAGGTACGACAAAAAGCCGTGCAGCTGGGCGCCCGAATGGCCCGCTCCCGTCAGGCAGCCGCCGCGGAAAGAGGCCGTTTTCAGGTTAAAATAGCGCCCATATTCCTGCACCAGCACGTCAGCTGCCACTTTGGAGGCCCCAAAGAGCGAGTGTGTGGTGTGGTCTAAGCTCATGTACTCATCAATGCCGTGCTCGTAATAAGGGTGGTCGGCGGCCACTTCCCAGCGCGTGTCGAGTTCGACTAAGGGCAGCAGGTTAGGGTTGTCGCCGTAAACTTTGTTGGTCGAGGTGAAGATGAACACGGCCTGAGGGCAGTGCCGGCGCGTCAGTTCCAGCAGGTTGAGCGTGCCGTTGGCGTTGACGCTGAAGTCCGTAAAGGGTTCGCGTGCGGCCCAGTCGTGGCTGGGCTGGGCAGCTGTGTGCACAATGAGGCGAATGTCGGTGCCGTATTCCTGAAAGATGCGCTCCAGGGCCTCTAAGTCCCGAATATCGGCGCTGTAGTGGCGGTAGTTGGGGTAGCGCTCCAGCAGGCGGTCGCGGTTCCAGGCCGTCGAGGCTTCGGGGCCGAAGAAGTAGGCCCGCATGTCGTTGTCAATGCCGACCACGAGGTCGAACTTGTCGGAAAAGAAGGCGACCGACTCTCCGCCAATCAGGCCCGCCGAACCGGTAATAAGGGCAACGTTCATGAGCGATGTGCACGAGTTTGGGTAATGAAAAACCAGACAGGCCGCAAAGAAAAGGCAAGCGGCGCATTTGGGCCTGCGACAAAAGCTACGGGCCATGGACGGTGCATTCAGTATTGGCCCGAAACCTGGGTGCCTTTGTGCTCCTCTCTTTGGCCCTTCGCAGTAAAAACTCATTTGTGCATTTGTGGCAACAAAAAGCAAAATTTGTCTATTGGTGTCTATGCTTCATTACATGCCATGTAACGCATTGTCCAAACCTACTCGCCATGACCGGGTGCGAAAAATTCATGTGCGACCGCCGACCCTTATTCTGGTCTGTAATTGATGACCGGCCGTCGGACGTCAGCGACGAGCTGCTTTTTTAGAATGCTGACCGAAGGCGTTGCTTCGCATCTTTTCCCTGAGGCAGGCTCGCCGGATAGGACCTTACGCATCGAAGCTGATCACCACGCGCTTCGACCTGGGATGGGTCTGGCAGGTGAGCACGAAGCCGGCGGCGATTTCATCGGGCTCGAGGCCATAGCAGACCTCCATTTCCACTTCGCCTTCGAGCACTTTGGCTTTGCAGGTGCTGCACACGCCGCCTTTACAGGAGAAAGGCAGGTCGGCGCCGGCGCGCATGGCGGCATCCAGCAGGGTGCTGCCGTCGGAGGGCAGCTGGAAGTCGAACGTCATGCCGTCCTGGATGACCGTTACAGAGGCTTCGATGACATCGGCCGCCGGCACCGCTGGTCGCGGCGCTTTGCGGGGCGCGCCGGCCGTGGTGAACAGTTCAAAGAGGATTTTGCCGGGCGGCACGCCCATTTCTTCCAGCACGGCTTTGGTGTCAAAAATCATTTCTTCGGGGCCACAGAGGAAGAAGGTGTCCACTTCGTCGGGCCGAAAGAGCACGCGGGCGTAGGCGCGGCATTTGTCCGCGTTGAGGCGGCCGTAAAAGAGGTCGGCCCCGATGGCTTCGCGGCTGAAAATGTGATAGACGGCTAAGCGGTCGGGGTGCTGATTTTTGAGCAATTCCAGCTCTTCGCGGAAGATGGCGTGGTCAAAGCCGCGATTGCCAAAGAAAAGCAGGAAGCGGCTGCGCGGTTCGGTGTGCAGCACGCTTTTGAGGATGGAGATAACAGGCGTGATGCCGCTGCCGGCGGCAAAAGCGACGTAGAGGCGGCTTTGCGCAGGGTCGAGCGCCGGAGTGAAGCGCCCCTGCGGCGGCATGACCAGCAACTCATCTCCTGGGCGCAGCTGTTCGTTGGCGAAGGTGCTAAACACACCTCCCGGCACCTTCTTGATGGCTACGCGCAGCTCGCCCTCGTGCGGAGCGGTGCATATCGAATAAGAACGGCGCACATCTTCGCCCTCGATTTGGGCGCGCAGGGTGAGGTACTGGCCGGGCAAAAACCGAAAAGTATCGCGCAAGTCCTCCGGGACTTCCAGCGCTACGGAAACGGTGTCGGGCGTCTCGCGGCGCACCTCGCGCACGCGCAACGAGTAGAACTGAGTAGAAGTAGCCATGTCGTCTGATGTCTCGTTTGAAGCGACGAAAAACAGGCGCCCGACAGGATAGTTTAGGCCCCAAAAGCCTGAAGGCTAAGCCAAAAAGTAAAGACACGAGCCAGGCCCATGTCTTTACTCGCGCGCTCATGGCGCAACGGCGAGCGGGAACGACCGCCGCCCACCCCTTAGCTCAGCGCGTTGACGTGCTTCGTCAGGCCGCTCTTCAGGTTGGCCGCCTTATTGCGGTGAATGGTACCGCGCTTGGCCAGCTTGTCAATCATGCTGATGACCTTTGGCAGAAACTTTTCGGCCTCAGCTTTGTCTTTGAGGTTGCGCAGGTTCTTAATGGCCGTGCGCGCGCTCTTTTTGTAATAGCGGTTCTGCAAGCGGCGTTTCGCATTTTGGCGAATGCGCTTTAGTGCCGAACGATGATGTGCCATATTGTGCTAAATACGTACGTCGTGAACGTTATCGAAAACACCCTCTTTTCTGAAAGGGGCGGCAAAGGTACCGGTTTTTGTTAGAAAAAGCTGCAACCGCAGAAAAATTGCAGCGCCCTCCGACCAGCCGTTTGGCGCCAAAGGCCTACTTTTGCCGCGCTTATTCGTTCTAACTGCCTGATTTCTTAGCATTTATTGAAAGATGAAAGATATTTCTGCCGTCTTCAACGCGCATCCTCAGTACATTGAGTCGCTTTACCAGGCCTGGCAAAAAGACCCGGCATCTGTGGAAGCCGACTGGGCCGCTTTTTTCAAAGGCTTCGATTTCGCCCTCAGTTCGGCCAACGGCAATGGCGCGGCAGCGCCCGTCAGCACCAGCGCCGACCTGATGCGCGAATTTGCCGTATATGCGCTCATCCAGGGCTACCGCCAACGCGGACACATGCTCTCGACCACCAACCCCATCAAGCCGCGCAAAGACCGCAAGCCCCGACTCGACCCGGCCGACTACGGCCTGTCGGAAGCCGACTTAGAACGCCCCTTCGCCGCCGGCTTCGACATCGGCCTGCCCAACGCCCCTCTGCGCGACATCCTGGACCGCCTCAAAAAAATCTATTGCGGCAACCTCGGCTTTGAAGTGGCCCACATCTACGACCACGAACGCCGCAGCTGGCTCTTAGATAAAATCGAAAACCGCCCCCTGACCGACGACTTCGGCTTCTCCATTGAAAAGAAACGCCGCATCTTAGAAAAACTCAACGGCGCGGTGGTGTTCGAGCAATTCCTCCACACCAAGTTTGTGGGCCAAAAACGCTTCTCGCTCGAAGGCGGCGAAGCCACCATCCCGGCGCTGGATGCCATCATCAATACGGCGGCCCACCACGAAAACCCGGTAGAGGAAATCGTCATCGGCATGGCCCACCGCGGCCGCCTCAACGTGCTGGCCAATACGCTGGGCAAAACCTACGAACAAATCTTCAACGAGTTCGAGAGCAAAACCATACCCGACCTGAGCTTCGGCGACGGCGATGTGAAATATCATTTAGGCTTTTCTTCGCAGGTCAAAACGCCCCAGGGCCGCGACGTTTACGTCAAGCTGCTGCCCAACCCTTCGCACCTGGAAGCGGTGGACCCGGTCGTGCTGGGCTTCACCCGCGCCAAAGCCGACGCGCTGTACGGCTCGGACTTCAAACGCATCCTACCCATCCTCATCCACGGCGACGCGGCGCTGGCCGGCCAGGGCATCGTTTATGAAGTGGCCCAGATGAGCCAGCTGCCCGGCTACTACACCGGCGGCACCATCCACTTTGTCATCAACAACCAGATAGGCTTCACCACCAACTGGGACGAAGGCCGCTCGAGCATGTACTGCACCCAGGTAGCCGATGTAGTGCAGGCGCCAGTCATCCACGTCAACGGCGACGACCCCGAAGCCGTCGTCTTTGCCGTAGAACTGGCCACTGAATACCGCCAGAAGTTCCACACCGACATCTACATTGACATGGTGTGCTACCGCAAGTACGGCCACAACGAAAGCGACGAACCGCGCTTCACCCAGCCCGACCTGTACGCCCTCATCGGCAACCACCCCAACCCGCGCGAAGTGTACAACGCCAAACTCGTGCAGCGCGGCGACGTGGACGCCCAACTGGCCCGCGAAATGGAACGCGCCTTCCGCGACGAACTGCAAGCCCGCTTAGACAACGCCCGCCAGAACAAACTGCCCTACACCTACCAGGAAACCGAACTGGCCTGGAAAGCCCTGAGCATCAGCACCGACGACGAAGCCTTCCAGCACTCACCCGATACGGGCATCCCACAGGCTACCTTAGACCGCTTGCTCCAGCACCTGCTCAGCCTGCCCGAAGGCTTCGAACCGCTGCCGCAAATCAGCAAAATGCTGGAAAACCAGCGCGCCTTAGTGGAAAAAGGCCAGATTGACTGGGCCTTAGGCGAACTGCTGGCCTATGGCTCTCTGCTGCTCGAAGGCAAAGACGTGCGCATGAGTGGCCAGGACGTCAAACGCGGCACCTTCAGCCACCGCCACGCCTGCCCCCTGGACGCCAAAACCTACCGACGCATCAACCGCCTCGACGGCATCGCCGAAAAACAGGGCCGCTTCCTCATCTACAACTCGCTCCTTTCTGAATACGCCGTGCTGGGCTTTGAATACGGCTACGCCTACGCCAACCCGGAGGCCCTAGTCATCTGGGAAGCCCAGTTCGGCGACTTTGCCAACGGCGCCAGCACCATCATTGACCAGTTTGTACTGGCTGCTGAAGCCAAATGGCGCCGCATGAACGGCTTGGTGATGCTGTTGCCACATGGCTACGAAGGGCAAGGCCCTGAACACTCCTCGGCGCGCTTAGAGCGCTTCCTGCAGGGCTGCGCGGGCAACAACGTTACGGTAGCCAACGTAACGTCGGCCAGCAACTTCTTCCACCTGCTGCGCCGCCAGCTGGCCCGCCCTTTCCGCAAACCGCTCATCGTCATGTCGCCCAAGTCCACCCTGCGTGCGCCGTACAACTTAGGGCTGGTGAGCGAACTGACTGAAGGCAACCGCTTCCGCGAACTCATAGACGATGCCGAAGCCAACCCCGCCAAAGTCAAGCGGCTGCTGGTGTGCTCGGGCAAAGTGTACTATGACTTGCGCAAACGCCAGCAAGAGGAAAAGCGCACCGACGTGGCCATCGTTCGGCTGGAGCAAATCTATCCGTTCCCGAAGGTGCAATTTGAGGGCCTGCTGAACAAGTATTCCAAAGCCAAACTGTACTGGGTGCAAGAGGAACCGTTCAACATGGGCGCATGGAGCCATCTGCTGCTCCACCACGGAGAATACGGCTGGACGCCCGTCTGCCGCCCCACCGCGGCCAGCCCAGCCACCGGCTTTGTGAAGCGCCACGAAAAAGAACAGGCCGACTTAGTCGAAGCCGCCTTCCGGCAATGACCTACCCTTTCCTCCTATGCAGGTCGTCGTTTTCGGCATCAAATACCAGGATAAAAACCAGCCCTACGTCCAGGAGCTGTTCGACGCCCTTCAGGAGGTTGGCGCCACCACCTACATTTATCGCCCTTACCTGGCCCTCATCCAGGAGCAGGTAAAGCTGCCGCCCGCCTACGGCATCTTTGAAGGGCATCTCGACTTTCGGGTGCATCGCATAGATGTGGCCATTGTGCTGGGCGGCGACGGCACCATGCTCGACGCCGTTACGTACGTGCGCGACAGCGGCGTGCCCATGCTCGGCATCAACCTGGGCCGTCTGGGCTTTCTGGCCAACATCGAAAAACAGCACATCCGAACCGCCATTCAAAAACTGGCCCAGGGGCGCTACACCCTCGTGGAGCGCACCATGCTTTACCTGGAGAGCGCCCCGCCGCTGTTTGGCGACCTGCCCTTCGCCCTCAACGACTGCACTATCCTCAAAAGTGAAACCTCCTCTATGGTTACCATTCATACTTACCTGAATGGCGACTACCTGAACACCTACTGGGCCGACGGCATCGTCATCGCCACCCCCACCGGTAGCACGGCCTACTCGCTCAGCTGCGGCGGCCCCATCGTCATGCCCGACTCGGGCAACATCGTCCTGACGCCCGTAGCCCCCCACAACCTCAACATGCGCCCTTTGGTGCTCTCCGACCGCTCCATCCTTTCCTTCGAGATAGAGGGCCGCATTGACAAATTCGTCTGCACCCTCGACTCGCGTCACACCATCATCAACGCCAAACAGCAACTGGCCGTGCGCCGCAACGATTTCAATATCCGGCTCGTCCAGCTGGAAGGCACCTCCTTCGCCCAAACCCTGCGCGAAAAACTCACCTGGGGCGCCGATGTGCGCAACTAATGCTCTGAAGAAGACGCCGCCGCTGCCGGCTCCACGCGCAAACGCAACGCCCGAATGCCCAGCACCGGACTGTAGCGCATGTATTGCTCCACGGCAATCTCGTACGTCCCTACTTGCGGCAAAATGGCCCGCTGCTGAAGCACAAACTCCGTCGAACACCTGCCCCCGCTGCAGGCGCCGTTGGGTTGGCCCGCCGTATCGAACAAATCTAAGGGAAGCAACTTGACAAAGCGCTGGCCATCGGGATAGGCCGTATGGATTTGCACGTAAATGTTCTGATAGGGAAACGTGTCGGCGTGCTCGACCGTCAGGTACAGGTTGTAGCGCAGTGAAGTATCCGAAACAGCAAACGAAAAGCGAACCGTATCGCTATACGCCCAGCGTTCGTCTTTAAGGGGCGCCGTGTGCTCGTAAAAAGGCGCCTGACCACACGAAGTTAGCCACCACAACAGCCCCGCGAGCAGCCCCAGCCCTACCATCGTCGTGGGCACGCACCCCCAGGGCGCTGCGGAGTCGGTCATCGAAGGAATGTTTCTCACAGTACTCTTGACTTAGGTTTGACGCCTCTTCTATGTGCCGTTTGCTTCGATTAAAAAATGCTCAGCAAAAGTACCCAGCCGCATTCCCGACCTTTGCGGCCTTTCTATGCAAGGCGGTATTTTTGGGGCAAAAAGCCAAACCACACCGCCATAAGGCAGCGTTTAAGCCCCTAAATGCAGCCGCTGCCGCGCTCATTGCAGCCTTTAAAAAATGATTTCAGCACAAAACATGACGGCTCGCTTCCCTTTTCACACCGCTCCAATCTTCCTACTCCTGCTCCTGACGGCCAATGCGCTAAAGGCCCAAACGGATAACCCCGGCAATGAAGAGCGCAACTACGACCCCGACGTGCTGTCGGTGCGCTTCCACCTGCGCAATGCGCCGCTGACCTTTCCGGTCGTCAACCTCAAAGCAGCGCCCGGCACGCTACTGCTCTCCTTCGACCGCTTAGGCACCGACATCCACGACTACGTCTATACCATCGAACACTGCAACAGCGATTGGCAGCGCTCCTCGCTCAACGAAATTGAGTACATCGAAGGCTTCACCGAAGACCGCATCCAGAACATCCGGAACTCCAACACCACCCTCCAGCCCTACGCCCAGTACTCGGTAACCCTGCCCAACCAGAACATGCGCTGGACGCAATCGGGCAACTACCTGCTCAAGGTCTATGACGTTACCTATGGCGCCAGGCAACTCGTGCTGGTGCGCCGCTTCCTCGTTACGGAAAACACCTGGAACGTCAGCGCTCAATTCGTCCGACCCGCACGCGTGGAGCGCATGAACACCCACCACGAAATCAGCTTCAGCGTTACTACCGGCAACGCCTACATCCAGTACCCGGAACGCGAAGTCAAAGCCTACGTGCTCCAAAACGGACGCTGGGACAGCGCCATCGGCCCCCTGCCCCCCTTCATCCGGCGCCAAAACCAACTGGTCTATGACTACCAGGACCGCATCGTCTTCCCTGCCGGCAAAGAATGGCGCTACTTCGACATGCGCTCGTTCCGCTTCCGCGGCGAATTCATCCAAACCCTCCGCATGGCCCAGGATTACTACGAAGTCAGTATCACCCCTGACGAAAGCCGCGCTTTCAAACTTTACGTCCAAACACCCGACATCAACGGACGCTTCAGCATCGAAAACCGCGACGATACCGCCAGCCTCGACCAATGCGATTACGCCATCGTACGCTTCACCCTGAAAGCCGGACAACCCTTTGACAACCAGGACGTTTACCTCTACGGCCAGTTCACCGACTGGCAACTGAAACCCGAATTCAAAATGACCTATAACGATGCCCTGCGCGCCTACACCGGCGCCGCCTACCTCAAACAGGGCTACTACAACTATCAGTACGTCCTGGTCAACCCCGCCACCGGCGAACGCGACGAAACCGGCGTTGAGGGCAACTCGTACGAAACCGAAAACGATTACTACATCCTCCTCTATTACCGCCCCGTCGGCAGCCGCGCCGACCGACTCATGGCGTTCTTTACCCTCAACTCCCGACGCGGACAGTAGCCTCGCCGGCCCACACAGACAAAAATCGAAGACCGCCTCTCCCATCACCGAGAATGCGCAAAGACGCCTGGAGAAATACCCCTGCGCCCCTGTGGGATTTTTCAAAAGCCGGGAGCGACACAAACCGTTTTTAAAACAGATACGGTTACTTTTGCCCACACGTCATGCTGGATATCGCCATTGAATACCTCAAAGGCGTCGGCCCACAACGCGGCGAGGCGCTCAAACGCGAGTTAGGGATTTACACCTGCGGCGACCTGCTGCTGCATTTCCCCTTCCGCTACATTGACCGCACGCGCTTCCACAACATCCGCGACATAAAACAAGAGGGAGAAGCCTACCAGCTGAAAGGCGTCCTGCGCCGCTTAGAGACCGTAGGCGAAGGGCGCGTCAAGCGCTTAGTGGGCACCCTGCGCGACGAGACCGGTGCCCTCGAATTGGTGTGGTTTCAGGGCATCTCCTGGCTCGAGCGCTCCCTGACCGTGGGCAAACAGTACGTCGTTTATGGGCGCGTGTCGCTCTTCAACGGGCGTTTCAACATCGCCCACCCGGAGATGGAAGAACTCACGCCCGACAACGCCCAATCGGCCCGCACGTTCGACCCCGTCTATCCATCCACCGACAAGCTGAGCCAAAAAGGCCTGGACGCCCGCGGCCTGCGCAAATTGGTACGCACCCTGCTCGACCAGCTCACCCCCGCCGAACTGCCCGAAACACTGCCGGATACCCTCCTGAGCGCCTACCGACTCATGCCGCGCTGGGAAGCCCTCCACAAAATTCACTTCCCCGAAAACCAGCAGGAACTCGACGCTGCGCGCCGACGACTCAAATTTGAGGAACTGTTCTTCCTCCAGCTGCGGCTGCTGCAAATACGCCTGCGGCGAAAGAGCAGCAGCCGAGGCTTCGTGTTTGAAAAAGTGGGCGATTACTTTCACCGCTTTTATCGCGAAAAGTTGCCCTTCGAGCTCACCAACGCCCAAAAGCGCGTGGTGCGCGAAATACGCGCCGACCTGGGCGCCGGCGCCCAGATGAACCGCTTGGTGCAGGGCGATGTCGGCTCCGGCAAAACGGTGGTGGCCCTGCTGGCCATGCTCATCGCCATAGACAACGGCTTTCAGGCCTGCCTGATGGCACCCACCGAAATCCTGGCCCAACAGCACTACAACAGCATTACCCAACTCGTCGGCGACCTGGGCGTCCAGGTAGGCTTCCTGAGCGGCACCGTTAAAGGCAAAACCCGCAAAGCCATGCTGGAGGCGCTGGCCTCGGGCGATATGCACATCGTCGTGGGCACCCACGCGCTCATTGAGGAAGCCGTGCAGTTTCACCGCCTCGGGCTGGCCGTCATTGACGAACAGCACCGCTTCGGCGTCGAGCAACGCGCCGCCCTGTGGAAGAAAGGCGCCGGCTTGCCCCCGCACGTGCTCGTCATGACCGCCACACCCATACCGCGCACCTTAGCCATGACACTGTACGGCGACTTAGACACGTCCATCATTGACGAGCTGCCACCGGGCCGCAAACCCATCAAGACGCTGCACTTCACCGAGCCGCACCGCCTGCGCGTGCAGGGCTTCATGCGCGAGCAAATCGCCCAGGGCCGGCAGGTCTATGTCGTTTACCCCATGATTGAAGAAACCGAAAAAGCCGACATGCTCAACCTCATGACCGGCTACGAAGCCCTCAGCCGCGACTTTCCGCCACCGCAATACCAGATAAGCATCGTGCACGGCAAGATGAAGCCCGCCGACAAGGACTTCGAGATGCAGCGCTTCGCCCGCGGCGAAACGCACATCATGGTGGCCACCACCGTCATCGAAGTGGGCGTCAACGTGCCCAATGCCACCGTCATGGTCGTCGAGAATGCCGAGCGCTTCGGCCTCAGCCAGCTGCACCAACTGCGCGGGCGCGTCGGGCGCGGTGCCGAGCAATCCTACTGCATCCTCATGACCACGCAGAAACTCAGCGCCGACGCGCGCGAACGCATCCAGACGCTCGTGCGCACCAACAACGGCTTCGAAATCGCCGACGCCGACCTGCGCCTGCGCGGCCCAGGCAACATCGAAGGCACCCAACAAAGCGGCATGATCCGCTTCCTCATCGCCGACTTAGCCAAAGACGGCCCCATCCTGACCGCCGCGCGCGACATCGCCAAACGCATCCTCGAGGCCGACCCCGAACTGACCGCCCCCGAACACCAGCGCCTGCGCGAACACTTAGCCTCCACAGGCAAAGAAGCCCGCCTGTGGAGCCGCATCTCCTGACCCTACTGACGCGGCACGCACGTGTACTCCGACTTGCGCACCAGCATGCGCTGCTGCAGGTCGAACAAACGACGCTGCCCATACCCTACACGCAGACCCTCCTTGCGCCACTGCTCCGCATCCGGGCAATTCGGCTTCTCCTGCATATCGGCCTCCTCTATCGGGCTGTAATACCACAGCGAACCCGTAGCCGACACCAATGGCGCCTCGTGCGGCAGGTATTCCGTCTGGTGCACCTGATACAAAATGCCGTTCTCTTCCTTATAGATATTCAACTTGCGCACATCGGGCGCTGTGCCCAAATCCACAAAAAAGAAATTGCGCCACTTGCCCTGAAAATAGCCTCCCTCCTCCACGGGCGGAAAGGCAAGGCGCTGGCCCGTAGAGTCTATGATGGCCACAATCTCCTGGCCCGGGGCGTCTGGGTTGTACTTCGCCTGTACCCGATAAACGCCGTAATAAACTTCAAAAGCCTCCGCCGAGTCGGCCCGATACAGCCCTTTATCGCAGCCCTCAAAGCCAAAAAGCGAGTCCGCCTTTTCGTACGGGAAGGTTACTTCGATGGCCGGCCTGTCGGATTTTTTATCCGGCGTTTTGCCCGATTGGCAGGCCCAGGCCAACAGGGCCAGCAGAGTCATTCCAGCAGCAATGCGAATGTTCATGGTAAAACGGTGCGGTGTTGTTTTTTTTTGTTTTTTATAGAAAAAATGAAAGAAGCCGACAAAAAAGCATTGCCCCAGCAAGGGACGGCCTTTTAATGGCCGGCAAAATTCTGGAGAAAAGGCCAAATGCCCGCGCTTCAGATTTCGGGAGCTGATGTTGCGCGCGATTGAGAAGCCTATGCGCTCCGGGATTTTTCTTTTCTAACCGCAGAAGACGTTGAGAAACGCTGGGCAAAACACCGCTGCGGCCCTCGGCAAACGCTGTGTTTTTTTAACCTTTTGCCCCCACGAGCTCGAGGCGACACCTCCCACAAGGAGGCGACATCTCCCACAAGGAGGCGACATCTCCCACAAGGAGGTGTCGTCTCCGGCTTTTCTAACTCGAGGCTGTCGTCTCCGGATTTTCTCAGGCCACGCATACGTACCTGTTTTCTTCCACTACGGCGCCGAGAAATTCTGTTTTGGAGATGTCGCCTTCTCGTACCTCGAAGACAACACCTCTGGCTGGTTCCGGAGATGTCGCCTTCTCGTACCTCGAAGACAACACCTCTGGCTGGTTCCGGAGATGTCGCCTCCTCGTGCCTCAAAGACAACACCTCTGGCTGGTTCCGGAGATGTCGCCTCCTCGTGCCTCAAAGACAACACCTCTGGCTGGTTCCGGAGATGTCGCCTCCTCGTACCTCGAAGACAACACCTCATGTCTTCGTTCCAGAGATGTCGCCTCCTCGTACCTCGAAGACGACACCTCCGTTTGGCGCGTTCGCAGCGGGTCAAAAATCATTTTTCCAGCGCTTCAGGTCTTGCCGGGCGATGGCGGCGGCCATGAGCTCAGGGAATTGCTGTGGTGTGCAGGCAAACACGGGCACGTCGAGCGCAGCTAAGGCGGCGGCGTTGGTGCGGTCGTAGGCGGGTGCGCCTTCGTCGTTGAGGGCCAGCAGGCCGATGAGCGTAACGCCTGCAGCGCGCAGGTTCTGGGCCTTTTTGAGCATTTCGGCAGCAGAGCCGCCTTCATAGAGGTCGCTGATGAGGACGATGATGGTGTCCTGCGGTGTTTGCACCAGCGTTTGGGCGTAGCCCAAAGCTTTGGCGATGTCGGTGCCGCCGCCCAATTGGGCGCCGAAGAGCAGGGCGACGGGGTCGTGAAGGTATTCCGTCAGGTCGGCCACTTCGGTGTCGAAGACGAAGAGGTTGGTCCGCAGGCTGCGCACGGAGGCCAGCACGGCGCCACACACGGCGGCATAGACCAGTGAGTCGGCCATAGAGCCGCTCTGGTCTATGCCTAAAATAATGTGGCGCAGCGCCTTTGCGCGTCGGGCGAAGCCGTAGCGCTGCTGAGGGATGATGCTCTTCAGTTCGGGCTGGTAGTGGCGCAGGTTGCGGTAGATGGTTCGGTGCCAGTCCATGTCGCGCGGGCGCGGGTTTCGGGTGCGTCCGGCGCGGCGGGTGGCCTGCTCCACGGCCTCGCGCAGGGCGTGCGCTAAGCGCTGCTCGAGTTCTTCGGCTACGCGGCGCACCACCCTGCGGGCTGTTTCGCGCGTTTCGTCGGGCATCGCCTTTTGCAACGAGAGCAAGGTGGCGGCCAGGTGTACATCCGGCTCTACCGAAGCGAGCAGCTCGGGCTGCAGGAGCATTTGCGTCAGGCCCAGCCGCTCTAAGGCATCGCGCTGAAGCAGCTGCACCACTGGCGTGGGGAAGTACTTCCGAATATCGCCCAGCCACCGATGCATGCGCGGCGACGAGCGCCCCAGCCCGCCCGCGCGGTCGGCGTCGTAGAGCGCCTCCAGCACGGCATCCATGCCGGCCTCGCGGCCCGAAAGCGCCACTTTCCCTTCGGGGTCGGCAGCACGGCCCAGGATGAGGCGCCAGCGTTCGGTGGAAGTGAGTGAAGTGTTCACACCAGATTTAGGGCCGCCATCGCGAGATAGAGCAGGGAACCGAAAATAAGCTTTACGAGAAAGTACAGATAAGTGCGCTTGTTCTTCTTTTGTTCTGTCATGCCTTTAGCCTGTTTAGAGCATGCGCAAACTTACGACGAAGACACCTGCCATTTGGGCAGGTCGCAGGTTAAAAACATGCTTTCCTTATCAGGCCTCTTCTCCGACTCGATAATACCGCTTCACCCTACCCACCCAGCTGGGGCGCAGCCTTTTCAATACCGCACCTTGTGCTCGTAGAGCAGTTCGTTTTGCAGTCCGCGCACTTCCATGCTGACCACGGGGCGTTCGCCTTCCCAGTGTATTTTGAGCAGGCCGAAGTTGCGTTTGACGAGCATGGGGCCGACGCGCATGCGGTTGGGTTCGTCCTGGCTGTTTCGGGTGTGTGTGAGGCCGCTGGAGGTGAAGTCGTACAGCGGATAGGGCAAGCCCTGGAGGTCCATGCGGCTGATTTCGGCCATGTGTCGGTCTCCGGAGAGGATGAGCAGGTTGGCCGGTTTGGTCTTGACGAGCAGCTGGAGCAGGCGTTTGCGGGCGTTGGGGAAGTTGCCCCATTTTTCGTGGCCGTGTTCGTTAGCCAACACCTGGATGCTGGAGGCCAGGATGTGCAGCTGGGCGGGGCTGTTGGTCAGTTCTTTTTCCAACCAGGCCCACTGGGCTTCGCCCAGGATGTCGCCTTCGGCGTTGGGCAGGTATCGGCGGTTCGGATCGGGGTCGGGCAAGAGGGTATCGCGGAAGTAGCGCGTGTCGAGCACGATGATTTTTATCTGGCGGGGTGGTTTTCCGAACAGGTAGCTCTGGTAGGCGCCTTCGCGTTTGCGCACGGGGTCGGAGTAGGGCACATCTAAGAAGTCGAGCAGGCATTTTTTGGCGGCGCGTTTGCTGGGCATGCCTTTGCCGCCGTCGTTGGTGCCGTAGTCGTGGTCGTCGTAGATGCCGATGATGGGCGTTCGGTCGCGCAGTTTGCGGTATTCCGGATGGGTTTTCAGGCGTTTGTAGTGGGCGGCTAAGGCGCGGGCGTCGGTAGTGTCGGCGTAGATGATGTCGCCCAGCCAGATCCACAGGTCAGGGTGGTTGGCGGCGATACCGGCCCACATGTCCTGCGGCAAGTGGAGTTTATTGCACGAGCCGAAGGCAATGACGCCCAGGTCTTTCGACAGGTCGAGCGCACGCGGCTGGAAGGCTTCGAGGTCAACGGTGCGTTCGCTGACGAGGTCATCTTCATCACTTTGGGCGATGGCCGGCAGTGCATTTAGCAAGGTTGCCGTCAGGAACCCCCATAGGAGCATGCGAGAGGGGAAGAAGCACATAATTCCGTTTAGATTCGTTCAGTAGCAAGCAAAAACGCCCATCGAGCAAATATCGTGCACAACGGCGCTCCGGGCCGATGAGCGCGGCCCAAAACAACGGAGCGGGTTGGGCCGTTAGTGCAAAGACGCTCAAGCGCTGTGTGCAACATGCGCTCTTTCGGCAAAACAGACGCTCCTTTTGGCAAATAAACACCATGCGAGTACATTTTCTATTGGTCGGGCTTTTGTGGGCACTTGGCGCCTGCACGCCGACCGCGCCGATTAAAGACGGCGCCACAGCCTACGATCGCAAACAGTTCCACGTAGCCATACCTATGTTGCAACGCGATTTTGAGCGCGCCAGGAGCCGCTCGGAAAAAGGGCAGTTGGCCTATCGCGTTGCAGAGTCGTACCGGCACACGGGCAATTACGCCTCGGCGCTTCAGTGGTACGGCTTAGCCTATCAGTACAACTACGGCCCGGAGGCACTCAAAGGGCAGGCTTACATGCTCAAGCGCTTAGAGCGCTACGCCGAGGCCAAAGAGGCCTTCCGCAACCTGAGCATCGAAATTGGCAGCCCTTACGAATACCGCAAAGAGATGACCGCCTGCGACGTGGCGCTGGGCTGGCAAGAGCTGGCCAAAGAAAGCGGCTGGAGCGTGCAGCCCGTGCCGTTCAATAGCCCGCAGAACGACTTCGCGCCAGCCTTCTATACCGATGGGCGCTTAGTGTTCAGCAGCGACCGCCCGGCAGCCAACAGCAAAAAGAACTACGGCTGGACGGGCAATAAGTTCATGGACCTGTTCATCGCCGACCCGGAGGCCTATGGTGCCCAGCCTTTCGATGCGCGCATCAACACCACCGGCAACGAGGGCACCGTGGCGTTCAATCGCAATTTCACGGAGATGTACTTTGCCCGAGCCGTAGGCGCCTACAAGGGCGACGACCAGTACTGCAAGATCTACTTCTCTACGCGCGTAGAAGGCGGCTGGTCAGAAGCGCGCCCCCTGCCCTTTCAGAAGGAGCGCGTCAACTACATGCACCCGGCCCTGTCGCCCGACGGCCAGACACTCGTGTTTGCCAGCAACGACCCCGACGGCTGGGGCGGCTACGACCTGTGGACAATGCGCCGCAACGACCAGCTCGAAGGCGGCTGGGAAGAACCCAAACCACTGGGGCGTAACATCAACACCACCGGCAACGAGGTCTTCCCCAGCTGGTGCGCCGATACGCTCTTCTTCGCCTCCGACGGACACCCCGGCATGGGCGGCTTAGACATCTTCCGCACCTTCAAAATGGCCGATAACACCTGGGCCACTCCCCAAAACCTCAAACCACCCGTCAACAGCGGCGCCGACGACTTCGGCCTCATCGCTACCGCCCACAAACCGCAACACAAACCGCCACAAGCCGGCGACCTGCTCCTCTCCGGCTTCCTCACCTCCAACCGCCCCGGCGGACGCGGCGGCGACGACATCTACTACTTCGAACAACGCATCCCACTGCCCAAACCGCCTAAGCCAGACACCACCACGGGCAAACCCATCGTCTTCAAAATCCTCCTCGAAGGCTACGTCTTAGAAAAAATCCTGGCCGACCCCACCGACCCTAACAGCCGCATCCTGGGCCGAAAGCCCCTGCCCGGCGCCCGTGTGGACATCGCCTTCCGAAATCAAAACCAACTCGTCAGTGTCGGCGACGACGGCCTCTTCCGCTTAGAACTGGCCGAAAACACCGACTATGCCTTCACCGCCTCCAAAGATGGATACCTGACCAACGGACTGCGCTTCAGCACCCGCGGCATCCCGCGCGACAGCACCAACCCCGTGCAGGTCTATGAGGTGGAAATCGTGCTCGATAAAATCTTCCGCGACCGCGAAATCGTCCTGGAAAACATCTACTACGACTTCGACAAATGGGACATCCGCCCCGATGCCGAACCCGCGCTCAATCGCTTAGCCGACATGCTGCGCCAAAACCCCGGCATCCGCATCCAGCTGGGCAGCCACACCGACTGCCGGGGCGATAACGCCTACAACCAGACACTTTCGCAAAAACGCGCCCAAAGCGCCGTTAACTACCTCATCGCCCGCGGCATTGACCCCGCACGCCTCAGCGCCATCGGCTACGGCGAAAGCCAGCCCGCCGTCAACTGCCCCTGCAACCGATGCACCGAGGCCGAACACCAGGCCAACCGACGCACCACCTTCAAAATCATCGAGTAAACGCACCGTGCACCTGCTGGGTCTCATCGGATACCCCCTCGGACATTCCTTCTCGCAGCGCTATTTCACCGAAAAATTCGCCCGCGAAGGCATCGCCAACGCGCGCTACGAACCCTTCCCCTTGCCCGACCTGCACGCCCTGCCCCAGCTGCTGCGCCAGCATCCCGACCTGCGCGGCTTCAACGTAACCATACCGCACAAACAAGCCATTCTGCCTCATCTGCACGCCCTCGACGCAGCAGCCCGCCACATCGGCGCCGTCAACACCGTCGTCGTCAGACCCGACGGCACACTGCACGGCTACAACACCGACTACATCGGCTTCCGCGACGCCCTGACGGCCTGGGCGGGCGCCTATTTAGCGCGTCTGAAGGAAGGTCAGGCACTCATCCTCGGCACCGGCGGCAGCGCCCAGGCCGTAGCCTACGCCCTGCAGCAGCTGGGCATCGGCTGCCGCTTCGTCTCACGCTACCCTACCATGCCTCAACAATTGGGGTATGAAGCCTTAGAAAAACCTGAACTCTGGGAGGAAATCTCCTTAGTCGTCAACACCACACCGCTGGGCATGTACCCCAATACCGACACCTGCCCACCCCTGCCTTTTGAGCGCCTGAAGGCGCAGCATTGGGTGTTTGACCTCGTCTATAATCCTGCCGAAACGCTACTTTTGCAGCGGGCAAAACGCCAGGGAGCACACACCACCAACGGTTTGGACATGCTGTATCGGCAGGCCGAAGCCGCATGGGCTATCTGGCAACGAGAAGCCCTTTCCTGAGCCACGTATTTCCATGCCAACCCATACCATGACTGCACTGCCCGGCGACCCAGCACTGTCCTACCCCGCTCCAAACATAGACTTTTCCAACACGGAAATTGCCTTCGCCCACCTGAGCGACGCTGAACTGCGCCAAATGCGCCGCCTCTTCCGGCTCATGAACTCGCCCACGCTGGTCCGATTGGGCACGCCACTCATGCTGTGGGCAGCCCAACGGCAGTTCACCTGGTTGGAAGGCATCATTCGCAAAACCATCTTCAACCAGTTCGTCGGCGGCGCCACCCTGCTCGACTGCGCCCAGAACATCGAACGACTGGCCCAACACGGCGTGCTGACCATCCTGGACTACGGCGCCGAAGGCAAAGAGACAGAGACCGACTTCAACCGCACCATGAACGAAAACATCCGGGCCATTGACTTCGCCGCCCGCTCGCCTCACATCCCGGTCGTGAGCGTCAAAATCACCGGCCTGGCCCGTTTCGGCCTGCTGGAACGCATCCAGCACGCCCGCTCCCTGACGCGCGAAGAACTCAACGAATACCGCAACGCACTCAAACGCATTGACACCATCTGCTACCACGCCGCCCAAAAAGGCATCTCCATCTTCGTGGACGCCGAAGAAAGCTGGATCCAGGACACCATTGACCACTTAGTGTGGCTCATGATGAAGCGCTACAACCGCCAGCGCGTCGTGGTCTATAACACCTTCCAAATGTACCGCACCGACCGCCTGCAGTTCCTCACCGAAAGCTACGACCGCTCCCAACGCGAAGGCTTCCTGCTCGGCGCCAAACTCGTGCGCGGCGCCTACATGGAAAAAGAACGCCAACGCGCCGCCCAAATGGGTTACCCCGACCCTATCAACCCCAATAAGGAAACCGTGGACGACCACTACAACACCGCCCTGCGCTTCTGCTTAGACCACATCGAACACATCGCCCTGTGCAACGCCAGCCACAATGCCCACAGCGCCCTGCTGCAAGTGGAACGCATGGCCCAAAAGGGCATCCCGCCCCAACACCCGCACGCCCTGTTCAGCCAACTGTTCGGCATGAGCGACAACCTCACCTTCAACCTGGCCCGCGCCGGATACCGCGTGGCCAAATACGTACCCTACGGACAGGTCTTCGAAGTCATCCCCTACCTCATCCGACGCGCCCAGGAAAACACCTCCGTTACCGGCGACATGGGCCGCGAACTGGCCCTCATCGAAAAAGAATACCGCCGCCGGAAAACACAAAGCGCGCGTCAGGCGTGAAGGCAGGCCGGCTATTGGGCCTGAGCATCCCCTACTTGCCCCCGAAAAGAGTGGCATAGTTTGCCGACCTCTGCGGCCCTTGCGCGAACAGCGCAGCAATCGAAGTCCGAGCATGACTTCTGGGTGCAGCGAGGCAAGTTCGTTTGGGCAGACCAAAATTGAAATCTGTCTCGAAACAGGGCTTTATGTGAAACGCGCTTCCTGAAGATGCTCACAGCCTTGCAACCCTGCGCATTTGCGCGCACCGATGAAGAAAAGTGGGTTCCAAATGCCATAGACTCTTGGCGAGTGTCGTTCTATCCCGAATTTTATCCTACAGGCACATCCATTTCTGGCACTATGAAACTCTGGCCTTTTTTACTTGCCTCCACCTGTGCGCTTACCTGGCAGCCCAGCCACGGCCCTACTGCGCATACTTCATCGGGTGCCGGCATTGACACGCCGGCCGTGCGCGGTGTCCTTCGTGCCGTCAACGCCCTGCGCGCTAAAGGCTGCTACTGCCCCGACGGCGAATGGTTTGGCCCCACCACCGCCCTGCGCGTAGATGAGCGACTCAACCTCGCTGCTCAGGCGCACGCCGAAGACATGCAGCGGCGCAACTACTTCAACCATACCAACCCCGAAGGCGACGGCCCCGGCGACCGCGCCCGCAAAGCCGGCTACCTCTGGCGCAATATCGGCGAAAACATCGCCTGGGGCCAACCCACCCCCGAAATCGTGGTGGAAAGCTGGCGCAACAGCCGCGGCCATTGTGCCAACATGATGAACCCTATCTACCAGCACATCGGCATCGGAAAAGCCGGCGTCTATTGGGCACAGGTGTTCGGAACGCCAGAACGCCGACCAAGTCCTTCCCGACGCCATTAGAACGGTAGGTCATCGCCGCTGTTCTGGGTAGCCTCCGTATTAGAAGAAGAAGGGGTAGATGAGGTTTGCTCAGTAATAGGAGGAGGGGGTGGAGGCGTCTCGGTGCTGCCTTCACGCTTTTCTAAAATGCGAATAGTATTAGCCACAATATCCGTGGCATAGCGCTCCTGTCCATCCTGTCCCGTGTATTTGCGGTAAGATATCTTCCCTTCTACGTATACGAGCATCCCTTTTTTCAACGAGCGCTCCACGCGCTCTGCCAGGCTGCGCCAGGCCACGACATTGTGCCATTCGGTGAGGGTCTGCCAGTTACCCTCTTTGTCCTGATAATTTTCGTTAGTGGCTAAGGAGAAACGAGCCACCGTCGCTCCACCTTCCAGATGGCGCACTTCCGGGTCTGCGCCCAGATTGCCGATAAGGGTTACCTTGTTGATCATGGTTGGAATGTTTTAGAGATGAAGCATTTCATTTCGGCGGCAAGATAAGATTTTATCCCGCCAAAATTGGGCAATTATACGGGGCCGGGCGAGTTTTTTTTCCACGTGGTCCATCGAAGTCCATCCTGCGGCTGCCGGCGGTTGTTCTGAGGATAGCGCCGTCTGTGACAGGTCAACATCCGCGGGCACTTCAAACACATAAAAGAGTGCATGCACAACGCGGTGCGAAAGCGTCTGCCGATAGGGGCCAAAGACGCCCTGAAAAGCGATCTTTGCGGTATCGGAAAAGAAGCGGGCCGCCACCTGATGCGCTGCCTGCGTAGGTTCCTGTGGCAGTGCGTCGGTTTCCCACAGGGCAAATTCGTACAGGTGGGCCCAGATGTCGCCAGTCGGGCGCTGCTGCATCCACACCGCGTTGCTTTTTCGGAAGACGGCGTACAGGAAGAAGCGCTGCTGACGCGGAGCGGGCGGATTTTTTCGGGGCAAATCTGCTACGCGCCCTCGCTGAAAGGCGACACAACGCCCGGCCAGTGGGCATTGGTCGCACAGCGGCTGGCGGGGGCGGCAATGTTGCGCCCCAAAGTCCATGATGGCCTGATTGTACGCGCCCGGGCGTGTCGGGTCGAGCAATTGTTGGGCCAGTGTAGAAAACCGTTTTTGCGCCTCCGGCGTATTTACAGGCGTCTCGATGCCAAAAAAGCGCGCCAGCACGCGATAGACGTTGCCGTCGAGCACCGCATGCGGCAGGTCAAAGGCAAAAGACGCTATGGCCGCCGCCGTGTAATCGCCCACCCCCTTCAGCGCACGGATTTCCTCAAAGGTGTTGGGGAAAACACCACCTCGCTCAAAGGCAATGTGTTGGGCCGCTGCGTGCAGATTTCGCGCCCGGCTGTAATAGCCCAAACCCTCCCAGCGCTTCAGCACGTCATCCAACGGAGCGCGCGCCAGATGCTCCACCGTCGGGTAGGCGGCTATCAGGCGCTCGTAATACGGCAGCCCTTGCTCCACGCGCGTCTGCTGCAGAATAATCTCCGATAGCCACACTTTGTACGGGTCGCGCTCGCCTTTCCACGGCAACGGACGCCGATGCCCAGAGTGCCAGGTGAACAAACCCGCTCGAAAAAAATCCATTTCCTCTTTATTCATGACCGTTACTTCCCCCAAAACCGCCGTATGGTAAATGGCCTTCGGTTTTTGATGACGCGAAAAAATTTAACCCGCCCGAATGCAGTTACCCTAAAGTTGGCATGAATTTTTAATCCACGACATACAGGTTTCTAACCAACCTTACCGATTATGAAATTAGCCATTAGTCTCAGCATCCCCTTAGCCGCCCTTTTCCTGGCTGCGCCTTGGAAAACGCATAACCCGACCCTTTCCCTTCCGGCCCTGCCCGCCCAGGCACCCGCCAGCGCGGAGCCTTCCGAACAGGCGGCCAAGATATGGACAGACGCTACAACGGTTTACAAGGGCGAGTCGTTCGCCCTCCGCTTCAGCACGCCCAACGCACCCTATCTGGGCGTCATAGCCCCCAACGGTCGCTTCTTCTACGTGGTCTTTCCCAAAGAAAACGCCGAAGGCAAACTGACGCCCTTAGTGGACAGCGAACGCTTCGCCACCATGGCCACGCTGAACATCCACACCGGCCAACTCAAAGCGGACCCCTACACCTACGGCTTATATGAAAACCAGCCTGTGTTCACCTGCAGCGGCACCTACACCTTCATCCTGGGCGAAAACCTGCACGTGGACGACCCCGCGCTGGTCAACTCCGCGCGCATCCAATACGTGCACAAGCCGCGCCCGGCCGCCTCGACTGCATCCGTAGCCATGAACTAAGGCCGGCGAAAAGCCTAAATCTCCAGTGAGGCTCCTGCCTCGCCGAAACCTATTCCCAAGACCTTACCCTAAACAAGCATACTCAAAACTTGCCTGGTCCCGAAGCATCCTCCGGGGCCGGGCAAATGCTTTTCTCATGCTTCAGACAGGTCGAAGAACCCCTGCGGATTACGCGGGAAGTGGCGCACCTCCCGACCATTATTTCCAAACCTGACGCCTTTTTGAATGGGCGCCTTGCTTTCGTATTCGGTAACGAGCAGCAGCCCGCCGAAGCATTTGACCAGAAAGTGGCCGCGCTCGAAGGTAGCCACTACCGTGCCGGGCAGGGCGCGCTCGTAGCCAAAGTCGTGGACGTCGAACACTTGCGCGCGCCAGATGCGCACCACTTCATCGCCGACGAAGGTAAAAGCGCCGGCAAACGGCCTCGTAACGGCGCGGATGAAGCGCTCTAAGGCGGTTACGTCCAGTTCCCAGTCTATCAGCCCATCGTCGGGCGTTCGCTTGGGGTAATAGGTTGGCGTCAGTGAAGTATCCTGTGGTATTCGGCGAAACTCGTTGCGCACCAGCGCTTCGATGTTGCGCTCGATGAGGTATTTCATGGCCAGCGTGTTCTTGAAGTGCAGCGTTTCGGCGGTGTCGTTGGGCGTTATCTGAAATTTGAACGTATCCACCACATCGCCTGAGTCCACACCGGGGTCGTAGAGGAACAGGTTGGTGTAAAACGCCTGGCGACCTTCGATGAGCGACCAGTTCATGGGCGAACGCCCGCGCCCGCGGGGCAGGTTGGCCGCGCTGCCGTGCATGCCAAAAGCGCCTATGCGCAGGCTGGAAAGCACCTCCGCCGGAATGAGCCGCTGCCAGCCGATAACAAAGGCGATGTCCAGCTGCAGGTTCTTCAGATAGGCAATGTCTTCGGCGTGCTTGAGCGAATAGTAGCGCGCCTGATAGACCGCTATACCGCGCGCTTCTGCCCAGGATTTGAGGTCGTAGTAGTCGGCTACATCGTGCTTGGCGCCCGCTTCGGGCGACAGGGTAATCAGATAGCGGACAGGATAGGGTACCTCTAAGTTTTCCAGCAAGAAGCGCGTCGTGGCTTTACAGCCAAACACCGCTAAGCGATCATAGATGGCCATTCAGCTGACGGAACGGGATGCAATTTTCGGAGAAGTTAGCCTTGAGCACATCCACACGTTGCCGGTAGTAATAGCGCAGCTTATCTAAGTTCGTTTCCCCTTCAATCATCCACCAGATAGGGTGGATGAGCAGGTGGATAGATTTGTTTTCGGCAAATTCGGGCGTCTCAAAGGGATGCCCGTAGCGCCATACGCCCGTCGAGTCCGAGATGTACTTCACCTTGCGGAAATAGCGCGACTGGTAGGTGTGCTCAATTCCAGCAATAGGCGCGTCGTGCTGCTGGAAGAACGGGCTGGGCCGGTGCAGGCTGATAATATTGACATCCGTTTTGAAGAGGCTGCGAAACATCTCTACCTCCAGACGCAAGCCTTGCTCAAAATCTAAGTAGAGAGTGGGGTCGAAGTGCAGGCTGATGACGTGCCCCATCTCCCGGATGAGCTGGATGTTTTCGTAATCCTGCGGCTCCAGGACGTTGTACATCGGCGAGCGAAGCAGGAAGAAAAAGGTGGAGCGGACACCTAACTCTTTTTCCTGGATGGCCATGCGCAGGGCCAGGTGCGTGTCGAAGTCAACGTCGTGGCGAAGCACAATCTGGGCGAAAGGCTCGCGCAACTCCGGAAAAAAGCAGAAGCGATAGCTGCGCTCCAAAAAAACGGTCAAAAATTCCTCGTAGGAACCAAAATGCTGCTTGTGGGAGGCTATTCCCTTCGAGAGCGCTTCGCTGGCAGACGTGCCGGAGGTAGGTGCAGAGAATTTTCGTAACGGGTGTAGAAACTGGGTCATGAGCGTCCGCTTTTCATGAGTGGATAGTGACGAGTGAGCGATTAGTTTTCTCTCAGATGTCTCGTCGTCTTATCACAAGCGATTAAAAGGATTAACCGGATTAAAGGGAAATCGGCAGCACATCGGGACAAAGTGCAGCAAAGATGCACTTTTCTTAGCAACTGCGTACGCGCTTAATAAAAATGTTATACAAGGCAATGGACAGGTAGCGAATGTCCGTCCACAGTGGGTTGCGCTCGTAGGCTTCTAAATAGCGGCGCTCGATGGCTACGGTGTCTTCCAGCGATTTGGGTATTTCTACATAGACCGGTGGGACGAGGCCGGGCTTGAATTTTTTGCGATACTCTTGAAAATCTTCTGGATACAGGCTGAAGTAATGCTGACTGATGGGCCGAACGCCGAACAGCTTCAGGTCGCCACGCAGCAGGTTGTACAGCATGGGCAGCTCATCAATCCAGTATTTGCGCATGAATTTGCCCACGGTGGTGATGCGCGGATCGTTGTTAAACTTAGAGCCTGTGCCGATACCACCGGCGCCGTTGCGCTCAAAGATGAACTTCTGCACGTACTCCGAGTAAGGCGCCATGGTGCGCATTTTATAGACCTTGACGATTTTGCCGCCCTTGCCCACGCGCTTCAGGGAGATGAACGGCCCGTAAGTGGCTTCTTCGTTGTAATCGGGCGCTTTCTCCTTTTCTACGACGAAGTACAGCATGCCGTTGATTTCGCGGGAGTCCACGAAGCGAAAGCCGCAGGAAAACAGGCGGCCATAGGTTTCCATTTCCGAAATCACGCGCCCGCGCCCTTTCGTCAGGGCGAAATAGAGCCGGCGCAGGTGCGGAAGCTTGGGCCAAACGCGATGGACCAGGTAGTCGCCCGTGTAATAAACCTTGTTCAGCGGACGCGGATAGCGCCTCAGCAGCTGCTCGCGGCGGTAGTGCAGTGGCGTAACACAACCGACGAAATAGCCCCCCTGTGCCAGATGTTCGTTGACGGACTCGAAAAACTTGTTGACGTAGCGGATGTCGTTGATGCGCTGCATGTTCACCACGCAGTGGGCCGAGTTACCCCCCACAACGCTGGCATTAACCGGGTAAAGCGTGTGAAGGCAGACCGCCTCCGCCAGGGCCGCCGGCGGGAGGGTTTCTTCGAGAAATTGCACCGCTTCTTCGGGGAAGTGCTCCAGCAACTGCCGGCGAATAGAGGCCGGCGTTGAAGTCAAATGGTTTAGTACAGCCATGGATTGTTGCGCTTTTTTTGCAGGTGAAGTGAAGAATGAGCAATCTGTACCGTGAGGGGCCGGATTAAAGGGCGGGAAGGCCAACTACGGGCATTCGGATTAGCACCCGCAGCGCCGCTCAGATGTGTTATGCTTCACCAGCACAAGACGCGCAACGCGTCGAAAAAAGATTAGACCGTCAGGGAGGTGGAGATTAGGCACCGCGAAAGGCTACAGGAGAAAAGCACTCCTGAGGGCTACAGCTATTTGAAGAAGAATGGCGCTTGCTGCTACATCGAAGGGGGGGGGAGAGAAAGGCAGCGAATACGGTGCAACAGAGGATGTCTGAAGAGGGGAGAGCAGGGTATTATTCAAGGCATAGGCAATGGATGTTTTAACGATTTGTCGTCGGGTGAAGCCAGTGTCAACACTTTTCCCAAAACTGTGCCAACGAGCGCGCCGCGCTGATTGGTAAAAAACATTTCATGCAAACAATACCGCCGAGTTGGTAAAATGCCCTCAACCAGAGCGTTCTACATGGCCGCACGAGCGCTTCGCCGCTGGATGAGCCAGTACTTGACCATATTCTTGGCGTATTGCTGGTATTTATCGGCCAGCCACAACAGCCGATTATCCGTCCAGCGCTGAGGGTGAAAGTTGAGCATAGCGCGCTGCGGGAACTGCCACGGCCGGCCTACGGCGGCTACGATATCGAATGTAGTGCGGAAGGTCAGGCCGAAGTGGTCGTCCACTTTGTCGCGCACGCTGACGGAGCGGCCGTCCCAGCGGCGCCCCGTGTCGGTGAGGTAGAACACCTGGCGGAAGTCTATGTCAAAGTACGGTTCCCCGGCAATGCCGTAGTCCTGGTACCGATAGTGCTTCCACACGTCGCGATTGTCGTAGGGTGAGCGCGGGCTGCCGTGCATACAAATGGTGTTCACGGGCACAATGCGGCGCAAGCGCTCTAAATGTTGCTCGAAGAGCTGGATGGCCCGGTGCGGGTCGCCCTTGGCGAAATCCATATCTTCGTAGTGGTAGCCCACCTCATGGCCCAGGTCGTATATGGCCCGAATGACGCCCTCGTCGTAGCTCTGCGGCACCATGCGGAAGTAATAGCTGCCCACAATGCCTTTTTCATGCTGAATTTGGGCGAAGCGCAGGCTGTGCAACTTGCGCGCGTCCACATCGTGGCGCAACAGGATGACTTTGGGCTGCGGCTGCCGAAGGTAATCGCTGAAGGTCTGGAAAGCGTATCCAGCCTCCAGAAAAGCATCCAGCAATTGGCGATAGGCGGTCAGAGTAAAATCTCGCATAGGTGGTCGCCGATGAATTTCAGGCCGGCACCGGTTGGGCGGCCAATGTTTTAGCGTAGTACTGATAGACACGCCGCAAACCCTCTTGCATATAGACGCGCGGCTCATAGCCCAAATAGCGGCGTATTTTGGAGATGTCCGCGTGCGAGTGCCGCACATCGCCGGGGCGTTCGGGGCCGTACACGGGCTGCAGGTCTTTGCCGCTGATGTGGCGCAGCATGTCCACCATCTGGTTGAGGCTTATCTGTTCGCCGCAGGCGACGTTATAGACCTGGTTGAGTGCGCTGCGGTCTTCCGTAAATAGGGCCAACTCATTGGCCAGCAGTGCATTTTCCACGTAAGTGAAGTCGCGCGTGGTGTTGCCGTCGCCGTTGATTTTGGGCGGAACCCCGTCCAGAAAGGCTTTGCAAAAAATGGGGATGACGGCAGCGTACGGGTTGGTCGGGTTCTGGCGCGGGCCGAAGATGTTGAAATAGCGCAGGCCGACAAACGGCAGCCCATAGGTGCGGGCAAAGACTTCGGCGTACAGTTCGGCGGCGTATTTGCTCACGGCGTAAGGCGACAGGGGCCGTCCGATGCGCTCTTCCACTTTGGGCAGTTCACGGCTGTCGCCGTAGGTGCTGGAGGAGAATGCCAGCACGATGCGCTCCACACCTTCCTCCTTGGCCGCGTGCAGGATGTTGACCGTGCCACCCACGTTTACCTCGTTGGTGCGCATGGGGTTCTCCAGCGAACGCGGCACCGAGCCCAGCGCCGCCTGGTGGGTTACCTTCGTGATGCCGCGCATGACGCGCCGGCACGTGTCGTAGTCGCAGATGTCGCCGCGCACGAACTCGTAGCGCGAATGACTAAGGAACGGCTCTACGTTTTCCATATAGCCGTTCGACAGGTCGTCCACCACGCGCACCAATTCTACGCGCGGGTCTTCCAGAAAACGCTCGACCAGATTGGAGCCGATAAAGCCGGCACCGCCGGTTATGAGGAGACGGGTTGCCATGACGGGTCTGCTTGTTTTTGGCCGTTTTTGGCATAGCGGCCGATGATGAAATCGAAGTAAAAACGCGTAGCGTTGTCTTTGGTGGCCAGAAACGTCTGGCTGCGCTCGCGGTACGTCTGGCGATCTTCGGCCAACACCCTGTCCACCAATTCAAAGACCTTGCCCGACTCAGTCGTGTTGAAGACCAGCCCAAACTGCTCCATTTCCTGGCAGTTCGGGTCTACGAACGTGCTCACATATACGCAGGGCGTGCCCAGAATGCCGGCCTCTACGGCGGTCGTTGTGCCTTCGCTGACCACCAGCGTGGCGTAATTGAGCACGTGATGGAATTTGTCCGGCGGCATGCGCAGACAATAGGGCTTCAGTTCGTCCGACACACCGCGCTCCGAAGTGATGAACACACGCATGCGCTGGGCCAATTTTTTGACCAGCCGCACCTTGTCGTCAGCGCTCATACCGCGATGCCCTACGTCGTGCGTAGCGTTCCACGAAATGAAGCGCACCACAGCGTACTCTTCATCCTCGTCCACGCCGAGCCACTGGCGGATGCTGGGGTCGGGCGTGAAAAACTCCGGGTGCAGGTACGCAATTTCGTGGTAGCTGTTGTAGCGTATCTGCCTGGGCCCGAGGTCTTTAGGCAATACGGCGGGCGTCAAAATGGCATCGGTGAAGGGCCGGTACAGGATGACCTGTTCGATGTTGCCCGTGTCCTCGATGGCTAAGTTTTTAGCCCCCAGCAGGAAGGCCGCATGGGCCGCGTAGGGCGTGCCGTGGCTCACAAACAGGTCGGGCTTGAAGCGCAGACCGGTGAGGAACATTTTAATGTCGTAGCGCACCAAGCCCCACAGCTTGCCCGGCAGGCTGCGGTAGTGCTTGCCGAAATTGATGTGCGGGAAGCCCTCAGCCTCCAGCAGTTGCAGCTCGAACTCTTTGTCGCGAGCCGTGAACAACACCTCGTGGCCGTGCTGCATGAGCAGACGGGCCAGATGCTTGAACAAATGCACGTGGGCAGGGTGCCCGATGTCGAAGATTACTCTCATCAGCGTATGTATTGGTAAACTTTTAATCCAAATTTGCCCACCTCATACAGCGGGCGGTTGAGCACCAGCTCGTAGCGGCCGTAGCAGACCTCCTGCCCGCCAAAGCGGGCTTTGAACTCGCGCACGCCATAATCTTCCTCCGGACGACCGGCGCCCATGAAGTCGAAATGGTCAAAACCATGCTTCGCCCCGTACTCGATGGGTGCCCACGAAGCCAGCACGCTGGGATGCACGCCCGGAATGACGCCGTTCTCACCGCAGACGTACCACTGATACAGCACCTTGTTCCGATACACCGGCCCAATGCTGCCGCCCACCACTTTGCCCTCGTGCTTGACCACAAACACCTTGGCCGACGGCGATTTCCACATGTTCACAAACAAATCTGGCCCGGGCAGCGGCTTTTTTACCTTCTCCCGATAGAGCGTCTCCAAAATGCTGTACATGGCCAGCACGTCCACTTCGCTCTCGGCCTCCACCGCCACGGCGCCCGCAGCCAGACTGGTCTTAATTTGCCGACGGCGATTGCTGCTCAGGCGCGCCTTAGCCGCCTCCACGCTGTCGGTTTTGACCAAATAATTCAAATGCGAGCGAAAATGAAAACCGCACGCCTCGAACGCCTCGTGCAGCGGCGTGCAATCGAAGAAATTGCGAAACTCGATGAAAATCGCCTTCCCGCGCCCATACCGCTTGAGCGCTTGCAATAGCGTACGCGCTACCGAAACGGACTCAGCCGCCACCAACGGCCCGCCCCACACAATGAGCCGGCGCGAAAGCCAGGCCTTCGGCCCACGCCCATCAGACTGAACCACGCCCATCAGCACCCCATCCAGAGCGCTCTGGCCATTCATGGAAAGCAGAACAAAGGGCCGATAACCGCGCACCGTCTCGATGAAGCGCAAAAACGCACTGCTCTGAAAGTAGTTGCCATTCGGATGCGCATCTACAAACGCATCTAAGGCTTCAACCAGACCGGCATTCTTTAAATCAGCGTACGAGGTGTAAAGCATGGGTGTCAAAACCGTGTGTGTTTTTTTGATAGAAAGCCATTCAGGAGCGATGCAGCGCCTCGGAAATAGGCGCAGATGGTTTGTCGTCGTTCACAGCATCCGCGTCAACACCTTCCTGGTCCGGTCGGTAGTACGGCGATTTCCAGCGCCTTTGGCCCAGTAAGGCCAGCAGGAAGGTCCACAGCCCGCTGGCTTTGACGCACACGGCATCTTCGCTGTCGGTGTCGTCAATGCTCAGGCGGCGCAGTCGGTAGGGGTCGGTATGCAAGGTGTTGTAGCCAAAATCTACCGTGATGGCGCACTCGTAGCCGGCGCGGCGCACGAGCGCCAGGTCGCGAGCATTGTAGTCGCCGTTAGGGAAGGCGATGGCGTTGACGCGCAAGCCGTACGCTTGTTCCAGCGTCTGGCGCGAGCCGGCAATTTCGGCCCAGGCCTCCTCGTCGGTGCAGTGTGGCAGGCACGGATGCAGCAGCGTGTGGCTTTGGAAATTGACGCGCGAGCGCATGTGTTCGATGTCCTGACACGACAGCGCTTGCGGCTGTTCCCATTCGCGCAGCGGGTCAAAGCCGGCGCGCGCCAGCGTTTGGAGACGTTCGGCATTTGGCACCGTTTTCAGCCGCCCGATGTTCACATCAGGATGCCGGTATTTGAACCAGAAATGCCGGCGCGTGCCCACGATGCCGGCGCAGAGGAAGATGGTTATGGGCAAGTCGAATTTTTCCAGAATGGGCAGCAGCTCGCGGTTGCGGGCGTGCCCGTCGTCTAAGGTGATGACCAACGCGCGTTCGGGTAACAAACTGCTGTCGCCTTTGCGGCGGGCCATCAGGTAATCTTCTAAGGAAATGACGTTGTAAGCCCGCTTCAGAAAGGCAAACGCCCGCTCGGCGTACGCTGGAGCGATGTCGTGAAACATGACCAGCGTTACGCGCCGCCGTTGCGCGGTATGGCGCAGCAGCCAGGGCAGACCTGAATAGCGCAGGCACTTGAACAGGGCGTTTCGCAGCGTCATGGTGTGTCAATGAACTGGTGATACCATTTATCTAAATGAATCCACTTCCAGATTTCGCGCGAGTAGTTGCCCTGGCGGGCGAGGTGTTTCTGGTAAATGTCGCGCGCCTGGGTCATGTCTATCACGCCGCGACGGGCGTAACGCTCAGCGTGGAGCAGGTCGTTGATGTAACGCTGGAAGGCGGGAGTACGGAACCACTCGGCCTCCGGTGTTTCGAAGCCCACCTTGTCGCGGCGCATGCGGATAGGTTCGGGCAGGGTGCCCTGCATGGCCTGACGCAGGATGCTTTTCGTCATGCCGCGGTGCAGGATGCGCTCGTCGGGCAGCGTCAGCGTGCGCTCCACTAAGCGGTAGTCTAAGAAAGGCACGCGCGCCTCCAGAGAGAACCACATGGAGTTGCGGTCTTCCCACTTGAGCAGGTGCTCCAGCTTGTACTCAAAATGATTGATGAGCGCTTCCTGAAGCGAGCGCGAGCCGTACAGTTCGTCGTTAATGACATTAGCCCCATTGTCGGCATGCGCCCGGTAAAAGTCAGGGTGCAGATATCCGCGCTGCATCACGCGCGCCCGTGTGCGCCAGGAGGGCGGCAGGCTGAAAAAGGCCCACGTCTTCAGGCCGTACAGCGAGCGGTGATTGGCCAAATAGTGCGCCACTTCGCCGGCCAGCGTGGCCAACTTTCCGCGGCGCAGCAGGTTTTTGAAATAAAAGCCAAAAAAGTAATGGTAGCCGCCCAAGGCTTCGTCGGCGCCCTGCCCGTCGAGCAAGACGACCACGCGGCCGGCGGCCAATTTCATCACGCGGTACTGGGCGTAGGTGGAGCTGCTCGGCACGGGTTCGTACTGGGCTTTGGCCAGGTCGTCCAGGTCGGCCAGCAGGCTGTCGGCGTCGGGTTGCGTGAAGTGCATGTGGGCAATTTGCCCATCGAACAGCCGGATAAAAGCCGACTCATCGCCGTGTTGGCCCTGGCCGTAAATGGCCGAGAAGGTGTTCAGGTCGCGCTTCTGGTAGTCCTTGAGCAGCACCGACACGATGCTCGACGAGTCCAGGCCGCCGCTGAGGCACACCCCTACAGGCACATCGCTGCGCAAGCGCAGGCCCACTGCCGAGGCGAACAGGGCGCGATATTCCTCGGGCGATGCGAATGGCTCCTTCAGCTCGCGTCGCAGGTCGTACCAGCGACGCGGACGCAGCTGGCGTTCTTCTACCGGTGCGCCCGGCGCTATGCACAGGCGGAAGCAGTGGCCGTGCGGCAACTTTTTGACCTCCTGCAGGAAAGTGCCCTCGTCGTAGTCCGTGCGGTTGAAGGCCAGGAAGTTGAAGATAGCGTCGTCGTTGGGCGTCGGCTTTCGGCCCATCACGGCTGTGATGGAGCGAATGTCGGAGCCGAAAAGGATGCGCTCGGCGTCCTGAGTGTAGAAAAAGGGCTTCACCCCATAGCGGTCGCGCGCCCCAAAGAGCGTTTGCTCGTGGCGGTCGTAAAGAACAAAGGCCCACATGCCGTTGAAGCGGTGCAGCATGGCCTCCCCCCAGGCCTGCCAGGCGACTAAAATGACCTCTGTGTCCGTCTGCGTGCAAAAGGTGTAGCCCAATGCCCGCAACTCTTCGCGCAGCTCGATGTAGTTGAAAATCTCGCCGTTGAACACGATGACGTAGCGATCATCGGCCGAAAACATCGGCTGATGACCAGCCGGGCTGAGATCCAGAATGCTGAGCCGGACAAAACCCAAGCCCACCGGGCCTTCGGCAAACAGCCCCTCATCGTCGGGGCCGCGGTGCTTCATGGCCTGCATCATCGCGCGCAAAGGCGCTTCGGCTACAGGCTGGCCGTGGAGGTGGATTATGCCGGAGATGCCGCACATCGGTCGCTTCGTTACGTGTTGGGAAGAAATGCTTTCAGGACAAACTGCGATTAAAGCGCCCTCACACAGGCCAAAATCTGTGCCGAAGGTACCGCTAAGTTGTTAAAGAGCGCCGGAAATGGCGCATTGCTGACCTTATTTAATCCAGCGTTTACGAACCAGCGCCTCAGTCTATCCAAGCACTATAGGCCAGGAGCCTCCCAGCCCTTCGTAGTGAAAGCAAGTTTTTCCCTCTTAATCCCCCATCTTTTCCAGACCTTTGCCGCCCAAAAAAACGGATGTCGCAAGCCCTGCTCCTCTTAGAAGACGGCACGCTGTTCAAAGGCCGCGCCGCTGGCAAAACTGGTACCGTTACCGGCGAGATTTGCTTCAACACCGGCATGACGGGTTACCAGGAAATTTTCACCGACCCGTCGTACGTGGGCCAGATACTGGTCATGACCAACGTCCACATCGGCAACTACGGCGCGCGCCGCGATGAGGTCGAAAGCAACGGCGTCAAAATCGCCGGTCTGGTGTGCCGCAATTTCAGCAGCCATTACAGCCGCGTGCAGGCCGACCAGAGCCTGCAGGACTACGCCGAAGCCGAAAACTTAGTGGCCATTCAGGACGTGGACACGCGCGCCCTGGTGCAACACATCCGCACGCGCGGGGCCATGAACGCCATCATCTCCTCCGAAATAGACGACCTGGCCGAGTTGCGCCGTCGGCTGGAAGCCACGCCGCCCATGGCCGGGCTGGAACTGTCGAGCCGCGTAACCACCGCTGAGCCATACTTCTGGGGCGATCCCGAAGCTCGCCATCGCGTAGCCGTGATGGACTTTGGCGTCAAGCGCAACATCTTGCGCTGCTTAGCCGAACGCGGCTGCTACCTGAAGGTCTTCCCTGCCCGCACCCCCTTCGAGGAAGTGAAAGCCTGGAACCCCGACGGCTACTTCCTCTCCAACGGCCCGGGCGACCCCGCTGCCATGGACTATGCCGTAACGCTCACGCAGCAGATGCTCCAGGATGGCAAACCTCTATTCGGCATCTGCTTAGGCCAGCAAATCCTGGCCTTAGCCGCCGGCCTGCCCACCTACAAATTGCACCACGGACACCGAGGCATCAATCACCCGGTGAAAAACCTCCTCACTGGCCGCGGCGAAATCACCAGCCAAAACCACGGCTTCGGCGTGCTCGAACAGGCCGTCTATGACTCGCCCTCCATCGTAGAACCCACACACATCAACCTGAACGACAACACCATCGAGGGCATCCGGCTCAAAAACCACGCAGCCTTCTCCGTGCAATACCACCCCGAAGCCAGCCCAGGGCCACACGACGCACGCTACCTGTTCGACGAATTCGTCGCCCTGCTCTCCTGAGCAGCGCCCAGCCGCTTCGCCATTGCCGACCCAAACCCAGGGCTGGCGGGTTGACGTCTGGTAAGGAACACGACTTTTTTGGGAAAAAGTGCAGCACCGAAGGTAACCTTTGCACCTGTGTCTGCATCTAAGGACGTGCTTATTTCGCCGCAAACGTTAATCTTTTCCAAAACAGGAAACCTTGCGTGTGTCTGCACAGTTAAGTCCGCATACCTTTAATGCAAAATTTGCCCTTACGCATGAAATACATCTTACTCCTGTCTTTCTTTTTAACCCTGTTTGCCGGTTCGGCAGCGTCTCAGACAGCCCTCCGGCCTGAGCTTTCGGTGTATCCCAACCCAGCCGTAGAGTACATTGCCGTGAACGACCCGGGCGACAGCGTGGGCTTCGTAGCCATCTTCAATCTGGTCGGCAAAAAGGTCAAAGAGTTTGAATACTCAAAAGGTGCCAACCTACCCGTGGGCGATTTGCCCAAAGGTATGTACATGGTGCAGCTGCAAGACCGCCAGCGCAATGTGCTGAAAACGCAAATGGTGGATAAACGATAGCACCCGCGCCGAGGCGCACCATAAATATTCGCGACTGCTCCGCAGAGGCGTCAGGCCTTTGCGGAGCAGTTTTTTATTCGAGCTATCTTTGTGCCATGAACCACTCAGGTACGTGGATGGATTTTCTGCGCCGACGCCCGTTTTTCTGGGCGGGTCTGGCGGGTCTCGTGGCCTTAGTGGCGGCGGTGCTGATGGCTGGCGCTTTGCGAGGGGTATCCTTTGAGACGCCGCCGCCATTTCGCGATGCGGTGATGGCCATCGAATGGGCCGCTTCGGCAGAGACCATGGATGTCGTGCTGGGCGCGCCGCCGGAGCGTTCGCGACGCATTCAGGCGTTGCTACAAGCTACAGCGCGCGACGGGCTGTTTGCCCTGGCTTACACCTTGTTTATGTGTGCGCTTGCCGTTACAGCGGCCTGGCTTTCGCAGCGCTGGTATTACCTGCTGTTGGCGGCTCTGGCACTGGCGGTAGGCTTTGCCGACTTAGCCGAAAACGGCGCCATTCGGGCGCTCTTGTTGCTGTACGACTCGGAGACGTTTGAACCGGGCGGGGCCGACTACGTGCGCGTGCGGCTGTTTGCCTGGGCGAAGTGGGCAGGCATAACGCTCTACTTTGCCGGCATAGCTCCTTTCCTGTGGTCCCGCGGGTGGGTATTGGGTCGCCTGCTGGCACTACTGGCGGCAGCTGTGGTGGTCATGTGGGTGCTGGCGCAGGTGTTTCGCACCTGGGCCGAACCCTACGCGCTGGCGGTGTTTTTGCTCTTTGCCGTAGCCATCGGATACTGCTTCGTGCCCCTCAGAGCGTCAGCAAGCCCTCCGGCAAATCCATGAGCAAGTGTTTTTGTGTCTCATCGGTGGCCACGATGAGCGCTGGGGCTAACGGAATGAGCACCTCCCGCTCCTGGTAAAGCACGACGGCTATTTCCTGCTGGGGCATTTCTATGACTTCCTGGATGACGCCGACGGGTCCCGTTTGCTGGTCAATGAGTAGGTAGCCCGTCAGATGCTCGTAGGGGCTGGCCGCCTGTTGTGCTTCGATGAGGTCGGCCGGCACTTCGCTTTCGGGCAAAAAGATGGGCCGCGACTGCAGGCGCAGGGCGTCTTCGCGCGTGTGGATGTCTTCAAAACTGACGATGATCTCGCCGCCGCCGCGGATATTGCGGATGAAGAAAGGGTGTTTGATACCTTTTATTTCTAAGAACACTCGCTCGGCTTCAAAGAAGAGGTCTTCAAAAGGCTCTTCAATGGCGGCCTTTACTTCTCCGTGGATGCCGTGTGTTTTGCGGGTGAAGCCTATCTGAATGTAGTTCATAGGCGTTAGTTGTGGCGCAAGAGGGTTTGGCGCAGGATGTATCCTTTCTGGCCTTTGAGTTCCCAGGGGCGAGTGAGGCAGTCGGCAGGTGGCGGTGTCTGGTTGCAGTATTGCGAGTCTAATATCCATTGCTCGCGCCGCACGAGGCCGACGTTTTGAGCGTACCAGGCCCGGCAGAGTCGCCGTTCGATGGCATTGGCGTAGTCCACCTCAGTAACGACGAGGACCGAGTCGAAGCGGAAGGCGCCGATTTGGGCGGGCACGTCCACGGAGTCGGCTCGATAGTTCCAACCGACAAAGGGGCGCAGGCGTTCGCCGGCGACTTCGATTTCTGTAGTTGGGTCAATCCATCGGTTGCCGTCCCAACGGGTACGCGGCGTCAGGGGGAACACCAGCCGCAGGAAGCGCAGGTTTTCCTCCTGTCGAATAGCTTGCGTGGGCGTTCGAGCGGCAGCCCACACGCGGCGCGGTGTCCAGTCTGCTGTGTCGGAAGGCCGCTCGTAGCACTCGATGCGGTACAGGAGCAGACCCGCGGCGTCTCGGAACGTGTCCACTACTTCCTCGCGTACCTGCAGGCGTACGGTGTCGCGCACCGTCTGGCCGCCGGGGCCGAAGTCGAAGATGATGCTGTCCACCTGGTATTCAGCATACTGCCCAATGCGCACCGGGAAGTACGCATGTTGCGCCTCGGCCACGGGCAGCAGCTGCTCTGGCGGTGCAAATGGGTCGTCGCACGCAGCGGCCAGACACCCTATGCACGCCACCACTGCGCCGCGCGCCAAACAACCACCGATGCGAAACCAAAACATGCCCTTAGAAAAAACGAGCGCCAGGAGATGCCTCTTGGTGCTCGTCGAATACCTGAGAGCGGGATACGAGACTCGAACTCGCGACTTTCAGCTTGGGAAGCTGACGCTCTACCAACTGAGCTAATCCCGCTTTTGATGGTGCAAAATTAGCGACATCTCCGTCTTTTCACCAAGACACAAGTAGGAAAAACCCTGAATTTGATAAATCTTAACGGTTCTACTCATCAGTTGGCACAGGTTTTGGCGATAGAAGGGCATTCTTGCTAATCGCTTTTAATTCGTTTTCTCATGAGTAGCCGCAATATCGCCGCCTATCCTAATCAAACAACCCAGCCCGGTAGCATAGAGTTGCTACAAAATGGCCCCAATCCCTTTATCGAAATGACGCTTGTGTGGTTCACCCTCCCCGCAAAAAGCCAGGTGCTTTTGCGCGTGTTCAACAGCGAAGGTCGCGAAGTCTTCACGCAAAGCGGCCTGTTCGACAAGGGTGAAAACCACATCCTCATTCGCCGCGCCGATTTGAAAGAACCAGGCATCTACGCCTATCAGGTGGAGAGTGAATACGGCGTTGCCCGCCGTCGCTTAGTGATGTATTGATGCGCGTCGTAGCGGCTTGAATGGGCTTCAAAAGCGCCTGTTGCCTTCGAGCGGCAGGCGCTTTTGTTTTTCACCCTGTGAATGTGCTGGGCATTATGAGCACCATAACTTCAGTTTAACCCGGTGTTTTCCAACAAAATGCAAGGGTCTGCGTTTTTTACGCATTTTGAAAAACACACCTGTTCTATCTCCTATGAAAATTCACTCGTTCGTTCTTCTGCTTTTCCTCAGCGCTCTGACGCTTCCGCTACACGCTCAAATGACCGAAGGAAAAGTGCGTCTTGGCCTTCGCTTAGGTGTTACGGGCAGCAACCTGTACGACGACGCCAAAGCCCAGGACCGCAATGGGCGCATCGGTCTTTTGGGCGGCGCCTTTGTCAAAATCCCGCTGGGTAGCGGTGGCTTAGCGATACGGCCCGAAGTGCTGTACGCTACCAAAGGCGCTACCTTCAAGCGCGACAGCTTCATTTCGTCCATCAAATCCTCCTACATCGAAGTGCCGCTGTCGTTGGAGTACAACCTGAGCATCGTCAACCTGCACGCCGGCCTTAACGCCAGCCTGTTGGCCAATGCCAATGGCGAATTCAAGGACGAGCAGGGCAACCCCATCAACTTCGACAAAGAGGACTTAGAAAAATTAGACCTCGGCTGGCACCTCGGCGCCGGGTTAGACTTAGGCAATCTCGGCCTGCACCTGCGCGTTAACCGTGGCCTCAAGAACGTAGGCAGCCAGACGATCGGCGACATTGTCGGCAGCCTGAAAAACGCTGCCTGGTCGCTGACGCTCGTTTATGGATTCTGACCCTTCGCATGGCGCGCATCAAAACCGACTTTCTCGTTCTCGGCTCCGGCATTGCCGGCCTCACCTTCGCCATTAAGGCCGCTCAAATGCATCCTGACCGGCGGGTGCTGGTTCTGACTAAGACCAATGCGGGCGAAAGCAATACCCGCTATGCCCAGGGCGGTGTGGCCGCCGTGTGGGACATGGAGAAAGACACCTACGAAAAGCACATCGCCGACACGCTCGACGCGGGCGACGGCCTGTGTAAGCGCGACATCGTCGAGATTGTTGTGCATGAAGGCCCTGAGCGCGTCCGCGAAATCATTGAATGGGGTGCTCGCTTCGACCGCGAAAAAGACGACGCCAATCGCTACGACCTGGCGCGCGAAGGCGGACACTCCGAACACCGCATCCTCCATTACAAAGACCTGACGGGCTGGGAAATGCAGCGAACGCTGATGGAAACAGCCCGTCAGTTTCCCAATATTGAGATCCTGGAGCACTACTTCGCCCTCGACCTCATCACCCAGCACCACCTGGGGCGCATGGTCATCCGCGTAACGCCCGACATCGAATGCTACGGCTGCTACGCCCTCCATAAAGAAACCGGCGAAATAGATACCCTACTCTCCCGAGTAACCGTACTGTGCACTGGGGGGGCTGGGCAGGTGTATAAAACCACCACTAACCCTGTCATTGCCACGGGCGACGGCATTGCCATGACCTACCGCGCCAAAGGGCGTGTGGAAAACATGGAATTCGTCCAGTTCCATCCCACTGCCCTGTACAACCCTGCGGGTGAAAATCCGGCTTTCCTCATCTCCGAAGCCGTGCGCGGCTTCGGAGGCATCCTGAAAACCGCTGAGGGCGAAGAGTTTATGCACCTCTACGACCCGCGTCAATCCTTAGCCCCGCGCGACATCGTGGCCCGCGCCATTGACTCCGAAATGAAAAAACGCGGCACCGACTGCATGTACTTAGACTGCCGCCATTTGGACAAAGACGCCTTCGTCGCCCATTTCCCCACCATTTACGAAAAATGCCTGAGCCTCGGCATTGACCCCATGAAAGACCTCATCCCGGTGGCGCCAGCCTGCCATTATATGTGCGGAGGCATCCGCGTAGATGCCTGGGGGCGCAGCAGCATCCACCGGCTTTACGCCGCTGGCGAATGCTCTTCCACTGGCCTGCACGGCGCCAATCGCTTAGCCTCCAACTCACTGCTGGAAGCCATGGTCTTTGCCCACCGCATTGCGCACGACACCCGCGAACAGGTTGGGCAATGGACATACCAGGACGACGTGCCCGACTGGAATGCTGAAGGCACCACTGACCCGCAAGAAATGGTGCTCATCACCCAGGGCCTGAAGGAGCTCAAAGAAATCATGTCGTACTACGTCGGCATCGTGCGCTCCAACATCCGTTTGAAACGCGCCTTAGACCGACTTTTCTTGCTCTACCAGGAAACGGAAGACCTCTACCAGACCACCACTATCAGCCCCCAACTGATGGAACTGCGCAACCTCATCACCATCGCTTACCTGATAACGCGCTCTGCCTCGCACCGACGCGAAAGCCGAGGCCTTCACTACACCACCGACTACCCCAACCGCCAGCCGTTCATCGAGCATTCTGTGCTGTAATTTTTTTCTAAGAAAAACGCCCTCGAGCAAAAGCAGCGAAAAATGACGCTGCCGCATCTGCGTTTACGGCGTATCTTCGGGACGATTCCCGGCTTATTTATCGGCTGAATCCATCAGTAGCATATGACCTGTTGATGAACGAACAAGAACTCATCCGGGGTTGTCTGCGCGGGTCCGCCCGTTGTCAGCGTCTGTTGTACGAGCGCTACGCGAGTCGAATGTATGCTGTATGCCTTCGTTACGCCCGTACGCCGTCTGATGCTGCCGATATTTTGCAAGAGGGTTTCATTAAAGTGTTTACCAAGTTAGAGCAGTTTCAGTTTCAGGGCTCTTTTGAAGGGTGGATCCGCCGCATCATCATCAACACGGCCCTGCGCACCTATCAGCGTCAGCGGTACGACTACGAGAGCAGCGGCTGGGAGCGCCTGCCCGAAGCCCCCGTTGAACCCGACGCCATCGCCCAGCTGTCGGAAGCGGAGCTGCTGAACTTAGTCAGCCGCCTGCCCGACGGGTATCGAGTGGTGTTCAATTTAGTGGCCATTGAAGGCTACTCGCACGCCGAAGCCGCCGAGATGCTGGGCATCCAGGAAAGCACCTCGCGCTCGCAGCTGACCAAAGCCCGCCGCTGGCTGTGCGAACAGTTGCAAACGCTCTACCCACACCTGGCCCTTCCGACCGAATAACCGACGCACACGCATGGAACGACCTGAACACGACCTGGATCGCCAGTTTCGCCGCCGCCTTCAGCAGGCCGAAGCCGCACCGCCGCCCTTTGTGTGGGAGGGGGTACAGGCAGCGCTGCGCCGCCGTCGGCGCCGGATCCTCTTGTGGTGGTCTGCCGGGCTGTTCCTGATGGGCGCGGTTGGTGTCGGTTTGTGGCTATGGCGCCCGGCCCCGGCAGCCCTTTCTCCTGCTGTTACCAATAAGGTCGGAAACCCCATTCCTGCGCCCGCATCGGCCGCTGGGAGCACGCCTGCCACCGGGCATGTTGCCGTAATGCCGGCACCCATTACATCGCCCGCGCCGGCTCATCCTCTGGCGTTGCTCTCCACGAAGCGCTCCGAAACTGCCCGAATGCAACATCCGCCAGCGCACTTGCCTGGTACGCCTCAGCCACCCGCTGAAACTGAGCCGATGCCCGTTGCCCCCTCAGCAGAAGCGCCTGCATCGCCGGAAACGAGCTCAGGGCTCAGCATTTTGCCCACCCTGACGCCGGAACTGCTCCACACAGCGCCGCGCTCTGTCAAGATGACTGTCGCACCCTTGGCGGAAAAGAAGCCCGGCCCGCACTCCACTCAGAAGTGCTACAGCTTCAGTAACAAGGGCGGCGTTTGGATGCTCGATGCTTACGGCGGCCCTGCGTGGTCGCTGCCTGAGTGGCGCATACACAACAGCGAATTAGACACTTACGTCGCCGCACGTCGCCGCACCGAAACCCCCGACGGCGCCTTCAACGCAGGCCTGCGCGTCTCTTATTTCATTCATCCCAACTTAGTATTACGCACGGGCTTGCACTACGACCAGTGGGTGGAACGCTTCGAGTATTTCGACCCTGACTTCATCCGCTACCATGTCGTCATCACCCAAAAGCTCATCAACGGCCAGTGGGTAAGCGTAACCGATACCGTCGGTGTCGAATACGGCTCGGAGTATCAGAAGACCTACAACCGCTTCGGCCTGTTAGACATTCCGCTGCAAATCGGCGCTGAATGGCGCCGAGGCGTTATGGGCTTCAGCCTGAACGCGGGCGCTTCTATCAACGTGCTGTTCCTCAAGCGCGGCCACATTCTGGATACCGCAGGTCAGCCCGTGTCCTTTACGCCAGGCAGCGGCGGTCTCGACGTGTATCGCCCGCGCGTCGGCTGGAGTGCCGGCGGCAGCGTACAGGCGTTCTACCACGTGGCCCCGCGCACGCGCCTGTTTGCGGAGCCGTACTTCCGCATCGTTCTCCGGCCCATTACCCTGCCCGCCTACCCCATCGAGCAACGCCAATCCATTGCGGGTTTGCGCATCGGCGTTTCTCAAATTTTGGATAAAAAGTGAAAAATACTGCGGCTGCAGGAAGCACTTTCTCCCCCTGCTGTATCCACAAACCGAAACCCGTTTTTCCCAAAACCGGCTAATCTTTTCTCAGAGAAAACACCTCTGGGCAGCGCTGACGCGCGCGCCCGCATCTTCAAAACATACTTGACGCGCACCTTCATGTATCGGAAAACGCACATCGGCTACACGACGCTCTTAGCGCTGGCTTTGCTGCTGGTCAGTTCCTGCCGCAAAGACGTGTACGAGTTTACGCCCTATGCGCCTGTAGCCGAAGACCTTCAGCCGCTACTGCAGCAGGTGTCGGAAGCCAATAATGCCGTTACCACTTTTCGCTTTGAAGGGAATGGAAAGCCGCTGGCCGATACCGTATTAACCCTGCCAGCCGGTGTTCGCCTGCATTTAGCGGATGCGGAAGAACTCTTCGAGAACGAAGGCAGTGTGCCCGTACCGTGCAGCACCTGCCCCGACTTGCGCATAGAGGCCCTGTTCGCGGCGCGTAAAAGCGAGACGGCCGCACGCCTGTTGTCGCAGCTGACCTACCCCGAAGGCCATGTATTAGAAAGCGCCGGCATTCTACACCTGCAGGCGATGTGCTCGGGCCAGCGTTTGCGCTTGCGCGCGGGGCATTCGCTCAAGGTACAGATACCCGTAGCGACGCCCAAGAACAATATGGCCATTTTCACGGCGCACACCGACGCTCAGGGCCATGTATTGGGCTGGAAGAGCGGCAACACGCCTGCCCTGCCAGTGCTGTGGGCGCCTTCTTCCGGTATGCTTCAGGCCGGCTATGAAATGCCGATAGCACAGCTGGGATGGGTCAACTGCGCGCGCATCCTGCCTGAACCTGTCAGCCCGCTTTGTGTTACCCTACCTGAGCAGTTCACAGCCCTCAATACCCGCGTTTTTGTGCTCTTCCAAAACGTCAACAGCGCGGTAGCGCTTTCGGGCGCTATCAGTCAATCCCGTTTTTGCTTAGAAAAAGCGCCGCTGGGCTATCCGGTCAGCATCGTAGCCATAGCCCGAACAGGCAACCAATACTGGGTAGCCGAAACAATGGCGGAAGTCGGCACCAACACCCAATTATCGCTTATCCCCAAGCCTGTTACTCAGGAAGATATCGTTGCCTTGCTCCGAAAGTTCTGACTGCGCTTCGCCTCAATTGCTTAGTGGAATAAAGAAACCCGTGTTTAGTAATTTCTTTTTACTTGCCGAGCCGGAAAAGTCCGTGTTCGGCTTTTTTATTGGCCTTTCGGCGGCGAAGGAATAGGGCCTGTGGGCATTTTAGCCCTTAGAAATGCCGTAGGCAACAGGCGAAATGCCCAGGCGGCTGCTAATGCCAGACCTGCAAAGGCCGTCATTTTGGCCCAAACAGACCAGCCTTGCTGCCCAAACAGGACTGTGCCGGGGATGAACAAAGCAACCGTATAAGCAGCGAAAGGCCACGCAGCCCGAAGCGAAAGGCGCCAGCCGAACCGCTGCCAGGCCAGGTAAATCAGGCTTACCGCCACAAACGATTGGGTGCACACTGCTGCCGTAGCTGCGCCCATGGCCTGATGGCGCGGGATGAGCCACAGGTCGAGCACTACATCGAGCACAATGCCCAGCGCAAAGAAGCGATTCATGGCCATCAGGCGCCCATCGGCGGTGAGCAGGGAAGCGAAAATATGGGTAGCCCCCATCGGCACAAATGCCCAGATGAGCAGGCCCAGCACATCCCACCGATAAGCGTCGGCGCGCGCGGGCATCATCCAGCGCACCAGGTCGGCCCGCGCGAAAAAGACCAGCAACGCCAGCGCCACAGCACCCGCCCAGATGAGCCGAAAGGCCAGCCCAACCAACGGGCGAACGTCCTCGCCCCGAGCCAACATGCGCGCAAACATGGGCAACAACAACGACGCAAACAGGTAACCCAACATGTTGGCCGCATCCAGCAGGCGATACGCACCCGCATAGACGTCGGCGTGGTAGCGCCCATCGGGCAAAAGGCGCTCCAGCAGCACCGCGTCTAAGCGCGTGTAGGCGCTCATCAGTAAAATGGCGAGTGCGTACGGGAAGCTTTCGCGAAACAATACGGCCAGCGTGCTGCGCCAACGACGACTGGCCAAACGCGGGAGGCGCAATGACACGCGCGCTTTGGCTCGCAACACGCCGCCCACAGCCAGAAGCGTCAACCCCAACGCCAGGGTTTGTGCCCAGGCAAACGCCTCCGCCGACAGATGCGCCGGCGGCAGTGCCCACAGCAGCGCGCCGCAGGTGATGAGCATGAGCAATTTATCCAACGACGACAGCACACTATCGAGCCGATAATGGCCCAGGCCCGAAAGGTTGGAACGCAAAAAAAGGATGCCCTGCGCCAACACCTGATTGAACAGCAGAATGAGCAACAGCCCTATGGCCCGCCCTTCGTACCCCACCCAATACGCGGCAGCCAGGGCCAGCAAAACGTATAGCGCGCTCAGAAAGACCTTCAGCGTCAGCAACATGGGCAGATATTTGCCCACCAGATGCGGGTGCTGGCTGACGTGGCGGTTGTTGAAGGCCTGTAAGCCGAAGTCGCCGACTATCTGGAAAAGATAGGCGAAGTTGAGCAGCGCGAAGTACAGGCCGTAATCGCCCAACGGCAGGCGGTTTTGCACCCCCAGGTCAATGCCGAAGATGAAAAAGGGCTTGACCAGCAGGTTGATCAGCACCAGCAAAAGGAGATTGACAACAAACTCGCGCTGCACGATAGGAGTAGTATGGGCCGCAAAGGTAGCCCTTGCTGGAGCGCTACTGGTCGGCGGGCGCGGTTTCAGCCATGAGCAATCCGAGGAGTTCTTGCGCTGCACGAGCAATGACTGTGCCCGGTCCGAACACGGCAGCGACGCCCGCCTTTTTCAGAAAATCGTAGTCCTGTGGCGGAATGACGCCGCCCACGACGACAAGGATATCGTCGCGGCCCAACTTCTTGAGTTCGGCAATGGCCTGAGGGGCCAGGGTTTTGTGGCCGGCGGCTAAGGAAGAGATGCCGAGGATATGCACGTCGTTTTCGGCGGCTTGGCGGGCGGCTTCGGCGGGTGTCTGGAAGAGCGGGCCGATGTCCACGTCGAAGCCCAGGTCGGCGAAGGCAGTGGCGATGACTTTGGCGCCGCGGTCGTGGCCGTCCTGGCCGAGTTTGGCCACGAGGATGCGCGGGCGGCGGCCTTCCTGTTCGGCAAAGGCGTCGGCCATGGCGCGCGCTTTAGCGAAGTCGGCATTTTGGCCCATAGAGGCGGCGTAAACGCCAGCGATAGTGCGCGGCGTGGCCGTATAGCGTCCGAAGGCGTTTTCCATGGCCTGCGAGATTTCGCCCAGGGTGGCGCGGGCACGGGCGGCTTCGACGGCCTTTTCTAACAGCTGGCCCCACTGCTCTGCTGTGGGAGTCTGGCGCGCTGTTTCTTCTAAATCTTTCAGGGCCTCCTGCACGCGCCGGGCGTCGCGCCGGGCTTTCACCTCCTGGATGCGGCGGATTTGCGCCTCGCGCACGGCAGTGTTGTCCACTTCGAGCAACTCAAAAGGTGCCTCATTGTGCACCTGATAGATATTTACCCCCACGATGAGGTCTTGCCCGGCATCAATGCGCGCCTGTTTGCGGGCAGCGGCTTCTTCGATGCGCATTTTGGGTAGGCCCTCCTCGATGGCGCGAGCCATGCCGCCGAGGGCTTCTACTTCCTGAATGAGGCGCCAGGCCTCTTCCACTAAGTTTTCCGTCAGGGTTTCTACGAAGTAGGAACCGGCCCAGGGGTCCACGGCGCGGCAGACGTCGCTTTCGCGCTGGATGAACAGCTGCGTATCGCGGGCGATTTTGGCCGAAAAGTCGGTGGGCAGCGCCAGGGCCTCATCGAAGGAGTTGGTGTGCAGACTTTGGGTACCGCCCATGACGGCAGCCATGGCCTCGATGCAGGTGCGGGCTACGTTGTTGAACGGGTCTTGCTCCGTCAGGCTCCAGCCGCTCGTCTGGCAGTGGGTGCGCAGGGCGAGGCTCTTGGGGCTTTTGGGGTTGAACTGCTTCACGATTTTGGCCCACAGCAGCCGTCCGGCGCGCATTTTGGCGATTTCGCGGAAGTGATTCATGCCGATGCCCCAGAAGAAGGACAGGCGCGGCGCAAATTCGTCAATGTCCAGCCCCGCCGCCAGACCGGTGCGAATGTATTCCAGCCCATCCGCCAGAGTATAGGCTAATTCCAACTCGGCAGGCGCCCCCGCTTCGTGCATGTGGTAGCCAGAGATGGAGATGGAGTTGAAGCGCGGCATGTGGCGGGCGCAATAGGCGAAGATTTCACCAATAATGCGCATAGAAGCCGCCGGCGGATAAATGTAAGTGTTGCGCACCATGAACTCCTTGAGGATGTCGTTCTGAATGGTGCCGCTCAGCGCCTGTGGGGGCACGCTTTGCTCTTCGGCGGCTACGATGAAGAAGGCCATGATAGGGATGACGGCACCGTTCATGGTCATGGAGACCGACATTTGGTCGAGCGGTATCTGGTCGAAGAGGATCTTCATGTCCTCTACGGTGTCAATGGCAACACCGGCTTTGCCCACATCGCCCACGACGCGCGGGTGGTCGCTGTCGTAGCCGCGGTGGGTGGCCAAATCGAAGGCGACGGACAGGCCTTTCTGGCCGGCGGCCAGGTTGCGCCGGTAGAAGGCGTTGCTCTCTTCGGCGGTGGAGAAACCGGCATACTGGCGGATGGTCCAGGGTTGGCTGACGTACATGCTGCTGTACGGGCCGCCGAGGAAGGGCGGTATGCCCGCAACGAAGCGCCAGGCCGGCCGGTAGGGTGGGCGCTGAACCGCCGTTGGGCGCAGCGAGAGGTCGAGTGTATGTTTGGAAAAGTCGGCAGCAGGCATGGGTGCGCGCGGTGAAAGTCGGTCAAGCAATAGTGCGCTGCAAAAATACGCAGCTGGCTCGCTGTTGCCCGGCGCATTCAAGCGCTGGCTGTTTGCCTATTAACGCTTCAGGCTTTGCCGGTATAGATAGACACCGCGGCTTCGGTGTTGGCTTTTGGCCTTTAATCCCTTCTCCTTTCACCCTTAAACGAAAGAATGATGGGCTATGAAACACCTGATGCACACCTTAAGACACACAACGGTCTGGGGACTGCTGACTTTGCTGTTCATGGATCCGTTGCGCCCCGATTTCTGGCCGGTTGCCTCCAACGAGCGATTGAGCATCCAGGACTTTCGCGCGCAGCCTAATTTCTGGACGCCGCAACAGGCCGAGTCTCTGGCATATAAGCGGCGTTTGGGCCACACGCCAGAGCAGGCGATTGTGCCGCTGATCTTTAGCCCGCAGGGGCTCTTGCTCAGCGCGCAGGAGTACAATAGTCGAAAATTTTGCTACCTGCGCTGGTTCTACACCGATTTGGAAACCTTTCACCGCGTTACGCGGGAACGCACGGCCGTACCTGCCTATGCTAAAGTGCTGGCGGAATACGGCGGAGCACCGCTGTACGCCTACGATCCGTATGCGCTGAGTCAGCAAACACGCGAAGACGAGGGCTGCGAACTTCTGGAAGACATCGCAAAGGAGACATTGAGCAAGTCTCCGGCTGGTTTCTCGCGCCTGGAAGAAAAAAGCATTAGCTTCACGGAAGGCGATATTCTTATTCGACCCAATATAGTGTTATGGAACATTTTTGGCAGCGCCTCTGTACCGCCCGACGCTGTGGGCAGTGGCTGGGGGCACGCGGCGGGTATCTCACGTTCCACAGCGCCCGGGGCCGACATCAATAAGTCGTTAGAGGAGGCTCAAGTCATCGAAGCCTGGGGGCCAGAACTTCCTCGAGAGCATCAGATGCGGGAGACAAAAGCCTGTGTGCCTGGCAAATTTGACTTCCGCTTCAAGACCTGTCCCATTCCCAATGACTATTACTGGTGTAAAAAACGCAAGGGAAGCCGTTTTCGCTTGCGCGCGAACATAAGTACAGAGCAATGCAAAGCCATTGTAGCCTTTTGGCGACAACAAATGGACGAACAAGACAAGTACTCGGTGTTTGCTAAGAAACATTATCCGTGCTCTGCCACAGTGCAAATCAGCGGATGCCATCGCACTCGCATTCCCGTATGCGCTACGGAGACGTGGGCAAATAGCGACTGCTGGTACTGCTCACTGTTGGTGTGGCAGGCGTACTATTACGTTGCAGGCATAGACGTTGACTCCAATGGCGGCGCCTACGTATTTCCCAATGACATCATCCGCTCTCCGGTCTTTGATAACACGGCGACCGACCACGAACGGCGCGTGCGGTTTTGAAGAGGCTACGAAGGGGATTGCACGCCCCTCAAAAGCGCATTGGGCTGGCAAAAGGCGAAGCGTGCTTCCGTACCTTTGCCCGAAAAGCACAAAAGCCCATGCCACAGAGCGAATTAGAACCACTCCGGCGCCACGCCTGCCACGCCGTACGGGAGGTGGGTGCATTTCTGCGCCAGGAGGCCACTAAAGTACAACCCCATGATATCGAGGAAAAACACCGCAGCGGCTTAGTAACCTATGTGGACCGCACCGCCGAACAGATGCTGGTAGAGCGCCTGAGCCTCCTGCTGCCCGGGGCGGGCTTTTTTACCGAGGAAGAAACCGTAGGCCGGGAGCCGCAGGCCAACCTGTGCTGGATTATTGACCCTCTGGACGGCACGACCAATTACCTGTACGGCATACCGCATTACTCGATTAGCGTGGGCTTGCGCTCGGGCGATGAGCTGATGCTGGGCATTGTGTATCACGTCGTGCACGACGAGATGTTCTACGCCGTGCGCCATGGGGGCGCCTGGTGCAACGAGCAACCCATTCGCGTCAGCGAGCGCAACACCCTGGCACAGGCCTTAGTGGTTACGGGATTTCCCTACCACAATACCAGCCGGATGGAGCCCTGGATAGACGTTTTGCGCACCGTTACTACACAAGGGCGCGCCGTGCGGCGCTTTGGCTCGGCAGCGCTCGACCTGGCCTATGTGGCCTGCGGTCGTTTCGATGTTTTCTACGAATACGGCCTGAGCGCCTGGGACGTAGCAGGGGGCGCGCTATTGGTGCACGAAGCCGGCGGACGCATCAGCGACTTTCAGGGCGGCAACGGCTTTTTGAACGGTGGCGAAGTACTGGCCTGCAACGCCCACGTCTTTGAGCCAATGCTTCAAATAGTATCGGCGGCTTTTTATCCGTGAGTATCGTCGTATCTCCGCAAACACCGAGCCTATTCCAACTAATTCGGTTGCAACGATCGTCTGGAGGAGTCGCTTCTACCAGATCGTGCACATAGGCGGTAGCGTTTTTCCGCTGTTTTTCGCCACTCGCGACTAAACCTTTCCGACGCCTTGCGGTAGGAAAACGTATTTGCACGAGCAGAAACCGCCGCACATTCGTACACCAGGCCGAACAGCTCCTATCTTTGCCCGGCGCTGGCCCGAAGCCACGCCGTTTTTTTCATTCAAACCAGCCTTTTTTCGCTATGATTATTGGTGTACCAAAAGAAATCAAGGCCAACGAGAACCGGGTGGCCCTTACGCCTGCAGGCGCATTGGAGTTGGTCAAGCGTGGCCATACCGTTTATGTCGAAACTACTGCCGGCGTGGGCAGCGGCTTTGAGGATAGCGACTACCTCGAGGCGGGCGCGCACATCCTGGGCAGCGCTGACGAGGTGTGGGCGATTGCCGAAATGATCATGAAGGTGAAAGAGCCTATCGCGGAGGAATATGGTCGCTGCCGCGAAAACCAGCTCATTTTCACCTACTTCCACTTTGCCTCCAGCGAAGAGCTGACGAAGGCCATGATCAAGAGCGGCGCCATCTGCCTTGCGTACGAGACCGTGGAGACCAAAGACCGCCAGTTGCCGCTGCTGATCCCGATGTCGGAGGTAGCAGGCCGTATGGCCATTCAGGAGGGCGCCAAATATCTGGAGAAGCCTGTCAAGGGCCGCGGCGTGTTGCTCGGCGGTGTGCCGGGCGTAGAACCGGGAAAGGTGCTCATCATTGGCGGTGGCGTAGTGGGCACGCAGGCGGCCAAGATGGCTGCTGGCTTAGGCGCTCAGGTAACCATTCTGGACGTCAACCTGGCCCGTCTGCGCTACCTGAGCGATGTGATGCCGCCAAATGTAACTACGCTCTTTTCCAATGAGTACACCATCCGCCGTCTTATCCAGACGCACGACCTGATCATTGGCGCTGTGCTCATTCCTGGCGCTCTGGCGCCCAAAGTCATCACGCGCGACATGCTCAAGCTGATGCGCCCGGGCACGGTCATCGTGGACGTGGCCGTAGACCAGGGCGGCTGCATCGAGACCACGCGCCCCACCACACACGACCACCCGACCTACATTATTGAGGACGTGGTACACTACTGCGTGGCCAACATGCCGGGCGCCGTGCCGTTCACCTCGACAGTGGCCCTCACCAATGCCACCCTGCCCTACGCCCTGCAACTGGCCAACAAAGGCTGGGAACGCGCCTGCCGCGAAAACCACGAACTCTTCCTGGGCCTCAATATCGTGCGCGGAAAAGTCGTGTACAAAGGCGTCGCCGAGGCCTTCGGCCTGCCTTACGAACCTTTGGAGAGCATCTAACATCTCGCTTCCATACCAAAACGCGGGGGTAGGCTGCCAGGCTTCAGCCCCCGCGTTTTCTATTTCAGGACTAACCAACCGCCACTGCACCCATAGAATCCTCCTTTTACACCGACTTTGACCCTTAGCCTCTCTCATTTGTTAACCGCACAGGGACCTAACTGCCTTCTGCCATGAAAAAAGCGCTCATCCTCACCCTGAAACTGCTTGCACTAATTGCCCTGACCCTCGTTTACATGGGCGAAATTGACCTGAGCCCCCTGTATGCACAGCTCAAACCCAAATACCGCCCTTCGGCTGTCTATTATGTCAGCGTGCTCTCTGCCCTGGCAGTCTTTCTGATTTTGCTCGATTTCGTACAGGTAACCCTTATCTGGCTCTATCGCCGAAGGGTGCGCACGGTGAGCGACGACAACTTCATCATCGGTATCCGGCACTTGTACTCCATCATTCTGGTCATTGGGCTGGTCATTGGCCTGTTGTCCCTCTTTCAAATCCACATCCGCGACGTCCTCACTTCCATCTCCATCATCTTCGCGGGTCTGGCCATCCTGACCAAAGACTATGTCTCCAACATGATCAACGGCATGATCCTGACCTTTTCGGGCCAGATAAGCATCGGCGACAACATCCGCATCGGACAACACCGCGGAAAAATCATAGACATCACCTTGCAGAATATTCACCTGATTAACGACGACGATGATGTCATCTACATCCCGAACAACACGGCGATGAATACCGACATCACCAACTACACGCGGCGGCCCATCAAGCGCATCAGCTTAGATTTTGAAATTGACTTGAAATACCTCAACGACGTGGAAGAACTCGAACGCTACCTCGTCGAGGCCCTCCAACCGTTTGCCGAGCAGATACAGCCCGATAGTCCTTACTTGCGGATAGCCGAAATCAGCCGCGGAAGCGTAGCGTGCAAGTTTCAGTACATCCTGCGCGTGCCAGACAAAGACCTGGAGCGCGTCATTCGCCGAACCGTTGCGCGGCGGTTGGTGAAGCTCATCAGCGCCCGCGAAAAGTATGTGGATAAAATTTCAGGCCTCCCCGACGGACGCAGAGAGGCCTGAAAGTGCCAACAGGGTATAGGCCTTTATTGAAAGCCCGCGAGCGGCAGACGCCCTCTTCTTCACACCGCCACTCCTTCGAGGACGCGCTTAACGGTAGCGCCAATTTGAGCGGGCGACTGGACGACGTGGATGCCGTTTTCGGCCATGATGCGCATTTTGGCAGCAGCAGTATCCTCGGCGCTGCCTACGATGGCACCGGCATGGCCCATTTTGCGGCCTTTGGGCGCTGTTTGGCCGGCAATAAAGCCAATGACGGGTTTTGGGTTGCCCATGGCGCGTATCCAGCGCGCGGCGTCGGCCTCCAAAGTGCCACCGATTTCGCCGATCATGATGATGGCTTCCGTCTCCGGGTCGTTCATGAACAGTTCGATGGCTTCGCGCGTGGTGGTGCCGATGATCGGGTCGCCTCCAATGCCGATAGCGGTTGTGAGGCCTAAGCCCGCTTTGGCCACCTGGTCGGCAGCCTCGTACGTCAGCGTACCCGATTTGGAGACCAGACCTACCGGCCCGCGCTTAAACACGAAGCCGGGCATGATACCCACCTTGGCCTCGTCGGGCGTGATGACCCCCGGGCAATTTGGCCCAATGAGGCGGCTTTTCGTGCGATCCACATACGCTTTGGCCCGCACCATATCCTGCACAGGAATGCCCTCGGTGATGGCGACGATAACTTCGATACCCGCCTGCGCCGCTTCAATGATGGCGTCCGCAGCAAATGCCGGCGGCACAAAAATGATGGAGGTGTTGGCACCGGTGGCTTTGACGGCCTGCTCAACGGTGTTGAAAACCGGGCGGTCTAAATGCGTCTGGCCGCCTTTACCCGGTGTAACGCCGCCCACCACCTGGGTGCCGTAGGCGATCATTTGTTCGGCATGGAACGAGCCTTCCTTGCCCGTAAAACCTTGTACAATGACGCGCGAATGCTTGTTGACTAATACAGACATGACAAATCGGGTGTGTTATTTCGACTCTTGAATGATGTACACATCTTCGCCAGCGCGCCGCATGTAGTAGCGCTCGCGGGCATAGCGTTCTTTGGTCAGTTCAAAGGCGTCGGCCTGCTCTTTGGCTTCCTCAATTCGCTGGCGATACAGCTCTTTATCTTGCTGGAGGCGCTGTTTGGCACGCCAAAGGCGCCACTGCGTCCACAGGTTGTTTTTGTCTAAGAAAATTAAAATAAAGAAAAAGACCAGCAGCGCCAGGTAGTAGCGATTCCGCAACGGCGCTGGTAAGCGCTGCCAGAAAGCAGACCAAGGATTGGACGGAATAGCCATGAGCAAATAAAAAAATTAAGCAGGAGCCCAAAAAGCGCTGAAGCGCGAGCAAAGATAAGGGCGGCATTCGGCCTCTACGTATGAAGTTTTCAGGCTGGCGCGCTCTCGCCGGGTTCTACCAAAGGGTCTATGATGGTGCACAGGCGTTGAAAAATTTCTTCGATGGAGCCTATGCCGTTGACCCGATGGCTTTTGCCCTGCCGGGCGTAATAATCGAAAACGGGAGCCGTCTCGTTTTTATACACGGCAATTCGGTTGCGGATGATGGTTTCATTGGCATCATCGGCGCGGCCGGAAATAGCTGCCCGGCCTTTAATGCGCCGCACGATTTCTTCGTCTTCCACCTCCAGCGCAATGAGCAGATGGATGGCAGCACCTTCTTCTGCCATAAGGCGGTCTAAGGCCTCTGCTTGAGGTATAGTGCGCGGAAAGCCGTCAAAGATGAACCCATGGGCTTCCGGATGGGCCTCCACTTTGTTGCGCAGCATGCCGATGGTGATGTGGTCGGGCACGAGTTCGCCCCGCGAGATGTAGGCCTGTGCCTCCCGGCCTAAGGGCGTGCCGTTGCCGATTTCCTGCCGAAAGAGGTCGCCTGTGCTGATGTGTACCAATCCGTAACGCTCGACCAGATGCGCCGCCTGAGTGCCCTTGCCCGAACCCGGTGGGCCGAAGAGTATCAAATTTATCATAGAAAAAATTAGAAAAGACAATGGTTGAGGGGCAAAAGTAGGCATAAGCCTTAAAAATCGGTAAATCGGTATCGTTTGCCAAAAGTTTGTATCCAGCTTAGCAAGCGCCAGACGTCTTCTGCGCGGAAAAGCTCCGTGCCAACATTCATGGTAGCAGCTGTGCCGCAGGCCACGCCTACCTGCGCCATTTCCAACGGCGGCTTGCCCTGGCCGAGTGCCCACACCATGCCAGCCACCATGCTATCGCCAGCGCCAACGGTGCTGCGTTTGTCCACTATCGGAGCCGCTACATGTACAAAACCATCGCGAGTGGCCAGCAGGGCGCCGTGTGGCCCCAAGGAAACAACGACGTTCTCACACTTGCCGCTGTGGATCAGCGACATGGCGGCATCGTCCACCTGGTTCATCTCCAAGCGCTCTACACCCACTAAGCGGCTGAGTTCGCCGATGTTGGGTTTGAGCATAAAGACTCCGGCCTCCAGCGCAGCCTTCAAGGCATCGCCCGAAGTATCCAGGACTAAGCGGGCGCCCATCCGGCGAGCTTCCGCAGCCACCCGCGCATAATAGTCGGCAGGTAAGCCCGGCGGCAGGCTACCACTGGCCACCACGATGTCGGGCTGCAAGCGCCGCACAGCGTCTAAACAGGCTTCGGCCTCAGCGTCCGAAAGCGGTTCACCGGGCAGTGTGAAGCGGTATTGATGCCCGGTAGTGGTCTCAAAAACGGAGAAGTTTTCGCGCGTTTCGCCGGCGATTTCCACGGGTGCGGTGGCTACTGCCTCTTTTTCCAGAAGTTCCAACAGGCGTTGGCCATTGTTGCCGCCGATAGGGAAGACGGCAGTGGATTGGCCTCCGAGGCGCCGAATGCCCTTCGATACGTTGATGCCGCCACCGCCGGCGTCGTAGTGCGGCGCAGAGCAGCGCAATTTGCGTTCAGGGATCATGCGTTCGACGTCGGCACTCTTATCTAAGGCCGGATGGAGCGTCAGGGTGGCTATGCGCATGGTGCGTGGTAGTTTTGCAGCAATGATACGACGGTTAGACGAAACCACCCTTATCGAAGCCAGCGAATGGCTGGCCAGACGCGACGAAGCCTTAGCCTCCGTGCTGGCCCGATACGGCTATCCGCCTCTGTGGAGCCGCGAGCCGGGATTTGCCACTTTGGTGCACATTATTCTGGAGCAGCAGGTCTCGCTGGCTTCGGCCAATGCTGCATTTCGCCGCCTCCGGGAGTTGGCTCATCCTATTACCCCCGAAAGATTTTTGCAACTTTCGGAAGAAGCACTCCGACAGGCGGGATTTAGTCGGCAAAAAATCGCCTATACGCGGCATCTGGCCCTGAACGTCGCGGAAGGCAACCTCAACCTCGAACGACTGGCGTCTTTACCGGACGAGGAGGTGCGCATCGAGCTCAAACGCATTAAGGGCATTGGCAACTGGACCGCCGACATCTACCTCTCGGAATGCCTGCTGCGGCCCGACATTCTGCCACAAGGCGATATCGCCATGCAAGAGGCCTTTCGCGCCCTGAAAGGCCTGCCACAGCGCCCGGCCCACCCGGAGTTTGAGGCCCTTACTGCCCACTGGCGGCCCTGGCGCAGCGTCGGCACGCGAATGTTATGGCATTTTTACCTTTGCGAACGAGGGCGACAAACGCCTGAGAGTCTGTAACTCAACATTTTCCAGATCAATATTCCAGATGAGGTGTACACTGCCTCTCCATTCTTTTAAAAAGCTTGGCCTCTTCGTGTTCTTATACTTAAAAAACGTTCGGGATTACTTCGGAGATGTCGCCTTCTCGTTCCTCGAAGACGACACCTCTCGGTGCATTCGCGGCTAAAAAACTTTCTGCTTTTTTGAATTGAACCCAATCCTTGCAAAGCATGACCGACTACTACCGACAAAAACGCGTATGGGTAACGGGCGCCTCATCCGGCATAGGCGAAGCGTTGGCCTATGAGCTGGCCGAGCGCGGCGCTTATCTCATCCTGTCAGCCCGCAATGAGGCGGCGCTCCAGCGTGTGGCTGCCGAAGCCAGCCGCCGTGGGGCCACAGACATTCTGATACAACCGCTGGACCTGGCCCGACACGATAGCCTGCCCGGCATCGTTGAGCAGGTGCTCAAGCGCGTAGGTAAAGTGGACATCATCATTCACTGCGGCGGCATCTCGCAGCGCAGCTTAGCTGCCGAAACCTCCTTGGACGTGGACAAGCGCCTGATGGACGTCAACTACTTTGGTACTGTGGCGCTTACAAAGGCGCTATTACCCAGCATGCTCATGCACCAGCTGGGGCACATAGTCGTCGTCAGCAGCCTGACCGGCAAGTTTGGCACACCACTGCGCTCCGGCTATGCTGCGAGCAAACACGCGCTGCATGGCTTCTTCGATAGCCTCCGCGCTGAGTTGGCACACACCCCTATCCGCATCACGATAGCCTGCCCCGGATTTGTACGCACACAGGTCAGCGTCAACGCCCTGACTGGCTCCGGGCAGCCGCAGGGCAGCATGGATGAGGCTACGGCCAATGGCATTAGCGCCGAAAAAGCAGCCCGCAAAATTCTGCGTGCTACGCAGCGCGGCAAAGAAGAAATCTGGTTTGGAGGCAAAGAAGTCCTGGGAGTATATCTGAAGCGCTTCTTTCCAGCGTACTTTTCTAAAGTCGTGGCGCGGGCAAAAGTTACCTGAACCCTCGCTCAAACGCGCGTAGTTGCCAGCAGGCGCTTAACACTGTACCGACCGCTGCCCTTGCCCACCAGCATGAGCAGGCCGCCGGCAATGGCTATATTCTTCATGAAAAAAATGCTCTGCGTCCGCAGCGCCTCTCCGCTGTAATTCCAGAAATCGTGCACGATAAACGTAACCGGCAGCCAATAGACCAAAAGCAGAAGAGACGCCAGGGCTGTGCGATAGCCTATCAGAACCATCACACCGCCCAGTATCAGAAAGGAAATGGCACCAATCAGGAGCATATCCTGGTTCCAGGTCAAGCCGTGTTCGGCCATCGTCGTTTTGGTTTTATCAAAATTCAGCAGCGAGTCCACTGCCTCAAAAAGGAAGATAGCCGAAAGAAAGATACGTCCGATTAGATCTATTAAATCTCGCATAGGCAGAACGGTGAAGGGGCGAAGGTAAGGCATTGCCAATAAGGAAGGCGCGAGACAACCACAAAGACCTGGAAGGATGAGCATTTTAGAGTAATTGCGGCATGCACATAAATAAAAAAAGCCCCCCTCCATCTTGCGGAGAGAGGCCATCCCAAAAACCGATTTCAAAGTACCAAAAAAGAGGCGACACCGCCCAGTGGGAGATGTCGCCTCTAAGGTCGTCTTTACTTCGTCTGAATCATCTTGCGCGTAGCG
>CAZYEV010000047.1:0-2582 GCA_964646615.1 uncultured Saprospiraceae bacterium
AAATTGGCCAATGGCCCACGACCCAAACCCAGCGTATCGCACGCCGAACCCTCCAACGCACCCAACCGAAAATTCGGAAAATGCGGCAAACCCTGATAACTCCACTGCAAACGAAGGTAATTGTGCTCCACCTCACAGGCCTCTCCGCCCCGCTCCGTGTGCTTGATGCGGTGCACACACTGCTGACCCGCCAACGGCACACAGTAAATCACACCGTCCGGACCCAACTCCATCACACCCAGTGCTCCACTCAAAAAACACACCGGAGGCTGCCTGCGCGCCACCACCACCCGACTGCCGAAAATGTCCGACGACGCCATGTCAAACTGCATAATCATGTACGCATCCGATATGTACAAATAACGCCCATCCGCCGACCACGCCAATCCACCTGTAGGCTGTCGAAGTGAGTCCTCCTCTACCACAATATACCGCGAATTCGACAACACCCCCGCGCAACGATCAAAATCAAACAAACGAAGCTCCTCCAGCGCATTGTAACGAGCATATCGCGTACCATCCGGCGAAAACGCCGCCTGACCACGGTGGTAATAGTTCGTCTCTACTATCGGCCCAATATCCTGACTCTTCACCCGAACTCCTCCAGGCTCCAACAACACAATGTAGTACCGATTCTTGTTCAATGTCGGTGAAATCAACCACCAATCCCGACCATTCCCATGCCTCACCGCGTGCAACTCACCGTAATGCAACGAGTCCTCTACCAGCACAACATTCTTGAATAAAACTCCACCCTTGCCGTTGTTTAAGTGCATATCCACTGCTGTGTGATATAAGTAACGCATCCAACCGGGTGCTACATAGTTTAAATGAAAAATATGGTACAACCCGGAACGAACCGGATCCGGCAGGGTAATCAAACTCTGTGGCAACGTGTAACCCTCATTGTTCACACAGAATATATCGTATAAAAGCCCCGGATTCAACCCATGTCCTCCAGGAATAACATTCCCCGACGAGTCCGCCACATAACAACCGTTGCTCATCAGCACCAAATGACCCAAAGAGTCGCTGATAGACGTATTGGCATTGAAAAAATCAGCATACTGCGCCCGATAGCGTATCGTCAAAGAGTCGTTGAACTCAAACAAAATACCCCACGTCAAATCATTCGGCGCTGTGTTGTAGCCCATCACCCACACATTGTCGTGCCGCTGGGCCACAGCCACAACACTCCAACACAAAGCCCACAGAAAACCATAGATAATCTTTGCTTTCATAATAGTCGCGCTTTTTATGGTGAAAAAAAACAGCAGGCGGCATGTGCCTGACCATACCGCCTGCCAAAGTTACTATCCCTACCGCTTCAGCAACACCTTCTGCACCAACAGCAAGGCGTGTGTCTGCGCGTCGAAAACCTGGGCCACGTAGAGCCCTTCGGGTAAAAGACCGACGGGCAATGCGCCGCTGACGAGCGGTTGATCCAGAGCCAGTTGTCCGGTAGCGTTGAACAGCCGTATTCGCACCGGTTGCGCGCCGCTCCAGTACAGCAGGCCGTTCGCCGGGTTCGGATAGAGCATCTCTTTTGCTGGCTGCACCTGCACGGGCAGCCGCGGCACTTCGCGGCTGCGCCACTGCGACAGGCCACACAGGACATCGTCGTCGTAATAGACACCCCCACCCAACAGGGCGCGGGCCTCATAGACGGCGTCGCCGCCTTCGAGCGGGCACTGTTCAGCGATGTCCTCCAGCGCCGCTGCATCGGCGGCGGAAAGGGTATCGGTTTGCAGCAGGTGCAGCAACGCCGCATTGACGGCCTTATGGTTGGCGGCCGGCAGGGCATCGGTGGCGATGCCGCTGTTTTGCACGGCCAGTGCCGCCGCCTGGGTGCGACGTGTGGCGATGAGCGCATCGGCGTAGGCCTCGTACTGCTCCCGCGCTTCAGCACTGGCTCCCTGGGCCGCCTGATACACGCTCTCCGACACACTCTGGCCGACATAGCGCAGGCTATCCAGCTGGCGCAACTGCTCTGCTTTGGCTTCCTGTTCGGCCCGGTAGAGCGCCAGCAGCGAGTCCTGCTCGGCCGTCAGGGCAAACAGCCCGCCTATGGCCTCGGCCACGACCGCCAGACGGCCCGTCGAGCGCGTCTCGTGGTAAGCCCGAAATGCCGCATACAGGCTGTCCTGTGCCAGCTCCGGCTGCCGCAACAACTTCCAATACAGCCGATAGGCCGCCTTCCAGGCCATCTCCGACCCATACACCCCCGACACCGAACCGCCCGAAGCCACCAACACGTCCAAACCCGTGGGACCGTCGCTCCGCGGCCCAAACTCAAAAGGCGGATCGCACCGGTACGTGCCCGGACTTGGCTCATTGACAAACCAGTTCAGCGGGTCCACCACCGGGAGGTATGCCGGGTCTTCCGAACCGTCCACGTAGAAACGGGAAAGTTGAATAAGACCGAAGCATCTTCCGCCCAGGATGCCCTGGTTTGGGTCAATATATTGCAGGTTCCAGCGGTTTCCGGTGTGATACTGGATACCGATGGCGCTGCCGGGGTCTATTTGCAGGCCGGTGATGTGTTGGTTGAAGCGGTTTCCGCGCACGCCGTTGGTCAGGTC
>CAZYEV010000048.1:0-37800 GCA_964646615.1 uncultured Saprospiraceae bacterium
TCCGGTGGTGGCGGGTATTTCAGCCACGGTTACGGTCAGCAGGGAGTCGCAGCCTGCGGCGTTTTGCAGCACAAAGGTCTGACTGGTACCCGCTGGTATGGGCGTTCCGTTGTAGAGGTAAGCCGTTCCGGCGCAAGCGCTGACGTTGAGGACTCCGGTGGTGGCGGGTATTTCAGCCACGGTTACGGTCAGCAGGGAGTCGCAGCCTGCGGCGTTTTGCAGCGTAAAGGTCTGGCTGGTGCCCGCTGGTATGGGTGTTCCGTTGTAGAGGTAAGCCGTTCCGGCGCAAGCGCTGACGTTGAGGGTGCCGGCACTGTTGGGCACTTCGGATACGGTGATGGTAACCAACGAGTCGCAGCCGTCAGCGGTGGTGTAGGTCAGCGTTTGGGTGCTGCCTGCCGGGATGAGTACGCCGTCAAAGAGAATACTTTCACCGGTGCAGGCACTCAGCTGGATACCAGTGGTGAATGCGCCTACACACGCCTGCCGGATGAGCAGGGCAACCTGGCTGACGGCATCGCAGCCGACGAGGCTGGTGTTGGCCTGGCCAATGACCACCTTCCAACCGGGCGGTAGCGCACTGGTGTCAATGGCTGCCGTGTAGCCGCCGGCGGGCATGTTGGCAAAGGCAAAGGCGCCGTTGGTGCCCGAAAAGCCAGACCCTATCGAGGCTCCGCTCTGCCAAAGACGCACAAGCACACCACTGACCAGGGTATCGCCGGCATCCACGACGCCGTTGCCGTTCACGTCGGCCCACACCTGGCCCAGTACACTGCCAAAGCCGTCGTACAGGTTGAGCGTCAGCGGGCCGCTGCGATTGGTACAGCCGAAAATGTCAGTTAGCACGGCGTGGTACGTCCCGCTCTGGGTGGGAGTGAAGTTGGGCGACGTGGCGCCCGGAATGGGATTTCCATCGAAAAACCACTGCCATGACGTGATGTTGGGAATGTTGGGCACACACAACGTGTCGGGGCGGCAGCGCGTGTGGCAGCCCGCCGGAACGGCTGAAACCTGTGGGCCGGGCAGAATGACCACCGGATTACTGCGCGCTTCGCAACCAAATTCGTTGATGACGCGCAGGAAATAGCGCCCAGGCTGAGTTGTCGTCAGGGGCACACCCGTCTGGCCGGTGTTCCAAACAAACTGCCAGTTGCCCGGTGTAGGGCCGTTGTATTGAAGGGGGTTCGTCGTCCCGGCGCAGGGCGGCGAGGCGAGGTTGCTGATAGAAAAGCCCGACGGTACCGGATTGACATTGACTACAAACGGCGGCGACACGCTGGTGCAACCCGTTGTCAGGTCGGTTACTGTAACCGTATAAAGATGCGTGCCGATGGGAAGCCGGTTGTTACGCTGCTCCGAAAACTCGATGCGCGTACCCGTAACACCCGTGGACCAGGTAAAGGTCAGATTGCCCTGCCCCTGAGCGACGAGGTACACATCATCGCCGGCGCAGACGCTGTGCGAAGGGTAAGCTAATCCGATGGTCTGCCCCAACTCGTTGAGTATAGCCGCCTTAATGAGGGCATCCGGGCCAGGCACGAAGCGCACCGGCACGGGCGGAGGCGCATAAGTGCAGCCATTAGCATCCGTGAGTGTAACGCTGTAAACGCCCTCCTGCGAAACGATGAGGGTACTGGCCTGGCTGCTATCGCTCCACACGTAAGCAGTGCCACCAGCAGGAGCACTCAGGGTTAACGTGCCGCCTTCGCACAAGGGAGCTGGATTATTGGGCACAATAGTGCCTCCAAGCGTATTGGCTACGACGTTCACGGCGCCCGTCGTGGTGGCCTTGCAGCCGTAAGCGTCGGTGGCCGTGGCGGTAACGGTGTACGTGCCCGCAGGAAAACGATGGTAGGCTGGTGACCCGATAGCCGTATTCAGTGGGCCAGAGGCCGGGTCGCCGAAGTTCCACGTCAGATTTTCACCGTTGCCTTCAAAGCGCAGGGCGTTGCCTTCGCAGCCGCCGGCTGGCGTTACGATGAGCGGCTGTGCGGGTTGGCGCACCTCTACGGTGCGTGCATACGTAGCCGTGCAACCGCTGTTGCCTGTGATGGTCAGGCGGACGGTGTAGAGGCCGCCGCTGGCGAAAACATGCTCTGGTTCGCGCAGGGTAGAGGTGTTGTCAGGTCCTGAGGTCGGGTCGTCGAAATTCCAGTTCCAGGCAGTGATGCCGCTGGCAGGCAAATGGCTGCTCTCTTCGCGGAATTGCACCGGCGCACCGGAGCAGGCCGGAGGGGCGGAGAAGCGTGCTACCGCCTCCACGGCGAAGGGTTCGTAAAGGAAGCACACCTGCCCGGTGCTGACGGCGCGGGCTATCAAAAGTACATTCTGGAAACCTACCTCCGGGAACACGCGGTGCACCACATCACCCGAGTCGGCGGCAAAAAGGCCTTTGCCCCATTGAAAGAAGCGCCACTGGGCCGAGCCGGGCAGGTAGTCAGGTCCTATGGCCTGAAAGCCGATAGAGTCGCATTGCCCGGTGGGCAACACCTGAATGGCTACCTGGCCCGGTGTGCACGGCGGTGCGCCCCCTGGTATGGGAGGGCCGCCACCCCCGCCGCCGCAGTCTTGTATGACAGCAAGCGGGCCAGCGATGGCCGTACAACCCGCGGCATTGGTTACGCGCACGGTGTACAGCCCGAACTGGTTGGTGGTGAACGTAGGCGTGTTGCCGCCCACGGGTGTGCCGTTTTGGAACCATTCATAGGTCAGGCTACCGCCGGAAGGCACCACGGCCTGGAGCGTTACGTTTTGCGGCGCGCAGAAGGCCGTTGGGTCATTGGTCGAAAGGGTAACATAGGGCGTCTCGCGCTGCGCAATGGTGAAGGGCGTTTTGGCCGGGCAGCCGTTATCGTCGAAGACCTCTACCGCATAGTTACCCGGCCCGAGCAGCACCGTGTCGGCTATGCTGAGCAGGTTCTGGCTGGCGTCGAGCCACCGATAGTAGGCAAACGCCTGAGCAGTGCGTACCACGGCAATTGCGCCAGCGCACAACTCGTTGGGATGCAGGACAGCAGTTGTCTGCGCTGGTGATACCAACACCGGCAGTGTCGCAATCTGGCCGCAGGCTGAAGCCCGCAACATGTGGAGGCCGCCATGAGGCCAATAGACGGTTACCCGATGCGTTCCCTGCCCGGTGATGATGACGCCTGCGTCGGCAGGTTGTACGCTCCACTGGATGTTGAGGCCCGAAAGGCCAGGCAATTCATACGTGGCCGTTTCGCCTACGCACAGCGTGTCGGGGCCGGCGAAGGCAGCGCCACTAAACGCCTGAACGTTCAGGGTGGTCGTGGCCGACGCGCAGCCTAAGCCGTCGCTCGAAAGTGTTTGCGCTGAAAGTTGGTACGGGCCGTTAGGCTGCCAGGTAATGTTGACGGGATTGCCCAACAGTATTTGCGATGCCCCTGGGCCGTTTTGCACCGTCCAGCGCACGGTGGTGCCAGCCGCTACGCCTTCGGCAGTGTACGTCAGCGTTTGCCCCGGGCAGATGATTGCCGGCCCACTGATGCTCGTTGGCGCAGCAGGTAAGGCCGGTACGCGCACGCCCCACTCGCGCGTGTCGGTGCAGGTCTGGGCAGGATTGGCCGGTACAGCCCGCATGCGATAAAAGCCAGCGCCCGCATTTAAAGGCGCCAGAACGGCGGCTGATGGGTTGGGCGACGTCCACACCACAGTGCCATTAGGGCCAGTGAGCGTCCAGTGGCTCGACAGGTTCTGGTTGTTTACCGTAAGGCGTGCCAGAAAGCTACCCGTCGTGCCGGCACACACCTCCACCGGCCCGTTGAGGAAAAAGGGCGACAGGATGCGCACCTCGATGGTGTCCCGACCGCCACAGCCCAGATAGCAGTTGTCGTAACGCACCGACAGGCGATGCACAGCATTTGGGTTGGCCGAGCCGCTCCACCGCACCAACACGCGCGGCGTGCCCTGACCCTCGACAATAGTGCCGCCGCTGGAGAGCATCCAGACGAAGCCCGTGCCGCCGTAGGCCTCGATGCTGTAAGCCTCCTCGGCGTCGGGGCACACCCGCTCGCGGCCCTGGATTTGCGCATTGTCGTCTATCACTGGTATGCGCACCAACGTAGGAAACGGGCACGCTGCGCCTACACATGCCTGCGGCGTCAGCCAGATGGCGCCCGACGGGCCGGTATTCCATTGCACCACAAGGCTATCGGCTCCGGGCATGCCGCCGCCCAGGATGGAGCCATTTGGGCTGACGCTCCAGCTGATGCCTGAGCAGTTGGCTGCTGCCCGATAGGTGGCTGTGGCTCCGGCGCACAGGTCGCCCACACAATCCAGCACTGGCGACTCGGCGTCAAGCACTTCAACCACCGCCTCCGTTGTGTCGGTGCACAGACAGCCGCTTGTAGCCACCAAGCGCACCGTATAGATACCCGGCTGGGCAAAGGTATGCTGTGCATGAACCGTTCGGCTCACCGACAGGTCGTCGCTGAAAAACCACTCATAGCGCTCGGCGTTCTGGCTGCGGTTGTCGAACCACACCGTCTGGCCTTTGCAAATGCGTACCGTGTCATTGCCCGCGGCGGGCGGCGGGTCGGTGTCAAAGGCGGCGAGTGGCTCTTCCACAATGGTTACGCAAAGGCCCGCCTCTCCGGCGCAGGGCGGCTGGTTGTTGGAAATAACTACAACAGACACATGGCCGCTGCCCGAAGCGCCCCAGTGCACCGTTACGGCGGAGCGGTCTGGCTCATGGATGCGAAAACTGTCGGCGCCAATGACGGACCAACTGATATTGGGAGGGGTGCTCATCATCGGCGGCTTTTCGATAGCATAGGTAACGGTGCTGTTGGGGCATACGCGGTCGCACAGCTTTTGGTCTATAGAGTTTATGCTATCAGGCGATGCACACAAAGAGGTGTTGGAAGAAACGATTTTCACGTCCACAAACGGCAGCACGCGCACCTCAATGCTATTGCTCCACAACGTGGTGCCGTTGGTAGAGGTAACGACAACCGAGACTTTGTAGATGCCCGACTGATAAAAACAGAAGTTGGCAACGCTGTCTTTACTGGTCGCGACAACCGCACCAGAGGCAGCGGACTGCGTCCACTGGTAGCTGCCCATAATGCTGGTGGAGCCGCCGGGTGCAGTAACCACCACCCGGTAGGTATAACAACCCGGGCAGACGGTTGTCGGGCCTTGAATAGTTACAGCAGTATTTTGAGCGGACAGGCTTTGGCCAAGGGTAAAAAGGACGATAAAAGCGGGTAAGACTCGGTTAAAAGGCTTCATAGTTGCAGGTATGGTTGACGATTAAGGCGGGCAAGACTTGCGCCCCCTGCCCAAAGGCGCTGTAAAGATGCGCTACAGGGCGTGGGCGCTGCTGGTTGCGCATGCTGGGTTTTTCATGAAATGTTCCCCAAAGTACAAGAGGCCTTACCTTCGTGGCGGAGCGTCTTTTTGCAGGGAAAGATACATCCTTTGGGGCGCCGGACGACTTTTTAAACGCGCACGCATGGAACATCACACCCTCACTGTTAGCCGAACGGCGCATTATTACACACTGGGCGCAGCCGGTGGACACGTGCGCCAACTATGGTTGGTCTGTCATGGTTATGCCCAAATGGCGGCCGAATTTTTGGAGCATTTACGCCCGATAGACGATGGCAGCCGGCTCCTTGTGGCACCAGAAGGGCTGAACTATTTTTACAAAAAAGGCTTCGACGGCCCGGTAGGTGCCAACTGGATGACCCGCTATCAGCGCGAGGCTGCTATTGCTGATAACGGCGCTTATCTGGAGGCGCTGCTACACCGATACCTGGCCGCCCTGTCGCCCGATGTGCGCGTAGTGTTGTTCGGGTTTTCGCAGGGCGTGGCTACGCTGTGCCGCTGGATCACGCGCTATCACCCGCCGTTCCACGACCTCATCCTGTGGGCCGGGCTACCGCCCGAAGACATAGACTACCGCGAGCATCTGGACTACTTAGCCGAGCGAAACCTGTATTTGTATTTCAGCCCGGACGATCCGTTCATTACCCCCGAACGCCGCGAGCAGGTGGCGCGCATTGAGGCGCGAGACGGGCTTTTTTTCCATAAAAAAACCTACTCAGGGGCACACGACATTCCGGCGCCAGCCCTCGTAGCAGCAGCAGATGCCGTTGCAGGTCGCCGTCTCTGAACTCACCCAAACATCCCGAAAGGGCGCCTTAGCTCAGGCGGATTTCGTCCTCATTTCCCAGAAAAAACCGGTACTCCGTCAGCGCGTAGTCGGAGTGCGGCACGATGCGGATCCACTTGTTGTATTTAGCGAACCATCGCCAGCGGTAGTTCCACCAGCCGCGCAGCAGATAGGCCTCTACGAAGGGGTGCACCCTCAGATAGAGGTCGCCTTTGGGGCGCGATTGCATGACAAACTCCAGGTCGCGCTCGATGTCGTCGGTAACCAATATCGTGGCGTTTACCTTGCCTGTGCCGCCGCAAGCCGGGCAGGCCTCTGCGGTGTCTAAGGTTACCTCAGGTCGAGCGCGTTCGCGCGTAATCTGCATGAGGCCGAATTTGGACAGGGGCAGGATGGTATGCTGCGAACGGTCGTTGCGCATAAACTCCTCCATGGCCTTAGCCAGCTGCTTACGGTGCTCGGGGTTTTTCATGTCAATGAAATCCACCACGATGAGGCCTCCGATGTCGCGTAGGCGGATCTGACGGGCAATTTCCTCGGCGGCTTCCAGATTGGTTTTAAAAATGGTCTGATCCACATCGTGGGTGGTCATTTTGTGGCCGCTGTTAACGTCAATGACGTGCATGGCCTCGGTGCGCTCAATGACGATGTAGGCACCGCTGGGCATGGTATAGGTCTTTCCAAAGGAGGCCTTTATCTGGCGGGTAACGCCGAAGGCGTCGAAGATGGGGCGGTTGCCGGTGTAGAGCTGCAGGATGCCTACCTGTTCGGGGCTGATGCTTTGCAGGTAGCCTTTGATTTCGCTGTACAGTTCGCGGTCGTTGACGACGATGCGGCTGAAGGAGTCGGTCAACAGGTCGCGCAGGATGCTGGCCGGTTTGTCCAGTTCGCTGAGCAATTTGGCGGGTGGGGTTACGGTTTTGAGTTGTCGGAAGATTTCTTCCCACCGTCCGAGGAGGGTGTTGAGTTCTTCGTGGAGTTCTTGCACGCGCTTGCCTTCGGCGGCCGTGCGCATGATAATGCCGAAGTTTTTGGGTCGGATGCTTTCGGCTAAGGTGAACAGACGCTTGCGCTCTTCGGCATCGGCGATTTTTTTGGAGACGGTAACCGTGTTGGCGAAGGGCGTGATGACCATGCTGCGCCCCGGCAGGTTGATTTCGCAGGAAAGCCGCGGGCCTTTGGTCGAAATAGGCTCCTTAAGGATTTGCACTAAGATGGGATGGCGCTTGTCGAGCACCTGGTCAATTTTCCCGGTTTTGACAATGTCCTCTTCGAGTTTGAAGTTGTCCAATCGGTGGGTATGAATGCTGCCGTTCATGACGCCGAGCGTCCATTTCTGGAGTGAACGGAGTTTTGGGCCCAGGTCGGTGTAGTGCAAGAAGGCGTCCTTGCGGTGTCCAATGTCCACAAAGGCGGCGTTTAGCCCGGGCATTTGTTTGCGGACTTTACCGACGAGGATGTCGCCGACCGAAAAGGTGCTGTTAATCTTCTGGTGGTGAAGTTCGACGAGTTTTCCGTTTTCCAGCAACGCCATCTCGATGCCCGTTGGGGCAGCGTTGATAATGAGTTCTTTTTCCACGATGTAAAGACGGTTTTCACGCGGCCTCGCGGAAAGGGAAGACGCAAGCGCTGAAAAAGCCAGGTTAGCACGGCCTCTGCATCCGGCATAAGCAGCCGCCCGGTTTTTAGCTCCCGATGTGCATGTCCGAGAGGGCTGCGGGCAGTAACGCAGAGTTGCTGAGCACAGGGCACCTAATGCCCTCGGCGAGCATGTAAGATAAAATAGCCGTCATGCACGGGGGGCTGGATGCCGCCTCGCAAGAGGGCCGAAAAAGCGTCCAGTAAAAGCAGGCGTGAAGTGTTGGGCCAGAGAGGCTCGTGCGACAGAATGCAGCCACGAAGGCCTAAAGGAGAGGCGGTGAGCCTGTTTCTTTTAGCAAGGGCGAGAAGCTGCACCAACTGGAGTGCAGCTTCTCATCCGCAGATGCGTTGGCATTTCGAAGAGACCTATGCTCTTCATGAGGCGAGAAGAGCACGCCTGCTCATAGGCCGGTCTAACGGTTCTTCTTCTTATGCCGGTTCTTGCGCAGGCGCTTTTTGCGTTTGTGGGTAGCGATTTTGTGACGTTTGCGTTTTCTTCCGCAAGGCATAGTGTTAAATTATGGGTGATTTAAAACGATGAAAAAAAATTAGGTGAAACGCATTACTGGCATTTGCGGGCCAGTGCTGCGGCTTTATCCGATTGGCCGGCGTTTTCGTAGGCTTTAAGCAGCAAGCAAGGGGTGTTAGGGTTTTCAGGATCCAATTCGAGTGCTTTTTCTAAGCGTTCGATGGCGCGCTCCCATTGGCCGGTTTTCAGGGCCAGGCGCCCCAGGGCGTTGTAAACGGCGGCACTTTGAGGGTATTGCTGCTCCAATTCGCGCAGCAGCTGCACGGCTTTCATCGGGTTATCAGCGGGCGGGTTTTCGGCATAGACCAGGGCAATGTTGACACGGTGTTCGGGTAGGGTAGGCGCCAGAGAGGCGGCGCTCTCGAAGGCACGGATAGAGCGCTCAGCGTAATAGGTGCGCAAGCGAGTATCTGCTTCGCTTTGTAGTGCCTGGTAATAGGTGGCGCCCGCGATAGACCATGCCGAATCACTGCCTTCCGCTTCGGCAATCTGTTCGGCTACGACGCCTGCCACCCCCCGATAGCCGCGAGCATACCACCAGCCCGATAGCTCTTTGAGGCGCTCGATGCGCTCCGCTTCATCGGAGGCAGCACCTACGGATTGCTCCAAAACCACCAGCGCAGAGCGCTCTTCCGAAGTCAAACGCGCTTTGGCGTTCTCCACCAACTGGTCAGCACTGGCCAGTTCTCCGCGAAGCGCGCGCGATTGTTCCTGAACCCTCGACTCGGGCGGCGTTTTGGGTAACCCAAAATACAACGCAATAAATACTATCCCTGCCGCTAATAATGCTACGTAATGTGGTTTGCGCATCACCATTTTCTACGGTCCTCCTTAATCTTCCTCCCCCTCATCCGACGGCAGCGAAGTAACGTTGTTTTTCACTTGCTCAACAAAAGATTTGGCCGGCTTGAAGGCAGGTATGTAATGCTCCGGAATTTCCAGTGCCTTCCCCATCTTGATGTGGCGTCCTACCTTTTTCGCACGGCGCTTGATGACAAAACTGCCAAAGCCGCGGACATAGACATTCTCGCCCGACTCCAAACTGCTTTTGATTTCTTTAAAAAGCGCTTCGAGGGTAACCAGAACATCTACTCTTGAAACTCCAGTCTTTTGTGAAATGGCGTTAACAAGGTCAGCCTTTCTCATGTTTTATCTTGTTGATTTTAAACGTGTTGTAGTGAAAAAGGAAGGACTCCGAAAATGGGTCGGCAAAGTTCAGACAAATTTTTGCCAGCGCCAAAACAATGGCCCCGGTTTTTCTTTAAGGCTGAAAATTTTAACGCCCATGGCGTCGCCATTGCAGAGGAGGAGTCGCTACGCTGAACTTTTCGGCAGCAAACTTACTGACTAACCGAATATAGCAAAGGCATTTGGCAAAATACTTTCGACGGAATTTTGTCCGACCGTTTTTTCGCTACCTTTGACGCGCCCAAAACCGTCGCCTCTTGCTTTATCGGACATCGCTTCTTGACTTATGCTTTTATCCATGACTGGCTACGGCAGAGCCGTAGGAAATTACGGTGATAAAGTTATCTCCGTGGAAGTACGCGCACTGAACGCCAAAATTACCGACCTGAAACTGCGCTTTTTGGGCGACTATAAAGAAAAAGAACTGGAGCTGCGCCGCATCGTCCTTGAGCACGCCGAGCGCGGCAAACTCGACCTGCTTATCGAAGTGCAAAGCGCGGATGGCGCCGCTGCCGTCAGCCTTAACGAGGCCTTGTTCCGGGGGTATTACCGCGAAATCAAGCGCCTGGCTGAAGAACTTCAGCTTTCGCACGCGGATATTCTGCCCGCCCTGTTGCGCATCCCGAATGTCATCAACTCGTCCTCTACCGAAATGGACGACGAGGAGTTCGAAGCCCTCTGCGGAGTGATGCGCCAGGCACTAGACAACCTGCGCGCGTATCGCCTCCAGGAAGGAAAGGCACTGGGCGCCGACCTGCGCCTGCGCGTGGAGAACATCCTGACGCTGCTACAGGAATTGCAGCCCTATGAACAGGAACGCTTCACCCGTATGCGCGAACGCTTGCGCAACAACATGGAAGAGGTCTTCGGCAAGGAAAACTTAGATGCCAACCGATTCGAGCAGGAGATTCTCTACTACTTAGAGAAAATGGACCTCACCGAAGAAAAAGTGCGCCTCGACCAGCATTGCCGCTACTTCCTGGAGCAATTGGAAGACCCTAAGCGCTCGGCAGGGCGCTCGCTCAACTTCATCAGCCAGGAAATGGGGCGCGAAATCAATACCTTAGGCGCGAAAGCCTACGACGCCAACATCCAGAAAATCGTCGTGCAAATGAAGGATGAGCTGGAAAAAATAAAGGAGCAGCTGGCCAATGTGCTCTAACGCTCCTGCATATCGGCGTAATAGACTAACTCCCACTCCCCATCGCTGCGGCGCATGAAGCGGCGCTCCAGGGCGTAATTGGGGGCTGCTGCGTAGGAAATGCGTTCGACAACATACTGCCCTTCCACCGTGCGCAGTTGCTGCTTAAACTCGCCTGCACTGAAGTCCACAGCGCGCTGAAAGCGCCAGGTTTCCCGCTCCCAGTAGGTGGACTTGGGCCGCAGCCCCCCTTCTGGCGTTTCTTCGGTGGTCTGCCCTGGTAGCGGCCAGCTGATGTGCTGCACCTGAAAAAGGCTGTCGGCGTGAAACTGTTGGTAAAACGTCCGAAAGTCGGCCGGCACCTCGTCGGCGGCAGGTAGGGTAGGAGAGGGCGGAGCAGAGCGCTCGCGGCATGCCGCAAGCGACGCCAGCAAGGCTGCGCTGAAAAGGAGGTATCGCATAAAAAACAGGGAGGAGGAGGTTAGCCCAGGTCGGCAAAGAAGCGGCGTATTTCGGTGGCCTCTTTCGGCTTGATGCGCCCGGAGAGGATGAGTCGGATTTCGCGCCGACGGGCTGCACTTTCGTACAGGGTTTGCTCTTCGCTCGACAGCGGCAGTACGGGCGGTATTTCAATGGGTGTCTTGCGCTCGTCGTCTAAAGCGACAAAAGTAAAATAGGCGTGGTTGCAACGCCGCGGATTGTGCCCTTTGATGTCGCTGCTGAAGACCTCGACGTACACCTCTACGGAGGTGTTGAAGGCGCGTGTAACGGAAGCTTCAAGCGTAACAATTTCGCCTACGCGGATGGGCTTTTGAAAAGAAATGTGATCCACGGCCGCCGTTACTACGTGCGCCTCGCAATGGCGCCCGGCGCAAATGGCGGCCACAATGTCCATCCAGCGCATCAGATACCCGCCCATGAGGTTGCCCATGGGGTTGGTGTCGTTGGGCATGACCATTTCGGTCATCACCGTCCGACTTTCGGAGACTTTTTTCGGTTGCAGAGAGCGTTCTTCCATGCCGTTCAGGGTTAGAGGGAGCGGGCGGCTTGCTGGCGTCGCTCCCAATAGCGGGTGGCCCAGGCGTATCCGCCGAAGAGCACCGCCGAGTACAGCAAATCACCCAGCAAGGTGTTTCCGAAAAACGGAAGGCCGGCCACATAGCAGGCCAGCAGACCTGCCGGCGTGTGGGGGTACATGCCAGAGGTGGCCCATACGCCAAAATTGGTGAGCAAAAAGAAAATGACCGACGCCGACAGGCTGGCCTTAACGACCAGGCCCGCTTTCATCTCGCGGTGCAAAAGCAAACGCCCCAGCACAATGACAGCGCCAAATGCTGCATATACCCACAACGAGCCAAACCATACGAAATGCTCGTAGAAATGGCCGTATACCACGTTGTTGATGTACAGGTCGCTCAAAAACAGCGACAGGAAGGAAACGACAAAGGCTAACCACGGACGGCTAAATACCGAAGCACCGAACAAGCCCACCGCAGCGATGGGCGTAAAGTTGTGCGGGTGCGGCAAAAGGCGTGTCAGAACGGCCAAAACAATGAGCGCCAGGGCTATGCGATATTTCATGCTATTCATTCAATGACGTGTGTTCTATGCATTTTCCGCGGCAAAGATAGACCGTTGCCCTGGTATCGAGTGTGGTAGTGATGCCTTTTTCCCGTTTGGGTTCCTTTGGCTTTGTCCGGTGCTGTTGTGCGTAACAAAGGCGTTTGCTGCCAACGCTGGAGCCTTTGTCTCATTTTTTCCCGGCCAAACGAGGCAAATCGCCGAACCTTGCAAAGAAAATGTACACAAAGAAAGCATACCCACCCGAGCTTATGAACCACCTGGCATCGTTTGCGCTTTTGGTCTGCTGGCTTATTGCAGCCGGCGCCTCGCAGCTCCCAGCCCAGCCCGACCGCTGGCAGCAGCGCGTCAACTACGAAATGTTTATTGACATGGACGTCCAAAAACACCAGTATCGCGGCACGCAACGGCTGGAGTACACCAACAACAGCCCCGACACACTGACGCGGGTATTTTATCACCTATATTTTAATGCCTTCCAGCCCGGCAGCATGATGGACGTGCGCAACCGCAACATCGAAGACCCCGACCATCGCCTGCGCCGCATCGCTGACTTATTGCCAGAAGAGCAGGGCTGGATGAAAATCAAAAAACTGACCCTCAACGGAAAGCCCACCCGCTTTGAAACTGTGGAGACCATCCTGGAGGTGGACCTGCCCGAGCCTATCCTGCCCAACAGCACCGCCGTGCTGGAAATGGAATGGGATGCCCAGGTACCCATTCAAATACGCCGCTCCGGGCGCTTCAATAGCGAGGGCATTGACTACTCAATGACACAGTGGTACCCCAAGCTCTGCGAATATGATTATCAGGGCTGGCACGCCAATCCGTACATCGGACGCGAGTTCTATGGTGTGTGGGGCGACTACGATGTGAAAATTCGCATCGCCAAAAACTACATTGTGGCCGCTGGCGGCTATCTGCAAAATCCGCTCGAGGTGGGCTATGGCTACGAGCCGGAAGGCGCTGAGGTGAAGCGACCCGCAGGCGACAAGCTGACCTGGCACTTCAAAGCACCCAATGTGCACGACTTCGCCTGGGCCGCCGACCCCGACTACACGCACGTCAAGATGACCGCCGCCGACGGCACCATCATGCGCTTCTTCTGGCAGCGCGGACGCGGCTACGACGAAGCCTGGGAAGCCCTGCCCGCCATCATGAGCCGCGCCCGCACCATCATGAACGAGCGCTTCGGCCCTTACCCTTACGGCGAATACAGCTTCATCCAGGGCGGCGATGGCGGTATGGAATACCCTATGGCCACGCTCATCACCGGCAAACGCTCGCTCGCCAGCCTCGTCGGCGTGAGCATTCACGAGCAAATGCACACCTGGTACCAGATGCTCCTGGGCACCAACGAAAGCCTGCACGCCTGGATGGACGAAGGCTTCACCGTCTATGGCTCCACTATCGTAGAAGAACAATTGGCCGCCGAAGGGCTGCTGGGCAAGCGAAAACCCGCCGAATTTCCCTTCCAGAGCTCCTATTCTTCCTATTTCATGCTGGTAAAAGCCGGCAAAGAGGAACCTCTGACCACCCATGCCGACCATTACCACACCAACTTCGCTTACAGCATCGGCGCTTATTCAAAGGGATGTGTCTTCCTGCACCAACTGGAATACGTCATCGGAAAAGAAAACCTGGCCGCTGGCCTGCTGCGCTATTTTGACCTGTGGAAGTTCAAGCACCCCAACCCGAACGATCTTATCCGCGTCATGGAAAAGCAAAGCGGACTGGAATTGGACTGGTACAAAGAGGACTTTGTGCACACCACGAATTATGTGGACTACGCCATTGACTCCGTCGCTGAAGAAGGGCGCAAAAGCACCCGCGTTTTCATAGGGCGCAAAGGAGCCATGGCCATGCCTTTAGATGTTCTGGTTACGTACACCAACGGAAAGCAGGAGCTGTTTTACGCTCCTCTGGAGAGCCAGCGCGGCATTAAGCCGCCCGAGTCTGAGGTGAAGCGCACCGTATTGCCACGCCATCGGTGGGTGGAGCCGACTTACACCTTTTTAATATCAGAGCCGCTCAGCCGCATTGCCTCCATCGAAATTGACCCCACGCGCCGCATGGCAGACATCGAGGTTTCTGACAACGTCTGGAAGCCGTTGAAGTAATTGTCCACGAGCAGTCTGATGCTCCGAGAATAAAAGGCGGCTCTAAAACGGGCGAGGCGATGACCACGGGGGGCATCGCCTCGCATTGTTCAGGCATTCAAGAGCGCATCAAGCGCGCTGTTCAGTTGGCGATAGAGATACCGTTCTCGGCCAGGATTTGCCGGGCGCGCTCGAGAATGGTCGTGTCTTCCAGATGAACGATACCGCCATTTGGGCCGGGCTCGAGGTGCCACTCGACGATTTGACCGTCTTTGTAGTTGTGTGCCCCGAAGTAGTTGCGCACCGTCTGCTCGTCGAGGTTAAGCTCTTGAGCGATGCGAGCGATGCTCCCATGCGGTAAGGCGTGCTTGATGCGGCGAAGCTCTTCGAATGTGATATTCATAGCTACCGTAAGTTTTGGTGAGAAAATACATGCGAGATACCCAAAACGCAGCGTCTTGCAGTATCGCGCCTGAAGGTATGGCGTTTGCGAAAATTCAAAAAAACTTAACGGCAAAAATTTTTTCACTTCAGCCAGGCTTTATTTGAGGTGCTACCTTTGCGGCGCTCTGCCCGGCGTCTCCTACCCAGCATGCGGCTACACGTCGTCTCTTTTGATATTCCCTGGCCGGCCAACTACGGCGGGGTTATGGCGGTTTTTCACCAGTTGCGGGCGCTGCATCGGGCAGGTGCCCAGGTCGTTTTGCATTGCTTTCAGTACGGGGGGCGAGGGCCGCAAGCCGTATTAAATCAGTACTGCGAGCAGGTGTATTACTACGTGCGTTCGCGGTCGGTATGGCATCAGTGGAGCGCTGAGCCGTTCATTGTGCGCACGCGCAAGCATCCGGAGCTGCTGGAGCGTCTGCTCGAAGACGATGCGCCCATCCTGTTTGAAGGCTTGCACACGGCGGGCTGGCTGGGGCATCCTGCCCTGCGAGCGCGTCGGAAGGTGCTGCGCATGCACAACATCGAATGGCAATACTATGCGCAGCTGGCGCATTCGTCCGCTTCTCTGTTGCAGCGGCTGTATTTCTGGATAGAGAGTAGGCGACTGCGGCGTGCGGAGCGACAACTGCTGCCTTTTGCCCATGCTATTTTGGCCTTATCGCCTGCTGAGCGCGACTACTTTGCTCAAAACTATCCAGTGCGGGCGCATTACCTGCCCGTTTTTCACCCTTACGAACAGGTCTGCAGTTTGCCGGGGCGAGGCGACTATGTGCTCTTCCATGGCAAGCTGAGCGTGCCCGACAACGAACGCGCTGCGCTGTGGCTGCTGGAAGAGGTTTTTGCAGATCTGCCCAATGTGCCGTTTGTGGTGGCTGGCATGGCACCCTCAAAGCGCCTGCGCACAGCCATTGCCCGCCGGCCCAATGCTGCGCTGGTAGCTGACCCGGACGAGGCGCGTATGGATGCGCTTATCCGACAAGCGCAGGCGCATGTGTTGGTTTCATTCCAATCGTCGGGCGTCAAGCTCAAACTACTCAGTGCGCTCTTCCGAGGGCGCCATTGTATTGCCAACCACCACGCGCTCGCCGGTACGGAACTGCATGCGCTGTGTCGCGTCGCTAACAATGCGCGGGAAATGCGCCAGGCCATTCAGGCAGCTGTGGAAACGCCCTTCGCGGAGGCTGACCTGGCACAACGACAGCGCATGCTGGAACAACAGTACTCTAACTCGACCAATGCACAGCGCCTGCTGGCTATTCTCGCCGGAGGCGATGAACTTTCCTCCGCTCCTTAAGTTTAGAAGAGCACCAAACATCGTACGGTTCTATTCCAACAGTATGGCTTTGCTAGAAAACATCCTTCGCCACGAACGCCTCAGCCCAACCCATCGGCGCATTGCCGAAAAAGTCCTCAATGGTGAGCGCATTACCCCGGAAGAGGGTCTGTATCTCTACGAGCACGGCGAACTGGCGTTTGTGGGGGCCTTAGCCAACCACATCCGCGAGCGCAAGCACGGGCACAACACCTATTTCAATCGGAATTTCCACATCGAGCCGACCAACCTGTGCGTCTATGATTGCAAGTTCTGCTCGTATTCGCGCCTCATCAAGCAGCGTAGCGACGCCGACGCCTGGGCCTACACCATGGAGGAAATGCTCGACATCGTGCGCCGCTACGACGACCAGCCCGTTACTGAAGTGCACATCGTGGGCGGGGTGTTGCCACAGTACAATGTGCCGTTTTACCAGGAGCTGTTCCGACGCATTAAAGCACATCGGCCGTCGCTGCACATTAAGGCGCTGACGCCGGTGGAGTATCACTACATCTTCAAAAAAGCCAAAATCAGCTACGAAGAGGGCATGCGCCTGATGAAAGAGGCTGGCTTAGACAGCCTGCCCGGAGGCGGTGCGGAAATTTTCCACCCTGAAATTCGCGAGCAAATTGCTGCTGACAAATGCACAGCTGAGCAGTGGCTTCGTATCCATGAAATCTGGCACCAGATGGGCGGGCGTTCTAACGCCACTATGTTGTACGGCCACATCGAAAAGTACTGGCACCGCATTGACCACATGGAGCACCTGCGCCAACTGCAAGACCGAACGGGCGGTTTCCAGACCTTCATCCCGCTCAAGTTCCGTAACCAGCACAACCAGATGAGCCACGTGCCCGAAAGCACTGCCGTAGAAGACCTGCGCAACTACGCCATCGCCCGCGTTTACTTGGACAACTTTGACCACATCAAGGCCTACTGGCCCATGATTGGGCGCACGCTGGCTCAAATGTCGCTGGCTTTCGGCGTGGACGATATTGACGGCACCATTGACGATACCACGAAAATCTACTCCATGGCAGGTGCCGAAGAACAACACCCCTCCCTCACCACCCAACAATTGGTGGACCTCATCCGCCGCGTAGGCCGCCGCCCCATCGAACGCGACACGCTTTACAACGTGGTGCGCGACTATACCGATGTTGTCTTTGAAGAAGACAAAAACTGGCGCGGATATGTGGAATTGCCCGTCGTAAACGCCTGAAACGCTCCGTCTCATCCGCTTTCAGCCCTTCTGTCTGTATGCGCCTTGCTGTTGTCAGTTACTTGAATACCAAACCGTTCATTTACGGGCTTTTCCGCAGTTCGCTGTCCGACCAGATAGAGTTGAGTTTAGATATCCCTTCGATGTGCGCCCAAAAGCTGCTGCGCGAAGAGGCTGATCTGGCTCTGACGCCGGTGGCTGTCATTCCCGACCTGCCGGAGGCCCATCTGGTTTCCAACTTTTGCATTGGCGCCACGGGGGCTGTGCAGACGGTGTGCATCTTTTCCGAAAAGCCTATTGGTGAGGTGCGGCGTTTACTGCTGGATTTTCATTCGCGCACCTCTGTGGCTTTGGCGCCCATTCTTTGCCGCGAGTACTGGGGCGTCGAGCCGGAATTGGTGCCCGCTTATGACGGTTACGAGGAACACATCAGCGGCGACACTGCCGGCCTGGTCATTGGCGACCGAGCTATTGGTATGGAAAAACGCTTTCCCTACACCTACGACCTCGGCCAGGCCTGGAAAGACTGGACGGGGCTGCCGTTCGTCTTTGCTGCGTGGGTCAGCACGCGCCCCCTGCCCGACGACTTTGTGCGCCGCTTCAACGAGGCTTTAGCCGACGGCATCGCCCAGATACCTCAACTCGTCAAAATTCTGCCCACACTCCCGGGCTTCGACCTGGAGGCTTACTTTCGTCAAAATATCAGCTACGACTTAGACGAGGCCAAATGGCTGGGACTGCAGCGCTTCCTCAGCTACCTGCCCGGACAAGGGCGCACCTTGCTGGTTCACAGGAGATTTGAACACCCGGCTATTCCGGGTACTTAGCCTGAAGCCTTTGCCCGGTGGGCAAAACTTAATTTCCTATGAGGTGTTTAATAAGAAAAAATGGCGCAATACACGCAAACATGAAAACGCTAACCGCCTGGCTGATTCCTCTCTTCCTGCTCACGGCCTGCCCACAACCGTCAGCGCAAAAACAAAAAGAGCGAACTATGTCAAAAAATGACCCAACTGCGACCACGCCCCCTGCCGAAGGAACTCCGGATGCCGTTGAAATAGCCACCCTCGGCGGCGGGTGTTTCTGGTGCATTGAGGCCGTCTATCAGGAAATGAAAGGCGTTCTGAAGGTGGAAAGCGGATATGCCGGCGGCCGTGTGCCCAATCCGACCTATCGCGAGGTGTGTACGGGCACGACGGGCCATGCCGAAGTGGTGCAAATCACGTATGACCCTTCTGTAACTTCCTATGCCGATATCCTGGAAGTCTTCTTTACGGTGCACGACCCTACGACCCTCAACCGACAGGGCAACGACGTAGGCACCCAGTACCGCTCGGTTATCTTTTATCACAATGACGAGCAAAAGCGCATCGCAGAGGCCGCTAAAAAGGCCGCTGCTTCCCTGTGGCCCAAACCCATCGTAACGGAAATTGCACCACTCGACCGCTTCTACAAAGCAGAGGACTATCACCAGAATTATTACCGGGACAATCCCTCGCAGCCCTATTGCATCTATGTGGTAGGGCCGAAAGTCGAGAAGTTCCGACAAAAGTTTCGCGACCGTTTGAAGCAGTGAGTTTAACTTTGTCCAACTTTCGTTCAGATGGCGAACCCGATAGTGTATGCGTAACGATACCAAAGCAGAATTGCTCCAGCGCATCGAGGAGGCCCTGCGCGCCGTGCGCCCTCACCTGAATGCCGACGGCGGCGATGTGGAGGTGGTGGACCTGACCGACGACATGTATGTGCATGTGCGCTGGACAGGCATGTGCCGCTCGTGTGCCATGTCGGAAATGACGCTGCGCGCCGGCATCGCGGAGGCCATTCGAGGGAAGATACCGGAAATTGTGGGGGTAAAAGCCGTGAATTAAGAGAACACCCTGTGGAGCAGGACTGTATGCGCTAAAGGCAAAGGGTAAAGCGCCCTCAGAAAAATCCAGAGTGCTCTTTGGAGAAAGCATCCACTCATTGAAAACATCAGGCGCTGGGCCTACCACCAGCGTCCTGAAAAAACGCTGCCGCCGAAAGACCACGGCTCGAGGCCAAACGGCGGGCAGCGTTGCATAAAAGCGGCTAAATGTCGGGTTCATGAGGTGGCGCATCACTTCTCGATGTGAACGCACACCCCTGCAAATGTATGCTTTCCGGGAAATACGGAACGCTCTTTTTCAGAGGGCATCTTCCAGCATTTGTATGAACTGCACAATGCAATACCAGCATGTGTCAATGGCGCGAAGAGTAAAATCTTGCAGAAGACAGTGGGTAAATGAGCGGGTCATGCGCGGTTTCACTTACTTTTGCCCATCTGCTCACTCACTGTTTTACGTGTTATGCACAAAAGACTGCTTTCTGTTCTTGCTCTGTGTCTTCTGCTGGCATCGTTTCTCCATGCGCAGAAGATGGTTTCAGCCCAATTTTTGGGCAGCCGTACCCGCGCGCAGATTGCTGCGCAGTTCAACAACCCCTTAGTGCAGTATGACGCACGCTTCTATCGGGTCATTTACACCACTAAAAACACTGCCGGCCAGCCCGACACAGTGTCAGGGCTTATCGTCGTGCCGCAAGATCCTGCGCGCATCTTTCCGCGCTTAGTGTATCAGCACGGCACCTCTTCGACGCGCACCGACGTGCCGTCGTTTAACGTACTGACGGGTGGCGAGGGAACGCTGGGGCTGCTCTTCGCCGGCATGGGCTTCCTGACCCTGATGCCCGACTATTTGGGCTTGGGCGTGGCCAAAGGCTTTCATCCTTATGTACATGCCGCCTCCGAGTCCTGGGTGGCTGCAGACATGCTGCGCGCCTTGCCGGATTTCATGGCCTACTACGGCCCTGGGCTACACGTGAATAGCCAGTTGTTCGTAACCGGCTACTCGCAAGGCGGTCATGCTTCGATGGCTTTTCAGCGCGATGTGGAAGGGCCCTGGAAGAACGAGTTCAAAATGACGGCAGCCAGCCACATGTCGGGGCCTTACAGCATCGGCGAGGTTATGCGTGGGCTGGTGCTGTCTGACGATATCTACTTCTATCCGTCCTACATTCCCCATACCTTGATTTCCTATCAGAATGTTTATGGCAACCTGTTCAACCTCGTGCAGGAGGTGTTCCGCGAGCCGTATGCGACGCTCATCAGCCAGCATTACAGCGGTAACATGAACCTCATTCAGCTAAACTCGCAGCTGATTACCCTGCTGACGCAAAATGAGGGCGCCTGCCGGCCAGTGCGCATGTTGCATCCTCAACTGGTGCAAGAGGTCAAAGCCGACGATGGGCATCCGGTCAATGTTGCTCTGCGCGACAACAATGTGTATCAATGGTCGCCTCAAGTACCTACGCGCATCTATTACTGCATGGCCGACGACCAGGTGCCGTTCCAGAACAGCATCGTTGCCCGCGACACCATGCTGGCCCGGGGTGCTGCCGACCTGCAGGTGATTGACGTTAACTCCAATGCCGACCACGGTGGCTGTGTCTCGCCGGCGTTGCTCAACACCGTCATCTTCTTCCTGGCTTATCGGGATGTGGGCTTCGTGAGCAGTACTCAGGAACCCTACGCCATAGCGCCGCTTCCGTTGCAGCCCAACCCAACGAACGGTGCCGTATGGCTGATGGACCTGCCCGGCGAAGGAGTGGTGCAGGTACTCGACATCAGTGGGCGCCTGCGCCAGGACCATGCCGGCATCACCGACCGCAATTACCGACTCGATCTTTCGGCCTTAGAAAACGGCGTGTATCTGGTTCGTTTCCTCGCCGAAGGCCGTCTGTGGCAAAGTAAAGTGGTGCTGCACCGATAATGTTTTTACCACCTCCTCGTTGGCATAGAGCCTCTATTGCTGTGCCGGCGAGGAGGCTAATCCGTACTCATGGGGAGTTTGCATATCCTTTGCCAGGGGGTATCTTTTCATTAAAACTTGCTGCACCTATGCTTTTGCGTACCCTCCCCATGGCCGCTTTATTGGCCTGCACTTCGCTGTTATGCGCGCAGAAACTTGTTCAGGTTCAACCGTTGGGTAGCCGCACGCGCGCGCAAATTGCCGATCAGTTCAAACAGCCGCTGGTCGCCTATGACGTACAATGTTTCAGGCTTGTGTACACGACCTGGAACACTGCGGGTCAGCCCGATACGGTCTCAGGTCTGGTTGCGATGCCCGTAGACCCATCGCGTGTTTTCCCTCGACTGCTCTATCAGCACGGTACGGCCACCACAAAGACGGGCGTTCCTTCTTTTGACGTCTTCTCCGGAGGCGAGGGCGAGCGGGCGCTGCTTTTTGCCGGTATGGGCTTTGTTACCCTGATGCCAGACTACCTGGGGCTGGGCGTGGCCAGGGGCTTTCATCCCTACGTACATGCCGCCTCCGAAGCCTGGGTAGCTGCCGATATGTTGCGTGCTTTGCCGGCCTTTGCCCAGCAGTATGGTGTACACACGCACGACCAGCTGTTTGTAACGGGCTATTCGCAAGGTGGGCATGCTGCTATGGCTTTCCATCGCGACGCTGAAACGTTGTGGAGTCATGAATTCACAGTAACGGCTTCTGCGCCTCTTTCTGGGCCTTATAGCACCGGCGAGGTGATGCGCGACCTGGTACTTGCCGACAAGGTTTACATGTATCCGGGCTACATCCCCAACACCCTCATCAGCTATCAGGGCGTTTACGGCAACCTCTATGCTTCGTTTCAGGAGGTTTTCCGCGACCAATATATTGGCGATATCACAGAATTCAAAAACGACAAGATCTCCCTTTTGGAATTGCAGGTGCGTTTAGTGGCCAAGCTCATCTGGCACGAATTGGCCTGCCGCCCGCGACGTCTGTTCCGAAACGAGTATATTCAAGCCGTCGTAAACGACCCTCAGCATCCACTTAATGTGGCCTTGCGCGACAACAACGTCTATGCCTGGGCGCCCAAAGCACCTGTGCGTCTGTATTACTGCACCGACGACGATCAGGTGCCCTATCAGAACAGTATCGTAGCCCGCGACTCTATGCTTGCTCGCGGCGCAAAAGACGTAGGCGCTCGGGATGTCAAGCCGAATGCTAACCACAGCCAATGTGCGCAGCCGGCTATTGACAGTGCCCTGGCGTTCTTCCTTACCTATCGCTACATTGGCTTTGTTACACCCAGCTCCGAGGCCTACGTGCAATCGCTCACGCTATATCCCAACCCTACTAATGGACCCGTGTGGCTACACCAATTACCCGGCCCAGGACACCTGGAAGTACTCAGCCTTGAGGGGCGTCTGCACCACCGGGCTGACGTAGATACTGGCGGAGACTATGCTTTGGACTTTTCGGCACTCTCAAATGGTTTATACTTCGTGCGCTTCATATCGGAAGGGCGGGTGTGGGAGGCTAAGGTAGTGCTAAGGCGATAGCTTTTTCCATCGTGCTCTTTGCAAACAGGAGTAAAGGTTTCCGGAGAAGAGTGGTGTAAAATCATCTGAGTTCTATCACCTCCACCCCCAGCAGCCCGCGCCGCACGGGCAGCAGTATAGTATCGCCAGGTTGGGTGAGCGGGAAGTAGGGCTGGCTTTTGTACTGAAACCGACGCAAGCGCCCGCCGTCCCGGACGACAAGGCGATAACCCGTGGCCTCAATGGGCCGATAGCGCAGCCAGCCATAAGCCGAGGCTACATAGGGCGCTTCGGCCACAAACTCGAACGGGCGATGCTCCACCGCACCGCCGGCCCGATTGAGGCGACTGGCAAGAAGCGGCATGAAGAGCGGGATGAAAAAGACGATGAGCAACACTTCCGGTACGTGATTGGCCCAAGGCATCAGGCGCCGGCGCAAGGCATACAACAGGGCAGCGGCTAAAAGAAAGCCAAACAGAAAAGCACCCAGCACTAAGCGGCTGGCCTGCAGGGTGTTGGTGAACACCGGGTACTCGCGCGTGTACAGCCAGATAAGGCCAAACAGCACGACAACAGCTACAATAGCGCCTAAGCGCTCGCGCCAGGAAAGTTCGTTCATAGGTGGCGGCCAAACTCGTTTGGCCGCCCAAAAATAAACCAGCCTTTTGATTAAAGTGGTCAAGAAACCTATAGAAAAAGGGCGTTTTATCAGCCAAAAAAGCCCTGCCGCACAAGCATTGCGACAGGGCTGGGAGGAGATGTTCGATCGTTGGTTTGTTTGCTTTTATGCGCCTTCTAAGGCTGCTGCGCCGCCGACGATTTCGGTCAGTTCGGTCGTGATGGCCTCCTGGCGGGCTTTGTTGTAGCTGATGCGCAGTTCTTTGAGCAGTTCTTCAGCGTTTTCGGTAGCCTTATCCATAGCCGTCATACGGGCGCCGTGTTCGCTGGCGTGCGTGTCGAGCAAGGTCTTGTGAAACTGCAGTTGCAGGATGCTGGGCACCAGCGTTTCCAGCAGTTGTTGTTTGTCCGGCTCAAAAATGTAATCAGCGCGCTTCTTTGGGCCTTCGGCAGAGGCCATTTTGGGCACCGGAAGCCATTGTTCTACCGTTGGGTATTGCGTAGCGGCATTTTTGAAACGCCCGTAGACAATGTCAATGGCGTCGTATTGGCCGGCCAGAAATGCATCCATAAGCGTACGCGCTATGGCGCTGGTATGCTCGTAGGTCAGGTGGTTAAAGAGGTCTATGTGGTCGGTGTTGAACGACATGTCGCGGTAACGGCGACGAAAGTAGTCGTAGCCTTTCTTGCCAATAAACATTACCGACACCCGACCTGCCTGGCGCTGTTGGGCATATCTGGCCTGGATATGCGCGATGGCCTCCTTGTTGATGTTGGTGTTGAAGGCGCCGCACAGGCCGCGGTTTGACGTAACGACAACGACCAGGACGTTTTTCACCTCGCGTTCCTTGCCAAAAGCCGTCGTAGCATCGCCATCCAGATTAGACAGGATGTTGGACAGCATGCGGTTGAGGCGGTTAGCATACGGGCGCATCTGCACGATGGCCGCCTGGGCTTTGCGCAGTTTGGCCGCCGAGACCATTTTCATGGCCTTGGTGATCTGCTGCGTAGAAATAATGGACTTAATGCGCTCGCGAACTTCTTTGAGTCCTCTTGCCATGAGCTAAAGGGTTGTATGGGCGCCGGCCCAGTGGCGTACACTAACGCCCCAGGGCCGGCGTCGCGCTTACTTTTTGTATTGTGCGGTCAGTTTGGCGGCCAGTTGGCGTACTTTTTCCAAGCTAGCTTCTTCTAATTTGCCTTTGCGGAATTCTTCCAGCACGTCGGGCAGTTGTTGCTCCATTTCCATGAGGAAGACGTCCTCAAATTCGCGCACCTTGTCGAGGGGTACGTCGCGCAGGAGATTGTTGGTGCCTAAGTAGATGATGGCGATTTGCTTTTCTACCGGCATCGGGCTGTACTGCGGCTGCTTGAGGATTTCCACGTTGCGGGCACCTTTGGCCAGGATGGCCTGGGTGGCGGCGTCGAGGTCGGAGCCGAATTTGGCGAACGCTTCCAGCTCGCGGTATTGCGCCTGATCGAGTTTGAGCGTACCGGCCACTTTTTTCATGGACTTGATCTGGGCGTTACCACCTACGCGGCTCACCGAGATACCCACGTTAATGGCCGGGCGGATACCGGCGTTGAACAGGTTCGACTCCAAAAAGATCTGCCCGTCTGTGATGGAGATCACGTTTGTCGGGATGTAGGCCGACACGTCGCCTGCCTGCGTTTCGATGAGCGGCAGTGCTGTGAGCGAGCCGCCGCCCTTTATGAGGCCGGCCTTGACGAGGCTGGGCGGCAGGTCGTTCATCTGGCGCGCCACGTTGTCGTCGTCAATGATCTTGGCGGCGCGCTCCAGCAGGCGGCTGTGCAGGTAGAACACATCACCCGGGTAAGCTTCGCGGCCCGGTGGACGGCGCAACAGCAGCGACACCTCGCGGTAGGCTACGGCCTGCTTCGACAGGTCGTCGTAAATGATGAGGGCCGGACGACCCGTGTCGCGGAAATACTCGCCAATGGCGGCGCCGGCAAATGGTGCATAGAACTGCAGAGGTGCGGGGTCGGATGCCGAAGCCGACACGATAACCGTGTAGGGCATAGCGCCGTATTCTTCCAGCGTGCGTGCAATTTGGGCAACCGTAGAGGCCTTTTGCCCGCACGCAACGTAGATGCAATACACCGGCTCGCCGCGCTCGTAGAACTCTTTTTGGTTAATGATGGTATCAATAGCGATGGCCGACTTACCCGTCTGACGGTCGCCGATGATCAGCTCGCGCTGGCCGCGACCAATCGGAATCATGGCGTCAATGGCCTTAATGCCCGTCTGAAGCGGCTCGTTTACCGGACGGCGATAGATAACGCCCGGCGCCTTGCGCTCTAAGGGCATTTCGTATTTCTGGCCGCTGATAGGGCCTTTGCCGTCAATGGGTTGGCCCAGAGGGTTGACTACTCGGCCCAGAAAACCTTCGCCTACTTCAATAGAGGCGATTTTGCCCGTGCGCTTGACTAAAGAGCCTTCATGGATGCCCGCCGAAGAGCCCATGAGCACCACGCCCACGTTGTCTTCCTCTAAGTTGAGCACGATGGCCTGCGTGCCGTTCTCAAATTCTACCAACTCGCCTGATTGAGCGCGGTTGAGGCCATACACGCGGGCAATGCCGTCGCCCACCTGGAGCACCGTGCCTACTTCCTCCAATTGCGTGTCGGTGTCGAAGCCAGACAGGTGCTGTTTGAGTATTGCCGAGATTTCTTCCGGTCGGATGTCTGCCATATTGTTCTGAATGAGTGTTTGAAAGAAAAAAATGGGCGCTTAAAACTCCCTGACGTATTGATTTTTGCTGAATTCTGCTTTCAAAGCAGCCAATCGGCTGGCCAAACTGGCGTCGTAGCGTTTGTCGTCGAACTCCAGAACAAAGCCACCGATGAGCGAAGGGTCTATCTGGGTGGTAATTTCGAGGTTTTCATTCGCCAGCCCGCTGGCCTGGATGCGTTGTTTGATTTGTGCCACCACAGCATCGGACAGCGGTGCCGCGCTAACAATGCGCACCGAAGTGATCCGCTGAATGACCCTGTACTGATGGAAAAACTCCCGCGTGATTTCAGGCAGATATGCCTCGCGGCCTTTCCGAATGAGCAACTGCAGGTACCCCAGCGTGAGCGCGCTGACTTTGCCTTCGAAGAGGGCCTTAACGACAGCCAGCTTTTTATCCGCCGGGACGATAGGGCTTTTCATCAGCAAATAAAGCTCGCGGTTTTGAAGCGCTTTCTCTAACAGCTGCATATCGCCATGGATAGCCTGCAATTCGCCGCGTTCGACGGCTAAGGCAATCAGCGACTTGGTGTAGCGCGCGGCAATTCGATGGTTCGACATAGCGGTTCTGGGCTGGGTTTTAATTCAGGCGCATTTGCTCGGCCAGCTGGCGTGCATAGGCCTCCTGTTCGGCCTTGTTGCTCAGCTCGCGCTGCAAGAGTTTTTCGGCAATTTCTACGGCCATTTGGCCTGCCGCATTTCTCAGCTCCACCAGTGCGGCCATTTTCTGGTTTTCGATGTCGTGCAGCGCACTTTCTACTTTCCGACGGTATTCGGCATTGGCGCGCTCTTTCGCTTCGGCCAGAATTTGCTCCTTGGCTTCTTTGGCGTCTTTCAACATCTTGGCGCGCTCTTCACGAGCTTCGGCCAGCAATTTCTCGTTCTCGGCCTGCAGGGCAGCCATCTCTTCGCGGGCCTTCTTCGCCTCATCCAAAGCATCCTGAATGTCTTGCTCGCGTTTCTTGAGCGCATTCACGATGGGCTTGAAGGCAAAACGCGCCACTAACGTCCAGAAAATGAGGAAAATAAGGACAGTCCAGAACAGCAAGCCGGGTTCGGGCTTAATGACGGAAAAATCTCCTAAGAGAAGCATACAAGCGATGTGGGTTTGACTACTACTTTTTTATGAAAGCACACACCTACAAAAGGCGTGAGGCAAATGGTCTGGAAAAATCCGGGTCATTGCGTCGCCAATCGCTTCGCGCCGACCCGGGAAGTGCGTCTCTTTTAGGCGGGGGCTTTCACGAAGAAAGCCAACACCATGGCAACCAACGCAGCGCCTTCTACTAAGGCAGCCGTCAGAATCATGCTGGCGCGGATATCGCCCACAGCCTCGGGCTGACGAGCGATGGACTCCATGGCCTTGCCACCAATCTGACCAATACCAATGCCGGCTCCAATTACGGCGATGCCGGCGCCAATTGCTGCATACATGCGGTAAAGCTATTTAATAGGTGAATAATTTGCCATCAATGGTGATGCGGTTCTTCAACGGCTGTACCGATGTAAACCGCTGACAACATGGTGAAGATAAATGCCTGAAGGAAGGCCACCAGCAGTTCGAGCGTCATCATGAAAAGCGTCATCGGCACGGAAGCCAGAATACCGGAGATGGAACCGCTCAGGCTTTCTCCGCCTTTGCCAAAAATGAAGATAAGTCCCACGAAGCTCACAATCACGATGTGCCCTGCCGTAATATTGGCAAACAAACGGAGCAGCAAGGTGAAGGGGCGCAAGAACAGGCCCAGAATTTCGATGGGCGTCAGTATCAAAATTTTAAGCACCGCAGGCACGCCAGGCATCCAAAGCGTGTGCTCCCAGAAGTGCTTATTGGCGCTGAGTGTCGAAATTAAAAAGGTAAACACCGCCAGCACCAGCGTAACTGAAATGTTGCCCGTAACGTTGGCACCGCCCGGGAAGATGGGTATCTGACCTATCAGGTTGAGACCCAGAATAAAAAAGAAGATGGCCAGCAGGTAGGGCAGGTACTTTTCGTATTTCGGGCCAATGTTGGGCTTAGCTACCTCGTCGCGGATGAAAACAATGAACGGCTCTAAGAAATTCTGCAGACCCTTAGGCGCCTGGCCCTGGCGCTTTACCGCCGAGCGCGCCGCTGCGCGCAGGAGCAAAAACAGCAGCAGCGCCGTCAGCAGCATCGTAAACACGTTGCGCGTAATCGAGAAATCGTAGAAGGACGTAATGCCGCCGCCCATGAGGCCACCGTCAAAGGTCGTTTTGGCGTCCAGCGGCTCGCATTGCCCATTGATGATGGCGTAATAAGCTGTTTTCTTCTTGCCGTCGGGGGTTTCTATCTCTTTATGTGTGTAGTCGCTTACCGGGAATGAGCCTTGTGCGTACTGCGGGTTAGTCAGGCGCATGATGTTGCCGTGCACCAACACGTAGCCATCCTGAGAGCGCGTGCCGTTGCCGTGGTGGTGAGCGTCGAAGGCTGCCGTTGTGGTGAATTTCCAACCATAGCCCGGAGCGTAAAGAATACACGGCAGGTGCACGTACAGGTCGCCGACGATGTGGATAGCGTTGGCGTCGGCAATGTGGTGCAGGGCGGCCTCTCCGGCGTCAAAGGGGCGCTCTTCGTTGACCGAATGACCGCAGTCAGCATGGTGCGCGCCGTCGTGCTCTTGTTGCACATGAGCAACGCCTTTGTCGTGTTGATGGTGCGGGTGATGCTCCTCTTGTGCCAGCGCGCTGACACTTAATGCACTAAAAACCAGAACAATCCAAAAGGGACGAAAAAACATCATATTTGTCTGGGAGAAGGCTCCGATAAAATCGGCGGCAAAAGTACAACGGCGTTTTGGTTTCAAAAACCGCGCAGATTTATTTTTCAAAAAATAATGAGGAAAGTTCACTCTCCGCGCTTTTCATCCGAAATTATATTCGGAGTGTCTGGCCTGATGTTCGGCTTTGGCTGAGCTGCAGCGCCCAAAAGGTTTGTTAAAAAAAAGGTTAAGCAGATGCTCTGGTGTAATTCGCCAAAGGCCTGTGCGTCTGTAAGGCATTCTTCACCAAAACACGCATTTCATTATGGCAAAGAAAAGTTTTTGGATGGCAGCGTTTGCCCTGCTGCTGGCCTGGACGGTCAGCGCACAGACGGACCGACGCCCTGGTGCCGATGGGCAAAAAGAACGCACCGAACAACAACGTCGGGAGAGAGACGTCCGTCAGCACGCCGAAGACAAATCCGACGGTGCCGCCTTTAGCGGTCGCGGTGGCGACAAAAACCTGCAGGATCGGGACAAAGACCGCCAAAAGGGCAAGGGCAAAGGCAAAAAAGGCCGCAAAGGGCATAAAAAACACGAAGGCCACCACCGCGAAGGCCGTCGAGCCGACGATGGCACTGCGCCAAGCCCGCAAACCCGCCCGGGTGCAAACGGTGGAAACGAACCTGCCCCAGCACCTCAGCGCCGACCCGGCGAACGCCCGACCTCCGGAGCAGAACCGAAAAGCACGCCCAGAAGGCAGTAGCGCTCAGCTCTGCATTTCGGGCATTCTAAGGCAGGCAGGCCAGGAAATGGGGCTGCCTGCTTTTTTTATTCACACAGCCTCGACCACTCGCCGCCGCACCTCTACTATTTCAGGACTGGTCTTGTACATTTTCAGCACGGTTACCTCGTAAGCCCCTATGGGTATGACGCTGCCCTCCTCCGGAATGCGGTCCAGCACCTTGAGCAGCAGGCCAGCCAGGGTGTCGTAGTCGTCGTCGAGCGGGAAGGGTTCGGGCAAATGTTCATTGATGCGCTCCAGATTGGTCTGCGCCAGCACGCGCCAGGTGTTCTCGCCCGTGCTCACCACAGGCGGTTGCTCCTGATCGTACTCGTCCTGGATTTCGCCCACCAATTCCTCCAGAATATCCTCCATGGTAACGATGCCTGCCGTGCCGCCAAACTCGTTGGTAACAACGGCCAGTTGCAAGCGGTCGCGCTGAAATTGACGCAGCAGCTGAACGATCTTTTTGTTCGGATGCGTGTACAGCACCGGTCGCATGAGGTCGCGCAGCGTTTTATTGGACTGCTCCACCTGGGCGACCAGCAGATCTTTGGTGTGGACAAAGCCCACTATCTGGTCTAAGGTGTCCTCATAAACCGGATAGCGGGAGTAGCCTTCGCGCAGAGCGAACGGAACGGCTTCCGATAGCGGTGTCTCGATGCGTATGCCGACGACCTGAGTGCGCGGGGTCATGATGTGCTTCACTAAGCGCTCGTCGAATGCAAAGACGTTCTGGATAAGCTCGCGCTCCGAGGCCTGGATGGCGCCACTTTCTGCACTTTCGGAGATGATGAGCTTGAGTTCCTCTTCGGAGTGTGCTTCTGAATGCCCTACCAATCGGATGCCCATGGCACGCAAGATCAAATTGGCCAGCCCGTTGAGCAGCCAGATGAAGGGCCGAAACAGGTAGTAAAAAAACTTAAGCGGCAGGGCCACCCACAGGGTCGTGCGCGTCGGGTACCGGATGGCCATAGACTTGGGCGCCAGCTCGCCAAAAACGATGTGCAAGACCGTGATAGTGGCGAAAGCTACGGGCAATGCAATGCGGTGCGCCACAGCGGGGTCAGGTTCCAGCCCAAGCCCACTCATCACCTTCAGGATGATGGCCCCCACGACGGGCTCGCCAATCCAGCCCAAGCCCAAACTGGCTAAAGTGATACCTAACTGAGTCGCCGCCAGATAGCTGTCCAGATGATGGATAACGCTCTCGGCCACGCGGGCCAGGGCGCTGCTGCCGGCGCGCATCTGAATTTGAGAGGCGCGTACTTTGACAATGGCAAATTCTGCGGCTACGAAAAAGCCGTTCAGGAAGACCAGAAATGCCGTGAGTAACAGGTCGGAAATCATGGTTTTTCGGCCCTAAGGCCTTTTTGTTTCAAGCAAATATAATCGGTTGTCTGCTAAGCGGGGCATTGAGGTGCTCTAATACGGGATGCGTCGCAACAGCACGCAGAATTGCCCGCTGTCCACATGCAGCATAGGCCCGGCGCCGCTGAGGAGCACGCCGGAAAAAACACCTTTAATCGTATCGTTCTGGAACGACAGTACCCGCACGGTCAGATCGTGGCTGACCTCGTTGGTAACGCCGGTGTAGTTGAACGAGTCCAACTGGCTGAATTCCACGCCGCCCCAGGAGAAGTCTTTGAAATGCGCACGTGCATAGGCTGGCCGGTAGGGAAAGGAGTCGGCGCTTTCGTGGAATTCAAAGCCCAGCGCCAGGCCATAAAGTGGCTGAATGGGGTGATCCTGTCGGATGATTTCGACGTATCGGCGCACGGGGCTGTACCAGTTGCTCAGCGTATCCAATCGGGCGCGGCTGGTACGGGCGGCATAGGCTGGTGCTTGCGGGTCGCGTCCTAACGGATGCAACAGGCTAAGGTATCGGCCGCGCGCGCTAAAATGCAGCCCACCGCAAGCCGATGGGGGGGCCTTCGGTACCTGCCGATAGTGGTTGCCAGCCCACAGACAGCCCAATGCCAGCCCTGTCAGCAGGGCGTGTTTCCAAAAGCCAGGGCTACTCGGAGGGTTATCGGTCGAAGCGGGAGCGTCTTCCATAGGGGGACTTATACAGGCAGCTTAGCCAGCGTCTCTTCCAAAATCTGAATACGCGCCAGCGCGTCGGCGCGCTTCTTGCGCTCGTTTTCCACCACTGCCGGCGGTGCTGAAGTAACGAAGCGCTCGTTGGCCAGTTTGGCCTCTATGGACTTCAGAAAACCCTGCTGATACGCTAATTCTTGCTCCAATTTGGTGCGTTCGGCCTGGTAGTCCACCTGCTGCTGGATTTCTACGAAGTACTTCTCCGTGCCACTGAGGAAGGATTTGGCCCCGGCAGGCTCGGCATCGGTGCGCTCCAGCTGAGACAATACGGCTAATTTGCAGGCGATCTCCGTCAGCCCTTTGCGGTCAAACAGCGCCCGTGCTGAAGGGCTGTCTTCTACCCAGACCGTCAGGGCTTCGCGCGGCTTGATCTGGTAATCGTTGCGCACCTCGCGAATGCGCGTAACCAGTGCTTTGACGGCTTCGACCTGCTCGATGAGCGTCGGGTCAAAAGCGGATGCCTTGGGGTAATGCTGTACCATGCAGTCCTGACCGGGCGCTCGCTCGCGCAGGCGATGCCAGATTTCTTCGGTGATGAAGGGCATGAACGGGTGCAGGGCAATCATCAGGTCGCTAAACAGGTCGAGCGTGGCTTCGTACGTTGCCCGATCCAGCGGTTTCTCGAAGCCAGGCTTGATGATCTCTAAGTACCACGAGCAGAAGTCGTCCCAGATGAAGCTGTACAGCGTCAGCAGCGCTTCGCTGAGGCGGAAACTGGTGAAATCCTCTTCTACGGACTTCAGTACCTGACTGAGCTTCGCGCGCATCCATTCGACAGCCAGCGCATTGCGGCGCGCAGCGGCCTCGTTTTCCGGCGTTTCGGCTATTTGCCAGCCCTTTATTAAGCGCAGGGCATTCCAGAGCTTATTGCAGAAGTTGCGCCCGTTTTCGCAGAGTTTTTCATCAAAAAGGATGTCGTTGCCCGCAGCAGCGCTCGACATCAGGCCATAACGCACGCCGTCGGCGCCGTAGTCGTCTAAGAGTTTGAGCGCATCGGGCGAATTGCCCAGGGATTTGGACATTTTGCGGCGCAGCTTGTCGCGCACCATGCCGGTGAAATAGACGGCATGGAACGGCTTTTCGCCGCGGAATTCGTAGCCAGCCATGATCATGCGCGCCACCCAGAAGAAGATGATGTCCCAGCCAGTAACCAGCACGGAGGTAGGGTAGTAGTAGCGGATTTCGCCGTCGGGCTTTCGGAAACCGTCAAAAACGCTGATGGGCCACAGCCAGGAGGAAGCCCAGGTGTCGAGCACGTCTTCGTCCTGGCGCAGGTCGTCGAGGGTCAGCTGTGGGTTGCTGGTGGCCTGGCGTGCCTGTTCGAGGGCTTCTTCGGCGGTCATGGCCACGAAGACGTGGGTTTCTTCGTTGAGTGGTTCTGAGCGCAGGTACCAGGCCGGGATGCGCTGCCCCCACCACAGCTGGCGCGAGATGCACCAGTCGCGCAGGTTTTCCATCCAGGTACGGTAGAGGTTCTGGAAGTTTTCCGGGTAAAAGCGTACCTCACGGTCGAGCACGGCTTTCAGCGCTGGCGCGCCCAGTTCGCTCATGCGCACAAACCACTGCAGCGACAGCTTCGGCTCCACCACGGCGTTGGTGCGTTCAGAGCGTCCGATGTTGGTGGTGTATTCTTCCAACTTGACCAGATAACCGCCCTCTTCGAGCAGACCCTTCATGCGTTTGCGGGCCTCAAAACGGTCCAGACCCACTAAAGGTGCGTACTCGCAGCGCTCGTTCAGCTTGCCGTCGTCGGTCAGAATGTCGAGCATGGGTAGGTGGTGCCGCTGCCCGATTTCGTAGTCGTTTGGGGCGTGTGCGGGCGTTATTTTGAGGGCGCCAGTGCCAAATTCCATATCCACATATTCATCGGCAATAACCGGTATGGGTCGTTCGATGAGCGGGATGCGCACGTTTTTGCCGATAAAATGCTGATAGCGCGCGTCTTTCGGATTGACGGCCACGGCCACATCGGCGAAAATGGTCTCCGGTCGCTGCGTGGCGATAACGATGCCTTCCCCTGTGCTTGTGCCTACAATCGGATATTTAATGTGGTACAGTTGCGAGGTTTCAGTGTGGTAAATGACCTCTTCGTTCGAGAGCACCGTTTTGGCCTCCGGGTCCCAATTGACCATTCGCAGGCCGCGGTAGAGCTTGCCCTTTCGGTACAGGTCCACAAACACGCGGATGCAGTCCTCGTAATAGCCTTTATCCATAGTGAAGGCTGTGCGCGACCAATCGCAGGAAGCGCCCAGCCGGCGGAGCTGCTGCAGGATGATGCCACCGTATTTGTCTTTCCACTGGTAGGCATATTCCATGAACTGTTCGCGCGTCAGGTCGGCTTTGCGCAGTTTTTTCTCATCGCGCAGCCAACGCACCACCTTGGCTTCTGTGGCTATGGAAGCGTGGTCGGTGCCGGGTACCCAGCAGGCATTTTTGCCGTCCAAGCGCGCTTTGCGGATGAGGATGTCCTGAATGGTATTGTTGAGCATGTGCCCCATGTGGAGCACACCCGTAACGTTAGGCGGCGGAATGACAATCGTAAACGGTTCACGCTCATCCGGCACGGAGCGGAAGTATCCGCTGCGCTCCCAGTGTTCGTACCAGCGGGCTTCCACTTCGGCGTGGGAGTATCGAGTAGCAAGGTCCATGGCGTCAGTTGTCCTTCAAAAAAGCAGCCGCAAAGGTAGGCCCAGAAAATGGTTTGAAAAAAAAGCGCTACTCTCAGAAATAAACCGCACCTTTGTGCCGAGCATATTGCTCAGTATCATTTTTCAAATTTTTTTACCAATGCACACTGGCAAAGTAAAGTTTTTCAACGAAACCAAAGGTTTTGGTTTCATCATTGACGCCGCCACCGGCGAGGACGTCTTCGTTCACGTCAGCGGCCTCATTGACAACATCCGCGAAGGCGACACGGTTACCTTCGACCTCCAGCGCGGAAAAAAAGGCATGAACGCAGTAAATGTCAAACTGGCCTGATTCGGCCCTGAGACATTTGAAAGGAATACATGCATGCGCCCTCGCCGTCGTCGCGGCGAGGGTTTTTTATTTTTGCCCCCGTACCCGCCGAACTTGTTTGGCCCAGTAACGCCCAAACTTGTTTGGGCTCCTCCATGAACGACGAAAAAGAGTTCAAAGTCGTAATTCGTTAGTAACGCCCAAAACTTGTTTGGGTTTCTCCCCGTCAGTCATGCACACCCCACTCTCCGTCCTACAGCAATACTGGAAGTACCCAGCCTTCCGCCCGCTCCAGGCCGACATCATTCAATCGGTGTTGGACGGTCAGGATACGCTGGCGCTACTCCCTACGGGCGGTGGCAAATCCATCTGTTATCAGGTGCCGGCGTTGTGCCGCGAAGGGCTGTGCCTTGTCGTTTCTCCGCTGATAGCCCTGATGAAAGACCAGGTCTTCCAGCTGAAAAAACGCGGTATTCCGGCAGCGGCTATTTATGCTGGGATGAGTGCGCGAGAAATTGACATTACGTTTGAAAACGCTTGTCAAGGCGCTTATAAGTTGCTGTACCTCAGCCCGGAGCGCTTGCAGACCGATATGGCTGTGGCGCGCATTGCCCGCATGAATGTCAATCTGCTGGCCATTGACGAGGCGCATTGCGTCAGCCAGTGGGGCTATGATTTCCGGCCGCCATACCTACAGATTGCTGAATTCCGGCAGCATATTTTGCCTAAAACGCCGCTGCTGGCGCTGACGGCTACGGCCACGCCCGACGTGGTGCGCGACATTCAGGATAAATTGGGCTTTCGAGCCGGCAGTCGGGTTTTTCAACAGAGTTTCGAGCGCAAGAATCTGTCTTACTCCGTCCTTTACGAGGCACGCAAGCTGGACAAATTGCTGGGCATCCTGAGGAGCGTGCCGGGCAGTGGGTTGATTTATGTGCGCAGCCGCAAGGAAACCAAAGAGGTGGCCTCGTTGCTCCAGCGCGAAGGCATTAGCGCCGACTTTTACCATGCCGGCTTGAGCCTGGAAGAGCGAAACCGGAAGCAAGAGGCCTGGATACAGGGCCGGACGCGCATCATGGCCTGCACAAACGCTTTTGGCATGGGCATTGACAAGCCCGACGTTCGCTTAGTGGTGCATTTAGTACCGCCCGATAGCTTAGAGGCATATTTCCAGGAAGCCGGACGCGCCGGTCGGGATGGCCTGAAGTCGTATGCGGTGCTCCTGTACACGCCTTCAGATGCCGATAGCCTCCGCCGACACTTGCAGCAGGCGCACCCGAGTGTAGAGGAGGTGCGGCGGGTCTATCAGGCCTTGGGCAGCTATTCCCAGATAGCCATTGGTGCGGGCAGAGGCGAGGCCTTTCCGTTTGACCTTCAGCACTTTTGCGTAACCTATCGCTTCGATCAACCTGCTGCATACGCCGCACTCCGCACGCTGGAACACGAGGGCTGGATAGCGCTTTCCGATGCTGCCGGCACCCTCCCTCGCGTGCGTATCGAGGCTAATCGCGAGGTGTTGTACGACTACCAGCTGCGCACCCCCCAGGCAGACAAGGTCGTTCAGGCGCTGTTGCGTCTGTATCCCGGCATTCAGCGCGAGTACGTGGACGTGAGCCTGCCTACGTTGGCGCGCTATGCCAAAACGGAGGTTCCGGCTTTAGAGAAGGTCTTACTGGCCGCCCGCCAGGCCAGCATTCTGGACTATCAGCCGGCTTCGGCTCAGGCGATGATGATCTTTTTACAAGAGCGTGTACCCGCCGAAAACCTGGCGTTCGATGTGAAACGCCTTCATTTTCTGCGCGAACGCGCCGAACAGCGCATCGAGGCAGTCATCCGTTACGCCGAAACGCGCCAGTGTCGAAGCCGTCAGCTACTGGCCTATCTGGGTGAATGGAATACAGAGCCTTGTGGTATTTGCGACATTTGCACGGGCAGAAACACGGCCGAACTTTCGGCAGATGCCTTTGAGGCCTTGAAAGCGCAAATTTTTGCCCTCCTGGGGCAACAGCAGCAATCGGTGCAGGCGCTTCTGAATGCTTTTCCGTCGCGCCAGCAGCCGCTCGTTCTGCAAGCACTGGAGCATTTGCTCGCCGAAGGGATGCTCGCTGAGGCAGAAGACGGCAGCCTTACCCTACCTTAATCCGCTAATTTTCAGACACATGCACTTTTGGAAATACCACGGCGCTGGCAATGATTTTATCCTGTTAGACCAACGAGAACAAACCTGGCTGGAGCGAAACGATACGGAGCGCATTGCCCAACTGTGCGACCGGCATTTCGGCATTGGCGCCGATGGGCTTATCTTGCTTTGCCATCATCCGGAACACGACTTTGAAATGGTGTACTTCAATGCTGACGGTCGGGAAGGCTCGATGTGCGGCAATGGCGGGCGCTGCATTGTCGCTTTTGCGTATCGGCGCGGTATTCGGAAGGCGCGCTATCGGTTTTGGGCTGTAGATGGCCTGCACGAAGCGGAGCTAACGTCAACGAAATCGCCACGGGAATTCTGGGTGGCTTTGCACATGCGCGATGTGGAAAGTATCCGACCTTTTGCTGGAACTTCGGCAGTAGAGCCTGCATATGTGCTCGATACCGGTTCGCCGCATTATGTGCAGTGGGTCAGCCAGTTAAGTGACCGAGATGTACTTCGGGAAGGTCGGGCAGTGCGCTACTCAGCACCTTTCAATGCCAGAGGCATTAACGTCAATTTTGTGGAGCCGTGTCCGGAGGGCTTGCGCATTCGCACTTACGAGCGGGGTGTGGAAGACGAAACACTGGCTTGCGGCACGGGCGTAACGGCAGCAGCGCTCGCCTGGCATGTACAGCAAAGACTGGCACCTGGAGCATATGAGTTGTCGGTGCTGGCCCGCGGTGGTGAACTTAGCGTGCGTTTTACGGCTTTGCCTCAGGGCGGCTACACAGATATCTGGTTGTGTGGGCCGGCCGTGGAGGTTTTTTCCGGAGAAATGGTACTCGATTAGCAGGAATATTCTCACGTCTCAAACGCCCAGAGCAGAAGTTTGTGAAGCTCTGAAGCCACAATCGCTTTCAGGGCTTCATCTTTTGGCGTATTCCATCCATAAAAAAGCCCCCCTCCATCTTGCGGAGAGAGGCCATCCCAAAAACCGATTTCAAAGTACCAAAAAAGAGGCGACACCGCCCAGTGGGAGATGTCGCCTCTAAGGTCGTCTTTACTTCGTCTGAATCATCTTGCGCGTAGCG
>CAZYEV010000049.1:0-79017 GCA_964646615.1 uncultured Saprospiraceae bacterium
CGCAGTGGTTTTACCTGACAATGTTTTGTTTGAAGGCGGTGCAGGTGAAATCATCAGAAAGAAATTGTTGGAAACCACCAACCTGCATACCATTCTCCGCTTGCCTACGGGCATTTTTTACAAGCAAGGCGTAAAAGCCAATGTGTTGTTTTTCGACAACAAACCGGCTGCCAAAGAACCCCACACCAAAGAAATTTGGTTTTACGATTTTCGCACCAACATCAAATTTTCACTCAAGAAAAACCCCTTACGCTACGAAGACTTGCAGGACTTTATCGAATGCTACAATCCAACCAACATCCACAAACGCAAAGAAACCTATCATCCGGAAACCAATCCGGAGGGACGCTGGCGAAAATTCACCTATCAGGAAATACTGGAGCGTGACAAAACCAGCCTCGACATCACCTGGATAAAAGACAAGAGCTTAACCGACCTCGACAATCTGCCCGACCCGGATGTGTTGGCCGCTGATATTATTGAAAACCTGAAATCAGCCATAGATAGTTTCGAGGAAATTATGCAAGCCATAAATGGAAAGTAACCCAAACTACTATTGCTATAGGGACAAGCACATTTAAGAGCCGTGCAAGATAACATTACGAAGCATTCCGACAGCCACCGGGGGTTAAGATATCGGCGAAGCCAGCCTAAAGAAATGCAATTTTAAAAAATACTACCTGACGTTACGCACGGTCGAGACGACTGTTCTTGTGGAAGTTTTTCTGCAGCCTTTGAAATTTTGGTAGTGAAATGAATTAACTGATGGTCAGATGAAATTCGTTTTTAACTCAATGATAGTCAGAAATTTAGCCGAACGCCTTCAGTTAAAATCCGTCACTACCTGAATTTAAATACAGACAAAATCATAAAACATCGCATCATGGAAAAAAAGATCTATACAAACTGACGGACGAAGAGCTATTAGTCAAGAAAAAAAATCTGATGAGGTCTAAGATTTTGTATGCCATCTGGATTGGTTTTCTGGCAGGAATACTTCTATTCGGGGTTATTTCCTGGAGCCTATCTTCAGAAAAGCGGCTGGGACTTTTGATCTGACGCTACGCATACCCCCCCTCAAACGAGTATAGATTGCAGCAGTAGATTTGCACTTCAGACAAACGCGCTTTTTCTCCATTTTCACAGAGCTGGCACGTCAGTACACCTGAAATGCTTCGCAAACTGCCGTTTAAAACCCACACTCTACATGCGCTCAACCCTTCTTTTTTCGCTTTTGTGCTTTGGCTTGTTGTTGTTCTTGGGCCTTTCTGCCCATGCCCAAACGGCGCCGGTGCTCACGGTGCCCAATCTGGACAAGAACGGTATCACGGATGTCTTGTTTACCGGCGGCAGTCAGAAGTACTTAGTTACCAATGGCTCTGACGACAACATCAAGTTCTGGTATCCTGGCACGGGTCGTCTGGCTAAGAAACTGACCTTTGGCGACGGCTTCACGCCTCGCACGCTGGCGTGGACGCCGGCGGGCAACCTCCTGGCCGTGCCGGATTTCACGCATGTGGCGTGGGTCAGCCCGGCCACCTTTTCTGTGAGTCGCTCCGAACGCATGCCTTATGCCGACCGGGCCAAGGGGTACGAATACACCACCGCCCTGTTCAGCGGCGACGGCAAAACGCTGTACGTGGCCGGCGGCTATTACACCGAGCTGTGCGTGTGGAAAGTAGCGGCCAACGGCACGTCATTGACCAAAATAGGCGCGGCAAAAATTGAGAGCATGGTCAAGGATACCCTCGGCTTCCTCCATCCCGATGTCAAGAGCGGCGCCAAAGGCATGACGCTCAGCCCGGATGGGCGCACGTTGGTCATCTCCGCCGGGCTTTCGGAAGCATTCCGAGTCAATACGGCGGATGGCCGGATATCCAGGCTTGCACAAGCCGACGGCAATTGCCACGTGTACTCGAAGCAGGGGCGGCTCGTGGGGAGCCTGTTTACGGCGTCCACCCAGAGCAGCACCGTCAGGATTTACGAAAACGAAAGTTTTCGGGAACTCGGCTCGGTGCGTGTGCCTTACAAGGTTGTCCATCTTGCCGCCTTTCCGAAAAGCAACAAGGTGTTGGTGGTGGGCGAGAGCCGCTGGGGCGTGCTGGATGTGGACAAAGGTCAGTGGGAGAGCCAGGGCACCTGGCCGGTGAGCGGTGTCAAGACCGCCATCCTGACGCCGGAGGAGAGCATGGTCGCCATTGGAGGCTTTGGCGACGGTGCAAGTGTTCTGTCGCTGTACGATTGGAGGGCCGGCCGGGAAGTGCAGCCGGTGGGGGTCTCGGTGTTTCAGAGCGGCTCCATCCATGCTTCTGCCAACGGTTCGCGGTTCATCCTCACCCGTTTTGCGGCACCTGGCCAGGTCAAGATATTGCGCGTGGATCAGGGCAGCCTGTTGGTGCGCAGTCTGCCGTATTTCCAGGCCACATACGATGCCGCCGTTTCGGATGACGGCCAACAGGCCATGCTATCGGGGCGAGAGCAGGCTTTTGCTTTCAGCAGTGCTCCTTCTTATGCATATACCACGGTAACGCACGACATGAAAACCTTCCGCTCCGGAGTCGTCGTCTCGCCGGGCGGCACGCTGGGTGTTGCGCTGACCGAGTCAGGGGTGTGGGTCTATGAGATGCGAAGCCGGAAATTGCTCAGGAAGTTGGTACCGAAGGGCATCACCATGGGCAGCATGACCTTCGACTCCGACGCGCGCGAGGTTCAGGACGCCGCTTTCAGCCCCGATGGTCGGTATTTGGCGGCTTTGTGCACCGGGTTTTTCGGCGGAAAGAAGGCGGTGGTGTGCTGGGATGTTCTTTCTGGTGACGAGCGCTGGAAATTGGAAAATGTGCAGTATTCCAATTTCAAGTTCAGCCCCGACGGCCGGGAGTTGCTGGCCATTCACGCTGCGGGCCAGGAGGTGAAGGCCGTATGGCTCAACCCGCAGAACGGCGCCCTCTTGCGCTCGGTGCGGCTCGAATACCCGGCCATGAACTGGGACAACTACATAGACCGGGGCAGCATAGCCAGCGACCTGAGCACTCTGCTGACCACCCACAACAAGGACGTGGTGCTCTACGACCTCAAGACCGGCAAACGCCTGAGCCAGTATGCGCCCAACGGCACGCTGTACAGCGCAGTGCTGTTGCCCGGCAGTCGCTATGGGTTGGTAGCCTACGCTTCCTTCGCCGCCGACGACGCTTACCACAATGCGCTGGAACTGTACGACTTCGGCCAGCAACGCCCGTTGGCGCGCATCTTCCTGTTCGACCACTCCGACGACTGGGCCGTCATCACCCCTGGCGGTCAATACGACGCCTCGCCCGGCGCCATGCAACGGATGTACTACCAACAGGGAACCAACACCATCGCCTTAGAGGCCCTTTCGGCTAAGTTCTACGTGCCTCGCCTGCTGAGCCGCCTGCTGCAGGGCTATACACCGCCGCCCGATGAAATCAACCGCATCAAAAAGCCGCCGGTAGTGAAGATACAGCCGCCTATCAGCCAGCGCAACTTAGTGGTGGACGACGACGCCTTCGTGCGCCGCTACGAAGTCAGCGAAAGCCGCATCACCCTGAGCGTGGAAGCCACCGCGCCGGAAGGTGCCGTTGCAGAAATCCGACTGTTCCACAACGGAAAACTCATAGGCGCCGGCAACCGAGGCTTACTCGTAGAAGACGACGCGACCCCGCCAGCGGCCCAGAAAACCCAGCGCTACGAGGTTACGCTGACCGAAGGCGACAACACCTTCAGCGCCATAGCCATCAACACCGACGCCATCGAGAGCAGCCCCGATGCTATCGTGGTGCACCTCAAACCGGAAAGTTCAGGCTTCATTCGTCCGTCCAACATTCAGCTGCACATGGTCATCGTGGGCATCAATCAGTACAAAAACAATCGCTACAACCTGAACTACGCCGTAGCCGACGCCGATGCCATGCGAAGCGCTTTAGAGAAAGCCGGCACCGGTCTTTTCAGCCAAACGCACGTGCACGACCTGCGCAACGACCGCGCCACCAAAGAAAACATCCTGGCGGCCTTCGAAAAAGTCAGAAACACAAGCGCTCCTACCGATGTCTTTATCTTCTACTACGCCGGCCATGGCGTGCTGAATGCCCAACGGGAGTTTTACCTCGTGCCGCACGACATCACCCAGATGTATGGGGCCGACCCAACGCTGGCGCAGCGGGGCATCAGCGCAACCCTGCTCCAGCAAATGGCCAAAGCCGTGCCCGCCCAAAAGCAGCTGTACATCCTGGATGCCTGCCAGTCCGCCGGTGCCATAGATCCAACGGTGGTGCGCGGCGCCGCCGAAGAGAAGGCCATTTCTCAACTGGCCCGCGCTACCGGCACGCACTGGCTGATGGCTTCCGGCAGCGAGCAATTCGCCTCCGAATTCGCCCAACTGGGCCACGGCACCTTCACCTACGCCCTGCTGGAAGCCCTCACAGGCAAGGCCGACAACGGCGACAAACGCATCACCGTCAAAGAAATAGACGCCTACCTGCAGGCCGTCGTGCCCGAACTGACCGCCAAATACAAGGGCACACCGCAGTACCCCGCCAGCTTCGGGTTCGGCAATGACTTCCCGGTGGGGGTAGTGCGGTGAGGAGGCTGGCAGCCACGAATGCGCGAATTATTCGTCTGTCGGGTAGTGAAATGAATTAACGGATGGTCAGACGACATACGTTTTTAACTCAATGATAGAATAGATATTGGCACCCGCAGAGTGGATTTTTTTGTGGAAGAGGTAATCATGGTGGAACTGAAAGCGGTTACCAAACTGGAAGATGTACATCTGGCACAGGCGATGAACTACTGTCAGGCCTATAATTTAGCCGTTGGTCTTCTTTTAAATTATGGCGCAAAAAGCCTCGAATTCGAAGGGGCACATAACCTAAATCACCGCGAAAACAAATACTACGTTGCCATAATCCTAAAATCAACAAATTTCAAAAATCCTGATCCAGACAGATGACACAGGCCATTGAGATGTACCAAACCCCCGACAATCAAACCCGTGTGGAAGTGCGGTTTGAAGAAGACACCGTTTGGCTTACGCAGGCGCAAATGGCCTTGCTTTTCGGGCAAACGAAACAAAATATCAGCCTGCACATCAACAACTGTTTCAAAGAGGGCGAGCTGACCCGGGCAGCAACTGTCAAGGAATACTTGACAGTTCAAACCGAAGGCAAGCGCAGGGTTAAACGGAAATTAGAGTACTATAATCTGGATGTCATTATTTCGGTGGGTTACCGGGTAAAATCACATCGCGGCACCCAATTCCGCCAGTGGGCCACCCAACTCCTGAAAGAATACTTAGTGCAGGGCTATGCCATCAACGAAAGGCGTCTGGCCGAAAAGCAAATGCAGGTGGAAGTGCTCCAATCGGGTATCCGCATTCTGCACCGTGCCCTGGAAGAAAACAAGGAACCAAACACCCTGGCCCTTTTCACAGCCGGCCTTGCCTTGCTCGACCAATACGACCACCAAAGCATCCGGGCCGAAGGAACTACCGTAAAGCAGGCGGTTTATCCCACTTTGGAAGATTATCTGCACATCATCAACAGCCTTAAGCCCGAATTCGGTTCGACCGTTTTTGCCGTTCCTAAAGACCAAAGTTTTGAAAGCGCCATCGGCCAGATAGCCCAAACCTTTGACGGCAAAGAACTCTATCCCACCCTCGAAGAGAAAGCTGCCGTTTTGCTTTACCTCATCGTGAAAAACCATTCCTTTGCCGATGGCAACAAACGCATCGGGGCCGCCTGCTTTCTGCATTTTTTACATGTGAACGACCTGCTGTTTACCACAGAAGGCACACCCATCATCAGCAACGAAACGCTGGCCGCCCTTACCCTCTTCGTGGCCCTTAGCAAGCCGGAAGAAAAAGACCTGGTCATTAAGCTGATTATTAGCGTCATCAGTAAAAAATCAATGTCAGGATTAGGATGATAGGATGATAGGATGAAAAGATGGTGTAAATAATTGTTTGAAATGAAATACGAAGATTTGACACATAAAATCATTGGTTGCGCCATGAAAGTTCATTCCGTATTGGGCAACGGCTTTCAAGAGGTTATTTATCAACGGGCATTGGCCATTGAGATGCAAAAGCAAGGCTTGTCGTTTCAAAGGGAAATGAAGATGACCATTTTTTATGATGGAATAGATATTGGCACCCGCAGAGTGGATTTTTTTGTGGAGGAGGTAATCATGGTGGAACTGAAAGCGGTTACCAAACTGGAAGATGTACATCTGGCACAGGCGATGAATTACTGTCAGGCCTATCAACTCCCGATTGGGCTATTGATAAACTTTGGCGCCAAAAGCCTCGAATTTAAAAGGGTGTACAATCTCAATCACCCAGAAAACAAAGCCTACATCAGAAATAACCCGAAACATGAACAAAACAAATAAACTTATGGTAGTGAAATGAATTAACGGATGGTCAGACGATATACGTTTTTAACTCAATGATAGTCAGAAATTTAGTCGAATGCCTTCAGTTAAAATCCGCCACTACCAATGACACTACTCAAGAATGTATCAATACTGCTCAAAAATGGCTTGCACAAGGTTGGTAATTAATTGAAAGCAAAAAAGACCAGCAGCAAGCATTAAACACTTTCCGAGATGTCGCCTCCTCGTACCTCGGAGACAACACCTCGAGGCACGAGGCGACATCTCCAAAAAGGAGGTGTCGCCTCTCAAAACAACCACCAAAAACACTTGCCGAGATGGCGCCTCCTCGTACCTCGGAGACAACACCTCGAAGCGCGAGGCGACATCTCCAAAAGGAGGTGTCGTCTCAAAAACAACTCTTTTAAAAACACTTGCCGAGATGGCGCCTCCTCGTACCTCGGAGACAACACCTCGAAGCGCGAGGCGACATCTCCAAAAAGGAGGTGTCGCCTCTCAAAACAACCACCAAAAACACTTGCCGAGGTGTCGCCTCCTCGTACCTCGGAGACAACACCTCGAAGCGCGAGGCGACATCTCCAAAAAGGAGGTGTCGTCTCTCAAAACAACCACCAAAAACACTTGCCGAGATGGCGCCTCCTCGTACCTCGGAGACAACACCTCGAAGCGCGAGGCGACATCTCCAAAAAGGAGGTGTCGTCTCTCAAAACAACCACCAAAAACACTTGCCGAGATGTCGCCTCCTCGTACCTCGGAGACAACACCTCGAGGCGCGAGGCGACATCTCCAAAAGGAGGTGTCGTCTCAAAAACCACGCCCTTACGGCAAAGGCAATACCCGGGGCGTAAATCCGTCGCGGGCGGCTTCCAGGAATTGCGCTGCCGTCTCGCGGATGGTCTGCTCGATCGGGCGATAGGTGAAGCCGCCCACGGAGAGCGATTTTTGATTGGAATAGGAAAATCGGCCCATCGAGGCGCGGGCGCTGTCGCGCGTCAGCAGTGGGTCGGTGCGCAGGAGTTGCGATTTGAGCCATTCGACGCGCCAGCCGATTTCGGCCAGAAGTGGCGTTACGCGGATGAACGGTCGGCGCACGCCCAAGGCATCGGCAATCTGGAAAAACAGGTCGCGAAACAGCATATCCTGGGCGTTCAGGATGTAGCGCTCGCCCTGGATGCCGCGCTCCAGCATCAGGACGATGAACTGCGCCACGTCGCGCACGTCCACGAAGCCGTTCTGGCCCATGGGGTAGAGTTTCATGCCTCGGTAAATCTGCTGGAAGATGCGCCCCGTGCCCACGTGCCAGAAGCCGCTGCCCAGCACCATGGAAGGATTGACGATGACGGCAGGCAGCCCTTCGGCGTGGGCGCGCCACACTTCCTGTTCGGAGAGGTACTTGCTGACGGCGTAGCGCGTGTTGGTAGGGCTATCCACCCACGCGCAGGTTTCGTCCAGCTGGGGCCGATTGGCGGCGCGCCCCAGGGCAGCAATGCTGCTGACGTGCACGAAATGCTGCACGCCGGCATCGAGGGCAAAATTGACCATGTTGGCCGTACCCTCTACGTTGACGCGCATCATACGGCGCTCGTCGGAGGCGCGAAACGACACCAACGCCGCGCAATGGCACACGTGCGTAATGCCCTGGTAGGCTTCCTCTAAGGCAAACAGGTCGGTAACGTCGCCTTCGACCCATTCGACCTGGTCGGCCACGTCGCGCACCAGATCCATCGGGCTGGTGCGACGGCGCAGGGCGCGCACCGGGTAACCGCGCTGCAACAGCAGACGCAACACGTAGGCGCCGATAAATCCGGTGGCGCCCGTAAGCAGGACTTTGCGGTTGTTCGTCATCTTCGAAGCGTTTCGATGTACTGAGCCACGGCCGAGATTTCTTCTTCTTTTAATACCCCTCCAAAGGGCGGCATGGTATTTTTGCCCATAGCGATCTGGTGGATGCGCTCCTCGAAGGAGAGGGCCGACCGGGAGAGGTCAGCCGCGCCGTTGAGGCCCAAAGTTCCATCGGCGCCATGACATATTACGCAGTGCTGGCGGTAAACGGTTTTCCCGTCGGGCGCGCTGTTTTGGTGGGCTGGCGCCTCCGGGCCACACGAAGCGAGGAAGTACGCCGACGCCAAAGCAGTAGCCATTGCAATACAACGACCTGATTTCCAGTTTTTTCGCATAAAAAACATCACGGGTATTCAAGAATGAAGATCGCCTTCTTTTCGACGCGCTCCTACGACCGCGAGTATTTTGACCGGGAGAATGCTCAATCGAAACATCACATCTGGTACGTCGAGGTGCCGCTGCAGGGGGAGACGGCTTCGCTGGCCCAGGGCTACGAGGCCGTGTGTCTTTTCGTGAACGACCGCGTAACAGCGGCGGTGGCCGAACGGTTGGCCACGGCAGGCGTTCGGCTTGTGGCATTGCGGTGCGCGGGCTACAACCACGTGGACTTAGCCGCTGCAGAGCGCTGGGGCCTGACGGTCGTGCGCGTGCCCGCCTATTCGCCACATGCGGTGGCCGAGCACACGGTGGCCCTCATCCTGGCGCTCAACCGCAAGACCCACCGCGCTTACAACCGCGTGCGCGAGGGCAATTTTGCCTTAGAAAACCTCATGGGCTTCGACCTGTACGGCAAGACCGTCGGCGTGGTGGGCACGGGCAAGATCGGCAAAGTGTTTGCCCAAATCATGCTGGGCTTCGGCTGCCGGGTGCTGGGCTACGACCCGTTCCCGGATGCCGAATTGGCCGCTGCGGGCGCTGAATACGTTGCCCTGGAAGACCTACTGCGGCGCTCGGACATCGTATCGCTGCACTGCCCGCTGACGGAAGCGACGTATCACCTCATCAACGCCGACAGTCTTGCCCTCATGCGTCCGGGCGCCATGCTCATCAACACCGGTCGCGGTGCGCTCATTGACACGAAGACTGTTGTTCAGGCCCTTAAAAGCGGGCAACTGGGCTACCTGGGCTTAGACGTGTACGAGCAAGAGGAAGGGCTGTTCTTTCACGACCTCTCGAACGAAATCATTCAGGACGACCTCATCGCCCGCCTGATGACGTTTCCCAATGTGCTCATCACCTCACATCAGGCATTCTTCACTCATGAGGCCATGACCGAAATTGCCCGCACAACGCTCCACAACGTTACGGCCTTTGAGCAAGGGCTGCCGTTAGAAAATGCCGTGCGTCGCAGTGGATAGCGCTTATTCTTCAGGCACCTCAATGACCTCTTCGTCTTCGCCGGTTTCGCTGACTAAGGTTTTGCGTTTGGAGATTTCCAACGAGTTGGCGCGCATCTCGATGTACTCGCTGCGGTTGCGCACGATGTCGGCAGCTAAGTAGAGGGCGCGGATGAAGGAGGTTTCATCGGCTTCGCCCTTGCCGGCGATGTCGTAGGCTGTGCCGTGGTCGGGCGAGGTGCGCACGGCGGAAAGGCCTGCGGTATAGTTGACGCCTTCGCCGAAGCCGAGCGTTTTGAAGGGCGCCAGCCCCTGGTCGTGGTACATGGCCAGGACGGCATCGAACTTGCGAAACATGCCCGAGCCGAAGAAGCCATCGGCAGGGTAAGGCCCGTAAGCCAGCACGCCGTTTTCTTTGGCCTGCTCAATGGCCGGACGGATGATGGTTTCTTCCTCATTGCCAATGGCGCCTTCGTCGCCCGCGTGCGGATTGAGGCCCAGGACAGCGATGGTGGGCTTGTTGATACCAAAATCCACCTTCAGCGTTTCCGAGAGGATTAAAATCTTTCGGTACACCTTTTTGGTATTGATGGCATCGGGCACTTCGCGCAAGGGGAGGTGGCCAGTAACTAAGCCGACGCGCAGGTCATCGGAGACCAGCAGCATGAGCGACTCCTTGTTGCCTAAGGCCTGAGTGATGTATTCGGTGTGGCCCACAAACGGAAAGCCCGCCATCTGCATGGCTTTTTTATGAATGGGCGCCGTTACGAGGGCATCAATGTTGCCTGCTTTCAGATCGTTCACGGCGCGCTCTAAGGCCAGATAGGCGCATTTACCGCTGACGTCGGTGGGTTTGCCTAAGGTGATGTTGACGTTGTCCGTCCAGCAGTTAATGATGTTGATGCGGCCCGGCTGCGCCTCCTCAGGTGTGCCGATGGAGAAAAACTGGATGTTTTCCGGGGTAATGATGTTTTTATGGTAGGCCACCACTTTGGTGCTGCCGTAGATGACTAAGCGAAACTGTTGGCCTACTTTTTTGAGGAGGAGGGCTTTGAGCACCGTTTCTAAGCCGATGCCGTTAATGTCGCCGCAGGTGATTCCGATGGTTACGCCGTTATTCATTTTTTTAGGAAAAAGGCAGTGAAACGGGGGCGTCTGCGAAGCGGCGCGCAGGCGCGGGAGAGGAGGAGGCTGTGGTGCGGTTTTAGCGCCGGTAATGTTTGAGGAAATCAAACAGCAGTCGAACGCCCACTCCTGTACCGTCTTTCGGACGGTAGCCACTTGGGGCGCGAAGGTACGCCGGGCCGGCGATGTCTAAGTGCAGCCAGGGGTAATCGGTGAAATGTTCCAGAAATTTTCCGGCCGAGATCATACCTGCGGGGCCGTGTCCCATGTTTTTGAGGTCGGCGACGCTGCTCTTAAGGTCTTCGGCGTACTCTTCCCATAGGGGTAGTTCGACTAAGCGCTCGTAGGTGCGCATGCCGCTGGCTTCTATGGCGCGTTTGGTGTTGGCGTCGGCGGTTCCCATATAGCAGATGGCGTGGCTGCCTAAGGCGCGCACGGCGGCACCGGTGAGGGTGGCGATGTCGAGTGCCAGTTCGGGCTGGTAGCGTTTGGCGTAGTGGAGGGCGTCGGCCAGGATGAGTCGGCCTTCGGCGTCGGTGTTGGTTACCTCCACGGTGGTGCCGGAGTACATGCGGATGACATCGCCAGGCATGAGCGAACGGCTGCCCACTTTGTTGTCGGTGATGGGCAGCAGGCCGATGATGTGTACCGGCAGCTGTGTTTGGGCAGCCACACAAAAGGCGCCCACGACGGCTGCCGCACCGGCCATGTCGCATTTCATGCTTTCCATGGACTCTGGCGTCTTCAGGCTGAGGCCACCGGTGTCGTACACAACGCCTTTGCCCACCAGCACTACCGGGCGTTCGTTGCGCGGGGCTTCGGGCTTCCATTCCAGAATGCAAAACTGCGGCGGCGTTTCGCTGGCCTGGCTGACGGCGAGCAGGCCACCCATGCCCATGGTGCGGATCTCATTGGCATCCAGCACCTGAGCGGAGAAGCCGTAGCGCTCCGCCGCAGCGCGGGTTGCCTCCACCAAGCGCGGCGTGTCTAAATGCGAGTGCGGCTCGTTCACTAAATCCCGCGTCAGGAAGACAGCCTCTACCAGCGCGTTCAGCTCTTCTACAGCGCCGGCAGGGGCGGCATCGCACGCCCACTGCACGCGGAGAGTAGCAGTGGCCTTTTTTTCCGGGCTGGAATAGTGGCGGGTGAACTGGTAGGTGCTCAGCAGCAGTCCTTCCAGGAAGGCCAGCGTGGTGGGGTGCGGGCAGTAGCTCACCACGGCTACGGACTCGGCTTTGTAATGCCGAATGTCGCGCAGCAGCTGGCTGGCCGCCTGGCGGGTTTTTTCTAAATGGGTGGCTTCGTCGGCGGCCTCTTCGAGCAGGCAAACGAATACTAAGCGCTCGGCCTGCGGGAAGCAGCAGGTATAGACGCCTCTTTCGACGGCTTTTTGCAAGAAGAGGCGCTCGCTCGCCGTCAGGGCAGCCGAAAGCAGTTCGTATTCGGAGCGGCAGGCGAGGAGGATGAGATTTTCATGAGCGGGGCAGTCGGCTGCAGAGATCAGGTGTAAGTATGGCACAAATGGACAGTCGGTTGGGTACCAAAAGGCGGTACGGTTCAGAGCCTGGTTGGGAAAACCGGAGGGATGATGAGCGACCGATAGGGTCAAAAGCGGCGCAAAGGTAGCCTGTGCCGCCTCTCTTCGCGTAGAATGCAGCAAATAGGGGGCCAAATTGCGCTCAGGGGCTGATGGGGCCTTCTACAAAGTACATATCCACCAAGCCTTTGTTGTGCACGGCCTTTTTGCCGCGGTAGGTGCAGCGGAAGCGGTGGCGGATGGCATCGTAGGTGGCGCCGGAGATGTTGATGCGCCCGGGTTCGCCCAGCATTTCTAAGCGAGAGGCGAGGTTGACGGCGTCGCCCCAGATATCGTAGGCGAATTTGTTTTTGCCGATGACCCCGGCGATGACTGGGCCGGTATGGATGCCGACGCGCATTTCGCGGAAGATAGCGCTGGGTTTGGTCTGGTTGCGGCGTTCGAGCCAGGCCATCATTTCCAAGGCGGCGCTGACGGCGTCCACCGGGTGGGTATCGTTGGGCACGGGCAGGCCGCCGGCGCACATGTAGGCATCGCCGATGGTCTTGATTTTTTCCAAGCCGTGGCGCTCGCAGATTTCATCGAAGCCCAGAAAGCAATCGTCCAATTCGTCAATGAGCTGCTCGGGGGTGAGTTTTTCCGACAGGCTGGTGAAGTTCAGAAAGTCGGTGAACAAAACGGTAGCGCTGGAATAGAGGCGCGGTGTGGCATAGCCCTGGGTGCGCAGTTCGTGGGCGACTTCGGCGGGCAGGATGTTGAGCAGCAGCTGGTCGCTTTTGTGGCGCTCCTCTTCAATCTGCGCCTTTTGGCGTTCGATTTCCTGGTTTTTAGCACTCAGGCGCCGGCTGGCCTGACGGGCCAGGAACCAGCCCATGGTGAGCAGGGCCAACAGCAAAAGGCCCAGGCCGCCTACGGTGTAAACAAAGCGGCGGAAGGATGCCTGCTCGCGTTGCTGGAACGCCTGGTCTAAGCGCAGTTGTTCCATGCGGGCGCTGTCGGCCTGTCGTTGAGCCAGGGCGATTTGCTCCTGTTGTTTGAGCAGGGCAATGGTGCGTTCCTTTTTTTCGGTGTCTAAGCGTTGGGCGGCCAGCTGCAGTTCGTTGCGCGCCTTGAGGGCCAGCAAAGTCTGTTCGCGCAGGCGGACGCGGTCAGTCTCGCGTTGGGCCAGCAGGAGTTCGACCTCTTTTTCCTGACGTTGGCGCTCCAGTTCGAGGTTTTCATTTTGCAGGCGCAGGCGGTCTTGTTCGTAGCGGGCGTTCTGGAGTTCGAGTTCGCGAATGTTCTGGCGGATGAGCAGGTACTTGACCTGGTTTTCGGCAGCATTGAGCAGTGAGCGCTGTTGCTCTAAGCGCTGCTGGCGCTCCTGTTCCTGGCGGCGCAGTTCGTCGTTGAGCCTCAGATATTCCCGGTAAGCATGGTAGGCTTTTTCGTACTCGTACAGCTGGTAATAGATGTCGGCAGCGGTGCGATGGGTTTTGGCCAGCAAGTCGGGTTGTTGGGTGGCTTCAGCCAGTTGCATGGCCTCAGTATTGTACTCTAAGGCGTGCTGGGCGTCCCGATTACTGAGATAGATGCTGGCAATGAGGTGTTTGAGCGCAGCCAGTGCACCGCGATTGCCCTGTTCTTCCAGCAGATTGCTGGCTTTTTGGAGATATTCAATGCCGGCGCGCGTCTGGCCAGTGTTGTGCAGAGCGACACCTATATTAGCATAGACCACGCTGAGGTGTTCGCAGTCAATCCACTGGCATTGGAGTTCGGCTTTTCGGAAGTAGGTCAGCGCCCGGTTGTAGTCGTTGAGCAGGGCGTACTGTTTGCCCAGGTTGTTGTACATAACGGCCCGAATGGCCGGGCTGCCGTGTCGCTCCAGGATGTCTTCAATGGCAAGGTAGTAAAACAGCCCTTTGCTCAGGTTGCCCTCGCTGTTGTAAGCGGTGGCTAATTTTTGATACACCTGGATGAGCTCCGGGTATTTTCCGGCGCTCTTGTATTGGTTTATCAGGCTTTTATACGCGATTTCGGCGCTGTCGTACTGCATGCCTTGCAGGAAGGCGTCGCCGATTTTTTCGATGAGCACCTCACTGGCAGGCGATAGTTGCAGCGCCTGGCGGTAGTAACGGCGGGCATTGGGATAGTCTTTTTCCCGGAAAAAGAGGTCTCCGATGCCGACGTAAACCTCGCGCAAGACGGCTCTGTCGGACACCGGCGGCGGCGTTCGCTCGGTGGGTGTGAGCTTTTCTTCGGCTTCCAGAAAAAACTGGAGCGCTTCTTCGGCGCTTCCATTGCGGGAACGCACCTGGGCCATGAGCAGGTAGGCGCGCGCCATGCCACCGTCGTAGCGCAGGTCGCGAGCAATGGCCAAGGCCAATTCGGCCAGCTGGTAGCGCTCGGCATCGGAGCGGGCGGCACGGGAGCGGTCGAGCAACTCTTCCACCTGTGCCACAGAGTACTCCAGGTCATCCGTCTGCGCCAGCAAAAGGCGTGGCCACAGCAAAGTTAGCAACAGGAGAAGAGAGGCGAGGTATCGCATACATCAGACGCTCAGCCGACAAAGGTAAGCTACCAGCGAATTGCGCTACATGTACGCACCTGCAAGCCAGGTCAATCGTCATCTGCAAACACGGGCCCCCTCTCAAGGCGCGAGGCCACCACAAGTGCACGAATTGTTCGCCTACCATTTCTGGCGGCCCAAAAGCCCTTTGTGCCTTCGTGGTAAGAAATTATTCATGTGCTTTCGGAGGTGTCGCTTCGTGCTGAGGTGTTGTCTTCGAGGCACGAGAAGGCGACATCTCCGAAAAAGAGGTGTCTTCTCAAGACGCTTTGCACTCACCGGGTCTGCTGCGGGAGGCCGAGGTGCGGCACGGCCTGTTGCCCGATGTATTCGCCGAGCATGCGGTAGGCCTCGAACTGCCGCTCGTCGAAATACTGGTCGGCGGTGCTTTCGTGCGGAAACGCTGGATTGGCGCGCGCGTAATTGCGCACATAGACGGGCAGCGCCTCACCTTCGGGCGATTTCATCAGCGAAGACTTCAGGTACACCAGCCACCCTTCCATGGCTGGTTGGTAGCGGGTAGCCGGGTATAGGATTTTTCCGACGGCCACACATGCCGAGCAGTAAGGCCCTGCTTCAGGCTTTTCGGGCGTAAGCGGCGTCAGGTCAATCTCGATGTCGGTATTGTAAATGGCCTTGGCCAGTCGCAGGGCCTGGCTGAAGGAAGCGAACGAAAACTTTGCATCCTCCTCAAAATCAGCCACCACGATAGTGCGGCAGCGGCGCTGGATGAGCGGGATAAGCCCCAGGTTGTCGCCCGTGTGCCCGCCGTCCGACACATACACGCGGCGCGTTTTTGACCCCAGCGCGCCCGACATTTCGCGCAGTAAGTAGAAGAGCCAGAACGGATGGCGCCGCGTCAGGCGAGAGATGCGCTCGCGCAGGGTGCGCTTCACCGGTACACCGCTTGCCTCCAGGCGTTCCTCGGTAGCCTCCTTGTGCAGGTACCACGGGTTATCAATCCAATAGCCTGTGCGCAGGTTGAGCAGCGTAAGGTAAAAATTGGAGGCGGCAAAGCCTAAGTAGCCCATGCCGCCGGCGACTGCTGCTGCCGAAATCGTCATGGCAGTGTTCAGCTTCATGCTGCCGCCCCGATACCTGTCGGTGCGGTAGTAGCCCGTCGTGCGCGAGCCGACGAAGTATTTGGAGAAAATGAAGTGGTCGCTCTTCTGGGTCTTTTGCGCCAGGTCTTCTGTGCCTTGCAGGTTGAGCGCAGCCACAATGATGTGGTACGGCCCTTTGCCGTTGCCGTCGCCCAGGTTGGCTAAGCGCAGGTTTTCGTGATTGCGCAAGGTTACATCAAACAGGCCTTTCGGATGCACCCGTTGATCCTCGCCCCTTTGGGGCAGTTCCGGGGTGCGTTGCACTCGCCCGTCCGTGCGCAAAAAAGCCTCCGTCAGGCGGTCGCGATAGAAGAAGTGCAATGAAATATCGTTGGAGTTGGCCGCAAAGCCCAGCAAGATCAGCAGGGCAGAAAACCCTATCAGCATCAGCAAAGCCACGCCAAAGCGCTTAGAAGTATCGTCGCCCACCCATATCTGCTCCAACTCAAAGAGCGTCGTAGAGACCCAGGCCAGTGCCAGACCCACAAACAGGAAGATGGACAGGTTGAGCAAGGGCTTTTGCACGGCATTCAAAAGGTTGTTCCACAGACTACTCACGCCCGTTTTGCCCGCCAGGCTCTGCGCCGTGAAATAGTAGGCCAGCGCCACCGGCACAAATGAGAACAGCAAGCGCACCAGCAGCCCATGTTCTCCAAACAACAGCAAGATAATCAGAGGAAAAAGCAGCGACACTCCTAACCCCAAAAAAGACGCCCCCTGCATGCCCATATAGAAGGAGCGGTATAGCCGACCGGCCACCTTCTCCTGGAGGTTGTTGACGAAAAAAAGCGCCGTCAGCACCACGCAAACCACCAGCAATCCGGCAGCAAAAGCGCCCGGCAAAGCCATCATGACAAAGTAGCCCTGATCCTCAAAATAGCCTAACTGCGCCAGTGCAATGGCCGTCAGGTACGCCAGCCCCGGGCCAGCCAGATAAGCCAGCAAAATAAAACGCCGCTCGAAAGCACCGGCGACGTGCTGAAACAGGTTCTGCCCTCCCGGCCTGTCGTAGTACCGGTCTTTAGCCGGGTCCTTATACTGTGCCTCAGCGCTCTCCATCTGCGCTACCCGCTCCGGAATGCGGCGCGCCACCAGCACCGCTCCCCACGCGGATGCACCGCCCAGCGAAAAAAAGAGCAATACCAACGGCCAATAGCGCCCTACCGCATGCACAATCAGGTAAATCTGCGGCCACAGATGTGTCGAAAACCAGATAGAAAGTTTTTCGCTAAACGGCATAGCGTCCCAGTCCTTACCTGAACGGAAAAGCACGCCTAAGCCCCGCTCTTCTACCGGATGATGCTGGCTGTAAAAGGTCATCGGATGCGCCAGCTGCTCGATGAAACGCCCACCCGACATGGCCGCAAAAAGCACGTGGTGTACCAAAACTACCACCGCCAGCAGCAACAAAAACAGCGTCAGATGAATGAGCAGGCCCGACACAACGGCGCCTACTGCCCGACTGACATCCCAGCCAAAAATACCCCGCCGCGGTGTCAGGTATTCACCATAGCGGCGCAAATGCAGCAACTGGTGTTTGGCGGTCAGGCGCGTGCGCTCCAAAGGCGCGTACTCGTAGTCTATTTTGGGCGATAGCGGGCAGTCGTCTTCGCTCAGGCCCACCTCTTCGGCCTTGTAGCGTTCGTTCACATTGGGCGCAGGGCTGTACTTTTCTAAGTTATTTGGCTCGCGGCTCAGCAACGATGACAGGCAGGAGCCGATGTATCCCCCGCCCGATACCGTGCTCAAGTAATCGAAGCATTTCAGAACATTCGCCCGAATGAATGCTTGAAACAACCCCAGACCCAGGGTAGCCGAACGGACGCCGCCGCCCGAAATGGCCAGCCCGACGAGATTATCCTCGCTGGGTGGCTCCAGCCCATTTTTCCGGCGCCGCTCCCTCAGGTAGCGCTCGCGCTCGACGGCCAGAATGTGGTGCGTCCGCTCGATGTAATCGGGCGGATTGTGCGGGTCAAAGGGCGGAGGCGTTGGTGCGGCCATAACACAGAAACAGGGTCAGGTGAGAAGAATGGAAAAAAAGCGATGCCCCTCCGCCCGAAAGCGCCGGAGTGCCTCAAAGGTACTTCTCAGCGTCTTCTACCACCACGCGAATAGACGCGCGCTTCTGCCGATTGGGCACGGTGCCAAACACGTAGTCCCACAGCGGCGACGAAACGCCAAACATCACATCGTCCTCGCTGTAATGGTGAATGGCGTGGTTGATCCAGAGCATGCGCAGCGCGTTTTTGGGCATCTTAAAAATGTGCACCGAGTAATGCACCACCAGGTAAAGGGCATAGCCCACCATGAAGCCCGCCAGAAAAGAAAAGGCGTACTGGCCCAGCACGAGCCGGAACAGGCCCAGCAGCACCGTGCCAATGACTACGCTCAACACCGGCGGCATGGCCAGACGGCTCTTGTCTTTAGGATAAGCATGGTGCACCCCGTGCATCGTCCACTGAAATTTACGCCGCGACTCCGTAGTCGGCTCAATGTGATAGACGTAGCGATGCACCAGGTACTCCACCAGCGTAAAGAACAGCAAGCCGCCGGCAAAAAGGCCCACTATCTGGAGGTTGCTCAGAGCGGTGGCCTTCTTCGTCCACACAATCAGGCCCGTAGCATACAGGAAAAACAGCGATACCGGTACAGCAATGTGGGTGCGCGTCAGGCTATCTAAAAACTTGTTGTTGAACAGCCGAACCGATACGTCCTCGTTCGAGACAAACGGCTTTTGCTTCGCATTTTTCATAGCAAGAGGCAGATGTATGGGCTGAATAACACTGGTTTTTGAAAAAGCGGCGCCAAAATTAAGGCGCTTTGAAAATACGCGAAGCCTGTGTGCGGGAACAATCTTCATTTTAAAAAAATATGCCAAAATTCGGCTTTAAGCCCAAAAAGGTGGGTACATTTGTCGCGGACCGGGAAACAATGCACCACTATTCATTTCATTACAAAACAAAACGTACCACACATGAACACCACACTGACTTCCTCCGCGATAACGCTGATAGCTGGTTTTCTCGTCAACAAGTTTCTGCCGGCAGGCTCGGCCACATGGGCCTTGCCACTCATTAGCGCCATTGCCGGCGTTGTACTCAAGCAAGATCCGAAAATGGGTGCTGCCTCTGGTGCCCTGGGCGGCGGTGTCTTGGGCATTCTGACCAGCCTGCTGGGCGAGGCCGCTGGCCCCGGCTTAGGTGGGCTACTGAGCGGCGTCTTGGGCCAGGAGACCGCTGGCGGTCTCATTGGTTCGCTGCTCGGCGGCGGCATTTTGGGCGGCGCTGGTGGCGGCATTGGCGGTTTCCTCCAGGGCATGCTCAACAAGGCAAAGGCATAAGCAGTAAGCAATTACGTGTCTCCGTCCCCTGCCAGTACCCGGTCGCTGGCGGGGGATTTTTGTTTGCCTACCTTTGCCCGCATGCAAAGGCAAGCACTTCTATCGGCAGGCGTAGCATTGGCGGTGCTGTTGCTGGCGGCATGCCAAAGCCCGGCGCCGTCGAGTCGTTTTTCTTCCATTGCCGATGCCTATTGCGAATGCACGGCCATGCTGGCGCGGCTCAATCGGGCGACAGACACCCTCGAGCACGGCCGCCTGCCCCAGCAGTTCAGGCAAATCGAAAAAGCCTTCGAGCAAGCGCGCGAGTGCATGGCCGCCACCATTGGGCAGTACGGCCTGCTGCAAGCCGCCGAACTCGATAGCCTGACGCCCCTGCTCCAACAGCGCTGCCCCGAAGTGGCCCAACAGCGCGACTTGCTCGAAGAATTACTGAGCCGATAACCACTCACCACACCCCGTTTCCTATGGCCTTTATCGCCATCGAAGGCATGCGCTTCCACGCTTACCACGGCGTCCATGAAGAAGAGCGGCGCGTCGGCGCCGACTATCTGGTAGATGTGTACGTACAGACCGACATCACCCAGGCCGCTCAAAAAGACGACATCGAGAAAACCATCAACTACGAAACCATCTATCGGCTATGCCAATTAGAAATGGGCCAGCCGCGCAAACTCCTGGAAACGGTGGTCATGGCCATAGTAGAGCGCATGAAAAATCAGTTTGACAACATGATCGCCCTCCGGATCTGCGTGCGAAAATTGCACCCGCCCTTGGGCGGCCAGGTAGCGTCTGTGTACGTCCAGGAGGAGATCAGCTTCATGGCCGAATGCCCCCGATGCAAAAAGCCCTTTGTCAGCTATACCCCCAACGGCTGCTGGGAACGCTTCCCCAACCTGCACCCCGCCACCAAAGAAACGCTCCTGCGCCAGTTCGGCGGCAAATGCCTGTGCGACAACTGCCTTAAGTTTTACGCCGGCTGAAGCACTGCGCCCCGAACCGCTTCGCCATCGGGGGTTAGCTCTTGCAGAAAAACCCCCTGAAGCGCATTGACGGCGCCGGCGTCCGCCGGGACTTCTATCCGGATATAATTGTCCGTAAAGCCGCCCAATAGCGCGGGGTCTTTGTGGTGTTCCAGCAAGACCGGCCGCGCCGTGCTGAGGTGTTGCTGGTAAAAATGTCGGCGTTTCATCTCCGACAGGCCGCGCAGCGCTTGATTGCGGCGGCGGCGCTCCTCCATGGGCACGGCGCCGGGCATCGCAGCAGCCGGTGTGTTGGCCCGCTCGGAGTAGGTGAACACATGCAAATAGGAAACATCCAATTGCTGAAGAAATCGGTAAGTCTCTAAAAAATCCGCCTCCGTCTCGCCCGGAAAGCCCACAATAACATCGCAGCCGATGCAGGCATGCGGCATAAGGCGTTTGATAGTCTCCACCCGCGCCGCGTACAGGTCGCGCCGGTAGCGGCGCCGCATGTCGCGCAGCTGCTTGTCGTTGCCCGACTGCAATGGGACGTGAAAGTGCGGCATAAAGCGCCGGCTTTGCGCCACAAAGGCGATAATTTCATCCGTAAGCAAATTCGGCTCAATGCTGCTGATGCGGATGCGCGGTACCTCAACGGCCTCATCTAAGGCGCGGATGAGGTCAATGAAGAGCGCCTCCTTTTTGGGCCGCTCGCCCTCAATGACCGCCGTGCCGTTGCCAAAATCGCCCAGATTGACGCCCGTTAGCACAATTTCGCGCACGCCTTGCTCCGCTAAGCGCTGTGCGTTGGCTACGGCATTCTCTACCGTGTCGGAGCGGCTGGCTCCGCGTGCCTGTGGAATGGTGCAAAACGAGCACTTGTAGTCGCATCCGTCCTGCACTTTCAAAAACGATCGCGTGCGGTCGCCAAAAGAGAAGGCGGCGTGAAACGTATTCACCTCTCGCACTTCGCCAGCCTGCACCATGCCCTTACCCTGCGCTTTTGTCAGATCATCCACGTAGTCCAGGATGCGGAATTTCTCCCCGGCGCCCAGCACCAAATCCACCCCCGGAATGTCAGCAATCTCCTGGGGCTTCAGCTGCGCATAACAGCCCGTAACCACCACAAAAGCATCGGGCCGGCGGCGCAGCGCCTGGCGCACCACTTTCTTACATTCACGGTCGGCCTGCTCCGTTACCGAACAGGTATTGATGACGTAAATGTCGGCCTCCTCTTCAAAGCGCACAGGCAAATAGCCCTGCTGCTCGAACAGGCGCGCCAGCGCCGAAGTCTCCGAAAAATTCAACTTGCAGCCCAGCGTATGAAAAGCGACCGTGCGCGGTGTAGCCATGGCGTTTCTTTCCAAAAAAGGCCTGCAAAGGTACCACCCTGGAGCCATTTCAGGCGCATGCCTCAACTTTCTTCGGCAGATACGCTGCGCGCCATCTGCCAAAAGGTAGCCCAGATGCGCCCTCAAGGTGCCAAAACGTCAGGTTTTTCGCCGTGGCATATTCATTGATGCGTCAGGGCATCAAATCTCTTTTTAGCATCACAACTGCATTCAGACAGACTGCTTAAATCTGTGTTTTATCATGGGAAAAATTATTGGCATTGACTTAGGAACGACGAACTCCTGCGTGGCCGTCATGATGGGCAACACGCCGGAGGTAATTGCCAACGATGAAGGCTCCCGCACGACGCCTTCGGTCGTGGCTTTTTTGGATAACGGCGAGCGCAAAGTAGGTGCGCCGGCAAAACGTCAGGCGATTACGAACCCCAAACGCACCATCTTTTCCATCAAACGCTTCATGGGGATGCGTTACAGCGAGCGCACCGATGAAATTGCGCGCGTCCCTTACAAAGTGGTACGGGGCGACAACGACACCTGCCGGGTGGAGGTGGATGGCCGCGTTTATACACCTCAGGAAATCTCGGCCATGATCCTTCAGAAAATGAAGAAGATCGCCGAAGATTACCTGGGTGAGCCGGTAACGGAAGCCGTCATCACGGTGCCCGCTTACTTCAACGACTCGCAACGCCAGGCCACCAAGGAAGCTGGCGCCATCGCAGGCTTGGATGTGAAACGCATCATCAACGAGCCGACGGCCGCTGCACTGGCTTATGGTCTGGATAAGCGCGACAAGGAAATCACGGTGGCTGTGTACGACCTCGGCGGTGGTACCTTCGACATCTCCATCCTGGAGCTGGGAGGCGGCGTCTTTGAGGTAAAGTCCACCAACGGCGACACCCACCTGGGTGGCGACGACTTCGACCAGGTCATCATCAACTGGCTGGCCGATGAGTTCCAGCGCGAAGAGCGCGTGGACTTGCGCAAAGACCCTATGGCCCTTCAGCGCCTGCGCGAAGCCGCCGAAAAGGCCAAAATCGAGTTGTCGTCGGGCTTAGAGACGGAAATCAACCTGCCCTTCATCACGGCAGTGGATGGCCAGCCCAAGCACTTAGTGAAAAAGCTCTCGCGTGCTCAGTTCGAGAAAATGATTGACCACTTAGTCGAGCGCACCCTGGAGCCTTGCCGCAAGGCACTGGCCGATGCGGGTCTGAAGCCTCAGGACATTGACGAAGTGATCCTGGTAGGTGGTTCCACGCGCATCCCGCGCATCCAGGAGGCGGTAGAGCAGTTCTTCGGCCGCAAGCCCAACAAGAGCGTCAACCCCGACGAGGTAGTGGCCATCGGCGCCGCTATACAGGGTGGCGTATTGAGTGGTAGCGTTTCCGATGTGTTGCTGCTCGACGTAACCCCGCTGTCGTTAGGTATCGAAACGCTGGGCGGTGTGTACGATGTCATCATCGAAGCGAACAAGACCATCCCCATCAAGCGCTCGAAGATATACTCGACGGCTTCTGACAACCAGTCTCAAGTGGAAATCCACGTCCTGCAAGGTGAGCGGCCCATGGCCAAGGACAACCGCTCGGTAGGCCGCTTCATCTTAGATGGCATTCCGCCGGCGCCGCGTGGCGTGCCGCAAATCGAAGTAACCTTCGACATTGACGCCAACGGCATCCTGTCGGTAACGGCCATGGACAAAGGCACGGGCAAGAAGCAGAACATCCGCATCGAGGCCAGCACCGGCCTGACGAAGGAAGAGATTGCCCGCATGAAGGCCGAGGCCGAAGCCAACGCTGAAGCCGACCGCATCGCTCGCGAACGCGCAGAAAAGCTCAACATGGCCGACGCGCTCATCTTCCAAACGGAAAAACAGTTGCGCGAGTATGGCGACAAAATCCCGGCCCACCTGCGCGAAAACATCGAAAAGGCAGTAGCCGACCTGCGTGAAGCGCACAAAGTGCAAGACTTCAACCGCATAGACCAGGCCACTAAAGCCGTAGAAGAAGCCTGGAACGCTGCCGGTCAGGCCATCTACCAGGGCACGCAAACTGACAATGGCCAGGGAAGCAGCGCCAGCACGACTGCCAGCGACGGTGCACAAGATGTCGAATTTGAAGAGGTGAAAAACTAATCGCCTCTTTCCACGAATAGGCCCTGTTACAACGAGCCGCTCCGGAAATTCCCGGCAGCGGCTCGTTTCTTTTTGGGAAAGCCAGCCCAAAATGCGCACATTTGCACCAGCGCTAAAGCCGCCCTGCCGCCATGCACAAAATTGACATGCACACCCACATCCTCCCCGAAAAACTGCCCAATTTCGCCCAGAAATATGGTTACGGAGACTTCATCCACCTCGAACACCACCGCCCCGGCTTCGCCCGCATGATGAAGGGCAACACCTTCTTCCGCGAAATCGAAAGCAACTGCTGGGACCCGCGCGTGCGCGTCGTCGAGTACCTGCGCCACAACACTTCCGTGCAGGTCGTTTGCACAATACCGGTCATGTTTTCTTACTGGGCTAAACCTGCCGACTGCTTAGACCTCTCGCGCTTCCTCAACGACCACTTAGCCGCCATCGCTGAAGAGTACCCGGAGCACTACATCCCGCTGGGCACTATACCCATGCAAGACGCCGACCTGGCCATTCAGGAGCTGCAGCGGCTAAAAGCCTTGGGCTTTCCCGGCATCCAGATAGGCTCCAACGTCAACCAGCGCAACCTCGGCGAGCCAGAGTTCTTTCCTATCTTCCAGGCCTGCGAAGCACTGAACATGGCCATCCTCGTACATCCGTGGGAGATGATGGGCCAGGAACACATGACCAAATACTGGCTGCCCTGGTTAGTAGGCATGCCTGCCGAAACCTGCCGCGCCATCTGCTCGCTCATCTTCAGCGGCGTCATGGAGCGCCTGCCCAGGCTGCGCTTCTGCTTTGCCCACGCCGGCGGCTCCTTTATCCCGACCATCGGACGCATCCAGCACGGCTTCGAATGCCGGCCCGACTTAGTGGCTATAGACAACAACGTCCCTCCGCGCCATTACTTGGGCAAATTCTGGGTGGACTCGGCTACCCACGACCCCCAGCTCCTGCGCTACGTGCTCGACGTCATCGGCGAAGACAAAGTATGCCTCGGCACCGATTACCCCTTCCCTTTGGGCGACCTGGAAATAGGCGCTTTCATCGAGCACATGGGGCTGCCGCAGCAAACCGTGGAAAAAATTTTCCACCATAATACTCTGCAATGGCTTTACGGTGAAGGACAGCCCTCTCGCCCGCAATAACGCTTTGCTGCCAGTCAGGCGCAAGGTTGCGCGGTGCGCGATAAGCTTTCTTTTTTGCTTTTCTGCTTCCTACTCATGCCCGTTGTCCGCATTTACGGCATTCGCCATCACGGCCCTGGCTCTGCGCGCAGTCTGTTGGAAGCCCTGGAGGCCGAGCCGCCAGACGTCGTACTCATCGAAGGGCCAGCGGATGCGCAAGACCTGTTGCCCTGGGTAGGCCATGCCGGGCTGAAACCGCCAGTGGCGTTGTTGATATACAACCCCAAGGCTCTGCGGCAGACGGCCTTTTTCCCGCTGGCGGCGTTTTCGCCCGAGTGGCAGGCCATTGCCTTTGCCTTGCGCCGTTCGGTGGCGGTTCGGCTCATTGACCTGCCCATGTCGCTGGCCTTTGGGCTGGAGGAAGCGGCTGCGGTCGAGCACTGGAAGGCGCCGCGCTACGACCCCTTTGGCGACATTGCCCGCATGGGCGGCTATACCGACCCGGAGCGCTGGTGGGAGGCGCACTTCGAGCGCCAGCAGCACGCCGATGCCGGCGAGGTCTTCGCCGTCGTGTTGGAGCTCATGCGCGCGCTGCGCAAGGCTAAAGAGGCGCAAAGTGGGGCGGAAAGCCGCGAGACGCAGCTGCGCGAAGCCTTCATGCGGCGCGAAATTCGCCGCGCCCGGCGCGAGGGTTTTCAACGCATTGCGGTGGTGTGCGGCGCCTGGCACGGGCCAGCCCTCGCGGAGGTGGATGCCTTTTCGGCCAAAGACGACGAGGCTTTGCTCAAGCCGCTGAAGCGCCAGAGCACCCAGGCCACATGGATACCGTGGTCGTTTGAGCGGCTGGCCCGCCAAAGCGGCTACGCAGCGGGCGTGCTGGCGCCGGCATGGTACCAGGAAATCTGGGACGGCAACGCCGGGTTGGAGCGCTGGTTTTCGCGCGCAGCGCAGCTGTTGCGGCGCGAGGGTCTGGCAGCGCCCCCGTCGCAGGTCATTGAGGCCGTGCGGCTGGCCCAGGCGCTGGCGGTGCTGCGCAGCACGCCTCTACCCGGCATCGAGGACCTCCGCGAAGCGGCCATAGTCGTCCTTTGCGAAGGCGCTGAAGCGGCCTACGCGCTGGTGGAACGCCACTTGGTGGTGGGTGACGTATTGGGCCAGACGCCGCCCGACGTACCGCGTACACCACTGATGGCGGACTTTGAGGCGCAAGTGCGCAGCGCGCGGCTTAAGATGAGCACGGAGGCGACGACGCTGGAGCTGGACCTGCGCGAAGAGGCCCATTTGCGCAAGAGTCGCCTGCTGCATCGGCTGGGGCTACTGGGCATCCCGTGGGGCCGCGAGCAGGCCGTGGGCGGCCGCAAGGAAGGGCGCTTTCACGAGCACTGGCTGGTGCGTTGGCAGCCCGATTATGCCGTGCAACTCATCGAGGCGGGCCAGTGGGGCGGCACGATAGAGGAGGCGACGGCCAACCGCCTGCGCTGGCAGCTGGCTTCTGTTCAGGATTTGCCCGAGCTGGTGGCCCTGCTGAATGCGGTGCTTCGGGCCGACTTGCCCAATGTCATCAGCCCCCTGCTGGAGCGTCTGGAAGACACGAGCGCGCTGGCGCAAGACGTGTTGGTGCTGGCAGATGCGGCGCTACCCTTGGTGGAAGCCTTGCGCTATGGCCACGCGCGGCGGTTGAACATGGACGCCGTGGAACAGCTGCTGGAGCGCCTGATACCGCGCGTATGCGTGCAGCTGCCCGACGCCTGTGTGGGCATACAGTACGACGTCGCAACGGAAGTGCTCCGGCGGCTGCTTTCGATGCAGCGAGCGGTAGCCCTATGGCGCCCTGAGGAGTACCGCCCGCTCTGGCAGGAAACTTTGGCGCGCATCAGCGCAAAAGGCGCACCGTTGCTGGCGGGCCTGTGTGTACGGCTGTTGTTCGACCGCAAGGCGTACTCCCTTGCGGAGACCGTGCGCCACATGGCCCTGAACCTGTCTGCAGCGCGCCCACCACTGGAATGCGCTCAGTGGTTGGAGGGCTTTCTGCACGGCGGTGGACTGCTGCTGCTTTATCGCCCGGCTCTTTGGGAAGCGGTGAACGGCTGGGTGTGCGCCTTAGACGCGGAGGGCTTCGAGCAGGCGCTGCCACTGCTGCGGCGCACCTTCAGCACATTCACGGAAGGCGAGCGACAGAAGCTGTTTGCCTTAGCGCAACGCGCGCAGCACGGAAGCACAACGCCGCCCGCGACCGAACTCGACCCCGAGCGCGTCGAGCTGCTGCGACCACTGCTCCAGCGCCTGTTTGACTGAGCGCGTGCTTATTTGGGAAGAACGTACTGCCGCACGTCCTCTTCGTGTACGACATTGTCGCACAGGATAAGCAGGCGCTCGACGACGTTGGCCAATTCGCGGATGTTGCCCGTCCAGTTGTAATCTTGCAGGGCACGTATCGCCTCGGGGGTGAACTGCTTGGGCGGGTGTCCGTAGTCGTCGCTGATGCGGCGGTTGAAGTGCTCGATGAGCAGCGGGATATCGTCGCGGCGTTCGTTGAGCGAAGGTACGTTCACCACAATGACCGCTAATCGGTGGTAGAGGTCTTCGCGGAAGCGGCCGGCCTCTATTTCCTTGCGCAGGTCTTTGTTGGTAGCAGCGACGACGCGCACATCCACCTTGATCTCCTTGGAGTCGCCCACGCGGGTGATCTTGCTTTCCTGCAGGGCGCGCAGCACTTTGGCCTGGGCGTCCAAGCTCATGTCGCCGATTTCATCCAGGAACAGCGTGCCGCCATTAGCCTGTTCGAACTTGCCCGGTCGGTCGGCGATGGCGCCGGTGAAGGAGCCTTTTTTATGGCCAAACAGCTCGCTTTCAATCAGTTCGGAAGGTATGGCGGCGCAGTTGACCTCGACCATAGGGCCGTTGGCGCGCTGGCTGCGTTCGTGTATCCAGCGGGCAACCAGCTCTTTGCCGCTGCCGTTGGGGCCGGTGATGAGCACGCGGCTTTCGGTGGGGGCCACCTTTTCCAGCATGCGCTTGACTGCCACGATAGGCCCGCTCTCGCCGATCATGACAACACCTTTGGTGTTGCTTTTGACCTGCTTTTCCAGCTTTTGCTTGGTGATGACCAGCTCGGCCTTGTCCATGGCATTGCGCACGGTGATGAGCATTCGGTTGAGATCGGGTGGTTTGGAGATGAAATCGAAGGCGCCTTTTTTCACAGCCTCTACGGCTGTGTCAATGGTGCCGTGTCCGCTGACCATGATGACGGGTGTTTCGGGAGAGATCATCATGATGCGTTCCAGCGCCTCGATACCGTCCATTTTGGGCATTTTGATGTCCATGATGACGACGTCGTACTTCTGGCTTTGCACTTTGGATACGCCCTCCAGGCCGTCGGCGGCTTCCTCGACTTCGTACTGTTCAAATTCGAGGATTTCGCGCAACGTGCGGCGGATGGGGACTTCGTCGTCCACGATTAAAACTTTAGCCATGCGGATACTCTGGTTGGTGTGTTAGTGAGGCACAAAGAAAACGGGTTTTCGGCAAATGTCGGCAAGGCGTGTACAGAGATTTGTATAGCCTGGCGACGAGTTTTGCCGAAGCAGCAGGAGTTGTGTCTAATTCTGGCATCCGATGCCTTTTGCAGAAATAAAGGCTGGCATTCAGCCTAACTTTGCCTGGTGGCCGATTGGTTTTGGCCAATTCTTCCTCACTTTTCACTCAACTGTTTTTTGCTCATGAGACAACTACTACTCACTTTGCTGTTTTTGGCTTTTTGCACCAGCCTTTGGGGGCAAAAAGTCATTTATGTGCGGTCGAACGCTACTGGTGCCAACGATGGCACGTCGTGGCAAAACGCCTTTACTCATCTGGCGACGGCTCTGGCAGCTGCTCAGCCGGGCGATCAGGTGTGGACGGCTGCGGGCACCTATAAGCCTACGGCTGCCGACACTCCTCTGACGGTGAAGGCAGGTGTGGCCCTCTACGGCGGCTTTGCCGGCACCGAAACGACGCTCAGCGCCCGCAACCCGACGACCAACGTAACCACGCTGTCGGGCGACATTGCTGGGAACGACATTCCGGGCAATTTCAATCAGAACCGCACCGACAATGCCGTGCATGTCGTCGAGGTCATCCCAACAGCCAACCCCGACGCGCGCGCCCTCGTGGACGGCTTCACCATCTCCGGCGGCCAGACGCTCGTAGGTGCCAGCGCACCCGACCTGTCGCGCCGCGGCGGCGGCCTGCTGGCCAATGCCAGAACTACGGTGCGCAACTGCCGCTTCATAGACAACAACGGCGACACCGGCGGCGCCTTAGCCGCCGTGCTGGCCGGCGCCAGCGGCATCGTCGTGGAGGACTGTATTTTTGAACGCAACAACACCTCGTTGCTCTCGTCCGGCATCTACTTCCGCGATCTGGCCGGTGGCAGCACCGTGCGCCGCTGCATCTTCCGCGACAACAAAACCATCCGCGGCGTGCTTTACGCCATCACCTCGGCCAACATGGTGGTGGACAGCTGCCAGTTTCTGAACAACGACGCCGGCAACACGCCATGCGCCGCTGTGTACACCTGGCAAACGACCTTCACCCTGCGCAACTGCACCTTCCGCGGCAACCGCTCCAACGACTTCACCGCCATGTACAACGACGGCAGAAACGGCGTCTATCCGTTCCTCATCGAAAACTGCCTCTTCGAGGAAAACGTGGCCGTGGACTCTGTAAACACCGGCAACATTGCCACTGGCGGCGCCATCTTCAACGCCACCGCTACCTGCACCATCCGCAACTGTGTGTTCCGAAACAACCGCGCACACTTAGGCGCCGCCATTTACCTCAGCGACAAAACGCCGGGCCAGAAGACCATCATTGAAAACTGCACCTTTGAAGACAACCGCGTCTTCCCAGCGGCCAACACGACCGCCGCACGCGGTGGCGCCTTCTATAGCTTTAAAGGCAACTACGAAATGCGCAACTGCACGTTCCGCCGCAACACGGCCACTACCAGCGGCGGGCACATCCACAACGCCGACTCGACAGTATCCTTAGTGAAAGCTTCCCGCTTCGAGGGCGCTTCGGCCACCTTCGGCGCTGCCGTGGGCAACTACGCCGCCGGTACTGTGGCCGTTTTCGACAGCTGTGTCTTCTCAGGCAACTCGGCAGCCACCAGCGGCGGCGCGGTGTCCACAGCCTTTACGGCAAGCACGACCCTGCGGCATTGCGCCATCGAGTCGAACAATGCGCGCTTCGGCGCCGGGCTGTTTGTGCAAAATCCGCGCTCGAGCCTCAGCGTGCGCAACTCCTCTATTATTGGCAACAACGCCCAGCTGAACGGCGGCGGCATCAACATCTCCGCCGGTGTGCCGCTCACGGTTGAAAATTGTGAATTCCTGCTCAACGCAGCCGACATCGGAGGGGCGATTAACCTGACCGATGACACGTCCAACCTGGCGCTGCTCGTGGTGCGCAACAGTGTGTTCCAGAACAACTTCGCCAACAGCCAGGCCGCCGGTATCAACCTGTCGAATGCCGATGCGGAGCTGTACAACTGCCTGTTCTACGCCAACAACAACCTCTCGAGCAATGGGGCCGGCGGGGCTATCTGCAACAATGCCACCAATGGCTCCGGAGGCCCGCTCTCTCAAATCCGAGCCGTCAACTGCACCTTCGTCGAAAACGTGGCACCCATCGGCGGCGGCATCGCCCAGTGGCAAGACACCGTAGGCGGCACCTCCATCCTGCGGCTGCGCAACACCATCCTCTACGGCAACCTCGGCAAGGACTACGAAATCGAAGACGGCAAACCCACCGCCCTCTCCTTGGGCGGCAACCTCTGCGGCGACGCATCGCTCAACGCCGTACTGACGCAAACCAACGACCAGACCGGCCTCGATCCGCTGTTCGCCGACCCCAACTTCTTCGACTTCCGCCTCAAAGCCGGCAGCCCCTGCATTGATAAAGGTGTTACCGGCCCCGATGTGCCCGCGACGGACTTAGACGGCAACCCACGCGACAGCAAACCCGACCAGGGCTGCTACGAATTTATGACCATCGGCGTCCGTGACCTGGCTCAGCGCCCCAGCCCGCTGCGCCTGACGCCCAACCCGGCCCACGAACTCACACGCTTCGAGGTGGACGACGACTGGAGCGGACAGGGCCTCCTGCGCCTGACCAACGCCACCGGCGCCGAAGTGCGTACCCTCACCGTGCAAAAACCCGCCGGCCCGTGGATGCACACCCTTCACATCGGCGACCTGCCCGCCGGTGCCTACCGCGTCAGCCTGCTGCTGGGCGAACGCCGCTACGAAGGCTACCTGCTGAAGCCCTAAAAAAAAAACCTGTGCTGGCGAAAAACCTATCCGCGCCAGACACAGCCCTTCACTGCCGCCTCATGGGCTTTGCCATGGGGCGGCATTTTTTTCTGACGAACGCCCGCGATGTTTCCAGCCCACCAAAACCACAAGCGCCTGCTCGCGCGTTATAGCGCCCGGAGCGGGCCGCTGGACCGAAACCCGCTACCTTTGCTGCCCATTTTGATTTTTTGGAGGAAAAGATGAAAAGTCCTGTTTTGCGCCCAGCGCTCTGTGTCGTGTCGGTGTGGTTAATGTTTGCCGTGGCTGCTTTTGCCCAGCCCAACCCCGAACTGGCCAATCAGTATTTCAAGAACGGCGAATACGAAAAGGCGGCTGAGTTGTACCGCCAGCTCATTGAGTCGAACAAGAACTTCGCCGAGGTATATTTCGACCGCTACCTGGCCTGTCTGCTCAATCTGGAGCGCTACGACGAAGGCGAAGAAGCACTGAAAAAGCAAATCAAACGCTCGCCCAACAACACGCGCCTGTATGTATCCTACGGCAACCTCTACGAGCGCATGGGCAAGACCGCTGAGGCCGAGAAACAATACGAGGAGGCCATTGCCAAAGTGTCGTCAGACTATTCAGCGGTTTATTCACTGGCGGAAGCCTTTGCCCAGGCGGCCAAATTCGACTATGCCCTGCGCACCTACGAACGCGGCAACCAGCTGGCCAAAGACCCCCGGCGCTTCGCCTTCCAGATAGCTGAAATATACCGGCGCAAAGGCGATAGCGCCAAAATGATTGAGCACTACCTCAACCACGTCGAGGCCGACCCCTCGCGTATGAGCTTGGTGCAAACCCAACTGGCGCGCTACCTGCCCGAAGCCGACTATCCCGAACTGCAACGCCAGCTCTATGCCCGCCTGCAGAACAAGGACATGACCGAGCTGACCGAACTGCTGGCCTGGACGTTCATCCAACGCAGAGACTACAAAAACGCCATGCGCCAGTACCGCGCCTTAGACAAACGCCTCAACGAGGTGGGCCAGCGCGTTTTCCAACTGGCCAACGACGCCGCCAACGCGCGCGACTACGAAACCGCCATTGCCGGTTACGAGTACATCATTCAGGAAAAGGGCCGCCAGAACCCCTTCTTCTTCAGCGCCAAAGGCGAACTGATGAAAACCCGCCGGCGCAAAATCACCGAAGGCTACAACTACACTCAGCAAGACTTGCAGGCCTTAGAAAACGATTACGAACAGTTCATCGCCGAGTACGGTGTCAGCCGAAGCTCCTCGACAATCATCATTGAATATGCCGAACTGCAGGCGCTGTACATCAACAACCTGCCCAAGGCCATTCAACTCTTAGAAACCCTCATCAACACACCCGGCATCCAGCGCGCTACCGTGGGCCGCGCCAAAATCAACCTGGCCGACTACTACCTGATGAGCGGCGACATCTGGGAAAGCACCCTGCTCTACAGCCAGGTGGACAAAGAGTTCCGCGAAGAAATGCTGGGCCAGGAAGCCCGCTTCAAAAACGCCCGCCTCTCCTATTTCAACGGCGACTTCGAGTGGGCACAGGCGCAGTTCGATGCCCTGAAGGCCTCCACTTCCAAGCTGCTCTCCAACGACGCCATTGACCTGTCGGTGTTCATCATGGACAACCTCAACACCGACGCCACTACTGAAGCCATGGCCATCTATGCCCAGGCCGAATTGCTCGTATTCCAAAACCGCTTCGCCGAAGCCCTGCGCCTCTTAGACAGCCTGCGCTTCACCTTCCCTCAAACCACCCTCCAGGACGACGTGCTCTACCTGAAAGCCCAAATTGCCGAAAAAAAGCGCGAATACGAGCAGGCAGCCGCTTTCTATGCCGAAATTGCGGAGAAATACCCCGAAGACATCCGCGCCGACAACGCCCTCTACAATTGGGCCTTGCTCTTAGAAGAGCGCCTTGGCCAGCCCGAAAAGGCCATGGAACTGTACGAGAAAATTTTTGTGGACTATTCCAGCTCCGTCTTCGCCGTGGATGCCCGCAAGCGCTTCCGCATCCTGCGCGGCGATAAGGTGCAGTGAGGCGCACGCTGCATCAGTTCTGCGTCTCCGTCGGCTCTAGGATGAGCGCCGGCGGCGGCGCCTCTTCTGCTTTCTTCAGCTGATAAAGCACATACAGCAGCATGAGCAGCACGACGACGGACAGCAACACGATGTTGCGTATCGGAAATGGCTCGCGAGTGTGGCGGCGAAACATGGCGACAGTTAGAAATTAGCCCTCTTAAACCGGCGCGCCTTCCTGTTTTTTTCAAGACTTTTGCCCTGAAATGCTTTCCTGGTTGGCTGCGCGCCGCGGCAATGGTGTTTTTTGAAAAAATGCTTTCCACAAAAGCCGCTCAAAGGTAAGCCAAACGCGGCGTCGAACAGACGGGAGGCTCCATCCATCGTGGGCCATGACCGAAGAGAATTTGCAGAAAGTATTGGGCCAGGTAACCCAAACCCTGGCACTGGAGGCTGCCGAGACGCCACCCGACGAAGCAGCCTTGCTGGCCCTCATTGCGGGCCGTGTGGCCGAACTGCTCGAGCACCAGCCCGAGTACCTGATGAGTCTGCTCTATCGGCTCGATGTGCTGGAGGAAAAAATTGCGCCTGTAATGCGCGGCCACAGCGAGGAGCCGATACCATTGGCACTGGCCCGGCTCATTCTGGAGCGACAAAAGCAGCGCGTGGAGACCCGCCGTACCGTGAAGCCGCGCCCCATGGATGCCGCCGATGCTGACGACTGGGCGTGGTGAAGGGCTATGTGGGGCTTGTTCAGACCCCGTCGCGCACCACGGCGATGCACTTCAGCTCGATGGCGATAGGGGTGGGCAGGCGGTCAATGCCCACCGTGGTACGGCAGGGCTGGTTGTCCTGGAAGTATTCGGCGTAGATGCGGTTGAACGTGTGGAAGTCCCGTTCCATGTTCGTCAGGAAGACGGTAACGTCCACTAAGTCTTCCCAGCGGGCGCCGCTGGCCTCGAGCACGGCGCGCACGTTGCGGAAGACGGAGTGCACCTGTGCCTCGAAGTCAAACTCCACGTAGTTGCCACTGGGGCTGCGCTTCAGGCCTGGCACGCCGTCGGTTTGCGGGTCGCGCGGGCCGATGCCGGAGAGGAACAGCAGATTGCCCACGCGGCGGGCGTGCGGGTAAAGGCCAACGGGTTTGGGCGCATTCTGAGCGTCGAATTTTTCGGATGTCGCCATGCTGCGATTGCGGGTAAGTAATGCGGAAGAGCCGCCTTAAATGGCGCGGTTGACATCGAACTGCTCCAGGTAATCCGCCACGCGGCGCAGGAAGGAGCCACCCAGCATACCGTCCACGATGCGGTGGTCGTAGGAAAGCGACAGGAACATCATGTGGCGGATGGCAATGACGTCGCCGTGTTCCGTTTCGAGCACAGCGGGCTTTTTCCGGATAGCGCCCGTAGCCATGATGGCCACCTGCGGCTGGTTGATGATGGGTGTGCCCATGACGTTTCCAAAGGTGCCGACGTTGGTCAGCGTGAAGGTACCGCCCTGGATCTCTTCGGGCTTCAGCTGGTTTTGCCGCGCGCGGTTGGCCAGGTCGTTGACGGCTTTCGTCAGGCCCACTAAGTTCAGGTAGTCGGCGTTGCGAATGACGGGCACGATGAGATTGCCGCTGGGCAGGGCTGCCGCCATACCGATATTGATCTCCTTCTTGACGATAATGCGCGTGCCGTCCACCGAGGAGTTGATGAGCGGGAAGTCGCGAATGGCGCGCACGATGGCCTCGATAAAGATAGGCGTGAAGGTGATGTTTTCACCGTATTTTTTGCGGAACTCATCCTTGATGCGGTTGCGCCAGAGCACTAAGTTAGTTACGTCGGCCTCGACGAAGGAGGTAACGTGGGCACTGGTGTGCTTGCTCATCACCATGTGCTCGGCAATGAGCCGGCGCATGCGGTCCATTTCAATGATTTCCACGTTGCCCGAAACGGACGCAGCCGCAGGGGCAGCGGCAGGAGCAGCTGCTGGAGCAGCAGCAGGTGTCGTGGGCAGCGCAGGTGCTGCCGGGGCAGCCACAGGCGCAGCAGCAGGGGCTGCCTTGCGCTGTTGCACGTAAGCGAGGATGTCTTTTTTGGTAACGCGCCCTTCTAAGCCCGTGCCCTGTATGCGGTCGAGTTCGGCCTGAGAGATGCCCTCTTCGCGCGCAATGGTGCGCACCAGCGGCGAGTAGAAGCGCCCGCTGGCCGCCGTTGCAGCAGCAGGCGTTGGCTCAGCTGCCGGCACAAACGGTACCGCTGCGGCTGCGGGTTCTGCCGTCGAGGGCGATGACTGGCCATTGCCCGAAGCCGGCGCGCTGACTGCCGGAGAAGCCGCCGGAGCAGCAGCAGAGGCTTCCGTTTCGATAATAGCAATGACGGTATTGATGGGTACAACGTCGTTTTCCTTGAAAAAGACTTCTACCACGGTGCCCTCGACGGGCGAAGGCACTTCGCTGTCCACCTTGTCGGTGGCAATGTCCAGCACGGGTTCGTCCAGTTCTACCCGGTCGCCGGGCTTTTTGCGCCACTTCAGGATGGTGGCCTCCATGATGCTTTCGCCCATTTTGGGCATGATGAGTTCTACGCGCGCCATGCTCGTGTGCGAATTGTTTGTGTTAAGGCGGCGCAAAGGTAGCGCATCAAAACGGTGTATGCCTGTCTCGGATGCCTCGAAGGTGAGAAGTAACGGGTGAATATCGCCCCTGGCCCTCTGTAGGCCATTCCAGTTTTTTTTAGCCATTTCGAGTAGGATGACGGGCTAAATGTGGGTTTGCAAGAGGACATTTAGCCTGTCATCGCATTTTTGTAGCCTGGAATGTCTCTTTGAAGTCTGGAAGAAAGCCTACTGGCTTACCAAGTGGTTAGCACGCACTCATTTGAAGCCACTACATCTTCTACTGTGATAACAACGATGTACCCCCTTTCCTCGAAACGGACAAAAACAGCAACTTTTAGCCTTTTTTAACACATTCGCGAACTGCCGCCTTTACCTTTCTGGCGTCTATGGCGTTGTTTGTCGAAACTTGCTTTTGAGACCTAACTTTTCCAATCTATGCGTTACGCTTATTTGCTTTTGCTTGCCTGTGGGCTGCTGTGGAGCACGCCAGCCGAGGCCCAGTACTTCGGCCGCAACAAGCCGCGCTACCAACAGCACGACTTTCAGGTGCACGAAACGGAGCACTTCCGCATTTACGACTACCTGAAAAATCCGGACAAACTGCGCGAGCTGGCGGCCTCTGCTGAGCTGTGGTACCGCATGCACCAGGCCGTTCTGCTGGACACCTTCACGGAGAAAAACCCGATCATCATCTACAACGACCACGCGGGCTTCCAGCAGACGAATACCATCATGGGCGACATTGGCGTGGGCACGGGCGGCGTAACGGAAGCGCTACGCAACCGTGTTGTCTTCCCGGTAGCGATGACCAACCAGCAAACGCATCACGTGCTGGGCCACGAACTGGTGCACGCTTTCCAGTACAAACTCATTCTGGAAGGCGATTCTACCACGATGCGCAATCTGGGCAATCTGCCGCTGTGGATGGTGGAAGGTCTGGCCGAATACCTGTCTATCGGGCGCATTGACCCACACACGGCTATGTGGATGCGCGACGCCGTTAAGCACGATGCGCTGCCCAAAAACTTCCGCGACTTAGACAGCGGCAAGTTCTTCCCCTACCGCTGGGGGCAAGCCTTTTGGGCCTTCGTTACGGGCGTCTATGGCGACGGGGTCATCAACCCGCTGTTTGTCAACACGGCCCGCTTCGGCCTGGAAGGTGCCGTGCAGCTGGTGCTGAACACCACAGCAGACTCGCTCTCGGCGGCCTGGACGCGCACGCTGCGCAACCACTACGGCCAGTGGGTAACCAAAGGCAAAAAAGACCGTTTTCCGGGCAAACGCCTGCTGTCGGACGACAACTTCGGCTCGATGAACATCTCGCCGTCTATCAGCCCCAACGGCAAGTACTTCACCTTCCTGTCGGAGCGCAACCTGTTTTCTATTGACCTGTACCTGGCCGATGCGCGCACGGGCAAGGTGATACGCAAGGTGGCCAGCAGCACTCAGGACGGACACATTGACCACTTCGACTTCATCGAAAGCGCCGGCACATGGGCGCCCGATAGCGAGCGCTTCGCCTTTGATGTCTATGAGCAGGGGCGCAGCGTGCTCATCGTCAAAGACGTCTTCTCCGGAAAAACGCTGGAGCGCATCGCCATACCGGGCGTGCCGGAATTTAGCCACCCGGCCTGGAGCCCCGATGGGCGCACCATCGTTGTCAGCGGCTTAGTGAATGGCCAGACCGACCTGTACACCTATGATTTAAGAACCCAAAAGGTGCGCCGTCTGACCAACGACCGCTATGCTGAAATACACCCCTCCTGGAACCGCGACGGCTCCGTGCTGGCCTTCGTTACCGACCAGCTGAGCATGGAGCGCGGCCGCACCGACGGTGCCTGGCGCATGAACATTGGCATCATGGATATGGCCAACGGCTATACGGAAATGCTCGACATCTTCCCGGGCGCCGACAACGTTAACCCGCAATTCGACGGGCAGGGCAACCTGTACTTCCTGAGCAACCGCGACGGCATGCGCAACCTGTACTACTACGACCGCGTCACCAAACAGGTCTTTCAGGCCACGCAGCTGGAAACCGGCATCAGCGGCATCACGCATTACGCCCCGGCCATCGCCGTAGCCGGCGACCGCGTGCTCTACACCCTGTACAACGAGGGCAGCTACGAAATACACCAGGCACGCGCCGAAAACTTCGAGAAAAAGGAGGTGAAAGCCAACGCGGTGGATATGGCCCCCGCCGCCCTGCCGCCCTTCTCGCCCGGCAAGCGCGATGTGGTGAACACAAACCTGCGCCTCATAGACACGAACTTCAAAGAAGTGCTCGATACCGTTACGCTGCGCAAGGTCCCGTACAAGGCCAATTTCTCCCTCTCCTACATCGGCGGCGGGGGCGGCATCGGCGTAACGACCGGGAACACCTCCTTTGGCGCGGCTACTGGCCTGGCCGGAGGCGTGGACATGCTTTTTGACGATATCCTGGGCAACAACCAGATGTATGTCGGTCTGGCCGTCAATGGCGAAATTCAGGACGCCGCCGGCATTTTCTCATACATTAACAACAAGCGGCGCCTGGCTTGGGGCGGCTCTTTCTCCCATATACCCTTCCGTTCGGTAGCCTATTACGGCTTGCGAAACACTCAAATCGAGATACGCCCGGGAGTGCAAATTGACGTCATAGAAGAAGTGTTGGGTATCCAGCGTCTCTTCCAGGAGCGCCTGAGCGCCTTTGTGATGTATCCTTTCTCCACAACGAGACGCATCGAGTTTGGGGGCGCCTTCGAGTATTACAGTACCCGCACCACGGAGTATTCCACTTTTTACGACCCAGCAACGCTCCTCGCTATCGGCACGCGACGCCAGCGCGTACCCGGTTCGGCTCAACTATCGCTGTTCAATGCGAATACGGCTTTGGTGGGCGACAACTCGTTTTTCGGCTTCACGGCTCCACTACAGGGCTGGCGCTATCGCATTGGGTTGGAGAAGTTTTTTGGCGACTTCAATTTCTATACTGTCTTACTGGACGGGCGGCGTTACTTCCGCTTTCGACCGTTCACACTGGCCATGCGGAGCATGTCGTATGGGCGCTTTGGCGGCAATTCCGACCAGGTATTTCCATTCTTTCTGGGCAACCCGTGGTTTGTGCGCGGCTATGGCTCCAGTGCTCTTTACACCGCCGACCCGCAGCTGGCCGAGCGCATGATCGGCAGCAAAATGTCGGTAGCCAACGTGGAGCTACGCTTGCCGTTCCTGGGCCGCAAACCGCTGAGCCTGGTCAACTTTTTCCTGCCGGTGGATTTAGGCTTTTTCGCCGACGGCGGCATAGCCATGTTCAACTTCAGCGATTTGGAGGAGCCTTCTGAACAGACCGGGCAGATACACGAGCCGATCTTCAGCGTGGGCGCATCCATTCGCATCAACCTCTTTGGCGCCCTGGTGCTGGAGCCGTACTACGCGCTGCCGCTGTCGGTCAAGCCCGAAGTGCGCGAGTGGCGTTGGGGGTTCAACATCCTGCCCGGCTGGTAAGGCGGTTGCCTACTTTTGCGGCGGTTTGGCATGAAGAATTTTCTCATAGCGCTTGCAGGAGCGACTCTGCTGGGAGCATGCGCACGGATAGGATCGCCAGAAGGCGGCCCAAAGGACACGACGCCCCCCCGAGTGGTGGAGGCGAAAAGCACGCCCAACGGCGCCCTGAACTTTCGGGAGCGCGCCATCTACCTGACTTTCGACGAATGGGTAACTCTGCAGGAGGTCAATACGCAAGTCTTCGTTTCACCGCCTTTAGCCAAACGGCCCGAGGTTACCCTCAAGGGCCGCACGGTCATCTTCCGCTTCGACGAGGATGAGCGACTAAGGCCCAACACGACCTATACCATCTTCTTTGGCACGGCAGTGCGCGACCTGCACGAGGGCAATGTGGCGCAAGACCTGCGCTTTGTGTTCTCCACCGGCGACCACATAGACAGCACAACACTCGTAGGCGTGGTGGTGGATGCGTTCAGCAACGAACCCGTAGAAAATGCCTCCGTCATGCTGTACGACAACCTGGCCGACAGCGCCATCGTAACGGAGAGGCCGTATTATCTGGCACGTACTGACAAAGGCGGGCAGCTGCGCCTGCCCAACGTGCGCCCGGGCACGTACCGCTGCATCGCCATCGAGGATGCCGACCAGAACCTGCGCTGGCGACCGGAGAGCGAACGCATGGCTTTTCTGGACTCCTTCGTCGTTGTGCGGCCCACCGATACGCTGGTGTCCGTACCCGTGCTGCGCATGAGCGCTCCCGCACCGGCGGGGCGTTTGTTGGCGCGCCGCGTCAACCAGTATGGCGTGGTGCGTTTAGGCTACGGCCGCCTGCTGGCGCTGCCCGAGCTGCGCGTCGAGCCGCCGCAGGTGCGCTGGTTGCCCACGCGCGAGCAGGACACCCTCGTCGTCTGGTACGACAATCCCGATTCCGTAGCCTGGACGCTCTACGCTGGCGCCGATACCATACCTGTGCGGGCCTTGCCGAGGGCCACCTTCCTCAAACAGCATCGCCTCTTTTTCGGCGACGACCGCCTGACGCCTCCCGCCGCTGGCCGGCGGCCCACCCAACCCGCTACGCCTGCGACCTTGCCACCACCGCGTACGGTGAACGTGCGCTCTGGACGGTCCTTGCTCGTGCCCTTCAGTGCACCGCTTACCCACATAGATACCAGCCGCGTCGTCTGGCTGGCCGACAGCACCGAAACACGCGACTTCACCCTGGCCACCGACTCGACCGACCCACTTTCGCTGCGCCTTTTGTTCAACCGCGAACGCGGACGCCGCTACACGCTAACCCTGCTGCCCGGAGCACTTACCGACTTCTGGGGCGCCACCAACGCCGACACGCTGACGCGCTTCTTCACCGTGCCCACCGACAAACAGGTCGGCAACATGATTTTGGTGTTAGAAAACCTCACCCCCGGAACGGCCTATATCCTGCGCCTGCTCAACGGCAATGTGCTGGAAGAGGAGCGGCCCTTCGTGGCCGAACGCTCGGAGCAACGCGAGGTATTTGCCGACCTCACTCCGGTAGCGTACACCGCGCAGCTCATCGAAGACACCAATCGCAACGGTCGCTGGGACGGCGGAGACTACTTCGCACACCGACAACCCGAGCGCGTTTTTTCTAAAAAAATGGACGCCCTCCGCCCGGGGTGGGACTCCGAGTTCACCCTTGCCGTGCCCTCCGATACGCCGCGCCGCCGCGAATAGCGCCTCCGCCTCAACGGCGCTGCCCTTTCGTCTTGGGCGGGCGGCCCAGCAGGTCGCGCCGGTTTTTATCGTCCAAAACCGGGTAGGGCCGAGGGGCCTCTTCCTGGCTGTCGCGGAATACTTTTTCCACAAACACCCATCGGCCTTTTTCGTATTTGAAGCCATCGTAGCTGCCGTCGGGCACGTGCGTAATGCCGCCCGTGTGCGGCGAAGGCCAGGGGATGAGGTGGTCGAAGAGCACCATTTTATAGTAGTCGTCCCAGTTGAGCTTCACTTTGGCATCGGCGGAGTACTCCAGGATGAGGCGGTGTTCGCCCAGCTGGCCGTTGCGCTCGAATACGGGCGCCCCCAGCACCGGCTCGCCTTTGGCATCGAAGGAGAGCACATCCATGACTTTTCGCTTTTCAAAAAAACTGTGTCCGTCGAGGCCAAACAGCAGGTACATGCGGCCCCGCCGGGTGTCGAACGGCCGCAGGTTGTAGTAAACGGCGCCGTACCAGCGGTTGGGCGGCAGCGCTTCGCGAGTGGGCATAGGCCCCAGCTCGAAGCGGCGGTCAATGAGTGGGAAAAGCTTGAGCTCCCGCTGGTTCATCTGAATGGCCCCATAGTGCCGGTAGGTGGAGTCGTCCACAAACAGCTGCCAGGTAAAAATGCGAAACGAGCTGTCAGGCGGCGTCAGGATGGAGACGCTACCGAGCCGCTCGAAGGGATAGCGGAACGAGTTCTCTGTCTTCAGCGCGCGCACCAAACCCGTGATGAGGCTTTTGCAGGCCAGAAAGCGCATCTCCGACGACGTATCGTTCGTAATCGCAAAGGCAAATACGGCCAGCGTATCCTCGGCCCGGCGCAGTTGCTCGCATGCTTCGGGTGTCAGCTCGCCAGCACGCCCAATTTTTTGGGAAAAAACAGCAGTGATTACCGTAAAAAACAGCGCCAACAGCGCCCAAAGGCGCCCATAACGGCCAGACCTGGCTGACCTGAAAATCACCCAAAGCGAAACGTCATACATGTGCGTCTTGCCCCTGTTTCAAAAAAGCGCTCCCTAAACGCCCAGCCGATTGGGCAAATTGCACATGCAAGCGCTCCAGCGGAGCCAAACCACCCGAGCCTGAAGTACTCGTGCCTTCGCAGCAGCCAAAACCTTCTTTCCCGCCACAAAAAGGGCTGGATTTCATCGAAGTAGCTGGGTAAATTTTACTCAGAATACCAGCCAGCGCTCCGTCCGGACATCGTAGATTTGAGCCGATATTTTCTGCCTTAACCACCACTGCCGATATGCGTAAACTCCTGTGTTTATGGCTGGCCTTCCTTGCCTTTTCTTGCCAGAAAGTGGATGATTGGGGTGTTCTGGTGCCGCCGACGGTGGACCAGGACGCCCATCTGCCCAGCGTGCGCGTGCGCGTGGCCGGGCGCGAGCGGCAACTTCACGTCCGGACGTTTGGCCGGGCCACAAATCCGCCCCTGTTTGTTTTACACGGGAGTTTTACGGACACCCGGCCCTATCGAAACATCTGCGAAAGCCTGGCCGATAAGTACCACGTCGTCCTGTGGGACCAACGCGGCTGCGGTCTTTCCGAGCGCATCCCGGAAGAGGAGTTTACGTTGGAAACAGCCGTAGAGGAGATAGACGCTATGAAAAGCCTGTATTCGCCCAACACTAAGGTAACCCTCATTGGGCAGTCGTGGGGCGGGGGGCTGGCAACCCTCTACACCTCGAAAAGGCCGGAAAACGTTGAGCAATTGCTGCTCCTGGAACCCATGCCGCTCACCGGCGACGATATGCAGCAGCTGTTCAAGACCATCGTACAGTTTCGCTACGACAACACCACCTGGAACAACCTGGCCCGACACGGGCAGGCCCTCAGCCCCAAAGACCACGAACAGATTGACTATCGCGCCATGATGATCCTGCGAAGCACCATGACAGCAGGCTATCACTGCGACGGCAACAACCCGCCCGCCTGGCCCATCCACCGCGTGGGCGGCTTCATAGAGTACGTGCGTAACAAGCGCTTAGGCAACCCGGTCGCAGGGTTCAAGTACAATTTTACCGAAGGCATCCAGAATTATCGCGACACCGTCCTGATACTGGGCGGCTCCTGCAGCTCTTTGGGCTACAACATGCAGAAAACGTACTCGCTGCCCCATTTCCCCAACGCTCGTGTTGTGGAAATCAAAAACGCCGGACACCGCATGAGCATGGAAAAATTTGAGGAAGTAATGGCGGCTATTAAGGCGTTTTTGAAAGAGTACTAAGCGCTGGCTTCAGGGCAATGAAATATGTCGCACCTTTGAACGTTGCCTTTACCTTCCTGATATGTATGCTGCGCCTTTTCTGCATTCACCTACAACAAGTGCGTACTCAAAACGAGTCTTCCTGAAGCCGAACAACTGCGATATAACAGCCCCCTGATATGTACACCCGGCCTTTGCTTGCAGCTCTCCTGACGCTCTGCTGCGTATCCGTCGGCCAGGCCCAGTGGGTAGCAGAAGACCCCTGGCAAGCAGCCGCTCAGGCAGCACCCAAAGGTGCCTGGGCTACGTTAGAAGTCGTCAACGGCGACTCTACATTCCTCATGGCGCTACCCGTTGTCCGCATAACCGCGCGGCGCATTTTCAAAGACGAAGCCGAACGCCGTCAGCACTTTCTCTATACCCGTGCTGCGCGCAAAGTGTACCCTTATGCCCTGCAGGCCATTCACCTCTACGAAGAAGTGCAGGCCGAAACCCAGGATATGAACAAGCGCCAACGCCGCCGGTACTATCGGCGCGAGAAACGCGACCTGGAAAAAGACTACGAAGAACAACTCAAAAACCTGACGCGCACCGAAGGCAAGGTGCTCATCAAAATGATTGAGAAAGAACTCCATAAACCCTTTTACGAACTCATCAAAGAAACCCGCGGCGGCCTGGCGGCCAACTACTGGCACAACTTAGCCAAAATATGGGGCTACGACCTGAAAACACCTTACGTGCCCGGAGCCGACCCTCTGCTCGATGAGGTGCTGCTCGACTACGACTTCGGCAAAACGGACTGGTGGCACTACTGACCCGACTAATTGGCCCGAATGATCTCGATTTCCAGCTGGCGCACCAATTGGTTCAGCGCCGGAAGGTCGGCCTCGCGAATGCGCTGCCAGCGGGCCAACTCGGCGTTGATTTTTCCAAACAGCATGTCCCTGACCTGCACAGCCTGTGTGGTGGGTGGGAAATCACCTGCAGCAGCGACCTCCATGACGTTACCCAGCTGGTCGTTGAGCCGCACCGGAAAGTTGAGCGGGTCTTGCGAAGAGCGGTTTCTGGTCTGATACAGCGCCTCCTCGATCTCCGTCATGGCCGTCTGGACAGACTTCATTTTTTCGCGCAGCGGTTTGAGGCGATCTTCGTCGGTCAGGCGGCTTTCCAGCGTCTTTATCTGGCTGCGCACAGTGCGGATTTGCTCGATGGCCGTGTGTATTTCCGATAGTTTATCGGCGCAAGCTTTGACGAACTCGAACTGCGCGGCGTAGTCCTCCGGCCGAGCGGAAGCGCGCGGGTCGGGCAGCACACTGAAGCGCTCCTCGGCCTGCTGGCCATTCCACACCAAGCGGACGCGGTATTCACCGGGCGGCACTTTGGGCCCGTTGAGGCGCGTGGACCACAGTACCAGGCCCTCAAACTTCTTGATATCGGGGTAGCGCAGGTTCCACACGAAGCGGTTACCACCGGCTTTGAGGTCGGTGAGCTTATCGGTCTTGTCGTGGTAGGAGGCGAAGCGCCGGATGAGATTACCCTGGGCGTCTAAGAATTCCAGGGCGATGGAGTCTTTTTCGGAGGGTTTGTTTTTCAGGTAGAAGTGCGTCATCACGCCGCCGGGGTGGTTGGTGCCGGCGGTTTTGAGGTTGCGCACCTGGCGCCCCTCCATGCGATAGGAAGGCATGGGCTGGTAGAGGTGGAAGTCCTTTTGCCCGATGCTTTCCTGCACCTGATGGAGCACCGTCAGGTCGTCTATGATCCACAGGCTTCGGCCCTGAGTGGCCGCGATGAGGTTGTCGTTTTTGATGGCCAGGTCGGTAATGGGCACAATGGGCAGGTTGAGCTGGAAGCGTTGCCATGTGGCGCCGTCGTCGAAGCTGACGTACATGCCCTGCTCTGTGCCGCAGTAGAGCAAGCCGCGGCGTTTGGGATCGGCGCGCAGGACGCGCGTGAAGTGTTCGGCGGCAATGCCGTTGGTGATTTTGCGCCAGGTGCGCCCATAGTCGGCGGTATGGAACAGATAGGGGCTGTAATCGCCCATTTTGTATGAAGTGGCAGCGATATAAAGACCACCTTTTCGGAACGGGTCGGGTTCGACGCAGTTGACCATGCACCATTTGGGCATCTGAGGCGGTGTAACATTGGCCCACGTGGCACCACCGTCGCGGCTGACGTGCACCAGACCATCGTCGGTGCCTACCCACAGCAGGCCGGGTTCGTAGGGCGACTCACAGGCAGCGAAGATGGTGCAATAGTATTCGACGCCGGTGTTGTCCTGGGTGATAGGGCCTCCGGAGGATTTCTGGCGTTCGCGGTCGTTGGTGGTCAGGTCGGGGCTAATAGTGGTCCAGCTGTGTCCCTCGTCGGTGGTTACGTGCAGATGATTGGAGGCGGCGTAGAGTTTGCGCGGATCGTGTGGCGAGAAGAAGAGCGGGAAGTTCCACTGGAAGCGGTAGCGCGCGTCTTCGGCGCCGTGGCCCATGTTGTCTTCGGGCCAGACGTTGATGATGCGGTAGGTTTTGTTGCGGTGGTCAACTCGAGTGAGGTATCCGTGGTACGAGCCCCCATAGACGATATCGTCGTTGGTAGGGTCCACGGCGATGTGGCCCGACTCGCCGCCGGCAGTGGGTTCCCAGTCGCGTTCTTCGATGCTGGTACCTTCGGTGCGATGCCGGATGCGCAGAGTACTGTTGTCTTGCTGGGCGACGTAGATGCGGTACGGAAAAGCATTATCGGTCGTTACGCGGTAAAACTGGGCAGTGGGCTGGTTGTGGTAGGTGCTCCAGGTTTCTCCGCCGTCGTAGGTGATTTGAGCGCCGCCGTCATCGGCGATGATCATGCGTTTGGGGTCTTCGGGGGCTATCCACAGGTCGTGGTGGTCGCCGTGGGGAGCCGATTTAGCGGTGAAGGTTTTGCCGCCATCTTTGGAGACGTGGTACTGCACATTGACGATATAGACCTTGTCGGGGTCGTGCGTATCGGCATAGATGCGCGTGTAGTACCAGGCGCGTTGGCGCAGGTTTCGGTCGTCGTTGAGTTTTGTCCAGGTTTTGCCGCCGTCGTCGGAGCGGAAGACGCCGCCGTTTTGGGCCTCTATAATGGCCCACACGCGCTGTGGATTGGCAGACGACACAGCGATACCGATGATGCCGATGGTGTCTTTTTGCGGCAGACCGGGGTTGCGTGTCAGTTCCGTCCAGGTGTCGCCACCGTCGGTGCTTTTCCATAGGGCAGAGCCTTCACCGCCGCTGCTGAGGCTGTACGGAGTGCGGCGCACGCGCCAGGTGCTGGCATAAAGGATGCGCGGATTGGTAGGGTCGAAGCACAGGTCAATGGCTCCGGCGTCTTCATTGGCAAAGAGGATGCGTTCCCAGGTGCGCCCGCCATCTTTGGAGCGATAGACACCACGCTCGGGTGAGGGTTTGAACAGATCGCCCAGTACAGCGGCATAGACGAGGTCCGGGTTTTGTGGGTGCACCCGTATGCGCGGGATGTGGCGGCTGTTGGGCAGGCCCATGTACATCCACGTCTGGCCGGCATCCGTGCTCTTCCACACGCCCGTGCCGGCGCTGACGTTGCCGCGCACCGTCTTCTCGCCACCGCCCACATAGAGAACATTTGGGTCGGAAGGCGCTACTTCCACTGCGCCAATGGAGCCGCCGAAGTAACCGTCCGAGAGGTTTTCCCACGTACGGCCGCCATCGGTCGTACGCCAAACGCCACCGCCCGTAGCACCGAAATAAAATAGGTTGGGCTTACCCACAACACCCACCACGGCCGCCGAACGGCCTCCTCGAAACGGGCCAATGCAGCGCCATTCCAGGGCATTATACAGGTGCTCACCTATCCGCGGCGTCGGCGCCGCAGGTGGGTTTTTTTGGGCAAAGGCCGACCCAATGGTCGTCAGAACAAACAACAGGTAACCGGGTATCCAGCGCATAGTTCGTGTGTTTTTAATCTGAAAACAGACCGCAAGGCTACGAAAAACCCCGTAAACCGTGCCTTTAAGCGCTGGCGAGCCTACGGCACCATCACGTCCACAAACAAACCCGAGCTTTGGCGAGTCTTTCATCTCACCACCTCTACCCTCAGGGTTCCACCTTGAACCGTTTCAGCACCGCTTTTGACAAAAACCTGACAATGACCGCCCATAAGCGGCGTAACCTTGCGGGCTTAAACGTAAAAGCACTAAACCATGCGCAACCTTTTCATTCTGCTAAGCCTTACCCTCATATCCCTCTCCGCCCTGGGCCAAACCGAAGCCATCTCCACCTCGCCCACCGAGCAAAAATACCTGCGCAACATCCGACAGCTCACCTTCGGCGGCGACAACGCTGAAGCCTACTGGAGCCCCGACGGAAAATGGCTTACCTTCCAGACCAACAACCCCGCCTGGAACCTCCAATGCGACCACATCTACGCCATGGAGGTGGAAAAAGCCGCTGGAAACCCCAACTATCGCCCTCTGAGCATCAGCGGCGGCAAAGGCCGCACCACCTGCTCCTACTTCATGCCCGACGGCAAACACATCCTCTTCGCCAGCACCATGGCTGGCGGAGCATCGTGCCCCCATGTACCCCAGCCTTCGGGTAAGTACCTGTGGCCCATCTACGACTCCTACGACATCTATGTGGCCGACTTGCAGGGCAACATCGTGAAGCAGCTGACCAACCACCCTGGCTACGATGCTGAAGCCGTTGTCAGCCCAAAAGGCGATAAAATCCTCTTCACCAGCACCCGCTCGGGCGACCTCGACCTGTGGACGATGGACCTCGATGGCTCCAACCTGCGCCAAATAACCTTCGACCTGGGCTACGACGGCGGCGCCTTCTTCAGCCCCGACGGCAGCCAGATCGTCTTCCGAGCCAGCCGGCCCAAAACGGAAGAGGAAATCCGCGAATACCGCGAGCTGCTGGCCCAGGGCCTGGTAGCCCCCACCAACATGGAAATTTTCGTGTGCAATGCCGACGGTACCAATCTGCGCCAGGTAACCCGCTTGGGCAAAGCCAACTGGGCGCCCTACTTCCACCCTTCGGGCCAGAAAATCATCTTCTCCAGCAACCACCACTCCACACGCGGCTACGACTTCCAGCTCTACCTCATCAACGTGGACGGTACCGGGCTGGAGCGCATCACGACAGAAAGCATTTTCAACGCCTTCCCCATGTTCTCGCCCGACGGCAAACGCTTAGTCTGGAGCAGCAACCGCAACAATGGCGGCACTCGCGACACCAACGTCTTTGTGGCGGATTGGGTGGAAGGGGAGCAGTGAGGATAGCTCGCCCCGAACGACAGCACATGGGCCTTTAGCCCGCCAACGCCATTTCGCTCAGGCGCTTCTCAAAGACGGCTTCGGATAGCCACAGGAAGCCGTCCATGAACTGCTGGATATTCTTTTCAAAAGCCGCATCCAGGAGGTTGCCGTCCTCGTCGAAGCGCTGCTGCACCTGCCCGACGATCAGCATTTGCGGAATGGCATAGCCGGCAATACCCAGCACCAGTTGTTGCATGGCTAAAGCGGCCCGAATGCCGCCCAGGGCACCAGTGCTGACCGATACGACGCCAATGACCTTACGCGCAAATTCGCGGTCTTTAAGGTAGTCCACGGCGTTTTTGAGCGCTGCCGTGTAACTGCCGTTGTATTCGGGCGACACGAACAAGTAGGCATCTGCCGCTCGAATGCGGCGGGCGAAGTCTTCCAGGCCCTCAGGCGGGTTAGGGTGGCGGCTCAACACTTCCTCTAAGGCCGGGAACTGGTACTCGGCCAGGTCTAGCACTTCGGCGTTGTGGTTGGTGTGGGCCTCTATCCACTGTTTCAAGGCCAGCGTTACGCGATGCGACTGGCGATTGAGGCGCGTGCTTCCGGAAATGATAGCGATTTGCATGGTCGTCAGAACGCGCTGGAGAACGGATGGTTCACGATTCGTTTCACATTTTGAGGCCGACACGACCGCGTGCTTTGACAGAAATCCTCCACCAGAAACTGCATTTGGGCAAGGCCGATTTTAGGCCTATCCATGGATGCTACTTTGCCTTAGTGGGTCTGGCCAAACTGGCTTAGCCGCTATTGGTATCGTCGCTTGCGTCGCCAATGGAAAAAGAGGCCGAACAGCGCCAGGAAGAGCAACGGCGCGCCGATATTGAGTGCCTGCCAGAGCGGTTTTTCTTCTTTGGCACGGACGGTATCTAACAGGCGCAGTTTGACCTCGCGCGAGCGGGCCTCGATGACGCCGGAAGACTCGATAAGGTACTCTACCGCGTTGATGAGCAGGTCTCGGTTAGCATAGGTAGCGTTTTCGAAGCGGTTGAAGCCCAGCGGGAGCCATTCCTTTTTAGCTCGGTCGCGCACAAAGTTGGCGGCCACATCGCCGTCGCTGATGACGATCATGCGCGTGGGCTGGCTTTGCGGGCGAAACGTCAGACCGGCCTGGCGCAGTCCTTCGGCCATTTGCTCCGACACGCGATTTTCGTAGTTGGACGGGAACTCGCCTTCGAGCAGCACGCCCAGCGTCTGGTGGCCCTTGTTGAAATATTCCGGCTTGAGCTCTTCGCCCATGATTTCAAAACCCAACTCAATGGGGCTAAATTGCAGGCGGCTGTATCGGCTGCTGCGCAACAGCACCGTCTTCTTTACCGGCGTTTTGGTGCGGATGGTGTCTATCGAAGAGCAAAAGCGCAGCTCGACGCGGTCTAAGTTTTTGACCACCGGATGGGTACCTGTGGGCAGCACCGCCAGGTGATAGGGCCAGGGGAAGAGCCGAAACTGCGGCGCGTTGCCCACCACGCCTACCTGAAGCGGGATTTGCGTGCACTCCATGTCGAGCACCAGATCGGGCTGAATGCGCACGCCGTACTTGAAGAGCATATCTTCGAGGTTGAGCGGGTAATCGCTCGGGATGAAGCGCTTTTGGTGGCGCAGGCTGTCTAAGCTGGCGTCGAGGCGGTCTATCAGCCACAGCACTTTGCCACCGTTCATGATGTACTGGTCTATGATGAACTTGTCGCGCTCCGAGAAGGCCGTGCGCGGCTGGGCGATGATGAGCAGCGCGCACTTGTCGGGCGGCAGGTGAATGATGGAGTCCAGCGTAATGCGGTCGGTATCGTAGAACTGCCGCAGCGAGCGCTCGAAGTCTTTGGTTTGCAGTTCATCCAGCTCTCCATGTCCGCGTGTGAACAGGATGATGGGCCGCCCTTTGGAGCGCAGTTTCTTGATGGCGTTGGCAAACTTGTATTCCAGCAGGCTGATGGAATTGTTGATGACCTCGTCGGGCAGCAGCGTAGGCGACTGGTTTTCCAACAGATTTACGATGACCTTGCGACCGCCGTAATGGAAGATGACCGTAGGGTAAATGATTTGCGATTTGCTTTCGCCTTCGCCGCGCACGTTGAGGTTGACGGGGGCAATGCCTTCTTCGAGCAGGGCTTTGCGACGGGCGTTGACCTCTTCCTTGCTGCCTTTGTTAGGGTCTTCGAACTGGTAGTCAATATAGCCACTGATGCTGCGGAAGTCATCGAGCATCTCGCGCGTGGCCGTGCGCAGGCGTTTGAAACCCGCCGGAAATTCGCCCTCCAACAGCACGCGCACGTAGATGCGGTCGTCTACACTTTTGAGCAGCTCGCGCGTAGGCTTCGTGAGCGTATAGCGCTTCTCCTCTGTGAGGTCAAGATGAGTATAGACCTGATTGGCCAGGATATTAACAAGGACTAAGATGCCGGCGAACAGGCCAAATTGCAACAGAGATTGGGTGCGCTGGGAGCGTGGCATAGGCAAGCGAGATTACGTACATCGGCTGCAAAGGTAATTGGTGTTCAGGCTGCCGGATATTGCCCCCTACTTATTCACAGCCCTAACTCAGGGCACAGGAGCAGTTCGGCTTTCCAACCACACACTAACGGGCTCGAAGTCTAAAATCTTCCTCAGCGACGCTATTGAGTGCCGCCAGAAAGTTTTTGGGTGTTTTTCAGACACTTGCAGCTCTCTGACCGACTCTACGAGTAGCGAAGCAACGCCACGGAGACACACCGATACAACGAGTTGGCCCGGCAAATCCGAGAAAAGCAACCCATCGCGAACTTTGAGCCAGTATGTAAGAATACCCCAAAGGCGGCCATTAAGCATTTGGGTATCCCTCAGAATTCTGCCGATAATGCACTGGCGCGCTAACCGCATTCTTTTGCCGACCTTTGCCGCCCAAAAGCAACTCAGACGCATGCTTATAGTTACCGGAGCCGCGGGTTTTATTGGCTCATGCATGGTGCGCCGACTCAACGACGCCGGCTACAGCGACGTGGTGGCTGTGGACGACTTCAGCCGCCCGGACAAAGAACGCAATCTGGCCGGCAAACACCTGCGCGAGCGCGTGCACCGCGACCGCTTTCTGGCCTGGCTCGATGCACATCGGTATGACGTGCAGGCCATCTACCACCTCGGGGCGCGTACCGATACTACCGAAAAAGACACTGCCATCTTCGACGCGCTCAACCTGCACTATTCGCAGCAGCTGTGGCAACGCTGCGCCGAATACGACATCCCTTTCCTGTATGCCAGCAGTGCCGCCACCTATGGCGCCGGCGAACAAGGCTACTCCGACGATCACGAGCGCATCGCTCTTTTGCGCCCGCTTAATCCTTACGGCCAGAGTAAACAGGACTTCGACCTGTGGCTCTTGCAACAAGCCCCTGAGGCCGACATTCCGTGGGCGGGCTTCAAGTTCTTCAACGTCTATGGCCCCAACGAATACCACAAGGGCCGCATGGCTTCGGTGGTCTTCCACACCGCGCGGCAAATCCGCGCTACCGGTGGCATGCGCCTTTTCCGTTCGCATCGGCCCGACTTCCGCGATGGCGAGCAAAGCCGCGACTTCATCTACGTCAAGGACGTGGTGGATGTGCTGCTGTTTTTCTTAGAAAAGCGCCCGCCCAGTGCCCTGTATAACCTGGGTACAGGTCAGGCGCGCACGTTCTTAGACCTGGCCACCAACACCTTCCACGCTATGGATGCCGAACCAAACATCACCTTCATAGATACGCCCGAAGACATCCGCGACACCTATCAATATTTTACGCAAGCCGACATGACGAAGCTGCGCCACCAGGCGGGCTACTCTGCCCCGTTTCATTCTCTAGAAGACGGCATTGAAGACTATGTGCGCGGTTATCTGCGCGACGACCGGATCTGGTAAACCGCCTGGCCCACCGAGGCGCACACCGCCAGGAAATACACTTATTTACTCGGGTCCTTCCGGAAGCGATAGGAGTACAGGTCGGGTTCGCCTTCGTAGTAGCCGTCCAGCACAACGAGGTTGTAAGCATTTCGGATGCAGTCCACCACTTCAGCCACGTTGGATACGCGGTTGCCGTTGACGCTGGTGATGATGTAGCCGGGCACCATGTTGGTGTCGTGAATGATGCTGCCCTTGCGGACGCTCACCACCATGGCGCCCTTGATGCGCATGCGCTGTTTCTCTTCGGGGGTCAGCTCGCGCAGTTCGAAGCCCAGGTCTTTGCTAAATTCCAGCCCTGTGGCACGCGGAATGGAGGCGGTGGAGTTGTTGCGGTCTTTGAGCACAGCGTCGGCGCGGCGTCGGATGCCGTGGCGCCAGTATTCAATGGCGACGCGCTCGCCCGGGCGCATGCGCCCGATGTACTCCTGCAGTTCAGGCGTTCGGCGCATGGCGATGTTGTTGATGCTCAGGATAACATCGCCGGCCTGCAGCCCGGCATCGGCGGCGGCGCCGTTGGCGTTGACGCGCGTGATACGCACACCGTCGGCATTGGGCAGACCTAAATCGCGTGCGATTTCGCTGTTCAAATCTTCAATACTGATGCCCAGGAAGGCGCGATGCACTTCGCCAAACTCGCGCAGGTCGCGCACGACCTTTTGCACCAGATTGGACGGCACGGCGAAGGAATAGCCCTCGTAGCTGCCCGACTCTGTAACGATAGCGGTATTGATGCCGATGAGTTCGCCAAAGGTGTTCACCAGCGCGCCACCGCTGTTGCCCGGATTGACGGCGGCATCGGTCTGGATGAACGACTCAATGCTGGTAGCGCCGCCCAGGATGTTGATGTTGCGCCCTTTGGCGCTGACGATGCCAGCCGTGACGGTGCTCTCCAGATTGAAGGGATTGCCCACGGCCAACACCCACTCGCCTACACGCACGGAGTCGCTGTTGCCAAAGACCAGAAAAGGCAGGTCTGAGGCATCAATCTTTAATAAGGCGATATCGGTAGAGGGGTCGGAGCCAACCAACTGGGCCGGAAAGACGCGCTTATCGGCCAGCGTAATCTTGATGTCGCGGCTATTTTCGATAACGTGGTGATTGGTAGCGATGTAGCCATCAGGCGAAAGGATAACCCCCGAGCCGGAGGAATTAGTCAGCGAACGCCCCCACAGGCCGCGCTCTACCTCAATGAGTGCCCGCACGTTGACCACCGCCGGCGTAGAGATTTCGGCGGCGGTGGTAAAGCTGGTCGGCGCCGCCGACAGCATCGAAGCATTCGAACGCGCGCTGAACAGTGTCTCGACCAGCCGGGTATAGCGCGCTTCGCCCTCCGGGCTGCTGCCCCAAGCCGATGGCATGGCCTTTTGCTCGCCATAGTGATACAAAAACACCGCTGCCCACGCACTGAGCAAGCCGACAATTATCATTTGAACTACCGTACGCATAGTGATTGAGATATCTTTCTTTTCGTTAACAAATATATGGCTGTAAAGGTCAACCGCGCCTTAACGCGCAGGCTTTCGGCCTTTGTATGTGTGCCGTCTGACGTAGGGAAATTGGCCCGTAGCAGGTAGATGCGTTTCTCAAGAAGCAAATTCAATGTTGGCTGGAAGTTAAAAAATCATGACTTTTGCAAGGCTATATGAGACCGTCTTATAAGGCTGGTGCAGCGTTTTCCTTTGCAATCATTCACCAAACAGGTTTTATCGTATGAAGCAATTACTTACCCTCTTGTGCCTTCTTTTGGGCACAACGTCGCTGCTGTTGGCCCAGAGCTACACAGTGAGCGGCCAGGTTAAAGACGAGGCCGGCGAGCCATTGCCCGGCGTTACAATCGTCGTTAAGAACACCATCCGAGGAGCTTCCTCGGGCAACGACGGAAGGTTCAGCATTCAGGTGCCCGGGCCGGATGCCGTGCTGGTTTTCTCGTACACAGGTTACAACCAGCTGGAAGTTCCGGTGAATGCGCAGCGCGAGCTGGACGTTGTCATGGTCGAGAGCGGTTCGGCGCTGGGCGAGGTTGTGGTGGTAGGCTTCGGTACGGCCTATCGTCAGGACCTGACCGGCTCTATTGCCAAGCTGAATGCACGCGAGTTCGAGTTTCAGCCGGTGCAGACGTTTGAGAATGCCATTCAGGGGCGGGCTGCTGGCGTATTCATCAACTCGGGCAGCGGCAAGCTGGGCCAGGGGCTGAACATTCGCGTGCGCGGCATTTCGTCGGTGTCGGCAGGCAATCAGCCGCTGTTTGTCATTGACGGTATTCCGGTCATTTCAGAGCCGGTGGGTAGCGCTACGGAGCCTGATAACCCGCTGGCTACTATCGCTCCGGAAGACATTGAGTCTATTGAAATTTTGAAAGACGCCGCTGCCGCTGCCATTTACGGTGCGCGGGCGTCGAACGGCGTGGTGCTCGTTACCACCAAAAATGGTCGGGCCGGTCGTACGAAGGTTTCGTTCGGCCTCTACGGCGGCTGGTCAAGCCCTACGCGCAAGCGCGAATGGCTCAATGCTGCAGAATATCGCGAGCTGTTCACGTATGCCGCTCAAAATTCTGACTTTGGTGAGTTGGACGCCGCCGAAGAGTTCGCCGGCGAAACGGGCACTGACGATTGGAACAGCAACTACGACACCGACTGGGCCAGCGAAGCCTTCCAGCCCGGCAGCGTGCGCAACGCTTCGCTGAGCATCACCGGCGGCGATGCGCGCACCACCTTCTTGGTCAGCGGCACCTGGAACGACCAGGTGGGTATCCTGCGCGGCAACGCCCTCGACCGCTTGACCGGGCGCATCAACCTGGAACACAAAGCCTCTAGCCGCCTGCGCTTTGGCACCAACCTGAGCCTCATCAAGAGCCTCAACCAGCGCGTACCCAGCGACAACGCCTTCTCTAACCCGCTGCAGCTCAACGCCCTACCGCCCATCCAGCCCAAAATTGACCCGGCTACGGGCAAACTCAACCAGAACACGCTGTACTACAACAACCTGATTGACTTAGAGAACGGCTTCAACAACGCCACGACGTACCGCTCCATCAGCAACATTTACGGCCAGTGGGACATCACCGACCGCCTTTCGTTCCGCTCCGAATACGGCATTGACTGGCTCAACCTCCAGGAAGAGCAGTTTCTTGGCCGCCAGACGCTCGACGGAGCGCCGACGGGTCAGAGCTACAGCAACCAGGTCAACGTGTTGAACCAGAACGTCAACAACTTCTTCCAGTACGTCCAGAAGTTTGGGCAAAACTTCGACCTGAACGCTACCCTCGGTATGCAATACCAGAGCGGCAACTCGCGCTCGACCAGCAGCACCGGCCAAGGTCTGCCCAACGACCGCTTCACCAAAATCGCCTCGGCGGCCAAGATCGTGCAGGCGGCCTCCAACGAGTCTGCTTATGCCTTCACCTCCTATTTTGCTCGTGCCAATGTCAAGCTGTTCGACCGCTTCCTCATTGGCGTCAGCGGCCGCGTGGATGGCTCGTCGCGCTTTGGTAAGAACAATCGCTTTGGCTTCTTCCCTGCCGGCTCGCTGGGCTACATCCTGAGCAACGAGTCGTTCCTGCGCGACAACAAGACCGTCAGCTTCCTCAAACTGCGCGGCAGCTACGGCCGCACGGGTAACGCCGAAATCGGCAACTTCGCCTGGCGCTCGCTGTGGGGTGCCAGCTTCGTGGGCGACCTGTCGGGTATCGTGCCCACCAGCATCGGCGACGAAAACCTGACGTGGGAAACCACCGACCAGCTCAATGTCGGCATTGATTTCGGCCTGTTCAACGACCGCATCTCGGCCAGCGTGGACTATTTCGACAAGCGCACTAAAGGCCTGTTGCTCAACCTGCCGCTGCCTGCTTCCAATGGCTTCACCAGCATCACGAAAAACATTGGCGACATGACCAATACGGGCTTCGAGTTCATGCTGACGACGCAAAACCTCGTGGGCAAATTCCGCTGGACAACCAACTTCAACCTCAGCACCTATCGCAACAAGGTTACCAACCTGAACGGCTCCACCATTGACGGCGGCTCGCGCCAGCTGGGTCGTGTGTCAGAAGGCCAGCCCTTTGGCTACTTCTGGGGGCCTAAGTACGCCGGCGTCAACCCCGACAACGGAAACGCTCAGTACTTCGACACCGACGGCAACATCTTGGACCAGGACGACTTCTTAGCCTTGCCCGATGAAAAGCGCAACCAGATTGTGGGCAACCCGCACCCCGACTTCTTCGGTGGCATGAACAACCGCTTCAGCTACATGGGCTTCTCGCTGGATGTGCAACTGCAGTTCGTCTATGGCAACGACCTGTACAACATTGCCGGCTTCTTCCAGTCCGTCAATGGCGACTACTTCGACAACCAGTCGAAAGACCAGCTCAACTACTGGCGTCAGCCCGGGCAGATTACGAACATCCCCGAGCCGCGTCTGTACAGCGGCAACGGCGCCATCAAGTCGAGCCGCTGGGTACAAGACGGCTCCTACCTGCGCGTCCGCGCTCTCACGTTTGGCTATACCCTCCCGCGCAGCCTGACCTCGCGCGCCCGCATGGAAAACGTGTTCCTCTATCTGTCGGCTCAAAACCTGTTCACCTTCACCAAGTATGAAGGCTATGACCCGGAGGTAAACGCTACCTATATCAGCGCCGTAAACATAGGCCACGACTTCTACACGCCCCCACAAGCACGCATCATCACCTTGGGCCTAAACGCCACGTTCTAAACATTTAAACAACCACTCGCTATGAAAAGAATACTCATGCTCATAAGCGTCGCTGTGGCGCTCTCCTTTGCCGGCTGCATCAAGGAATTGGACATCCAACCTCTCGATGCTATTGATGCCAGCATCGCTTTAGAAACCGCCGAAGACCTGGAGTCGGCCCTCGTAGGTGCGTACAGCATCATGCACGGCGGTGCTCTCTATGGCACAAACCTCAACCTGGTGTCCGAATTGCTCGGCTCGGCTGACTACTGCCAGTGGCGCGGCACTTTTCAGAGCTACCGGCAAATCATGAACAAAAACATGACCATTGACAACGCCGAAGCCAGCCGCACCTGGATCGCCGCCTACCGCGCCATCAACGTGGCCAACAACGTGCTGGCCAACCTCAACAAGGTAAGCGACGCCGATACGCGCGCTGCTTTAGAGGCCGAAGCCAAGTTCATCCGCGGCATTCTGCACTTTGAATTAGTACGCCTTTACGCCAAGCCCTGGAACGCACCTAACACCGGCCCGCAAAGCCGCCTTGGCGTGCCCATCATGCTCACGGCCACTGCCAATGAAGCGGCAGCCAGCGTCAAAGTGCGCCGCAATACCATCGAAGAAGTGTATGCCCAGGTCATCAAGGACCTTCAGGATGCCGAGGCCGCTCTTCCCGAAACACGCCAGGGCAACAACCGCTTCCGCGCTACCACGTACACAGCCAAGGCCTTCCTCTCGCGAGTGTACCTGCAACAGCAGAACTACGCCCAGGCTCTGCAAAAGGCGCACGAAGTCATCGAAAGCGGCGAATACCGCCTCAATGCTTCAGTTACGAGCGCTTTCCGAAACAAGTTTACCAGCGAGACCATCTTCGAACTGTACATGAACGAGCAAAACAACGCCGGCACCGCCAACGACGGCCTGACCACCTTCTACGCCAGCCTGCCCGGCATTGGCCGTTCCGATGTGCGCATCCTGGCTCCCTTTGCCAACCTGTACGAACCCGATGACGAGCGCCTGACCGAACTCATCTACATCGGCACCGGCCGTCGCCCTGGCTCGCGCCAAACCGGCAAATGGACGCAGTTCGAGCAGAACATCCCGGTCATCCGTCTGGCGGAAATGTACCTCACACGAGCAGAGTGCAACTTCCGCCTCGGCTCTAATGTGGGTAATACACCCGCCGACGACGTCAACCTCATCCGACGCCGCGCCCGCACCTCCAGCCTGACCACCGTCACGCTGGACGACATCCTCAAAGAACGCAGCCTCGAACTGTGCTTTGAAGGCCTGCGCATCCACGACCTGAAACGCACTGAACGCAGTACAGGTTCCTTCCCATTCGACCATCCCAAGCTGGTGTTTCCTATCCCTGAGCGCGAAATCCGCGCCAACAGCGAATTGATCCAAAACGAGGGCTACTGAACGTCGGCCTGAGCCGATAATACCGGCGGGGCAATGGCGCTATTGCGCTGTTGCCCCGCTTTTTTCTACCTGAACAGCAATCGGAAAGGTCCTGGAGACCGCCAGAAAGAGCGGAGAAACCGGTACCAATGCCCATGAAGCCGTCGCCTTTTCTGCGAAATGCGAAAAACTTTTTACCCGACTTTTTCTTTTCCAAACCGCCGCCATACCTTTGCGGGCCTTTTTTAGAAAAACAACGGTAGTTTTTGTCATGGAAATTGTTGCAATAAAGGCTCAGCCTCGGGAAGCAGGCGGAAAAGAGGCGGCCAAGCGCCTGCGCCGCGAAGGTCTGGTGCCGGCAGTGATGTATCAAAGCGGTGGTGGCAACCCGATGCACTTCGCCATTTCGCCGGCGTCGTTGCGCCCCTTGGTGTACACATCCAAGTTCAAATTGGGCGAAATTGAGCTGGAAGGCGCCAAATATCGCTGCATCGTCAAGGACATCCAGTTCCACCCGGTAACGGAGCAAATCCTTCACATTGATTTCTTGCGGTTAGTGCCTGGAGTGCCGTTTAAAGCCTCTGTGCCGTTGCGATTTTCCGGTCAGGCCCCTGGCGTCAAGGCCGGTGGTAAGTTTATCGCAACCATGCGCAAAATCAACATCATGACCACGCCCGAGCACGTGGTGGACGAAGTGGTGGCCGATATCTCGGGTATGGAGTTGGGTTCGACCATTCGGGTGCGCGATATTCGACCCTCGGAGGGCGTTAGCATTATCAACAACGGCGCCATTCCGATTGCACTCATCGAAATCCCACGCGCTTTGCGCGGTGGCAAATAAGCCAAAATTTATTTACCCGACGGCTAACGGCTGCCCGGATGAAATGGGCTGTCGTTAGCCGTTGTATTTTTTGCTTTGCCTATGGCCGACGCATCCGTCCTTTATGCCTGTCCTAATTTTACGGCCAATGCGGTGCGCTTCATTGACGTCATCAGCAACCAGCCCGATGTTCGGCTGGGGCTGATTTCGCAAGAGCCTGCGAGCCTGTTGCCGCCACACATTCAGCAGCGTTTGGCCGCCTTTCGCCAGGTGTCCGATGTGTTTCACCCCGATACGCTTACCCGTGCAGCGCTGTCTTTGGAAAAAGAAATGGGCGGCACCGTGCAGCGCATCATGGGTGCCGTAGAGTCGCTCCAGATAACCATTGCCATCGTCCGCGAGCGCATGGGCATTCCGGGTATGTTGCCCAAAACGGTGCTTAACTTCCGCGACAAGCAGCGGATGAAGGACCTGTTCCGCCAGGCGGGCATCCCTTGCGCGCGTTCCAGCAAAGTAACCGACCGCCGGCAGGCGCACGAATTTGCCGAAGCCTGCGGCTACTCGGTTGTCGTCAAGCCGCCCGATGGCGCGGGTTCGCTGACTACGTTCCGCGTAAGCACGCCTGCCGAATTGGATGCCACGCTAAGCCAAATGCCCAATGGCGAAATCCTCCTCGAAGAATTTGTTATCGGTCAGGAGCATGCCTTCGACACCTTTTCGCTGAATGGCCAGCCGCTCTATCATTCCATTGCCCAATACTACCCCAATCCGTTGGAGGTCATGCGCGAACCCTGGATCCAGTGGCAGGTCGTTACCCCGCGCGAGGTGGACGCCCCTCAGTACGACGACATCCGCGCCTTAGCCTTCCGCGCGCTCGAAGTGCTGGGTATGCAAACGGGTGTCAGCCACCTGGAGTGGTTTCGCCGGCCCGATGGCAGTATCGCCATCTCTGAAGTGGCGGCCCGACCGCCCGGGGCGCAGTTCATGACCCTGACCGGACGCGCTGCCAACTTCGATGCCGTACAGGCGTGGGCCCGATTGGTGATTTTCGGTGAGTTCACGCCACCCCAACGCCAGTACGCCGCCGGTGCCGCCTATCTGCGCGGCCAGGGAAGAGGGCGCGTGCAGGCCGTACACGGCTTAGACATCGTGGAGCGTGAAGTGGGACATTTGATTACCGATTTCAAAATCCCGCAAATCGGCCAGGAAGCCCACGGCCACTACGAGGGCGAAGGGTTCATCATCGTGCGCCACCCCGATACCGAAGTGGTGCGCCAGGCGCTGTCGCGCATCGTGTCTGTGGTGCGCGTGTACCTGGGCTAACGGTTCTCATCCGTATGCTCACTCAGGAAGAACTGCTGACCAAGGTGCGCCCCCTGCTGGAGCGCGAAGGCCGCATCTATGAAAAAACAACCCGTGTCTTTGCGCGCCCGGCCCGCGAAGGTGAAACCGTCAACACGGTAACCGCTGATGGTCTCGAAACGATGAATGTCGCTGAGGCCGGCGACTGGTTGGTGCGCAATCAAACGGAGGCCGGAGAAGCCTACTTGCTTCCGGCAGAAAAGTTTGCTCAACGTTACCACTACCTTCGCCCGGCTGAAGACGACTGGAGCGAATACCAGGCCACGGGCCGCATTCGCGCGCTCGAACTCACGCCCGAATGGCTTCAAGCCTGGCAATTGCCCACCGAGTTTACCTTCATCGCCGCCTGGGGCAGCCCCATGATAGCCCGCCAGGGCGACTTCTTAGCCTGCCCGGAAGACTTCTCCGAAGTGTATCGCATTGCCCGGGCCGAATTTGAGCAAACCTACAGACCCTGCTGAAAACACTGGATGGCGCCGTTTTTCAGCGCCAGCGCCTACCCTTCCACCAATAACGCCGAACTACCAGCGACGCCAGCCCAACCATCGTCAGGTAAATAGTGTGGGTCAGCAATGCCGACCAGAAATGGCCGAGATGCTTTTTCTGATGAAAAAAAGCGGTCATTTCGCGCAGCAGTCTCCCGTCGGCCCAGGCTTTGGCGCTCAAAAGCAACAGTGCAATACCGCCCAAAGGCGGGCACCAGAGTGCTAATAGCGCATTGCAAACAACACCGAACGGCACTGCCCACAATAGCGCCAGCACGGCCTGCAGCCGCCGGTTCGTCCAGCCCGTATTTTTGGTGCCCCAGCGCAGCCGCTGTTGAAAAAAGGCCCTAACTGTAGGGCAGGGCTGTGTTTGCACGGTAGCGCCCGCATTTTTTAAGAAAAAAATCTCCTCTATGGGCAGTTTAGCCAGCAAGAACATATCGTCGCCGGAAGCGCGGTGTGCATTGTCGGCAAAGCCGCCTATGCGCTCGAAGGTGGCCTTTGGGTAGCAAAGATTGGCCCCATTGCCCATGGCAAACCAACGGCGGGCAAGTGCTGCGCCCGTGATGCCCATAGTGGCGGCTATGTCGAGCGCCTGAAAGCACTCCCATCCCTTGCGCGCCTGAAGCGCAACGGGCGCGACAATGGCGCTGGGTCTCCGCTTTTCATAAGCCGAAGCCAACAGCCAGAGCCAGCGCGGGGGTGCCAAGCAATCGGCATCGGTCGTAACGATGAGTTCGCCGCGCGCACAGGCGATGCCCCGGCTCAGGGCGCTCTTTTTACCCGGTGGAGCAGAGGGTTGGGTCTCACTCAGGCGCAGCAGGCGAATTTCATCGGGATGAGCAGCCACCAATCTGGCCATGCGCTCGGCTGTGTCGTCTTCGGAATAATCATCCACCACCACAATCTCGCGCAGCACAGCCGGATAATTACAGGCCAGAACGGAACGCACACAGGCCTCAATGTTCGCCGCCTCGTTGCGCGCGGCAATGACGACCGAAACCCGAACACCGGGCCGGAAGTCTGCAGGCGCTTCCCACACCAGCATGGAGCGCCATGTGTGCAGCACTGCCCGCAACAGCAAGAGATAGCCGGATGCCAGGAGCAAACAGACTGCAGCATAAGCATACAGCAGCATGAGACGCCACTCAGAACAGTTCGCGCACGTTGGTGCTCAGCCCAAAGTGAACGATGCCGCCAGCGATATGGTAGGAGGCATAGCCAAAATCCACGCGGAAGCGGCTGACGCGGAAGCCCACGCCTGCGGAGAAGCCGGCCAGGCTGCGGAAGTTGCGCACGGTCAGTTCGCGCCGGCGCAAGTGGTTGTAACCTAAGCGGATGCGGAAGGACTCCGTCTGGCCCAGCAGGAACTCGCCGTTGAAGATGAGGTGCCGGAAAAAGTTATCTATGGCCGGATTGCCCTCCGAAGGTTCGCCCCCGCCGAAGAGGAGCGGATTTTGCGGTCGCAGCGCGGGGTCGTCGTAGCGGATGTCCCACTGGTGCAGGTGATGGGCAATAACGGTAAGGCGGAAGGGCAGGTAGCGCAGGCGTTTGCTGAAGGCCACCTGAAGGTCGAAGGGCAGGTCTTCGCGCACGTCCTGATAGCGGGCCAGCTGGGTGCCGGCGTTGCGCACAACTGCCGCCATCGAGAACAGGCTGGCCGTATCCACGTACAGCACACCCACATCAGTGCTCAGAGCCGAAGCGCGGTACATATCTAAGGCCGACACGGCAAACCGGGCATTGAGGCCCAGCGACCATCTGGGGCTGAGCAGACGCGCAGCGCCGAGGGTGAAGGCCGTCTCGGCGGCGCGCACCTGTCCCTGAATGTTGCCGAACTCGTCGGCCATCGGAATATCGCCGTAGCCTACGTGCTGGATGGAGGCGTGAAGTGTCGCATCCAGTGCTCCGACATGGTGAGCATAGGCCGCATAGCTGTGCTGGATGCCGGCCAGCAGGAAGTTGTGCTGCAGCGATACCTGGCCGTTCATGGCCGGATTGAGGGCCGCAGGATTGAAGGCAGCCAGCGCTGCGTCGTCGTCGCGCACCGAAAGCACGACACCGCCCAGCGCCGTGGCGCGCGCAGAAGGCGAAAGGGTCAGAAACCTGAAAACGTGCCGCCCGCCCGTAACCTGGGCAAAAGCAGGTGGCTGAGCCGCCATAAACAAAAACATGAGCACCCAGAGCGGGTTGGCAGCAAGGTGTAACGATGGCATTGGCATGGTCAATTCCCCAAAAAAGTAGTGTAAGACGAGGCGCTGCAGGCCTTTACTGGCCGGCGGCGGTGGAGTCGCGACTCCACAGGGTGCGGCATCGCCCTTTTTGGCACCACATCAGGCGTTCGAGTTGCCCGTTGGTGTCGTATAATCGCAAGGTATCGTGTTCGTTGTCGCCCTCGAGATACATTCCCTGGGCCTTGAGGCGCCCATTTTCATACCATTCGGTGAAAGGGCCGTTCTCCTCATTGTCGCGCAGGGTTACCTTTTCGCGCAGGGTGCCGTTGGGGTACCAGCGCGTGCTGAGGCCCTGCAGTTTGCCGCGCACAAAGGTTTGTTCCAAATGCTTTTGCCCGTTTTCAAAGTAGAGCACTACCGGGCCGTGGTGTATGCCGTGGTCGTAGTGCTCCACCTGTTCGGGCCGACCGTTGGGGTAGAAGAGGGTTCGAGTGCCGTGGAGGGAGTCGTTTTCGTAGTGTGCCTCTTCGCGCAGCTGTCCTCGGGCGTCGAAGCGCTGATAAAGGCCATGACGGGCATAATCCTTCTTGCGGCGCTCGAAGCGCTCTAATTCGCCGTATTCGTTGCGGACTTCTACGGTTTCAATATCAGCGGTGCAGGCGCATAGCAAGCACATCAACAGAAGCGAAAGTAATAAGCGAGCAGGCATGACGGAAAAGATCAGCATAGGCCATTGAGCGATTTTTCCTGTGGCAAAGTTCGATGCAACAGGCTTACTCCCGTTGCATAAAAACAGCCGACAAGAAACAGGACAGAGCGACCGGCAAGGCACTTCCTCAAAACCGCCCTTCCAGAAACGCCTGCACGTCGGCGGCGGATTGTTCGGCATTTTCCTCCTGAGGCCAATGGCCAGTGTTCTGGTAAATGCGCAAGAGGGCTTTTCGGATGCGGCGATGGAATTCGTAGGCGTATTCGGGCGACAGGATGGCGTCTTCGGCGCCCCACATGATGAGGGTGGGCACGCTGATATTTTCCACTATTTCGGCAGGTGGGCGGTTGTCGCCGGTGGTGGCGCGGTCGGTGAAGGCTTTTCGGTTACCGGTGCGGCGCATCAGGTCGTGGTGGCGACGCACTAAGGTGTTGCTGACGCGGCTGTCGTCGGCATAGACTTGTTCCAGGAAGGCCCGCACGGCAGCGCGCGGTGTGATGCGCCACAGGAGGCGGTTGAGTATCGGTGTTTTGGCCACTGTGTAGAGCAAGGACGTTTTCTTGGGCTCAAAGCCCAGGGCATTGCTCAGGATAAGTTTGCGCAGGCGCTGCGGGCGCTGGCTGGCATAGACCCAGGCAATTTGAGCGCCCAGGCCATTGGCCGCCAGATGAAAGCGCCGCAGCTGAAGCGCCTGCGTGAAGCGCTCCAGAAAGTCGGCATACATGAAAGCACTGTAGCTGCGCTGCGGGTGTGGCCCTGTAAGGCCGAAACCAGGCAGGTCGAGGCTGATGACCTGGTACTGTTTCGAGAGCACTTCCGTCCAAACGGCCCAGGTATGGAGACTACTGTTGGCGTCGTGCAGCAGAACGATGGGTTCGCCGCGTCCGCTCATGCGGTAGTGCACAATCATGCCGTCCATTTCCAGGAAATGCGAGTCCGGGTAAGCATAGCGCGCCGCCAGCTCGTGCGGAGGGAGGTCGCCGTACCAGTTGAGTGTCAGCCACCCTACCGCTACCAACAGCAATGCCCACCGCAACAGTCGCCACGGTGAGAAGCGTCGAACGTTGCTTTTGCTGAATGCGGCCCAAAGGTCAGCCAGAAAGGGTAGCCGTTTGTCCATAGGCATCTATCGGGAAGCGCGCCGCGCCAGTACGATGAAAGCGGCCAGCACAAAGCCGCCGATAGCGCCCATGCCAAAGCGCATGAGCACCGGGCCAAGCGGTTGCACTGGGTTTTCCAGCGCCCTGTTGATCTCTTCCAGCCCCTGGCGCAGCTGGCTGGCCCCTTGCGGGTCGCCGGTGCCGCGACTCAGCTGCGCCTCAATGCTCTCCTTCTGCACAAGCAATTCCAGACGCACCAGCTCCGGGTCGGCTAAGTGCAGGCCGTAATAAAAAAGCCAGTAAGCCAGATTGATGAGAATAAACACCGCAAAAGGCGCGCGCACCTGATGGCGAAACTCACGCTCTGTCCCGTGCTGCACATCTTCGGCCTGAGCCGCGCGGTACATGAAGAGGACATAGAGCACTATGGAGGCCCATTGCCAGGCCGTGTGGATAAAAGTCTCCCGACCAATGCTGTACAACAGGGTAAAATAGAGCACGACCACTAAGCCGCCCAGCAGACCATTTTGCAAAATGTGGTTTTTCATGTAAAAAATCTCGGATGTCGAATGTCGCTGCGTTGGGCAAAGGTACGGGCGTTTCGGGTAAGGTGCTGTTTTTCAGCGATTACCTTTCAAATCGGGCGAGACAAAGAGCCACGGAGGTCAGGGTACCTCTAAGGTGCCCAGAATTTTTTGGATGATCGTCTCCTGCTGGATGTTTTCGGCCTCGGCTTCGTAGGTCAGCCCAATGCGGTGGCGCAGAGCGTCGTAGCTGATGGCGCGCACATCTTCGGGCGTTACGTAGCCGCGCCGGCGCAGGAAGGCCATAGCGCGCGCCGCCTGTGCCAGGGCAATACTGGCCCGCGGCGAGGCGCCATAGGCAATCAGCGGCCCCAGGCTTTTCAAGCCATAATCGGCCGGTGTGCGCGTTGCGGCTACAATGTCCAGGATATAGTCCTCAATTTTCTCGTCCATATAAATGCGGTGCAGCACTTCGCGCGCATTCAGCAAAGCACTGCGCGACACCACCGGCTGCAGGCGCGGCATTTCCTGGCCCAAGTTGAGGCGTACAATCCGGCGTTCTTCTTCCTTGCTGGGGTAGCCGATTTTGATTTTCAATAAAAAGCGATCCACCTGCGCCTCTGGCAGCGGATAGGTACCCTCTTGCTCAATCGGGTTTTGGGTAGCCAGCACCAGAAACGGCTCCTCTAATGGGAAGGTCTCGTTGCCGATGGTTACCTGACGTTCCTGCATGGCTTCCAGCAGGGCGCTTTGCACTTTCGCCGGAGCGCGGTTGATCTCGTCGGCCAGCACGAAATGAGCGAAGATGGGGCCTTTGCGCACACTGAATTCAGCAAGCGCCGGGTTGTACACCTGCGTGCCCACAATGTCGGCGGGCAGCAGGTCGGGCGTGAACTGGATGCGGCTGAAACGCGCATCCACAGCCTGGGCCAATGCCTTGATGGCCAATGTCTTGGCCAGACCCGGCATACCTTCCAGCAGGATATGCCCGCGCGAGAGCAGGCCAATGAGCAGGCGATCCATCATATCGCGCTGGCCAATGATGACTTTGCCCGTCTCGGCGTAGAGCCTGTCCAGAAAAGCACTCTCTTCCTGTATCCGGCGATTAAGCGCCTCAATATCCATGGGTGGTTGCATACGGCGGGCGATGTGCGTCTGTGCCCGGCAAAGGTAAAGTCAAATCAAAGTGGCTTCGAGCGTTACAGGCATTCGCCCGCCGTTTTTTAACCGGAGAAAATGCCGTACAGATACACCATGAGCAGCGACAAGGCCGCCCCCGGATATCTACTATTCATGATTGCTTGGCTCAAGCAGAAACGCGATGCACCCCTTTTGAAAAAAAGATGACCACAAAGGAACTACCACCCTTAGTCCCGTAGTTCTAAGTGCGTGAATGAGCCGCAAAAAGCCTGCACAGCAACCAAATCGGCCCTTCATATGGAAGACTCTAACGCTACCCGCCCAGACCACACAACACTCTTCAACCGCGAACTTGCGCCGTTGGACGATGATCTGTTCCGCTATGCCTGCTGGCTGACGGGCGATCGCTCGCGCGCTGAAGACCTCGTTCAGGAAACCTACCTGCGCGCCTGGCGTTTCCTCGATAACTACCTTCCGGGCACCTACGCGAAGGCCTGGCTTTTCCGAATTTGCAGAAACCTGTTTGTCAACGAATACCGCCGGAACGGCCGACAGCCGCATATGCTGAGCTACGAAGACTGGTCAGGCTCCTCAGAAAGCAAAAACTTTCTTGCTCAGGATCCGCACCACGCAGCCATCAGTGAAGAGGTGATGCTTGCCATTAACACCTTGTCCGAGCGCGCCCGTTCAATGGTGCTCTTAGACACACAGGGCTTTACTTATCAGGAAATTGCCGACATCCACAAAGTCCCTATTGGTACCGTCCGCTCTACGCTGCACCGCGCTCGCGCCAAACTGGCCAAACTGCTTGGCGAATACGCGCGGCAAAAAGGCTATAATATTGATGGAGAAGCTGTTGTAGAAGACCCTCTTCTGGACAGCAGGGTTGGATAATGCAACAAACGGGGTTCGCTGTGCACGCGGTTGGCCCCGTTTGTTTTTTGCGCCAGCCCCCAGTCAAGATTACTCGCATGTTCCAATTTTGCTAAGATCGCTTTCGTCAGCACTTTACTTACAAACCTATCACATTCACTCTCTGCTTATTCGTTAACCTGCCACCGTGCGCCTATAAAACCATCTCCGCCATGCCTATCGCTCCGTCTTTTTGGGATGTATGTCCTCTTGAGTCCTCCCCGTTGGGAGCTGAAAAAGCGATAGGCAGTCCCTTCCGCATGGTCGGAGGGCGCATCGCTGGCCCAAACCTCTTAGTTGGTATGAAAAATGCAGTCAAATCACCGAAAGTTACGCCCGTAGATGTGGACAATCTGCCGACGTCGTCGCCTTCCTATCTGAATAACCGACCACTGGATGACAACGCCCCTCAATCCTTAGAAGACCTCGACAACAACCTCGACCCGGATGCCTTTCGCGCCTTCCTACGCGATTACCTACCCAACCCAAAAGCACCTGAACGACTCAAAGCCTGGATTCGCGAACTGCCTTATCGCGAACCCAAACTGAAATAACCCCACGCGGGGCATTCTGGCAAAAACACCGTCTCCCCACTTGTGCGCAAAAACGAATAAGTGGGGAGAGATTTTTTTCGAAGCGATAGGATAGGCTTCGACGAAGCGCCGTAGCGGTTTTGAGAAACTGCGGTCTCGCAAAAATCATATGCTTACCGGATGTCAGAATAAAAAGCCAGGGCATAAGACCGGCGTCGGTTCTACAGCCTGATCAGATGTTAATGCGATTCCCTCGTGCGATTTACCACTTGGCGCTGTCCGTAATAATGAGCTCGTACTTTTTCAAATGGTGGGTGGTCTTCATGGGTATGCTACGGTAAGGCAAGCCGAATTTTTCAGCCAATAAGCGCACCTCTGTCGTGTCGTCATAAGTCATCATAAAATGACCCTTTATACGGCTGGCTAAAGCGAAAAGACGCTCGTGGTCTATTTCGGAGTGGGTGTATAGTCTTTTACCGGCCACGGTGTACGGCGGGTCTATGAAAAATACGGCCGACGGAGCGTCTAAGTGAGACTCGATAACCGGAAAGGCATCTCCTCGAATGAAGGTAATTTTATGTTTAATACGTTCTATTGCTCGAATGCGTCGGTAAAGCGTTTGAGGATACCAGCGTGAAGCGAGACCCTTTCCATTTTCGCCGTTTTTCATCTTTCCAGAGCCCCTTGCCAGGATGCCTCCGTGAAGTATGCGATTTCTCAAAATTGTTTTAAATGCCATACTGCAAACATCTCTCGCCTCGAGATGCATTTCACGCTGGACATTTTCCGGAGTAAATTCAAAATGCAATATACGATCGGCCAGCCAATCTCCATGTCCTTGAAGAATAGTCTCCCACACAGCGGCCACCTCTTCATCTAATTCCACCATAGTAATACTATGGGCCAGATTCTCAAAAGCAACTGTCAGACTAACGATGCCTCCACCCGCAAATGGCTCAATAAAATGCGCATCAGGGGGAAACGATCGCATCCACTCGCGTATCCAGGGTACCAGCCAGGTTTTCCCGCCCGGATATCGAAATGGGCTCCGCTGAGGCACTGAAGCAACGTTAACCACTCCCCCCTGCTCCATGTAGAAAGAGGAGTCTTCCAGAATATCAAAAAGTTCTAATTGCATAGCCTATTGTCCTATCAAGTCAGATAAAACAGGTGCATCGGGCGGGTTCGTATCTAAGGCCTCATCCAATCGGCGTTGCAAATAGGAAACAAATGTTTCCATACTACCCGGCAGAGGCGAGGAAATCTTGAGTAATGCGGGCATAAAATTCGTGTACACCGTTTCTACGAGGGTTAAGCGAAGAGTACCAGTTGCTTCATTAGGGATTAGATCGTATAAAAACCAGGCGACTTCCGCATCTTTTTTAGGTACGCGCGGCAATTCAGGTAAAGTCTCAAAAAATGTATTTTGCAGTACAATTGCTTGCTTTTTGCCCCATGTGTGAAAGATGCCTCCTTTGTATGTCATCTGGGGAAGTAATCGCTTCCTGGAGGAGGACAGATAATCGGGCCGAGGCATCCCATTTCTTCGAGGCCATGAAAAATCGGGATCGAGGTTATCCATGTATGCCAGAAATATGTTCCTCAAATTGCCGGAGATGTAAACTGCCTGCACTTCTATGGAGCCAAAGTCAAGAAGACGACCATGTTTATCGTAAGAGACCAGCACAAAATCAATATTGCCTGCCGGTTGCCCGCGAAGGTCTGTTAGACGAACCTCGGTCATAGAGGTCCATCGGCTGTTTTCCCCCAAAAAAGAATGAAGCGGCATGTTCCAGAATAATCCAGTCCTCTCGGAAACGCACCGGACATGTGATAATGCGCTTTTGTCCGTGAAATATCGAGCAAACGCCCAAAGGAGCATTGGCTTTGTCTTTCGTACAATTGGGTACCTTGTTATGAAAAGGGCAAAGGCATTGCCTTCTGTAACGATTGGCCTGCTCGGAGGAATCATGAACCGGGAAGCCAAAAACTTCTGCTAATGGATTTTCTTCCAACATAACTACCTTAAAAACAGACGATTGGAATTTCCGCTTGCATCATTTCCGCCTCAGCAAGCCACCGAGAAGGCATGCTAACAGCTCCCCTTTACCTCCTTTTCCCAAATTGCAGGTTCACAAAGAAATTGACGAATAGCCGCTGGTTAGCGTCGGAGACCAGGATGGGCAATTCGGTAGGGAAGACATCGAGCATGACGCCCACCTCAAAGGCTTTGACGAACTCATCGAAAGCGCCCCAGTCTAAGTGCAAAGCGGCTGAGGCATTGACGCCCGGACGCGGGCTGATTTCACCCAGGCCGCGCGTGAATGGCGAAGCGCCTTTAATGCGTCCGTTTTCGTCTAAGAACAAATTGGCGTTTTCGTCGGAGTACTTTTCGTGCATGATGCGGCAGTCGCCCGGACGTGTCGGGTTGGGGTAGCAGATGGCTAAGTAATACGGCTTCATGAGCGCCAGCGTGGGGCCGAGCGCATAGCTGACGCCCACAGCGACACCGCGCTGTTTGGCCTTTTCAGAGAAGTATCGCTTGACGCCCCAGGCACCGCGTACCAGGAGGGCGTTGTTTTGCTTGCCGAAGATGTATGGCCGAAACGAACGACTCAGCAAGGGGTCGGCGCTCTGGCGCTGCTCTTTGGGGTGGCGCAATTCGCCCACGCTCAGGTGGAAGTAGGTCGTCTTGTAATAGGTGCGCAGGCGGCCAAACTCCATGCCGGCCAGAAAGCCGCGCGAAGTGGTCAGGCGGAGGTTGACGGTGGTCTCACGGTTGTACACAACACCCACATTGCCCGTGAGCGGGTCAGCGTACTGAGCAAAGGCGGGGCTACTCAGCAGGGAGAGCAGGATGGGAATAAGTATATGGCGCGCCATGGCTGGATATTTTTCTCAAAAGTAAAACTTTTCTGCGGCGTAGAACGACGTTTTATCGCGCTGGCGTTTCCGGGCAAAAACTTTTCCAAAACGAGGGCCACCGGGCGCACACCACACGCGCAATGAGCTGTTGCTTTGCAACGCTGCAAGGCTCTTTTAAGCCAAACAGCAGCGGGTTTGGATATGTTTTCCTTCGAGCATCCCGAATACTTCACCTTGTTGTGGGCGGCGCCAGTTGTGGTGCTCATCTGGCTGTCGTATTTGTGGTGGCGTCGGCGTGTGCTGTCGCGTTTGGTGGCGCCTTCAGCTCAGGAGCGCGTGCTGCCGGGGTGGTCAGTGGGCAGGTTTTGGCTGAAAAACGCCCTGCTCCTGGCCGCCATGGTGTTGCTCGTGGTGGCGGCAGCCAACCCGCGGCGCGGTATGCGCCAGCAGGTGACTGAGCAGCGCAGCGCTGATGTTGTGCTGGTGCTCGACATTTCTCAGAGTATGCTGGCTCAGGATGTGCCGCCCAGCCGGCTGGAGCGCGCCAAAATTTTTGCCCGGCAGCTGGTGCGCGCCCTGGCGGGCGAACGCATCGGGTTGGTCTTCTTCGCAGGCAGTGCATACGCCGCCATGCCGCTGACGACCGACTACGAAGCTGCCGACATGCTGCTGCGCGCAGCAACACCCGACCTCATCAGCACGCAAGGCTCCAACATCGGTGCAGCGCTGCTGACGGCCGCCGAACGCTTCGACCCAAAGCCCGGCGCTGGCAGGGCTATCGTACTCATCTCGGACGGTGAAGACCACGAAGGTGCTGTCCCTAAAGCCCTGAACAAGTTGCGCGACGCCGGCATCATCGTTTTCGGTGCTGTGATAGGCTCCGCTGAAGGCGCGCCCATTCCGCTGAGCGATGGCGAATACAAGCGCGACGCCGAAGGCCAGATGGTCCGCACACGCGCCAACGAGGCCACCTTACAACAAATAGCAACGGCCACACGCGGTGAACTTTATCGCGCCGAGCAAGGGCAGGCCACTATTCGAGCCATCTGCCGCGAATTGGGGCAATTGGAGCACCGCGCTGTACAGACTCGCTCATTCGAGGAGTTTGAGTCCTATTACCTGTGGTTTGCCCTGCCTGCCTTCCTGCTCCTGACGCTCTACGCCGCTCTGAGTTGGAAGGTGCACAAGACTGCCCTCCTCGTTCTAATGATGGGCCTTATCTACCTGCCGCTGCAAGCCCAATCTGCTCGCGATTGGATGCGCCAGGGCGATGCGTATTATGCCGAAGAGCGCTACGATGCCGCCGAACAGGCTTACCGAAAGGCACTCCAAAAAGCGCCTGCCGACGCCCAGGCACTCTACAACTACGGCAACGCTCTCTACAAACAAGGAAAATACGCCGAAGCCCAACAGGTTTGGGAAAAAACGCTCCAAATCGCCATTCCTAACACTCAAAAAGCCGACGCCTGGCACAACCTCGGCAATGCCCTGGCCCAACAGGGTAATACCGAAGAGGCCATACGCGCCTACGAAAACAGCCTGCGCCTGCGACCCGGCGACCCCGACACTAAAATCAACCTCCAACTGGCCCGAAAAAAAAGACAGCAAAACCAACCACAACCCCAACAACAACCCTCCAGCGGCAATGGTACGCCCGCCGGCACCGACTCATTGCCCCAACCGCCACCCACGACACCCCAAGGGCCACAGCCACAAACGCCCCCACAACAGCAGGGCAAACTCACCCCCGAAGAGGCCCGCCGCCTGCTGGAAACCACCGTCGAGCCTCAAGACCAGAACAGCGGACGCAAATACCGCGAGCAAACGCCGGAAAAACATCAACTCCGACCTAAAAAAGACTGGTAGGTACCCGCAGAATAAAACAAGGAATGCTCGCCACTTCAGGCGAAAAGGATACGACCATCTTCGTAAACACCATCTTTGCAACGTGCTCACGCTTCTCTCCTACAACGTCAACGGCCTGCGCTCGGCCATCAACAAAAGTTTCCTCGACTGGCTGGGGCAGCAATCGCCCATGCCTGATATCATTTGCCTGCAGGAAATCAAGACTCGCCCCGAGGATGTGCCTTTAGCCGATATTGAAAACCTCGGCTACCAATGCTACTGGCATCCGGCCCAAAAGCCGGGCTACAGCGGCGTTGCCACCTGGACGAAGCGCTCACCCGACCGCGTCGTCGCCGGATGCGGTATCGAAAAATACGACCGCGAAGGCCGTATTCTGCGCACCGACTTCGGCCACTGGACGCTGCTCAACTGCTACTTCCCCTCCGGCACCACCGGCGAAGAGCGGCAGGCTTTCAAAATGGAATTCTTAGACGACTTCTTCCGCTGGATAGCCGACCTCAAACGGGAACGCCCACACCTGATTGTAACAGGCGATTTCAACATCGCCCACACCGAACAGGACATCCACGACCCCAAAGGCAACAAAAAAAGCAGCGGCTTCCTGCCCGAAGAGCGCGCCTGGATGACGCATTGGTTCCAAAGCGGCTTCACCGATGCCTTCCGATACCGGCACCCCGAGCGCATCGAGTACAGCTGGTGGACTTTCCGCGCCAATGCCCGCGCCAAAAACAAAGGCTGGCGCATTGACTACTTCTCCGTCAGCAACGAACTGGCGCCCCGCATCGCCGACGTGCGCCACCTGGGCGAAGCCGTCCACTCCGACCACTGCCCGGTGTGGATGCAAATAGACCTGTGAGTACCCACCCATTTACTAGCCCACCTGCTGGCGTCGGCTAACGTTTCGCTCCAATGCCGTATCTACTTCACAACACTGGCGCAAATACCGTCGGTGAGGAGCCATCCCTTTTTTCACGCACTGAAACCGTTTACTACTATGAAACCTTTCTTCTCAGCAATCGTATTTGCTCTCCTCCTCGGATACCACCTGCTGCCAGCGCAGCCCTGTTGGCGTTCGTACACCGAAAAAAAGTACGCCTGGCGCGTAGAGAGAAACCTCGTTTACGGCAAGGCCGTCAACTATGTGGGCGACTCGGTCGAACTCAAATTAGACCTCTACAAGCCCATCGGCGACAACAACACCGCCCGGCCCATCCTCGTGTGCGTGCACGGCGGCTTCATGCTCACCGGCTGTAAAGAGGGCATGGCCTGGCTGGCCGAAGAGATGGCTGCCCGCGGCTATGTAGTGGCCTGCGTCAACTACCGCAAAGGGTGGCACAGGGCCAGTTATGTCCAGAACCCCAACTGCCTGCTCACGCTGCTGGGCATGGAACCCAAGTACCTGTATGCCGCCGATAGCGCCGAACACTACCGGGCCATCTATCGCGGGATGCAAGACGTCAAAGGTGCCATTCGCTGGCTCAAGGCGCGTGCCCCGCAAGACTCCACCGACCATACCAGAGTCATCGTCGGCGGCGAAAGCGCCGGCGGGTTTATCTCGCTGGCCGTAGCCTTCTTAGACCGCCCCGAAGAAAAGCCTGCCGTCTGCTACGCCATCTCGGCAGCGCCCAAGCCCTTTGCTCCTGACGTGAATATGTTTGAAGGAGATAGCTGCCGCCGGTTCATCATCAATCCCACCGGCCCTGCTCTACTGAGGCCCGATCTCGGCTCCATAGAAGGACACCTGAACCTGAACGGCCACGACGCCAACGTCGTCGGTGTCTTCAGCTTCTACGGCGGCGTGCCCTACGAGGCTCACATCAATAGCCGGGACTGGTTGCGCGGCCCTGATACACCGGCCATCTATCTCTTTCACCAGACCTGCGATGGAACTGTGCCCTTTGGCTACGGCCAACCGCTTGACGTTATCTCCATTAGCTGCAACACTGGCTGCGACCCCTGGCATTACCGGTATATGCACATTTTCGGAAACGGAGCCATTGCCAGCGCCTTAGAGGCCAGCCCAAATCCACCGCCGTTAATGAAGGAATTCTTCAACTGTCCACCCTTCAATCCTAGCGGGGCGCTAGTCGAGTGCCCCCGATATGCCAACAATGGAGGTTACCATTGGATCATAGAGCCTCCAAAGCGCGCCCAAAACATGGCCACCTTCTTCAACCCATTTGTATGCAGCACCGTCTCTACCCGGCAGCCGAACCTATCGGCACAGCTGCGCATCCAGCCCAATCCCTTCGACCAGGCGCTGACAGTATGGGTGGACGACCCCCTCAATGACGAAGCTCAGCTGTGGCTGTCCGATGTATCGGGGCGCGTTGTGTGGTCGGCCCGTCGGTTCCTGCCCATGGGCCAGCATGTCTTATTCGAGCACAACGACCTACCACCGGGTGTATATTTCCTCTCCCTGCGCTCGCCCGAAGGCGCCGGTGTTTGGAAGGTAGTACGGCGGTAAAAGAAGACTTTCTTAGAGGCAAGGATAGATATGAAGGCTTCAGACAGCCCCCCAATAACCAGTTTTTACGCCATTTTAATTAAATAAAACGGCTATCTATAGACCCGTGCATTACATTGGGATACTACTAAACGAGTGCTTTCAAGTAATTTAAAATCGAGGTTATTCATGAGATTAGACTCTTTTAGCAAAGGATCGTTCCTAAAAAAATGCACGTATCTATATTATGAAAAACAAACTTCTCTTGTTGTTTTTTTTATATGTGAGTTGTTGTGGTACTTTACTAAAAGCTCAGCAGCTCACGCATAAGCATCCAAATCGCCTTCATATAGACCTGATAGCGCCTTTTTTGAAGCAATTCAGGGCTAGTTACGAATTGAAAATAGGGAGTCGGCAGAGTCTGACCTTAAAAGCGGGCTATCGCTGGTATTTTATTGGGAGTAAGGCGCAAGTAGGAATAATTCAAAATTACTATTGGGAAAGGTCAGTTTCTACTACTGATTGGATATTTTTTATTCCCGTCGAGTCGGGGCCTTCAAAGTCTTACATCAATAACACGAAACCCCTTCCGAATTATGGTGAAGGGCTGGCGTACTACTCTATACCGCTGACGCTGACGCATCGCTGGTATAGATCTACACATAATAAAAATATTCAGTTCTACTTCGAAGCAGGAGCGAACCTGTGTATTTATCGAATGTTACGCTTGCAAGATTATAATAAGATTATAGAAACTAAAAGGCATACCCGTGTCGAGGGTCTGCCACCTATAGGTGGAAGTATTACTGAAACAACAGACCGCCATTACCACCAGATACGCAGAGGCATTCGGCAGAATCAATTGTCTGCTGGTCTGTTCGGAGCAGCAGGTGTTCGATGGGAGTTTGCTAAACGATGGAATTTTGATCTTCAACTGGAAATTAATCCAATGGTACTGAACACCACCTACCACAAATTAGGCAATGTTTATAATATCCCTCTTATGGGTGCAATAGGCTATGCTTTTTGAGCGTGAGAAAAGAGGATGGATACATCTTAATTTGTGTGATTATCAGATTTTTATATTTGCCAATTAAAAGGTTTTATAGAAAACAATAACCATTATATCGAGTGCTTATGTCGCCGAAAATAACATGCAGGCTTGTGATCGCTTTCTCAAAGAGAAGCCTCCACTTTTACAGGAGATCGTGGTATCTCTATCGAAAATCGTTTATTTCATCACTTTTTATATTCATAATACACTTGACATCCGTAAAAGCCACCAACTACTACCTTTCTAGTTCTCTGGGTAATGACGCCAACAGTGGATTATCGCCTCATGAGGCGTGGGCCTCTCTGGAGCGCGCCAACAGTCAGGCGCTGCTACCCGGTGATAGTCTGTTGTTGCGACGCGGTGATGTCTTTCGCGGTACGTTGCGTATCCGCCAGTCAGGTGCGCCAGGCAGGCACATATACCTTGGGGCTTATGGCGAGGGCGAGAAGCCGGTCATTTCAGGTACCGAGCCGATATCAGGCATCTGGTCATCTACAGAGGTGAACGGCGTTTTGGCCTGGATGACATCGTATAGTCGGGCGCCTTCTTTCCTGTACTACGCCGGCAAAGATTATCATGTGGCTCGCATGCCCGATGGCATCAACGTCTATTATTACACATATTGGCCCGACCTTCATCCGCCAAGCGCCCACGTAGGGGCGATTCGCTCGCGTCAGCTGATTGGCTTTCCGGAGGATATAACCGGTGCTTACATCAGTATGCGCCGCAATGGCTGGTTGTGCGATACGCGTATAGTATCAGGCTTCAGTGCCAGTTCAGGTCAGATAAATTTGTCATCAGCTATTATTTTTGATGGCATACAATTCGATAGTACAGGCTTCATTCTATCCAATCATATGACTTTTTTGAATCGGCCCGGCGAGTTCTACTACCGCCCTGGCGACGGCCAGCTGTGGATGATTACAAGCGGTGCTCAGCCTAAACCCAACGAAGTAGAGGCTTCTGTTCACGACTTTGGGATATTTATGGACACATCTATAGCTGTACCACCTGGCAAGACGGGCCTGAGTTACCTGACATTTGAAAATCTGGCTTTTCGTTTTCAAGCAATTGCCGGCATTGCGCTTTCTCCAAAATGCCAGCATATCATCATACGCCATTGCTCGTTTAATGCGCTGCCTTTTGGCATCACAGCCACACAGACAGATAAAGACAATAAAGGCGATATGCTGAATGCACCCACTTATGATTTGACCATAGAACATAATGACTTTAAAGATACTTACCGGGCAGCCATTAACGCAGCGTTGTCGGCTAACCTCATCATGCGTTACAACACGGTTCATCGTGCACATCTGATTGTGAATGCTGCCGAATGGCTCCGCCTGCCCAACCAACCCTATGGCGCTCATACGGCCGCCATAGAGTGCAAAAACAGCCAGGGCAGTCTCATTGAATACAATCGCGTGGACAGCTGCGGCCATTACGGCATTACCGTCTCCTCCAGCTGCATAGCCCGCTATAACCTCGTCAAAAACACTTGCCCGCTCTACGCCGACTGCGGGGGTATTTACTGCGCTTACGAGTCGGATGTTCTCATAGAGAAAAACATCGTTGAAAATGTATGGCATAACGATAATGCCTTTCCTGGACATGGCGATGTGGTCAATGGAATCTATTTTGATTACAATAAAAGGGCAGGCTATAAGAATATTACCCTTCGAAGAAACACCCTCATCCGTGCCGGAGTCGGTATTGGAGGATAGGCAGCCCTGATGCTATCACAGGGGCATATATTGCGCCCCAAAATTTACGTGGAGGATAACGTCTCCTACGGGAACAGAACGTGGAGCTTTGGCGCAAGCATAAGTATTGCGGGCCTCATGCTCAACCCTCCGCCTGGTGGCAATGCAGAATTCAGAGGCAATAAATGGGTAGGCTTCAACAAACAAGCGCTTTGGCACTGGAAAAATGTGAACAGTAACGACTCACACTGGAAAAGCGACGCTAACTACTACTTTAACCCATATCATTCCATAAAAATCTGCACCCACCGAAAGCTGGGACACCTCTGCTACACCTTACCCCAATGGCAGGCGCTGGGCTATGATGTCCACAGCCGTGTAAATTAGACATTATGCAGATTTGAAGTTATTGATTATCAGGATATTTTGGCGGGTTTGCCATTACCCTAAAATTATGTAATCCCGTACAGGTGATGAAAATGGCCTCCATAACGTTGTTCTTATACCCTCTGCACTAATCCTTCACCATCCGATAGCTCTTTATCGAGCCAATACAATGCTCCATCCGAACCCGAATGCCCGAAATCGAACGGGTCTCAAGACGTTCCTACTTGCTCAATCCCCTCCCTTTGTGCTTCTTCGTTTGCGTTATCACTAAAACATCCTCTGGTGTATATCCTTGATAACCACTATCTTGCCAAAGCACAAACTCAGCTGGTATCGTGTAACTATCCGCTATACGCTTATCGTGCACCCTGCCGGCGTAGTTAGGACTGACGTACAAAACCATACCCATCATCGTAGCAATGAGCGCATTCTTAATCGTAT
>CAZYEV010000050.1:0-24745 GCA_964646615.1 uncultured Saprospiraceae bacterium
TGAAGGATGAGTGCAGGGTGTATAAGGACAACTTTAGGGAGACCATTTTCATCACCTGCACGGGATTACATAATTTTAGGGTAATGGCAAACCCACCAAAATATCCTGATAATCAATAACTTCAAATCTACATAATGTCTAATCTGGATGAGGGTGAAACACGAGAATTTCGGTTCAAGCTTAAGTATAATCCTCCAGTAAATTATAATCCCGATGTCTCTACAGGCGCCCTTGTAAGGGCTCATTTGGTCTTGCCTGATAACACAAGCATAACGAGTCAGGTGTTGCCTCAACCTTATGTTACCAGAAGTGGTAACCATGGTCATCTGCCACAGGATAGACCTGTATTCGTTAGTGGAGAACTGGTACTTCAGTCTAATACTTCTGCTACAACCCAGACCCCATCCATCCTGGTTGGGCCCGGAGGATCGATTAGAATAATGAGCACGTGGGAGTTTAGCGCTCCCACTACGGGTATTTCGCCTGTTATCGAGGGTTGTTCTACCATGTGGCAAGGGATCACTGTCGCTGGTAATAATAGTCTTACATTGAAAAACATAACTATCAAGGACGCCCATGAGGCTGTTAATCTTCAGACCGACGGAAGCAGTCTGGTGGCTGTGGATACTCGATTTATCAATAATAATTTTGGTATTCGTTCGAGTGCCTCTGGAAAGAATATTGTCGTACGTGGTTGTTCGTTTGGGACGGATGATCAGGGCCTGAGACCCTCATATCCTGGCCAACCACTACAGCCGTTTTTCTTAGGGTTTGCCGGCATATATCTATCTCCGTTGAGCACGAGTACCCCTAGGACGTTAACGCTGGACGCCAGCCCCAACACCCAGGCACCCAACTATTTCCAGAATCTTCGTATGGGTATTCTGGCAGAAAATGCAGTACTTATGGTCAGAAACACTGTTTTTGAAGATATTCTGTCGGCCAACAAACCCTCCGGTTATCCTGGCCCTACCCAATTGGGACAGGCGATTTTTGCCCGGAACTCAATCTTTAGGGTATCAGGCAATGCTAATTCTATAGTATCTTTATTGAATACAACAATGGGCATTTGGTCGGAGCGTAGCACGATCACGGCAACAGGTTGCTTCATGCGTGGCGTAGGCACAGGTATTCGTGTGGCCAATGGCCCGACACATGGCTACTACCTTGCGGATAACGATATAGAAGCAATAGCACAGGGTATTTTCGTCAGTCAGCAATCGGGTACGCCTGCTGCCAGCAGCATCGTGCGCAATACTATTACCGTTTCTGGCCCGGTATCTCATGGTATTTTACTACTGAACAACAAAAACCTTGGCAATCATACTACTTTTGTTTACGACAATGCTATACGACTCGAGGGAGGCCTGGCTGCTATACGACTCGCCTCATGCGCAAGAACGCAGGTATTGGACAACTTTATTCGTCTTGGCAATCTTGACGGTCCTGACCGTTATGGTATTCGTATAAGCGGCGGCGAATATAATAACGTAAGCTGTAATAATGTGCTTGGTCCGGGTAGGGCAGGTATCCGTGGCGAAATGGACAACGGTACCGACTTTCTGTGCAACACGATAAATACGTCTAACCATGGTCTTTGGCTCGATGGAGTATTCACTGGAGCTAAATCCAACATTTTTGTAGGAGGAAATCGCTTTGTAGATAACGCTCTGGCTGGCTTGCTCTTAGGACCTAATACACTGATAGGGCCACAACCTCACCGCGGAAACCGCTGGTTTAACACCGATGGGCCAACTCGAGCAATTCACCAGGGTGGTTCTTTATTAGTGATAGAGTCTAAATTTACCGTGGACTCCAATGAGGATCCGGCTTATCTGCCAGACGAGGTTGTACCACAGCCGTGGTTTTCGGATGTGGTTACTCCTGAGCCTTCGTTTGACTGCCCGCTGGTCATGCCCTGTGCACCGCCTATGTTTACTGGCGGCGAAGGCGAGGAGCTCGACCGGCGTACGGCTACGGGTACTTTGGTGGGCTTTGAGCACCCGGGACACTCTCTATGGTTAGCACAAAAGCGCCTGTACGAACGGCTAGCTCGGGAAGGCAACCCTTATGTCGGCGATGCAGACTTCGAGGCTTTCTTGAGTAGTGCACCGACCAGTTCGGCAGGGCGTTTTGCCGGTGTGCAAATGGGTATCCGAGAGGCATTTGTTCTGGCAGAAACCGAGTGGCAGGCCATAGACTCTGCGGAAACGGCAATCATACAAGCCTTAGAACTCCTGACGGATACGGAGACTCAACAAATGGCGGCCAACCTATCACCACAAGATAGCGCTGATCTAGCCGCCGTGAGGGCAGATGTGCTGAGCCAACTGGTACAAAGGACGACTTTTCTGAGCGATCTTCGCAGCGCCATCGAGGCCGACCGCGCAGCTGCAGCAACGCATATACTTGTCCAGAACGCAACGCTGACGGCTCAGGCCAGCTATGAGGTTAACGAAAAGACCGTCAACGCTATATACTTGCAAACGGTAGCGCAAGGGGCTACAGAACTCACATGGCAACAGCGCAGCGACCTAGAGGCCATCGCGATGCAATGCCCTATGGCCGACGGTGAGGCAGTGTTGCAGGCTCGCGCGCTGCTGACTGCCTGGGAGGACGCCACCGCACTCGACGCCCATGACGACGCGCTATGTGCGGCACGGCGCTTTGTTACCACAGGTGCCCCATCTTCGGCCAAACGGCTATGGGTATATCCCAACCCGACCAGCGAGGTATTGTACGTCCGCTGCGAGACCCCTGCTGACTCTCAGCACTTTTTCCTTTACAATACGACAGGGCAGGTGGTGCTCAGCCACACCCTTGCCCTGTCAGAAAACCGCATCAACATCGGCCATCTGCCAGAGGGCCTGTACTATTACTGGATAGATAAAGAACACTGCGGCAAAGTTGTCATTCGCCGTTAAATCTTCATCAACGCCTACCGGAGCAAGTATGCTCCGGTAGGCTATAACTATACTGCAATTATGCGTAAAAAAATCTTTATCTTATTTCTTTTCCTCACAGTCTATCGAGCATTGCAAGCACAAAAAGAGGACTATATCTGGATTATTGGCGATAGTAATACCCCTCTCACAACCACGCATGGCGGAATGATTATTGACTTTAACCATCCCTCTCCCGTGGTAACCTATCGCTATCGGGAGATAGATATGGGTAATACGAATACCAGTATAAGTAATGCCAATGGAGAACTTCTATTTTACACTAACGGCTGCGTAATAGCAGATAGCGATGATCAGATTATAGAAAATGGCGATAGTATCAACCCTGGTGTCTGGCATGACAGAGTTTGCAATATACCAGGTAGAAGGGCTTATGGTGCAGGTCATCCGAGCGCTGTGATTCTGCCGTTGCCGGACAACGATAGTCTTTTTTATCTTTTTCATAAAAGTGTCAAATACATTGAACAGCCTGTTAAGAGTGCATATGTGGATCGCTTGCTGTATACCATCATTAAAATAACCCCTGAAAAGAAGACTGTTCTGGCGAAAAATGTGCTGTTACTGGAGCGCGATTTGTCCTTGGGTGAGTTATTGGCCGTCAAGCATGCGAACGGAACGGACTGGTGGATTGTTACACCGCTGCGTAACAGCAATCGGTTTTATGTCTTTCTTTTTACTAAGGATGGTATTGTCAGCACACTAGGGCAGACGATAGGCGAATTTCCCCCGTTGGAGGAGGAGCGCCTCGGGCAGAGCACCTTTTCGCCCGATGGTCGCCTGCTGGTGCGCTATCTTGCTGCTCGTCCGCCTATGTTATATGATTTTGACAGATCTACAGGACGTTTTTCTAATTATCGAAAGTTGAATATTCGATTTGATGAAGGGTTAGAGGTGTATCGTTCGGGTGGGTGCGCTATATCGCCCAGTAATCAGTATCTGTACATCATGGCTGAGCGAGTTACATATCAGTTTGATCTGTGGGCCGATGATGTTGCTGCTACTCAGGTCAAGGTAGGCGAATGGGATGGTGTTGTGGTGCCAATTGCCTGTCTGTTTGGGCTTAGCCAGTTGGGGCCGGACTGTAAGATATACATCAGTTGTGCCGACCTGCGGTATTACCATGTCATTCATCAACCGGACAAACCAGGGCTGGCCTGTCAATTGGAGCAACGCGGTTTTCCCTTGGTAACGCCGAGCGGAGCCTCTATTCCGTATTTTCCGAATTACCGGTTGGGACCAATAGACAATCCCGGTATTCCGTGTGTGCCGAGGGTAAGCATTAGTGGAGGACAGGTTGGGCCATATTCAGCTGTGCAGGCATGGCCTAATCCGGCCAGTGAGGTATTGTATGTTCGTTATCCGCAGCATACAGAGGTGGTGGGCGGCTTTTATCTGTATAATGCTGTAGGGCAGGTGGTTGGATTGCTGCGTTTCGAGCCGGGTTCAGGAGTGCTGACGTTGCCAGTAGGCCATTTGCCCAGTGGCATGTACTACTATGTTACGAGTAGCGGGCATTCGGGTAAAGTACTGATTGAGCATTGAAATAGGGCGTCAATGGACAGAAGAAAACGTATTTCACTCAAACAAAAACACAACAAACAATGAACAACACAAAACAATGCTTATCAGTGGCCGCGCTCATGTTGGCGCTATTCTGGTGCAGCCCTTTACTGATGGGGCAGGGCCAGCGCGTGAGCAATTGCTGGACTTCTTATGGTGTTCCGGCTGGAAGTCCCTCTTTAAGGGATATTTATTTTGTAGATGAGCGTATCGGCTGGGCGGTAGGCGATAGCGGCGTCATTCTTAAGACGACCGATAGCGGTGAAAGCTGGTCTGTCCAAAATTCGGGAGTCAAAGCATTGCTGTTTTCGGTTCACTTTAGCGACACCCTGAATGGATGGGCCTGTGGCGAGGCGGGCGTTATTTTGAAAACGGCAGACGGCGGTAAGACGTGGCAGAAAAGTCCCTCTGGGGTAGCCGCTAATCTGAAAGCGCTGTATTTTTACGATGCGCTCACGGGTTGGGTATGCGGCTGGGAAAGCACTATTTTAAAAACAACCGATGGAGGCGCGACCTGGTTCCCACAGGTATCCGATGTTGCGGGGGCTATCCATTATGATGATATGTTTTTTACCGATGACAGAACAGGATGGCTCATTGATTTATTGGGGCGCGTCGTTAAAACTACGGACGGCGGTGCTACCTGGAAGCTGATACACGATCTGCCAGATTATCTCTATTGTGTTCATTTTGAGGACTCCTTAGTTGGCTGGGTAGCAGGGTCTTCTGGCAATATCTATAAGACTACCGACGGTGGAGTTACCTGGAAAAAGCATAATATTGTAGAGGATGAGAAAATAAGTTCCATTTATTTTGCCAATGCCACTACAGGATGGGCGGTCTGTAACCAGTCTGTTTACAAGACCACCGACGGTGGAGCAACCTGGCTGTTGCAGTTCAGAGGTGTGAGCGGCCCGCTGTTCTTCTTAGACGATCAGCGAGGGTGGGTCTTGAGGGGCTACCATGTTTCGCGCACTACCGATGGTGGCCACAACTGGACCAACCCCGGCCTTTACCCGCCCTTACTGCTGTTCTCTGTCTATTTTACGGATACATTAAACGGCTGGACAGTGGGAGGTGGCGGCATTTTCAACACTAAGGACGGTGGTAAACATTGGTCTTTTCAGCCGTTTCCTGATCATCAGTTCAACAAAGTTTACTTCACCGACACCCTGCGAGGCTGTGTAGCCGGGACGGAGCGGATAGGGATAGGAGAGAGAGAGGGGGCTATCTTGTGCACCACGGATGGAGGTCAGACGTGGGAAAAAGCGAGTATTGCGTGGAGCAGCTACAAGGACGAATTTTATGACCTCTTCTTTGTGGATACACAAGTAGGCTGGGCACACAACAGATGGTCTCTATATAAGACCGAGGATGGCGGCAAACATTGGAAAGCCATAGAAACACCCAGTTCTCCCATCGGCTCCATACATTTTTTGGACAGCCTCTTGGGTTGGTTTGTCGTTTATAGATTTGGTCCCGTTGCTAATAGTTACGGTATATTCCGCACTACTGATGGCGGCAAGACGTGGACCTGGTTAAGCAATCCATATCTTTTCTACACTACCCGTTTTGCCAGTCCACAACTGGGTATAGGAGGTGGTGCTGATCTGGATGGCCTGAATTCCATTTTGAAAACAAACGATGGTGGCACTACCTGGACGCTGAAGTTAAGAAATATAGATGGCTCTGAAGTATCCTCGATGCATCTGATAGATACGCTGATTGGGTGGGCTACCTCTCCTAATGTGTATCGCGGGGTTGTTCTAAAAACCCTTGACGGCGGTGAGACCTGGACGCGCCACTACCTGAGTACGCCCTCGCTATTCGGCGTGCATGCCCCTAATGCTCAGAACATCTGGGTGGTAGGCAGCCGCGGGGCCGTAATGAAGTACACGCCTGTTCCGCCTGCCTGCATAGACTCCTTCCCCCTGCATGGTCAGGGAGGCGTGGATGCCACAGCGGAACTCCACTGGCCTGAAGCATCGGGCTGCCCAGACGGCTATCGGCTTATTCTGTCCACGACTCCGGGGGGTAACGATTTGCTGGACACCTTACTGCGCGGCGACAATCCCACGCATTACTCGCTGGCTCAACCACTACCGGTGGGGCGGATCTACGTGCGTCTGATACCGTTCAACGAATTGGGCTTTGCCGAAGGCTGTTCGGAATTCTGGTTTCAGACCGTCTCCAGCGTGCGCGAACCGCGCCTATCAGGCGTACAGGTTGGGCCTAATCCAGTTCGCGACCAGCTGTATATCCGCTTCGAGCGACCCTTGCCCTCAGAAGTACTCCTGCGCCTGTCCTCGCTGAACGGGCAAGTTCTCTTGGAGCAAAAACTCACCGATGCAGAAACGCGACTCCATATGCCCCACCTGCCTGCAGGAATATACCTGCTGCAACTGACCGAAAACGGCCAGACCGGCACCTGGCGGGTGGCAAAAGTTGAATAGCGAGCGCTAAACTGTACAGGCAAAAAGGCCTTCCGAACGGGCAGAGGGAATGACGGGTCGAACCTGCCAGACAGGTAAGAACAAGGCGCCTCTTCCCATGTGCAAAAAGCGGCGCACCTTCCATGCTTTAGCCGCTGAAAAACACGATAGCCCATCGCCATCGCACGAAGGCAAACCCTCGCATTGCCCTCTGAAAAAGGCGAAAAAAGGCCCGGCCAGACGCTGCAAAATTTTTTTTCAGAAAAAAAAGGACGGCTTTTCGCTTTTTTTTATCAACAAATCACCGATGCATCCGCCGTTGTTTTGAAATCTAATACGCTGTTTTTCTGTTGTTTGCATAGGATTAGGCCAGGAAAATTCCAACGAAAATCAAAAACAAATGCTTTTTTTTGTTCTTTACCACCGGTAGTTACCGCCGCACTTTTGTATCGTTAATGAAAAGGAACGGCGGCTGAGAGACAAAAAGCGGCGATCATTGACCCACAGATTTGCGACTTTTCATGAGATTATACGGGAAACCGCCGCGGCGCAAACGAGCGCCGCGGTTTTTTTTTGTATAAGCCTCAGGAAGCGCTCATGCGGCGCACGCGCACGGCGAGCAACAGCACCATGCTGACCACGAAAAGCCCACTCAATACCAGCACGCTGGTGCGCATACCTCCGAACAACTGTGCTACCAACCCGAAGACCAGCGTCCCGAAGACTGTGGATACCTTATCCATGACGTCGTAGAAGCTGAAAAACGATGTTGTCTCCGTGGTTTCCTCCGGCAGGAACTTGGCGTATGTGCTGCGCGAGAGCGCCTGTGTGCCGCCCATGACCAACCCGATAGCGCCACCCAACGCAAAAACCCCGGCTTCTGTACGCACGTCGTAGCCGAGCAGGCAGATGACCGTCCAGATGACCAGCATCGTCAGCAGCGAAGCGCGGTTGCCCTTCCAGGCCGACAGGCGCGACGACAGGTAAGCGCCCACAATAGCCACCAGCTGCAAAATCAGCACCAGCACGATGAGGCGCGATTTTTCCATTTGCATCTCCTTATCGGCAAAGCTGGAGGCCAGGAAGAGAATAGCCTGCACGCCGGCGTTGTAGCAAAAGAAGCTGATGAGAAAGCGCGTGGTGTTGCCGCTCTGGCGCAGGATGCCAAAGGCTTTGCGGATTTCCTCGTAGCCCTTTTTCAGCACTCCCGCTGGCAAGGCACCGGGGCGGTCGGGCGGTAGCCGCCGAAACGGGATTTGGGCAAAGCCCAACCACCATACACCTACACTCACAAAAGCCCAGCGAATGGCTGCCGTATCGGACGGAAAGCCCAACGCCTCGTACTGCAAAATCATGGCCAGGTTGGCCAGCAAGAGCAACACGCTGCCCGCAAATCCGAAGATGAACCCACGAGCACTGACGGCATCGTAGCGGTCTTCGGTGGCAATGTCAGGCAGGTAGGCGTTGTAGAATACAATGCCTCCGGCAAAGCCCACCGTAGCCAGCACAAAACCCAACACGCCCACCCACAGGCTTTCGGGGCTGCTGAAGAAAAACAGGCTCATGCACGCCAGCGAACCCAGCAGCGTGAACGAGCGCATAAAGCGCATTTTGCGCCCGCCGTAGTCGGCAATGCCCGAAAGGAGCGGCGACACGGCAGCGATAACCAGATAGGCCAGCGAAATGCACCAGGCCATGAGCGACTCGTCGCGGATACTCGCCCCGCCGATGTTCACCCGATCGGGCGCCAGCGCCAGAAAATAGGGCGGAAAAATGGCTACTGTGATGACTAAGGCATAGGCGCTATTGGCCCAGTCGAAGAACGCCCAGCCGTTGATGAGGCGGCGGTCGTTTTTCTCAAAAGGTGCAGATGCGTGCTCGTCGGACATACGCAGGTTCGTTTTGCTTTGCTGAGAATGAGACGGGCGCCTTCCGTGGGTCAATCCTGCCCCTGAGTAATGCCTTTTCCGGCCTGGTGAGGGTAATGTCCCAAGGGGCGCCTTTCCTTAAAACCACCCTTTATTGCTCTTGCGGCGGCGGGTGCTGCTGCCGCCCACGCCCAGAACGCCCAACAGGCCGCGCGTCAGTTCGCGCACAATGGTATTGCCTATCTGGCGCGTGGTGGGGCTGTCGAGCACCTGTTCAAAAACGCTTTTCTCCTGCCGCGTCGGGCGCGAGGCTGTGGTGTTGCCTTTTTGCGGCGTGCGTTCCTGAACCTCCTGGATTTTTTCCGACAGGATTTCGTAAGCACTCTGGCGGTCAATCTCCTGATTGTACTTGCGCACGAGCTTCGACTGGGCAATGATCTGGTCAATCTCTGCCGGCGTCAGCACATCCATGCGTGTCTCGGGCGGGCGCACCAGCACGTGGGCCAATGGCGTGGGGATGCCCTTTTCGTTCAGGGCGCTTACCAACGCCTCTCCGATGCCCAGATGCGTCAGCAGATCTTCGGTCTTGTACCACTGCGTGATGGGGTAATTTTCAGCAGCCAGTTTGATGGCCTTGCGGTCTTTGGCCGTAAAGGCGCGCAGGGCGTGCTGCACCTTCAGGCCCAATTGGGCCAGAATGCTTTCGGGGATGTCCACCGGGTTTTGAGTGATGAAAAAGATGCCGATGCCTTTAGAGCGAATAAGTTTAATGATGGCTTCTAATTGCTGCATCAGCGCCGGTGTGGCCTCCTGGAACACCAAGTGCGCCTCATCCACGAAAATGCACAACTTGGGCTGGTCGAGGTCGCCCTCTTCGGGGAACGTGGCGTAAATCTCGGCCAGCATCTGAAGCATGAACGTGCTGAACAGCTTGGGGCGGTCCTGAATGTCGGTCAGGCGAACGATGTGCATCACGCCGCGCCCGTTTTCGTCGGTGCGGCAGAGGTCGTGCACGTCGAACGATAGCTCGCCGAAGAAGCGCTCGGCACCCTGTTGCTCCAGTTCGATGACCTTGCGCAGGATGGTGGCAGCACTGGCGGCGCTGAACTGTCCGTATTCGGCCTCGATGGCGGCCTTGCCCTCGTTACCCAGGTATTGGAGCACTTTTTTGAAGTCCTTTAGGTCGAGCAAGGGCAGCCCGTGGTCGTCGCAGAATTTGAAGATGACCGCCACCACGCCACCCTGGGTGTCGTTGAGGCCCAGGATGCGGCTGAAGAGCACCGGGCCAAATTCGCTGACCGTAGCGCGCAGGCGGGCGCCCTTTTCATCCGACAGGGATAGAAACTCCACTGTGTAGCGCGCGGGCTTCCACGCGAGGCCGATTTTGGCGACACGCTCGGCAATTTTGGGGTTTTCGGTGCCGGGCATGGCTACGCCGGAAAGGTCGCCTTTGATGTCCATGAGCAGGGTAGGCACGCCATGGGCGGCCAGCTGCTCGGCGATGGCCTGCAGGGTTTTGGTCTTACCCGTGCCTGTAGCGCCTGCGATAAGGCCGTGGCGGTTCATGGTGCGCAGCGGGATTTTTACCTGCAAGCCCGGAATGGCTTCGCCATCGAGCATGGCGCCGCCCAACACAAAGGACGGGCCGCTGAAGGTGTATCCTTTGGTCATTTCGGCGCTAAAGGCTTCTTTTCGTTCCATAACAGAGGAGTCAGTTTTGAATTTGCTTGAGCCAGTCGGCAATGATTTTTGCGTCGGCGTTGGTGAAGGTGGGAATGGGCTCCATAGGCGGATAGTCGGGCCAGTTCTCAGGCCGCGGGTTGCGCATGAGGGTGGCCAATTGTTTGGGCGTATAGTTGCGCCGGGCCAGCTGCTGCCAGCTGGGGCCAATAAGCCGCACCTCAGGCGCATGACAGGTCGTGCAGGCGTATTTGCCCATCACCCGCTTCACTTCGGCAGGCATGGGTTGTGCGTCAACGACGCTCATCACAGAACAAAAGCCCAACAGCAGCACTACGGTCTTCATGCCGGCAAAAGTAAGCCATCGGCTACAACGCAGAAGCGACATCTTCCGCAAGGAGATGTCGCTTCTAAGGCCACCGGGCAAAGGGCGTTCAACCTCGTCGGGCCAAAGACGTGCCTGCTCAACGATACAGCACCGAGTGCCGGCCGCGAAGGGCTTAGGGGCTGCACCGATGCGCTTGCTCAAGCCGGTACAGGCTATGCTTTCTTTTTCACGAACCGCCCCACTGCCGTTACATCACCCTGTTGAAGCCTGATTAGATACACCCCTGACGGCCATGCCGGAGTGTCCAGGAGAAGGGTTTGCGCACCGGCAGGCAAGTCGTTCAGGTGCTGCTCAGCGACCAGCTGGCCCTGCGCATTCCAGACCTGAAGAATGGCCGCACCGCCCGCTGAGGGGAACTGGATGAAAACGGGCCCTTCCGAAGGGTTGGGAAAAACGGTCAGGCTCTGCTCCTGGCGCTGTGCCGGTGTGGTAGAAACCACCGTATGTTCAAAGGCGCCCACATCGGGTGCGGTACCGGCAAAGTTGTTGCTGAAGCCCGGCACAAATACGCCCCGGTCTATCAGCGGGCTGGAGGGCTGCAGGCGGAAGTTGCCCTCATCGGCGTTGATGAAGTACGGCAGCTCGTTCAGCGCATTTTCTATGCGTATCCACGGACTTCCCGTAACACTGGCCAATCCGCTTTGCAGAGCGCTGGTGCTGCCGTGTTTCAGGCATGTTGGAGGCGTGCGTACAATACCAGGGATATTATTTCCGGGGTTGACGATATTATCGTTTAAAGACTCAAAACTGTAGTGCGGCTGGTTATTTACCTGGTCGAAAAAGAAGTTGGCGTCCCCCTCAGCGTAGAAAATGTTGTTACTCAGGTGTAGCACCTTCCAGGTGGACGCCCATAGATAGAGGTTGAAAGCATAGGGTTCTATTCCGTGCACGGTGTTGTGAATGAAGTAGATGAGGTCATTGGCTGCTTCCCTTGCATCGCCGGCGTTAAGTTTCAGAACAGTGCCCCACGACTGGTAGGTATGCACGCCGTCACAGTTGACAAAGTAAGGGTCATTCTGGTAGTTTTGCCGCTGGTCGAGGTGGTGATAAACGTTTCGGAAGATATAGACGGGCTTTTGCTCGCTGGAAATCAACGACGTACCCACAGGGCAATGGCTGACCTTGTTGCCCCAGATGCGGACGTTGCGCTGTCCGTTGACGGCGTTGACGCCGTCGAAGCACCAGGAGATCCGGTTGTTGTAAATGTCGCTCTCCCGCATGACCGCGTTATTGATGGTGGTGCCGAAACCAATGCCGTTAACGACGCCCCGCACAGTGTTGTTCCAGGCGATATTGCCCTGCACTGTCTGTCCGGGAAGAGGCCGGAAATGAATGCCTATATTTTCCAGGTAGCGGCCCGCGGAGCCGCAATCAGAGTCAGCGATTAGATTGAAAACCTCAGCGGTGCGCTTAAATGCCGCATGCGACCAATAGCCAGTGCCGTCGGTGATGTGGCAGTTCATCACGATGTTGTTGTTGCAGTTGCCTTCAAAAATGACCGGAAAGTTGCAAAACTCAAACGAGCAGCTGTCCACCACCACGTGGCTGGCGTTATTGAACCGGAGCGTGTTAGAGACATAACACGCCGAAGGGCAGTTGGTGAGCCAGTTCTTGTCGCAGCGCCCCTTTCCGTAGTGTTTGAACTGGATGCCCTTGATGCGCAGGCGGACATTCTTGTGGTTGCCTTCCACGGTGAGGCAAGAGAGTTGTTCCGAGAAAATGACCTGCGAGCGGTTAATGTTTCTGCCGTCTAAGGTTTTGATATACACGCGATTGAACTTGTTGCGGTAAAAGCCGGAGAGGCCGTAGCCGAGCGTCCAGAGGCTGGGGTAAGAGGTGTCAAAGCTGGGAGGCGTAAGGAAGGCATAAGGGTACATCCGCTCTCCGTCCACGATGCACATGGCGTTGTATTCGAGGTGTGCGGGCAGGTTGGTCCACCAGATAGCGGTATCGCCATCGCCCTGGTACCAGGTGTACTTGTCGTAAGAGCCGCCGTCGAGGATAGGCGTTTGGCCAGGAGCTGCCATAATGGTAATGGGCTTGTCTTCGGGGCAGTCCTCCGTGATGTGGAGCGTCATGTCGCCGACCTTGTAAACTCCGCCCATGAGCAGGACGGTGGTGCCGCAGGTGAGTCCGCTGGTCAGCAGGGTCTTCAGATTGCCCGGATGAGCATAGGAATAAATGGTGCCGCTGCCCGTAGGGCTGACCCAGCGCCAGGGCGATCCGTTGTATTTTATAATGGGCACGGCCAAAGTGCGCGTCGTAGCGGCCAGGACGTCTTTCCGGAACACCGGAAACGAGTCCACAAGGCTGACTTCCAACTCGTACGGCGTGTCAGGTTCGAGCTGGAACAGACTGCCCTGAAATTCGCCCATGCTCAGGCGTGCTGCTGGAAAGCCGGGCTGCCAGTCCTGTCCATTGACTCGATAGCGCACCACCGTCGTGGCCGTAGAGTCGGGGTCGTAGCTCGACGGCAAGAGGATGCGATAGCCGACGCTGTGGAGCATGGGCGTGAGGGTGAGCTGCTGAGCCTGGGCCATTGGGCAGGCAAGCGATAGGGCCAGTATGAGGGGCAGGTAAGTAGAGGCTGAAGTCATGGTCAGGAAATGTTTTATGGTGAAAAGATCATTGTAATACCCTGCCTATTGAGGAAGTGCCACAGGCACTAAAGCAGCGTAGCCCAAAAGGATGTTCTTCCTCCACGAGAGCCGCCAGCGCCTAAAAGAAGGCAGGTGGCCTTTATAGTGCACAAAAAGCGTAATAAGTTATAGAGGCCGAACCAAATTTCATCTTCTACACCCATTTAAAGGCTGGCCTCTGCATTCCGCGTTTTCCCTATCTGCCCGGTTTTTCCGGGCAAACGGCTCTCTGACCGGTCGCTCGACCGTCCTGGCCAAGCCGTCGAATCCTGCCTTTTATCGGGAAAACTACTTTCTAAGGCTCACACCCTGACCGGCTTGCCGGGGATGCCGCTACTTGCCTGAACTAATCTCAGGCTACTGCAACATCCACCGCACGCCTATCAACACTCGCTGCCGCTGTACGGGGGCGTAGCCATAGGCGGTGTCGAACGTGTAGCCGTTCGGGTTATCCACCTCCACATAGCGGTCGAAGGGGTCAAACGGGCGCAGCAGCACATCCTCGCGCGGGTAAAAGCCAAAGAGGTTTTTGACCGCTGCATACAGCTGAATACCCCTCGGAAGCACCCGCGTAACCTGCACGTTGTGCAGGGCGAACCACGGCGAGCGGTCGGGCCGGTAGTCGTTGGGCACTACCGGCAGCGGCATTGGGCTGTTGAACGTACCCGTGTAGTCCAGTGTCAGCTTCCAGCGCGCGATGGGGTACGATATCGCCCACGTGCCCGATAGCGGCGAGGCGAAGAAAATGGGCAGGCGCTCGCCCTCTTCAACGCGATAGACGCGCATGGCCGTCAGACCGGCGTTGATTTTCAGGCCGTTGAGCAGGTTCACGTCGGCATTTACGGAAGCGCCGGAGGAGACAGCGTGGCCGTTGAGGTTTTGGTAAATGATTTTATCCGGGTCGGAGTCGTAGTCGGGCAGGATGCGGTTGGTGAAATAGGTGTAAAACAGCGAGGCGTCCAGTCCGATGAAGCCGGCCTTTTTTGGAAAGAACTTGCGCGTGTAGTTGAGGTTGGCGTTCCAGGAGCGTTCGGGCTTGAGGTCTTCGGCAATGATGACCTGGCGAGCGCCAGTAAGGGCGGCGTGCTCTTCGGTGAAGATATTGGCCACGCGGAAGCCCGAGCCGGCGGTCAGGCGCAGGATGTGGTGAGCGTCTTCGGCCCATTTCCAGCTGAAGCGCGGGGTGAGGATGCTGCCGTGAGCCGAGTGGTAGTCATAGCGCAGACCCAGCAGCAGGCGGTTGCGGGTGTTGAGCGCGATTTCGTCTTGCACAAACACACCGGGCAGCCACGTGCGCGCGGGCAGGTTGCGGCCCGAGCCGTCGGGGGCCTCTGTGGCGGGTGTATTGTCGTCATAATCGGTATAGCGCAGGGCAGCGCCCCACAGCAGGTCGTGCTTAGTGCCCGGGCGAGCATCGCCGGTCAGTTGGGCGAAAGCCACTTGCTGGCGCCCCACGTAGGGCGTGTTGCCATAGGCGGCGTCCTGGTCGTGCACGTTCCACGACACATCGAGCATCACCCGGCGGCCTTCGATGGGCAGCTGGTATTTGCCGATGACCTCCGCCCGGTGGGTGAAAATGCTTTCGCCATACAGGCTGTCGGAGCCGCGCCAGGCGGGTGTCCAGGCCAATTGGCCACCCCAGCGATTTTCGTACACGTATCGGGCGGCTAAAGAGGCGAAGTAGCCCGAAGGCCGCTCGAAGCGCCATTTGTTGAACACCGACACACGCTGCTGCAGCGGCACGTCGGTGAAGCCGTCGCCGTTGATGTCGTGCCGCCGTTGGAGGTGGAAATAATTGACGCCCAGTAGCGTATGTGCCCGTCCGGCCCTTGTGGCTATGGCGCCGTCGAGGTTCCATTCCCCCATGCTGGTGCCAAAAGCGTCCACCGATGCGCGCGGAGCCGTCAGTGCATCGCGCGTGATAATGTTGATGAGACCACCCACTGCCTCGGAGCCGTAAAGCGCGCCGGCAGGGCCTTTTACCACCTCAATGCGCTCCACCAGACTGTTGGGAATGCCGCTCAGGCCGTACACCGTGGACAGACCGCTCACGATGGGCATGCCGTCTATGGTAACCATCGTGTACGGCCCTTCCAGACCGTTGATGTGGATGTCGCCAGCGCCACACACGCCACAGTTCAGCTGCGGCTGCACGCCATTGACCAGCGTCAGCGCCTCAAACAGGTTGGGCGTCGGGTTTTTTTGAAAAAATTTGGGGGTGTAAATTTCAATGGGAATAGGCGAGGCGTCTTTGGAAATCTCCTTCATCGAGGCCGACACCACGACCGTGCTCAAGGCCTGCTCAGCAGGTTCTAACAAAACCAGCAGCGCTTCAGAAGGGTCGCTCAATGTCCCTGACCACGAGGCATAACCGACGGAGCGAACGTACAGCATGGCGTTGCGATCTGCATACTGCGCCGGCACGACAAACTGTCCCAACGTATCGGTGTAAAGCCCGCCCGGCATGCCCTCCAGAGCCACCGTAGCTGCCACCACCGGCTCGCGCGTGAGCGCATCCAGCACCCGACCGCGGCGAGGGCCATCCATTTGCGCCTGCGCCGTTTCAGCACAAAAGCACGCCAGCAGTAAGCAATGCCATATCCGGAGCCATCTGAACATAAGACACCTCTTCTTTAAAGCCGATGAAACCAATATACTAAAAGGCGGTCTTTTGGGTCGCTAAAACGAAAAATAGGGCGTTCTTGTTTTTTATTTAGGCGAGCCTAAAAAATCATGGAGCCACCTCGGCAGCATGAAGCTGGTACATAAACTGCTCTACGCTCTCCTCGTTGAGTCGGAAAATGCCTCGAATGCGCAGGAAGTCGTCCACCTTCAATCGTTTGGGCACTTTGGCGAAGTTGAGACCGATGACCGTTTCAGGTCCTGCGCCACCGCAGAAAAAGCAGGCCGCGTAGGGGTTCTTACTCAAGGCATAGGCGCCGCCGCCCAGCGGGATGATATAGCCCTGCACCTCCACTTTTTTGCGGTCTAAGGCCTTGACCTGAGGGCCGAAGATGGGATACTCGAAATACTCGTCATACTCGGCGTGGTACTTGCGCTTGTATCGGACGTCGCGCAGGGTTTGCCAGTCTAAGGCGATAAGGGTGTCCTTATTGGCCATGTGGCGCATGTCGCATTCGGATGCTTCCGACCCATCGGTGGTTACGGCGGGCAGAGCATCTTCATATTCATAAGCCCACGTTGGAGCAGCAGCAGGGCTGAACTTCTGCTCGCCAGAGAAATGCCGACAAAGTCGGGAAGAATGGGTGGAAGACAGGAGGACAAAGGCAGTCAGTGCGAGCAAAAACAAACGTAATTTACGCATATTGAAGGGTTTGTGCGATATTGATGCGATAGGCTTTCCAGGCCGGGATGAGGGCTGCGAGCAGGCCAATGGCCAGCACGATGAGCAGCAGGCCGCCTTCTTGCGTCCAGCGGAAGCCGTATTGCGCAGCCGAGAGGTGTAGTTCGCGTTCGGCGGCCTGCGAAATGGCCCATAGCCCTGCGCGGCTGATGAGCAGACTGGCCACAAAGCCGGCGGCGCAAAGCCACAGGCTCTCATAAAGAAGTAGCCGAACAATCTGCCCACGGCTGGCGCCCATAGTGCGCATGAGGGCCAGTTCGTAGCGCCGTTCTTCCAGGGCGCGATACAGGGCCACGAAAACGCTCAGCGCAGCCAGTGCCACAATGGCCCAGCCCAGCCACGTGAGCGCCTCGACGCCCACGCCCAATAGCGTCAGCAGGCGGGTAACCTCCACTTCGGGCGACACTAATTGCATATCAGTGCTTTCGGCCACCCGGCGCGGCCACTGCACCACCGGCATCGGGCTGCGAAATTTAAACAACACCGCCGTAATTTCCGGAGCCGTTTCGGCCTCCCTTTCGGCGTGTTCGTGCATGTGCCAGACGCTTTCCAACGAACACAGGATGAGGTTGTCCACCACCTTGCCCGTGGGCGACAGAATGCCCACCACTCGGTAAGGATGCTCGTGCGCCTCGCCCTCGCCGCCGGTGCCGTGTACGCTGAAGAACGTGCTGCCCAGCGACAGACCCAGGCGCTGCGCGGCCTTAGCACCTACAATAGCCTCAAAATCTTCCGAATACGCGCGCCCCTGGGCAAGGTTGGCGCCGTAGCGCTCCCAGTAGGCCGGTGTCGTGCCCACAATGCGATAGCCGCCATATGAGTCGCCATAAGCCAGCGGGATGGCCTGCTCCACCAGGCGCTGCTGCATCCAGGGGCGGGCTTCATCGTAGCGGATATTGCCCGTTGGGGCATCTATCTGATACACGGCTGACAGGATGAGCTGCAGCGGGCTGCCTTTGGCGCCCATAACCAGGTCAATACCCTCGATATTGGCCTCAAACTGCTGGCGCACCTGCTCACTCAGCAGGATAAGCAGGGAGATAATGGCTACGCCAGCGCTCAGCAGCACCCAGCTTAAGAGCGCATTTAGCGGGCGGTGTGTCAGGTTCTTACGAGCAATGTAATGGATCATGACAGGCGAACGCTTTGCGTAAACAAATCTTTGAGGCGTTGGTCGTGCGACACCACAACGAGGCTCGCTCCGGCCTGACGGGCCTGCTGGAGCAACAAGTCGGCCACCGTACGCGCATTTTCATCGTCCAGACTGGACGTCGGCTCATCGGCCAGTAGCACCGCCGGATCGTTCATCAGCGCGCGAGCAATAGCCGCCCGTTGTTGTTGGCCCACACTGAGCTGGTGGGGCTTTCGGTGGACATATGGGCCGATGTCTAAGCGTTCGAGCAGTTGCCGGGCTTTGGCGCGGTCTTTCTTTCCAGTGGCTAACCAGCCAGCGACCACTAAGTTTTCCAGCACATCAATAGAGGCAATGAAATGCGGCTGCTGAAAGACCAGGCCAATTCGCTGACCGCGAAAGCGGTCTAAGGCGCGCCCGCGCAAGGTAGCCAGGTTAACGCTGTCAATCCAGATTTCACCTCCGTGCGGCGCCAGCAAGCCGGCCAGCAGGTGCAGCAGGGTCGTCTTGCCCTTGCCCGATTGGCCAGTGATGAGCAGGCCCTGACCCGCCTCACAGGTCAGATCGGGAAATCGAAACGCCGTGTCGGCGTTGTAGGCAAAATGTAAATGGTGTGTGCGAAGCATAGCTGTAAGCCCTTGAGGGAATTAATTGGTTAATGCTAAAAGGCCGTTTTTTGGCCTTTGGTTGCGCGCAAAGAAACGCACGCAGCAGTAAGTTCTTTTGAAAGACCGACACTGGAGCACTTTTGCAGCAGCCAACGCTTTTTTTGTTGGAAAATACCGGGCCGGCGTTGTTGCAACGCCGCCCGGCGGTATCAAAACTCAAACTGTCTTTCAAATGCGGAAATGGACGGCGGACATCCGTCGCGGGCGCCTCTCTTACGCAAGAAGCATAGCTGTCTTGCCGGCGTTCGGAGCACCTAACGGCGCTGCTTTGAGCAGTCTAACTCGAAGTAGGATGGTCCTGTGAACGGATGATGTTGGATAAAGCGGTATGCCCTCAGCCTGCGCTGCTTCTGCGCCGACATCGGCGGCAAAAACAAGGCAGGGTGTTGGAGCAATACGTTTCCGAGCGGAAAACAAAGGTTTATCCAACCACAGGTGGGCCCCGCGGGGCTGGTACAAAGGAAGGCGCTTCGTAGGCGAAATCGGTGTCGGCAAGCAGCAACGTGCTCAGCGCTACCGCCGGCGGGGCCACAATGCCAGGGGCATTCTCCGGCATCGAAGCAGCCATGACCGACAGCACGCACAGCAAACAGTCGTGAGTGGTGTAGCGTTCGTCGTGCCAGTGCCGTTCGCCTGTCGAGGCTTTGCATGCTAAAGCCCGCTCATGCCCATGGTGCGCCCAAAAGTGGTGCACCTCTCCGGCGCCTATGCGCACCAGAAAAAGCAACAGGAAGAATTCTCCTGCCCATCTTCGGGTCGAAGCAGAGCACATCACCACCCACAAAGGTAAGCCACATACCCTTTTTAGAGAAACCAGGCATCAAAAGGGCAACTGCTATCTTTGCCCGCAAACGCGGAGTCATGGCGCACAAACTGCCCATTGAGATACAGGACTTCCGGACACTCATCACGGAGGGCTACAAGTACGTGGACAAGACTCGATATATTCATCAGTTGGCCACGATGGGCAAGGCGTATTTTCTGTCGCGCCCTCGCCGCTTTGGTAAGTCCCTGACCATTTCGACCCTGCGGGAGTTGTACTCGGGTAGTCGGGAACTGTTCCGAGGCCTGTGGATAGAAGACAGATGGGATTGGAACAAGAAGCATCCGGTGGTGCGCTTAACGCTAACAGGCATTGGCTTTCCCAGCGTAGGACTGGAGGCAGCGCTGCACTATGCTCTTAACAAAGTCCTGGCCGAATACGATATTGCTCGGCCAGAGGAGGGCTCTGCTGCTCAGAAATTCGATTATTTGCTCAATGTATTGGCGGATAGAGGCGAAAAAGTTGTCGTGCTTATTGATGAATACGACGCGCCCATTGTACACTATCTGGGAAAGGACATCGAGCTGGCGCGTCGAAACCGCGACGAGTTGCGGGAGTTTTACACGGTGTTGAAAAATAACGACCACTTATTGGAGCTGGTCTTCATCACCGGCGTGAGCAAGTTTGCGAAGGTGGGCATCTTTTCGGGCCTGAACAACCTGCGCGACATCACCATGCACCCGCAATACGCCACCATGCTGGGCTACACCCAGGCGGAGTTGGAGGCCAATTTTGAGAAGGAAATTGCCCAAACGGCAGATTACCTCAATCTGACGCGCGAGCAGTTGCTGGAACAGCTGCGCCTCTGGTACAACGGCTACCGCTTCCATGCCCGCGCAGAGACGATGTACAATCCGGTATCGGTGAACCTGTTCTTCGATATGCAGGAGTTTGGTAACTACTGGTTTGCCACCGGCACGCCGACGTTTTTGATCCAGCTGCTCAAGGAACAGGGCGTGTACGACGTGGGCATGCAGCATGTCAATGCCAGCGGGTTTGACACGTTTGAACTGGACAACCTCAAATTGTCGGCCATTCTGTACCAGACGGGCTACCTGACGATTACGGGCGTGGACGAGGAGGGCTTGCTGACGCTGGACTACCCCAACAAAGAGGTGCGCGACTCGATGCTGCAGCAGTTGCTGGAGGCCTTTGTGGGTGTGGAGGTAGAGAGGAGCACCAGCACGGCCATTGAGTTGCAGCGGGCATTTGAGGCGGGCGATTTGGAGCGGGTGTTTCGGCTGTTGCGCAGTGTATTTGGCGGTGTGCCGTACTGGCTGCACGAGAAGTGGCCGGAGCGTTTTTTCCACGCCAGCATTTTTCTGCTGTTTCGGTACATGGGTGTTCGGGCGCACAGCGAGGTATGCACATCGGAGGGTCGGATGGACTGTGCGGTGGAGACGTCGGGTCGGGTGTACATTTTGGAGTTCAAGTTGGACGAGCCGGCGGAGGTGACGTTGGAGCAGATACGGCAGCGGCGCTACTACGAGGCGTGGTGGCATTTGGGCAAGCCGGTGGTGGGTGTGGGTGTGGAGTTGTCGAGTCAGCGGCGCAACGTGGAGCGCTGGGTGGCCGAGGAAATGAGGGTGTGAGGGCTGCTTCGTTAAGGCGTTTCTGCCATAAAGGCAAATTCGCCTGAGAATGCTGCTCACACACTTCTGAACTTGCCTGCGAGGACGGGTGTCAGGGCTTCTTTCGCATGCTGGATAGACACCTATCCCAATTGAAAGGATCATGCGCGACGCCAGCGTTGCAGGCAAAGTACAGCGGTCTGTTCGAATGGTATAAACAACAGCGCAGGTGCTAACGAGGCTGAAGAATGTCGAAAGACTGCATCTTATCGGGCGGCACCAGGGGTAGTGTTGTCGGCTGCAGCACCCTACCCACAGGATATAATCGGTGTGTGGGTTCGTACCATGGCGAGCGCCGATAGACCCAGTCCAGCTGTTTGCGCGCGTCAGCGGCAAATTCGGGGTCGTTCTTTTTGAGTTCCTCTAATTCAGCGCGTACCGCCGGAGTTTGGCGCAAAAAGTCGGCGGCCAGGTCTTCAAATACATAAGCAGAAAAGTACTCCTTCTGCATGAGGATGGGGTCGAAGAAGTTCCACGCAAACCAGGAGTCAGGAGCATGCGGCTCGAGCGTTTCGACGATATAGCGATTAGCCGGTTGGTTGGTCAAGACAACATAGTCCCCTTTCCGGAAAAGGTGCTGGCGCTTTTGAGCCATTACGCGCACATTGTGGTGATAGTAATGGCCTTCCCATTCGTTGCGATTGCGGAAGGAGTCAATGCGGTACATTTCCACCTCGAGCAGCACATCCTCGCTCAAGCGTTCCATTTGAACCTTATTCAATCTAAGTCGGCCAATGACGTTTTCCCACGCTTGCGGGAGGAGGTAAGCCCACGGTTTGGTAACCGTCAGGGCCGGCACAAAGGTGTTGTAGTAGGGAATGTCGCGCTCCCACGTTTCGGATCGGTCATAGTAGAGGCGCGGCAGCCCCGATACCTCAGAGGGCTTGTATTTGGCTGCATAGCCTTTGAAACGGAAGGAGTCGCGTTGCGTTCGGTCCATGCGCCAGTCTAAGACGAACTCTTTTTTGTTCAAGGTGCGTTCAAGGGCTTCGGCGCGGGCTTTGGCCAATGCATCACCGTGCTCGTGCAGGAAGGCAATCGTTTCCTCAAGGAATGCCTGTGTGCTGCGCAGGCGGTCGGCAAACGGCTTGAGCATGTGCGTTTCGGGCATAAAGCCAATGGCATTCCACATGGCTGCGTAGCCGGTAGAGAAGCGACCGTAGTCGCAAAAGCCCCACAGTCCCTGGTCGGGTGTTTCACCCGGGCCATCCACGTAGGGGCACATTTCCCAGCCGCGGCGCGCCATGCGGGCGTACAGGTCGGGCAGCATCGTTTTCTGCAGGAATTCGCCCAGAGGAGCCTCCAGCTTATTGTGTTGGGTGGCAATGAGCGTCATGGTGTACGGATAGTCGGCGCCATTACTGGTGTGGGTGTCCACAAAGACGTCGGGGCGCCAATAGCTGAATATCTGGTTGAACGTCTGGGCGTTGCGCGAGTCGCATTTGATAAAGTCTCGATTGAGGTCGTAGTTGCGGTCATTGCCGCGAAAACCATACGCTTCCGGCCCGTTCTGGTTGGCCCGGCTGAAGGAGCCGCGACGGAGGCAGCCATCCACATTATAGATCGGTATGACCACGAGTACCGTATTTTCCAACAATCGCAGGCGTTCGGGCTGCGTCAGGAAGTCGCGCAGCAGCAGCAGGGTAGCATCAATGCCTTCTGGCTCTCCTGGGTGTATGCCGTTGTTGATGAAAAGAATGCGCTTGCCTGCCTTTCGCAGGCTGTTGGCCTCGAAGTCGCCGCTTGTGGAGAGCACTGCTGTGTGCAGCGGATAGTAGCTATCCGTAGTTCCTTCTGCCTTGAGCCGAAAAATATGCGGAAAGGCCTTAGCCATTTTCTCGTAGCAGGCTATGGCCTCGTCGTACGTAACGGTCTGGTTGGGGTTGGTCTCGAACGGAATGCGGAAAAGTGGTTCGTCCATAACAGCGGAGGATTTGGGTTTGAATGCGGTGCAGGCGGTCAGGAGCAGCAGTGCTCCCCCAACCAACGCGAAGGAAACGGGTTTTGAAAAAGTGGCAAAGAAGCGCCGAGGAAAAAACAGAAAAAGCATGCCGGCAAAGATAGGGCCCTCGCGGTGCCAGCTGTTTGCCTCGGCAAGGAGGGTGCAGGTCGTCAGAAGGATAGGCCAAGGTTGACCTTCTGAGGCAAGTCCTTTTATCCTGACACATTTTAAATGCGATTGCCCTGCTCGGATTGGGCCTCCGAAAACCTTGACTGGCCAGATGTGTTACCTTTGCCTACTTTCTTGCTATGTTTTTCGCATCCGACCAGGATACTGTAGCGCCCACCGGGCGGCATTTGTTGGACAGCCTGCGCTTTCCGGCGGGTTTGGTGGCGTTCCTGTGGTTAGTGCATGCGTATTTTTATCTGTCCCACATAGACCCGGGCGAGTACGGCATCTTGCCGCGTCGTCTGTCATGGATACGTGGGGTAGTTACCGCTCCATTAGTGCACGGCAGCTGGGAACACCTGATGTCGAACAGCGTGCCGCTTTTCGTCCTCACCGCTCTGACGCTCTATTTCTACCGGCGCGTAGCTATACGCGCTTTCTGGCTCATTTACTTCATGACCGGCTTAGCGGTGTGGCTGCTGGGGCGCTCGGTCATTCACATTGGCGCCAGTGGCGTTGTTTATGGACTGGTGGCGTTTATTTTCTGGAATGGTATCTTCCGTCGCAGCGCCCGCTCTATCATTCTCGCGCTCGTCGTGCTGATGCTTTACAGCGGTATGTTTTTGGGCATCCTGCCCGACCAGGAGGGTATCTCCTGGGAAAGCCACCTGCTCGGCAGCCTCTCAGGCATCTTCGCCGCATTCTGGTTCAAAGGAGAACTCGAGGATGACGAGGTTGAACACCGACGCCCATGGAACGAAACTGACGAAGACAAACAGCCCTTTCTCCCACGCGGTATCTTTGATAAAACAAAAGCCCAGCGGGCTTTAGAAGCCGAAGAAGAAGCCCGCCGTCGTCAACAAGAGCGCAAGGACGACCTGTGGCCTCCCTTCTGGAACAGCACCTGGAGCGCCTGACCTCAGAGCCGATAGGAAAGCCCAAGCGCAAAGGCAACCATAGAATTATGGCTGTATCCAAACGTTCCGGAAGTAGAGTAGACACTGCCCTCTGAATGGTACGTAAAAATCAACGGTGCTGGCTGTGGCCCCACCGGAAGACGCACCGAAAGGCATCCATATAAGGAAACCCTATCGGACAGGGACCTCGTGATGGCTCCACTGGAAAACAGGTAGGCCGTAGCAGCATGGCGGTTACGAAAGTCCTCTTTGATCTCCTCGTCTATTCCAATTTCTACGTGGCCCTCCATGCTCGACAGGTAAGCCATGCTGAGTCCAGCGCTGGCCAGGAAATTCGTGCGCTTTTCAGGGAAAAAATGTTGCGAAAAGTAAACATCCAACACCGACGCACGGTCCGGAAACGTCAGACGAAACCTCCCGCCCGATACCCACACGTCTCTTATACACACCTGACGCTGCCGACGAGCGACACTGTGTAGTCCGCGCTGGTCGCCGTATCGTCAACACAAAAAGGTCAGAGGAGGTGTTGGCAGTTAGTACGTAGGGTGCCCAGGATGCTAGGAGACTGCG
>CAZYEV010000051.1:0-37852 GCA_964646615.1 uncultured Saprospiraceae bacterium
CCCGTCACATGTGTCTTACACACCTATCTTGTTTTGGTCTTTTTTCTTTTTAATTATACGGCCACCAGTGAGATCTACACAGTGTAGATCGTCGGCAGCGTCAGATGTGTAGAAGAGAAAGGGGTTGCGCAGGCTGCAGGCGCAGGCGGCGGCGATAGGCCTCGATGGCTTCGGCGTATCGGCCCAGGCGCAGGTAGGCGTTTCCGGCGTTGTACAATGCATCGGCGCGCACCTCCGAAGGCGCGGCAGCGGCTTTCAAGAACAGCTGTGCTGCCCGCTCGTATTGCCCCTGCTGGTAAGCGGCATTGCCGGCGTTGTATAGGGCTGTAGGGTCGTTATCGCCGGCACGCAGGAACTCTGCCTCGGCATTCGGGTACTTGCCTTCGTCGTAGAGCCGTTGGCCCGTGCGCGACGTCTGCGCTAACGCTGGGCCGCACAGGCATCCTGCTATTGTTATAGAAAAAAGTGCCCGTTTCATGCGTCTTCTGCGTTGGAGGTTTTCGGAAAACGCCAGGATAACACTTGCTCCAGCACCAATAGAAGCCAGGCGCCCAACACCAACCAGACAAAATAATAGGCGTACTGCGGCTCGGCCTGAAGCGTTACAGCGGCCTTTTGCAACGTATCGCATTCGGAAGCCAGCAGCGAAATTGCGTTGGCCTGCCCGGCATCAAAAAAGCGCCCGCCACCTGCCTGAGCCAGCTGGCGCAACAGCGCAAAATCGGGCCGAGAATATACGGGCGCACCCGCCCCATCGCGCAGCGGCGTCCCATCCGGCTGCCGGACGGCAGCCCCTTCGAGTTTGCCCACGCCGACGGTGAACAATCGAATACCCGCCGCACGGGCTGCCTGCGCCCGCGCCAACGCCTGGCCTTCGTGGTCTTCGCCGTCCGTGATGAGCACCAGCGCCCGACCCGCCGACGAGGCCGACTCAAATAGCCGCACGGCCGTCTCGATGGCCAGACCCAAATCGGTGCCTGCCTGTGCGATGAACTCCGGCCCGGCTTGCTGAAGCAATACGCGCACGGCCTCGTAGTCCGTCGTCAGGGGCAGCTGCGCGAAGGCGTCGCCGGCAAAAAATACTAATCCTATCCGATGCCCTTCTAAGGCCGACACGGCCCGCAGCGCGAACAGCCGCGCCTGCTCCAGCCGAGAGGGCGACACATCAGCGGCCCACATGCTGGCCGACACATCGAACAGCAGCACCACGTCGGCCCCGCGCCCTTCTTTCGCCTCCGCCGGCAATACGCGGCGCGGGTCGGCTATGGCCAGGGCCAACAGGGCTAATGCCAAGCCAAACAGCACATTCTTCAGCCAGAAACGCCGCAGCGAAAAGCCGCGCAGCAACCGCTGCACCAACACCGGCGAGCCCAACTGACGCAGCGTCCGACGCCGCCAGCGCCAGTAGTAACCCATCAGCAGCGCCTGTACCCATACGGCCAACAGCAACCACAACAACGCGGGATTTTGAAACGAAATGCCTTCCATGCAGAGCAGCAAAGATAGGACAACCCCACCTGCCAGAGGCTGCCAGCGCTCGGACGGTGCGAGGCAATTGCAGCTGCAGCGGTCTCAGCGTGGTGGGTTAGCTGACGTTACGTACAGTTGAACGCGGTGTTCGGGTGAAAGCCCTCTTTGCGGCCTCTGGAATTTTCTTTTTTCACTGCCGAGGACGCAGAGAAACGCTGAGAGAAACACCTCTGTGGCCCTCAGCATCCTCAGCGGCTTTTTAAGTGTTTGCCTCGCAGCAGCCCTGCGTAAAGTCATCTGGTTAAGGCCTTTTCTCGCCTTTTCCTGCAACTTTTTTTGCCAAAAAACAGCCCGGCCCAAAAACGCTCTGTTAACATATGCGTTTGGGCCTTTACCTTTAAGGCCGATAATAAAATACTTCTACCCGCATTTCAACACGAGCACGATGCACAAACTCATACTTCTTCTGGGCTTAGCCTGGGTGTCTATTGCGGCTTTTGGCCAGCGATACCAGGAAATGATCGAGGCGGGCACGTACCCGCTGAGCGAAATTCAGCGCGAGGCAGAGGCCTATTTCGACCAGGTGGGCCGCGGCCAGGGTACAGGCTATAAGCAATACAAGCGCTGGGAATACGTGGCCTCCATGGAATTGGACGAGCGCGGCGTGAAAATTCCGAACCACGAGCTGGTCCAGCAGGCGCGGGCCTTTCGCAAAGCCGCCGAGGCCGAGCAAAAAGAGTCCGGCAACTTTGGCGGCGACTGGAAGTTTCTGGGGCCTACTTATTGGAATGCTACCACGAGCTGGAACCCCGGCGTCGGGCGCATCACGTCTATCGGCATTGACCTGCAAAATACCAACCACATCATCGTGGGCAGCCCCACGGGCGGCGTTTGGAAAACGCTGGACGGCGGCCTGACGTGGTCGCCAATAACCGACAACTTCTCTACGGTGGACGTGTATGCCCTGGAAATATCGCCCTGGAACAGCAACGACTACCTGTGGGGCAGCACGAGCGGGCGCATTTTTCGCTCCACCGACGGCGGCCAGACGTGGGCGGCTACCAGCAACGTCAGCGGTAGTGGGCGCGTGAGCCGCATTCAGCATCACCCGACTGAGCCTAATGTGGTGTATGCCGTGTCAGAGTCGAATGGGCTTTTTCGCTCCACTAACGGTGGCAGCACCTGGGTAGCCGTGCCCGGCGTCAGCGGCAGCAGTACGCCGGGCTACGATGTGGAGTTTAAGCCCAACGACCCAAGCGTCATTTATTTTTCAGGCACGCGCGTTTTCCGCTCTACGGATGGCGGGGCCTCCTTCCAGGAACTCAGCGGCTTCAGCACTTCCAATACGGCGTATAAAATGCTGGCCGTAACGCCGGCCAGGTCTGAAATGCTCTACGTGCTGGAGTCAAAAGGAAAGGTCTTCGGCGCTTTTTACCGCTCCCATAACAGCGGTAACACCTTCGAGAAGCTCGTGGACGGAGCGACCATCAACTACTTTGGCTATAGCCCCACCGGCAGCGACGACAAAGGCCAGGCACCGCGCGACATGGATGTGGCCGTCCACCCGCTTAATGCCGATGAGGTGCACATTGCCGGCATCCATACCTGGAAATCCATAGACGGCGGGCAGTCCTTTTACCTCACCTCCCACTGGGTGCCCGGCACGGCAGCCGCTTTGGGCGTGGGCTACGTCCATGCTGACGTGGACATCCTCAAGTTCGTCGGCAACCGCTTGTATGTGGGTACCGATGGCGGCTTCTTCTTCAGCGACGACGGTGCAGAAACCTTCATCAACCGCACCGATGGTCTGGGCATCCGCGAATTCTATAAAATAGGTGTTTCCAAAACCAATCCAAACGTCGTTACGGGCGGCTCACAGGACAACGGCACCAGCGTCTTGCGCGGCTCCGACCGTCGCTGGTTCGACTGGCTGGGCGCCGACGGTATGGAAACCTTCGTGGACTGGAGCAACGACCGCGTGCTGTACGGCACCTCGCAATACGGCTCCATGTACCGCTCGACCAACCAGGGCAACTCGTACTCCGGCATCTCCAAACCAGCCGGTGTAGGCGACGGCGCCTGGGTAACGCCCTTCGAGCAAGACCCGCAGGTGCCCACAACCATCTACGTCGCTTTTGCCGACATCTGGCGAAGCACCACCGGAGGCGGCAACTGGGTGAAAATCTCCAACTTCGACGACGGTAACTTCAACCACCTCAAAATAGCGCCCTCCGATAACCAGCGCCTGTACGCCGCCCGCGGAGCACGCCTGTTCACCACCGCTGATGGTGGCGCCTCCTGGGCGGAAATCACCACACGTCCCTGGACAAACAACGTCAGTTACATCGCCGTGCATCCTCAGCAGCCGGAACGCCTGCTCATCGTGGTGTCCAATGGCGTATTCCACTCTACCGACGCCGGTGCCACCTGGACGAACATCAGCGCCGGCCTGCCGGGCGGCACGAAATACTGCGCCGCCTGGGAAGACACCGGCAAAAATGGCATCTACGTGGGCGGCTTCGGCTTTGTCTCCTACACCAACGACGACCTGAACGGCAAATGGATTGGTTTCTTTAAAGGCCTGCCCACGGTGCGGGTCTATGAACTGGAAATCAACTACATCTCCGGCACCATCTTCGCCGGCACGTACGGGCGCGGGCTGTGGGAGTCGCCGCTGTACTACCATCCGTCTTCCAGCGTAACGCTGTTGCCCGAGCAGATATCCGCGCGCGTGTTTCCCAATCCAGCCCGCGATTACGTATGGCTGGAACTGCGCACTGACCGGTCGCTGTACGCCCGCTTCGAGCTCTTCACACCAGACGGGCGCCTCGTCCGTACACTCGCTCAGGGCCAGTGGCCCGCCGGGCAGACGGCTCAGCAAATTGCCTTGCCCGCCTTGCCAACGGGCGTCTATCTGTATCGCCTGACCACCGACGCGGGAACTGTGCAAGGGCGCCTGCTGGTACCGTAGACCTGCAAATCTGCGAAGCCCTCACGGACAAATCAGGACATTTGCAGAACCTATTTACTTCGCTTAAATTTGCCTAAAATTTGAGTCAGTTGGGCCAGCACTTGCCTTCCATATGGGCGGTGTTCAAAAAGCGCCTGTTCGATATTCGGGCGCGCATGCTGGGCCAATCTACCGTTAACTACATCGAAAATTTGCTGGATATGAACGACATAAGCGTTTCCGAATGGATGAAGCAACTGCCGTCTTTTGCACGCGAGGCCTATGAGGAGATGCTCGCCGAGTATCGCCAGCGCGTATTGCCTGAGGAAATGGAAAAGGCAGAAATCAGAGGCATAGAAAAAGGCCGGAAAATGGGCCGTGAGCAAGGCCGCGAGGAAATGAGGCGGCTTTTCATCATCAACGTACTGAGCGAAAACCCGGACTGGAGCGACGCCAGAATTGCCGCCCTGGCAGACACCACGGAAGAGCAGGTAGCCCTCATCCGCCAGCAGTTGGCACCAGGAAAAGACAACCCTCCGTCCGACAACTAAGCACATGTGTAGAACAGCGCTCCTCAGGAGCGCGAGCTGGAGGGCTCCATAACTGCACACAAGCAGCCCGCACATCATCGTTTTAGTGCCCGAATGTTTGAGCACAATACGCCTTGCGGCTGTTTATTGCAATATGAATTTGACTACTGCTTCATTCTCGGCCCGCCCGGGCGTCCGACTTTTGCTGGCAAGCCTTGTTATCTGGGCGTTGTGGATATCGCCATCGGCTTTCGCCCAAACCACCGCGCAGACCTCTTTTGGCAAAAGCCGCGTGCAGTACAGTCGCCAGTTTGACGAATGGATGCACTACGAAACGGCCCACTTCGACACCTACTGGTACGGCGAAGCGCGCAACGTGGCCCAAGCCGCACTGCAAATCGCTGAATGGGACTTCGCCTCCGTACAGCAACTGCTCGAGCACCAGATTTCGGATAAAATCGAAATGCTGGTGTTCACCCACCTGAGCGACCTCAAGCAGAGCAACATCGGCGAAGAGGAACTGCTTTCGATGAAAGCCGGCGAAACGAAAGTGCTGGGCAACAAAGTTTTCGTCTTCTTCGACGGCAACCACCAGCACCTGCGCGCCCAGGTGCGCGAAGGCACCGCAGGCGTCATCCTCAACTCCATGATCTTCGGCAGCAGCCTGCAGGAAATCGTCCAGACGGCGGTAGCCGTCAACCTGCCACCCTGGTACACTATCGGCCTGGTCGCCTACTGCGGTGAAGAATGGAACACCGATCTGGATAATCAACTGCGCGACCACTTCCTCCGGAAAAAGAACCTCACCTTCGACCAGCTGGCCCGCGAACAGCCGAGACTGGCCGGCCATGCCTTCTGGTACTACATCGGGCTACACTTCGGCAAAGGCACCATCAGCAATTTAGTCTATCTGACGCGCATCAACCGCAGCGTAGATGCTGGCTTCCTCTACGTGTTGGGCAGCGGTTACCGACGCACCACCGACGCCCTGATGGACTATTTCCGCACGCGCTACCGCGACGAAGAACAGGGCGCCCGCAAGCCCGACCCTAAGGGTGAAATCGCCTTCAAAAACAAACGTAACCTCCCTGTTTACAGCCTAAAACTCAGCCCCGACGGCAAACGCTTAGCCTGGGCCACTAACGACATCGGCAAATGGCGCGTGTGGTTGCGCGAAACCGGCGGCAAAGACGCTAAAGCCCGCCGCATCTTCAAAGGCGGCCAGCGCAACGCCCTGCAAGCACCCGACTTCAACTACCCGCTCGTTGCCTTCAGCCCCAACAACCAGGAAATGGCCGTCCTCTACGAACGCCGCGGAACGCTGTACCTTACCCAAATAGACCTCAACACCCTGAAGCGGCAAACCAAACCACTGGCACCCGACTACCAGCGCGTGTATAGCATGGAATACCTCAACCCCATGCTGCTGGTATTCTCCGCCTGCGTGCGCGGCTATGGCGACCTCTTCCTCTACAACACCGTCAACCGCAACACCGAACGCCTGACCCAGGACTTCTGGGACGACTTAGACGCTACCGTGGCGGTGCTCGACGGTCAGCGCGGCATCCTCTTTAGCAGCAACCGCCTCAGCGACACCCTCGCTCCCCAACGCTTAGATACCCTGTTGCCCATCGGCACCTTCGATGTCTTCTTCCTGAATCTTGACCAGCGCAGCAACGTGCTGCTCCGCCTGACCAACACCCCTCTCTACGACGAACGCTATCCGGTTGCCTTAGACAGCTTTCACTTCGCCCACATCAGCAACGCCAGCGGCATTGCCAACCGCCAGGCAGGCTATCTGGAACCCTATGTGGCCTACTACGAAGACGTCATCTACCTCAACGACGACGCCGAAGTGCGCGCCCTCAATACGCGCCAGACCGGCGAATGGCCGCTCGAGCGGGTGCTCGCCTTCCTGGCACCCACCGATACGGTGCTGAAAAACATAGACAGCACCAGAATAGACAGCATCCGCACCTTTCCGGTGGTGAACAAGCGCCCGGTCGTCTATGACCAGACCAACTACGACCGCAACCTGCAAGAACTCCACAGCGCGCCGCGCGCGGGTCGGTTGGCCCAACGCATCTGGCGCGAAGGCAAAACGCACCTGTACGTGCGCCCCATCCAGCCCGAAGTGCGCGCCCGCCCGTGGATAACGCGCTTCCGCGAAATGACCCTGCGCGCTGCCGGTCTGCCTTTGCCCGAACGCAGCTTGCTGCCGGACACCCCACCAACCGACGGCGCCGAACGCCCCGACACCTCTGAAGGCCCCGTGTGGCGCTCCTACGCCGACTCGGTGCGCACCATACCGCCCGGATGGCTCTTCCAGGTGCCCGAACACCTGCGCGAGCGCGGCCCAGAACCGCCCTCCACCACGCCGCCCGCCGAGGCGCCACCCCTCGCACTCAAAGAGCCTGAAGTGCAGCCCGCACTGCCCGAAGCCAGCCGACCCTACAACCGCTTCCGTCTGACCGCGCCAGCAAGCGTACACCGCTTCATGCCCCACCGCATCGTACCCTACCGCCTGCGCTTCCGCTCCGACTTCTTCTCCACCACCGTAGACAACAACCTCCTCTTCGAGGGCCTGGAAAGCTTCGCCGGCAGCCCGCAAGCCTTCACCACGCCACCACCGGGCATCCTCATGCGCGCCAACTTCAAAGACCTGCTCGAAGACTACGTCATCGAAATGGGCATGCGCCTGCCCACCACCTTCAACGGCGCCGAGTACTTCATCTGGTTCGACAACAAGAAACGACGCTTAGATAAACGCATCGCCCTCTACCGGCGCGGCAACACCCACACCGTCGAGCAGGGCTTCGGCGGGCCGGTCGCCTCCGTGCAGGCGCGCACCACCACCGTGCTGGGCCAGTACGAAGTACGCTATCCGCTCGACCCCTTCTTCAGCCTGCGCGCCATGGGCACGCTGCGCCAGGACAAAACCGTTACGCTTAGCACCAACCGCCGCACCCTGGAACAACCGGCCTTCGCCGAACAGCGCATGGCCCTGCGCCTGAGCGCCGTGTACGACAATACCGTACCCGTTGACCTCAACCTGCGCACCGGCACCCGCGCCAAAGTGTTCGTCGAAGCCGTCAAACGCTTCGAATTCAACACCGAACCCGCCTGGAGCTTCCGCTTCAACCGCGGCTTTATGACCGTGCTCGGCTTAGATGCCCGACACTACCAACCCCTCGACCGTCGCAGCATCCTGGCCCTCCGACTGGCTGGCGCCACCACCTTCGGATCCGAACGCATCCTCTACTTCCTCGGCGGTGTGGACAACTGGATATTCCCCTCCTTCAACAACACCATTCCCGTGCCCGAAGACGGCAACTTCGCCTTCCGAACCCTGGCGGCCAACTTGCGCGGCTTCCGGCAAAACATCCGCAACGGCAACTCCTACGCCCTGTTCAACAGCGAGTTGCGCGTGCCGCTGTTCAAGTATTTCAGCCAAAAACCCGTGTTGAGCAACTTCTGGCGCAACTTTCAACTCGTGGGCTTCTTCGACGCCGGCACGGCCTGGCAAGGGCGCTCGCCCTACAACCCCGACAATCCCATCAACACCGTGTTCTTCTTCAATCCGCCTACTGTAACCGTCAAGGTCAACTACTTCCGAGACCCCATCGTCGCCGGCTATGGCGTCGGCGTGCGCGCACCCATCCTCGGCATGTTCCTCCGCGTGGACTACGCCTGGGGCATCGAAACCCGCGTCGTGCAAAGACCCATGTGGCACCTGGCCTTGGGGACGGATTTCTAAGGCGGCTTCCGGTAACCACGAAGGCACAAAGGTTTTTTACACTGCCAACTTCCGGCGCTTTCGGCAGACGCCTCATTGCAGAACTGATAGGGCGCCTTTCAGCGCGTCAGCATCGTCTGCCCGTGCAGCGTCTCGTGGCTTCCGTCGGGCCATTCGACCTGGAGGGTCCACACGAAGACTCCCGGGTTGAGCGGTTGACCTCGGAAGGTGCCGTCCCAGCCGATGTTGGGGTCGTTTATGGCGAAGTCGGCGGCCGAGAACACGCGCTCGCCCCAGCGGTCGTAGATGTCGAAGGTCAGGGCGCGTGCGCCGGGGGTGCCGTGCACGATGAGCAGGTCGTTGGCCCCGTCGCCGTTGGGCGAAAACGCAGTGGGCACCTGTGCGCTCCAGCGTTTTTCAACCTCGATGCGCAGGCGGCCCAGGCCGACGCAGCCCAGTGCATCGGTAACGCGCAGCGTGAACCAGCGCGCAAAGGCTAAGGCTTGCACGGTGGGCTCAGGGCAGCCGGTGCACGAGAGCCAGGGGGTATCGTCGGGTGCCCAGGCGTATTGGAGCGGCGGTTCGGCGTTGCTGACGATGGTTTGCACCGTTACACTCTGGCCGAAGCGCAGAGTAGTGTCGGGGCCGAGCGCCACCGTCAGTGGGGGTCGTTGTTCGAGGGTGAGTGGTGGCAGGGCGACGGTGCAGCCGTTGCGGTCGGTGATGCGCGGCGCATAGGTACCGGCGGGCAGGCCTATCTGGCGCGGGGAGCCGTTCCAGGCGGCGCCATCGAGGGCATAGCGGTAGGGCGGTGTGCCGCCTTCGGCGGCGAGGGTGATTTCGCCGGTGTGGGTGCCGAAGCAGGTGATGTCTTTTTTCGCAGCGGTACCCGTCAGAGGCGCGGGTTGCGACACGTCGGCCTGGGCAGCCAGGGTGCAGCCGTTGGCGTCGGTGAGCGTGAGGGTGTAGGGGCCAGCGCTCAGGCCTGTAGCGCGCGGGCTGCTCTGGCCGTTGGGCCAGGCGAATTGGTAGGGCGGAGTGCCGCCTTCGGGGGTGGCGGCAAGCGCACCATTGCTTTCGCCGAAGCACCGGACAGCCTCGGCCTGCAGGCGGGCCAGGAGCGCGGGTGGCTGGGTCAGGGTAGCCGATGCAGTGCCCGTACAGCCGGCGCGGTCGCTGATGGTAACGGTGTAGGTGCCGGCGCGCAGGTTGATAGCGGCGGAGTCTGCTGCTGTTGCGCCGCCGCTCCAGGTGTAGGTGTAGGGCGGTGTTCCGCCAGAGGCCGAGGCGATGAGGTGCCCGTCGGTGCCGCCGAAGCAGCGCGGCGGTGTGATACGCACGATGGCGGCGCGCACCGTGAGCGCTGCGGGTATGGCAATGGTCTGCACGCCCGTGCAGCCGTGCAGGTCAGTGGCCGTAACGGTGTAGGTCTGGCCCGGGGCGAGCTGCACGGCGCGGGCGCCCGTTTGGGGCGGCGAGGTATTCCACTGAAAAATCAGTCGGTTCATATCCGCAGGCGCAGAGCCGTACGTGGCTCCGGTCACGAACGCCGAGCCGCCCAGGGCGCAGTCCACTTTTTCCAAAGACACGTTGAGCACCAGAGAGGCCAGTTGGGTGATGTTCGCAGTGGCCGTAGCGGTGCAGCCGTTGGCGTCGCTGACGGTAACGGTGTGGTTGCCGGGCGGCAGGGTGGCGTTGGGCGTCGCCGGAGCGCCCGTGCTCCAGGCGTAGGTGTAGGGTGGCGTTCCGCCGGAGGCCGAGGCTGTTGCGTTGCGGCTGACCTGCTCGGCGCAGAGCGTATCGGCCACAGGGGCCAGGGTGGCGGTTAGCGGCGCTGGTGGTTGGGTCAGCGCAAACGTTTGCGTTTGTGTGCAGCCGTTGGCGTCGGTCAGCGTGAGCGTGTACTGGCCAGCGCTGAGTTGGTCGAGCACTAAGCGCGTATCGCCCTGAACGCCCGGGCCATTCCACTGAGCCGAGTAAGGCGGGGCGCCGCCGGCGGGGCTGACGCTGATGCTGCCCGTGTTCTGGCCGTGGCAGGCGATGTTTTGCTGCTGCGTACTCAGCTGCAATGCCGGCGGCTGTTCGATGGAGGCGACGGCGGTTGTGGTGCAACCGTTGGCGTCGGTGAGGGTCAGGGTATAGGTGCCGGCGGCCTTCTGAGAGAGGTCAGGCGTCGTTTCGCCGCTGCTCCAGGCGAAGGTGTAAGGCAGGGTACCGCCAGAGGCATTGGCAGAGGCGGTACCGGTGTTTTCGCCGAAGCATCGGACGTTTTGTACGCTGAGGTTGACCAGCAACGGCGCAGGTTGGCTTACTGCGGCGGAAGCCGTGGTCGTACAGCCGTTGGCGTCGCTGACGGTTACGGTGTAGGTGCCGGCGGTGAGGTTGACGGCGTTGGCCGTGGTTTGGGTGGGTGTGGTGCTCCAGGCGTAGGCGAGCGCTCCAGTGCCGCCCTGAGCGACGGTACTGATGTTGCCGGAGGGTTGGCCGTGGCAGCGGGCATCTTCAGCGGCGAGCGCTACGGTGATGGCAGGCGGCGCCTGCAGGGTAACGCTGGCCGTCGAGGTGCAGCCGTTCTGGTCGCCGACGGTAACGGTATAGGTGCCAGCGGTCAGTTGGGTGGCGTTGGCGGTGTTTTGAACGGGCGTTGTGCTCCAGGCGTAGGAGAAGGCCCCCGTGCCGCCTTGTGCGCCGACGGAGGCAGAGCCGTCGGTGCGATTGGCGCAGGTAGGGTTGGTCGCTGTGGCGTTCAGTGTCAAGGGCGGCGGCTGGGTGATGAGGGCAAAAGTCGCTTTGGCACAGCCGGCGGCATCAGTAACGGTTACGCCCTGTGCGCCGGCAGGCAGCCCTACGGCGACGTTGGTGGTCTGGCCGTTTGCCCATCGGTACTGGTACGGCCCTACGCCACCCGTAGCCGTAACGGTGGCCACGCCTGAGGCCTCCCCGTGGCAGCGGGCGGCCACAGCGACGACGGAGAGCAGGATTTCTGTGGGCGAAGTCAGAGCAGCCGTAGCGGTGGCCGTACACCCGTTGCGGTCGCTGACGGTTACGGTGTAGGTGCCCACGCGCAGATTGACGGCATTGGGCTGGGTCTGGCTTTGCGGGTCGCTCCAGAGGTACTGGTGGGGCGGCACACCACCACTGACCTCGGCGCGCAGGGCGCCGTCGTCGCCGCCAAAGCAGCTTACGGGCTTGTCCTCAAGCGCGATGGCGATGGGCGGCGGAGAACCTACCACGATATTCATATGCCGCTGGCACCCTGAGCCGTCCGTGATGCGGGCAGTGTAAGTACCAGGGGCGAGCTGGTCGAATACGCCTGTGGTGTTGGTATTGCCGCCTAAAGCAAACTGATACGGCGGGTTTTGCCCATCGGGCTGCAGCACAATGCGGCCGTTGGCAGCGGTGGCACAGGTGGCGTCGGTAACCAGGGTGCTCACCGCCGGCTGGTCGCAGTTGGAGCAGGTGGCCGTTGCCACAGTAGCCGGGCAAGGGATAACGCCGATGGCCTGCACCTCGATGCTGACTATCGCTCCTTGTGTTAGCCCACTCACGGTGTGTTCCAGCGTCCCGCTGGCGGGTACCCAGCCAGTACCACCGACATTGACTAAGTATCCGGTAGCGCCCGGGACGCTGGCCCAGGTGAAGGCTACCGAAGACGGCGTGTAGGCCCCGCAGCTGACCTGTGGCGCCGGCAAGGCGGTAGCCACGTTGACGGTAATGGCGTCGCTGACGGTGCAGCCGTAAGAGTCGGTAGCCACGACGGTGTACGTGGTCGTGTCGGCCGGAGTTACGCGCACGGTTGGGCAGGTCGGGCAGGAGACGGCTGCTGCGGGCGTCCACTGATATTCAATGCGGTAGGAAGGCTCGAAGGTGATAGACCAGTGCTGGAGCGTGCCGATGAAGCCGTTCTGGTCGTCGCGGAGCACTAAACGCCAGGTTCCGTTGGTAGGGCTGCCCCAGAGGTCAGACCACGGGCCTTCGGGCTGCCATTCGCCGGTGAAGGGCGCGTCGGCAGCGGTGGCCGTGGCGATGTTGCGCGCAGCGGTGGGCGTGAAGCAGGTCTGCGTAAAGTTCTTCCCGTTGGCGCCACAGTCGGTCATCAGCTCAAGGATTTGGCCGCCGGGGGCGATGAGGTAGGCGTCAATGTCGTCCACCCAGCCATGAGTGATGTCTAAGCACACCGAGCGGATGACGCCCGGCTGCACCGTAGGCGGCGAAACGCCGGCGACGGTGATGGTGGAAGTTACAGGCACGTTGACCGGGTGAATTTGCAGGGGCTGGGCGTTTTGAAAAAACGGCGGCGGCGGCAGCGGCACGGGCAGGGTGCCGTTCAGGCGCAGGGTGTCGGTTCCGCCTTTGCAAAAAAGCGTATCGTCGGGCAGTGCAGGCGGCACGAGGGTGTTTTCCCGGATATAAATAAAAAAGGTGTCGCGGTGGCAGGGGTCGCGGCGCACATCAATGGCCAACCACTCTTCGCCTTCCGCAAGGCCGTCCTCTATGGCGCGAATGGTGATGGTGGCTTCCTGTTTGCCGGCCGGAATGACCAGTTGAGTAGGGATAGGCGCCACATCGGTGCCGTTGGTGGCTGTGCCGAAGATTTTATAGTCCAGCGATACATCGGCTGTGTCGGGCGTAGGCAAGCGGAAAGTGAGGGTAGCAGCGGCGCAACCTTCCACAATGACGCCGTCGAGGTTAGGGGTCGCCAGCGTGGTTCGGATAGCGCCGGTGCCGAAGCTTTTGGCTTCTAAGAAGACGCCGGAGTCATAGACGGGGTCGCCTACGTCGGCGATGACGAGGCGGATGACGTAGGTATCGCAGGGCGTAACGATGGCTTCGGCGGTGAAGACGCGCGTCAGGCCGTCGTAGGTGGGTTGTTTGTTGGAGTTGAGGTTGTTGATGTAAAACTGCGCGTTTTTAGGCGGGCAAGGGCGGTCGGGAGTAGTATTGTCGGGGTGCAGGTTGTTGATGGCTACCGGCAGTGCAGTGCCCGGGATGCGGGCGATGTTGGTGGGCGTGGGGTAGCCCGGGCCGGAGATGAAGAAGCCGAAGATGTCGTTGTACTCGCTGCAGGCAAATTCGGGATACTCTTCGGAGGCAAAGCAATAACGGAAGCGCAGCGTGTCGGCGGTCGGGATGAAGCGTATGGTATAGGCCGTTACGTCGAACAGCGGCCCTGAGGCAATAGGCGACAGGCTGGGGTCGGTGGTGGGAACGAGACCGCTGACGTTGTTGCTGGCAAACACGCTGCCGACCTGTTCGCTGCCAAAGGGGCCGGCACTGGGGTTGGTGGTTTCGGCTAAGCCCGTCGTCATAACGATGCCACGCTGCAAGCCCACCGCCTGTTGCCCATTGGTGAAATAACCCACGGAGACTGGCTTGCCGTTGAAGGCAATGCTCAGCACCTCTACGCCATCGCCCAAAAATATGTTGGAAATCAGATTGGTCGGTGTAAACGGAGATGTGGCAGCCGAAGTAACCTGCATGGGCTGAGCGTGTGCACCAGCACTGAGCACCTGCGCCAAAACGGCGGCCCACATCCAGCGGCGGACGTTGCTGAAAACCAGAATATATTCCATGACCGATATCTGTACCTGCTACGGATTGAGACACTTAGAAGGGGTAAAAAAAAGAGCTGGCTGGGTACTCAGCCCTTTTTTTATACATACAGGCAAGCTGCAGCCGCAAAGGTCTTTGCTCTGGTATTATCCAACCAAAAAGCCGCGCCTGTTGGAGGTGCAGCATAAGGGCCTGCCCTCATTTTTTGCTCGCTGTGACCGAAGTCACAGGTGGCGCGCGCGGCGTACTATCACCTTTGTGCCATCCTTTTCACATACCTGTCTAAAAACACACAAAATATGCAAAAGAATGAAAGAAAGGGCGCCACGCTGATAGATGTGCGCACGCCCGAAGAATTCCGAATGGGCCATGCTGAAGGCGCTATCAACATCCCGTTAGATACCATCCCGTATCGGATTGCTGACGTTGCCGCTTTGCCGGCACCGCGCATCCTGTACTGCCGCAGCGGCAACCGCAGTGGTATGGCCGTGCAAATCCTTCGCCAGGCCGGCGTTACGGACGTACACAACGGCGGCAGTCTGGAGGAAGTGTTGTACGCTATGGCTCACTAATTCCATCCCTGCATCCAAAGCGAAGTTTATCGCCATGTTATCCCTGTTGAAGCGTTTGCTGGGCCTGGGCCCAAGTGTAGATTTCAAGCAATTGATGGCCAACGGTGCCGTAGTGGTGGACGTGCGTACGCCAGAAGAGTACCGCTCCGGACACCTGTCGGGTGCCATCAACATTCCGTTAGACCGCCTGCAAGGGCAATTGACTACCCTGAAAAAGAAGAACGCGCCGGTGATTACGGTGTGCCGCAGCGGCGCCCGTAGCCAGGCAGCAGTTGAAATCCTTCAGAAAAACGGCATAGAAGCATACAATGGTGGGGCGTGGACAAGCCTGCGCGCCAAAGTTGCTTAAAGAAAAAAACGCTCCCGGTTTTTTTGTTTCTCTCGGCGCGCCTCATGTCCTTTGAGGTGCGCTTTTTTGGTAAAAAGACCTTTGCTATATGGATGTCGAAATTTTGTCTCGCATACAGTTTGCCTACACGGTAGCCTTCCACTACATCTACCCGCCGCTGAGCATCGGGCTGGGTCTGATACTGGTCATTATGGAAGGCATGTACCTGCGCACTGGGCTCAAGGAATACGAGCAGATGACGCGCTTTTGGATTAAAATCTTCGCGCTCATCTTCGGCATCGGAGTGGCTTCTGGCATTGTCATGGAGTTCGAATTCGGCACCAACTGGGCCACCTATTCGCGTTATGTGGGCGACATCTTTGGCTCGGCGCTGGCCGCCGAGGGCATTTTCGCCTTTGCGCTGGAGTCGGGCTTTTTGGGTGTGCTGCTCTTTGGCTGGAACCGCGTTACACCGGTGGTGCATTTCATTTCGGCCCTCATGGTGTGGCTGGGTTCCATGTTTTCGGCCGTCTGGATTGTGGTGGCCAACTCCTGGCAACAGACGCCGGCAGGCTACCACATCGTGGGCGAAGGGCTGGAGGCGCGCGCAGAGATCACGGACTTCTGGGCGATGGTGTTCAACCCTTCGAGCGTGGACCGGCTGTGGCACGTGTGGATTGGCGCTTTTCTGGCCGGCGCCTTTCTGGTCATGAGTGTGAATGCCTGGTACATCCTGAAGCGCCGGCACGAAAGCATTGCGCGCCCGGCCTTCAAAATTGCGCTGGTCGTGGCCATCGTGTCGAGTCTGGCCCAGCTGTTCACCGGGCACCGCAGCGCGGAGATAGTGGCCGAATACCAGCCCGCCAAACTGGCCGCTTTGGAGGGCCACTACGACTCGCTGGCGCCTGCCGACCTGTACCTGTTTGGCTGGGTCAATCAGCAGCAGCAAAAGAATGTGGGTCTGGCGCTGCCGGGCGGCGTATCCTTCCTCACGCACGGCGATTTTCAGGCGCCTATTCGGGGGCTGAACAGCTTTGCTCCCGACGAACGCCCCACGCAGGTGAATGCCATCTTCCAGTTGTATCACCTGATGGTGGCCATCGGCATGGCGCTCATCGGGCTTTCGCTACTGGGAGCGTGGATGTGGTATCGCGGGCGGCTGTTCGAAACGCGCTGGCTGATGCACGTCTTCGTGTGGGCCGTTTTGCTGCCGCAAATCGCCAACCAGGCCGGCTGGTTCGCCGCCGAAATGGGCCGCCAACCGTGGGTGGTTTACGGCCTTCTGCGCACCAGCGACGCGCTTTCGCGCACCGTTACGGCCAATCAGGTGCTCTTTTCACTCATCCTGTTTGCCGTAGTGTACACGGTGCTCTTCTTGCTCTTCCTCTACTTGCTCCATCGAAAAATTCAGCACGGGCCGGCAGCCGTGGAAACGCTGAGCGAGGAAAGCGAAGCCTACTCGCGACGCGAAAACCCGCTGATGGAACCGCCCACTTCACCCGCTCAATAAGGTAAGCTATGTTTCTGGGCATTGATTACGCCACGTGGTGGTTTCTGGTTTTTGGTGCCGTCATTTCGGGCTACGCCATCCTGGATGGCTTTGACCTGGGCGCTGGCATGTTGCACCTGTTTTTGAAAAAAGAACAAAGCCGCCGCATCGCCCTCAACGCCATCGGGCCGGTGTGGGACGGCAACGAGGTGTGGTTGGTCATCGGAGGCGGAGCGCTCTTTGCCGGCTTTCCGGTGGCTTATGCCGCCATTTTTTCGGCCTTTTATGTGCCCTTCATGCTGTTCATCGTCGGGCTGATTTTTCGGGCCGTAGCCATTGAGTTTCGCAGCAAAGAACCCTGGACGTGGTGGCGCAAGCTGTGGGACACCGCCTACTTTGCCGCCTGCACCGTGGTTACGTTGTCGTTGGGCCTCATGCTGGGTAATGTAGCCCTGGGCATGCCGCTGGACGAACACCATGAATTTGCAGGCAACTGGCTGTCGTTTTTCAACCCCTTTGCCCTGCTGGTAGCCGCTACTACCGTGGCACTTTTTGGCATGCACGGCGCTATTTTCCTGACGCTCAAGACCGAAGGGCGGCTTTTCACCAAAACCTCCCTACTGGCGCGGAATTTCACCATTGCCTTTGTCGTCCTCTTTGCCATTACGACGGTCTATACGTTGCTGTATGTGCCGCATTTGAGCGACCGCCTGCGCGAACATCCGGCATTCTTCTTTCTGCCTTTAGCCATGCTGCTGACCGTGGCCAGCATTCCGCGTTACCTGACGCGCGGCCAATACGGGTGGGCGTTCATCAGCTCGGCCGTAACCATTGCGCTGCTGCTCGTTACGGTGGCCGTCGAGGCGTTTCCGTACTTGGTGTATGCGCCCAACGACCCGGCCAACAGCATTACAGTGTACAACGCGGCTTCCAGCGAAAAAACCATGCGCCTGCTGCTGACCATCGCCCTCATCGGCACGCCCTTAGTCGGCGTGTACACGGCCTTCGTGTTCTGGACTTTTAAGGGTAAGGTCCGCTTAGACGAAACCAGTTATTAACCCCACCCACCGACATTCCGATGAAGCTGGCTGCGCGTTTTTGTCTTTGCTATCTGTGCTGTTGGGGCTGCTCTGTCGGTAGTGGGTGGTCGCAGGGAATGAAAGTGCTGGACCGCCACGGCGTCTCCTGGAACCGCTACTACCTGACGTGGGCCTTCCGCCCGGCCTGGACGCTGCACCAGGAAGTGGATTATCGCTTCCTGACCGAAACCGGTGCCTGGCATCAGCTGGCCATACACTCCCATGTGCATTATCGCCCACACACGAACGCCGAGTTCGCCTTAGGCGCCACGCGCATGGAAAACGGCGACCCCGAACCCAGCAAAACGCCGTACCCACACCGCGTCGAATGGCGCACCTTCCAGGAAGTTCACTTCTGGACGCCCTTAGTCAAGCCGTTCACGATACACCACCGCTATCGCATCGAGCAGCGCTTCATGAAAAGCGCCGCAGCCCCTTTCGTGTGGCGCGGGCGGTACCGGCTGCAAATCAACTGGACACTGCCACACCCGCGCTGGACGGTACACCTCTCCAATGAGGCCTTCCTCAACTGGGGGCGCGGCATCGCTTACGTGTTCGACCAAAACCGCACCTACGCAGGCATTTCGTACTCCTTCTCGCCACATCTGCGCGTCGAGGGCGGCTATATGATGCAGTGGCAGCAAACGGGCAAACCCGACCAGCTCTACCAGCGCGACATCGGACGCCTGAGCATCTTCCACCAGTTGTAAAACGGCCACAGGCAACCCAACGGCCCGCTCCGCCGGTCTTAAAGCGCTCCCGCTTTTTTATGGACCAACCCTGGCGCCCCTTAGCGTTCTTTGCGGCGGAAGCCGCTGCGCAAAGGCAAAGGCGGAAGCGGTATGGGTGTTTTTTTCAAAAAAAGAGAAGCCTTGGCAAACATCAACACCAGGACAGGCCATCAGCCGCAGGACATTAAGGCGCCTACAAAGCGCTGGGAATGGGCAGCACAGTGGCAAGGGCGAGTGCAGCAGAGGGTCGGCTGGATGGTCGCTTTTTTCGGGCTAATGGCCCTCAGCGGCCTGGCGCAGCCCCAAACGGCCCTGGTAATTGGGCGCATCACCGACGTAACGGACGGCATGCCCTTAGAGCTGGCTGCCATCACGGTAAAAGGCGTTTTGGGCGGCGTCTATTCCGACGAACAGGGTGCCTATGCCATACAGGTGCCCGCGGGTCAGCGACTGACCCTGGTCATTCGGCGCCTGGCCTATCGCGAGGCTACGGCCGATGTGCTGCCTCTGGCGCCGGGCGCGCGCTTCGTGCTCGATGTGGCGCTGGCGCCGGAGCGTTCCAACCTCGAAGTCATCATCCGCGAGCGCCGGCTCGACGACGCCGGCATGGTGCGCGAACGCCGCATCGAAGAGCTGCGCCTGCTGCCCACCACCACGGGCAACTTAGAGAGCGTGCTGCCGCACATTGCCTTAGGCCTCAACACCGGCGCCGGCGGCGAGCTCACCTCACAGTACCAGGTACGCGGTGGCAACTACGACGAAAACTTAGTGTACGTCAACGACTTCGAAATCTACCGCCCCCAACTCGTACGCGCTGGCCAGCAGGAAGGCCTTTCCTTTCCGAACCTCGACTTAGTGCGAGACCTGTCGTTCTCCTCGGGTGGTTTCCAGGCGCGCTATGGCGACAAGCTCTCCTCCGTGCTCGACATTAAGTACAAACGCCCCGACAGCCTGCGCGCCAGCGCCAGCGCCAGCCTCCTCGGCGCCAGCGCCCACCTCGAAGGCAGCATCAAACACCGCCGCGACACCTACCGCGCCTTCCGATACTTAGCCGGCGCACGCTACAAAACTACCCGTACCCTCCTGAGCAGCCTCGACGTGCAGGGCGAATACGTGCCCGACTTCTACGACGTCCAGACCTACCTCACCTACGACCTGCACCGACACTGGCAACTGGGCGCCATGGCCAACTACAACCGCTCCGTCTATCGCTTCGTACCCCAAAGCCTCGTGCGCGCCTTCGGGCTTATTGACTTCGCCCTCCAACTGCGCTCCGTCTTTGAGGGCCAGGAGGTGGACGACTTCACCCAGGCCATGGGCGGCCTATCGCTCACCTACCTGCCCGACCGAGACCGAAACCCACTGTACCACAAATTCCTCTTCTCCGCCTGGCGAAGCCAGGAAAACGAACGCTTCGACATCCTGAGCTACTACTTGCTGGGCCAGATTGAAAACAACCTCGGCTCCGACGAATTCGGCGAAATCGTCAGCGTACTGGGCACCGGCACCCAACACACCTGGATACGCAACTACCTCACCTTAGACGTACGAAACGCCGAATACCGCGGCGGCATCGAACTGCAAAACGACCGTCCCGAACAAAACCTCACCCGAAGCCATTTCCTACAGTGGGGCCTCAAGTGGCAGCAGGAAACCATTCTGGATAAAATCAACGAGTGGGAACGCTTAGACTCTGCCCTCTACTCCCTACCCTACGACACCACCCAGTTGCTCGTCCGCCGCGTCCTGAAAACGCGCAACGACCTCAGCAGCCAGCGCTTCGTCGCCTTCTTCCAGGACACCTGGACATGGCGACAGCCCGGCGTGCGCGAATGGCAACTCACCGCCGGCATCCGAGGCCAGTACTGGAACCTCAACGGAGAATGGTTCGTTACCCCACGCGCCCAACTGCTCTACAAACCTCTCAATACCCCGCGCGACATCTCTTACCGATTGGCCGCCGGATGGTACTTCCAGCCCGCCTTCTATCGCGAACTGCGCCGATTAGACGGCACCGTCAACCCCGACTTGCGCGCCCAACGCTCCGCCCACGTCGTCGGCGGCCTCACCTACGACTTCCTCTGGGGGCGCCGCCGACCCGTCAAAATGCGCCTCATCGCCGAAGCCTACTACAAACAACTGTGGAACTTAGTCTCCTTCGACATTGACAACGTCCGCATCCGCTATTCGGGCGAAAACGACTCGCGCGGATACGCCGCCGGCTTAGACGTGCGCATCAATGGCGAATTTGTGCCCGGCGCCGAAAGCTGGGTCAACCTCTCCTTCCTGCGCACCCGCGAAGCCCTCTACGACGTGCAACACCTCTACCGCAAACTCGGCCAGCGCGAAGGCACCCCCGTGCGCGACGTGCCCCGACCCACCGACCGTTTCTTCACCTTCTCCACCTTCTTCCAGGACTACCTGCCCAAAAACCCCAACCTGCGCATGCACCTCAACTTCACCTTCGGCACCGGCCTGCCCTTCGGTGTGGTGGACAACAACATCGTTTACCGAAACCCCTACCGCTTCAAACCCTACCACCGCGTGGACATCGGCTTCGGCTTCCAGCTCTGGAAACAAGAATGGCGCACCCAAAAGCCCAAACATCCGCTGCGCTTCAGCCGCAACACTTGGGCCAGCATCGAGGTGTTCAACCTGATGAAAGTAGCCAACGAAGCTTCCAACATTTGGGTGAAAGCCATCACCAACGTGCAGTACGCCGTGCCCAACTACCTGACGGGCCGCCGGCTCAACCTGCGCGTGCGAATGGACTTCTGAGCACCGTGTGGGCCTAAAGTGTTTTGCGCAAATACTCCAGCGTGGCGGCGCGGGCTTCCTGTGCGGAGGGTTCGTGGTAGCGCTGTCCGGTGGGGTTGGCAAAGGCGTGGTCGGCGTCGTATTCGCGCAGGTGGAGCGTTTTGCCGGCGGCACGCATGCTGTCGGCAAAGGAGGCCACCACTTCGTCGGTAATCCAGCGGTCGCGTTTGGCGTGCACAAACAGCACGTCGGTGTGCAGTGCCTTCAGGCGTTCGGTGTCGCGTTCGGGCATGCCGTAATAGACCACACAACCTTTGGCGCGTTCGCCCAGCAAGAGGGCCGCCTTGAGCGACCAGCCGCCGCCGAAGCACCAGCCCAGCGTGCGGAAGTCCGCCTGTTCGCCCACAAAAGCGGCGGCTCCGCGAATGATGCGCTCGGCGCGTTCGGGCTGGCAGCCCTGCATCAGCTGGCGCGCCTCGTCGGCTGAGGTGGCCACCTGGCCGTCGTACAGGTCAATGGCCAGCACGTGGATATCCAGGTCGTGCGCCCAGCGGATGGCTTCGTTGCGAATATGGTCATTGAGGCCCCACCACTCGTGGAAGAGGAGCAGAAACTGATTGGTCCTGCGGTGTGCCAGGGCCAGGAAGCCACGGCCAGTGGTGCTGTCGTCCAGCAAGAACGTTACCGGCCGGCCGCCGTGCAGCAGTGCCACCGGCTGCGGCTCCGGGTGTGCCTGCCGAAACGCCGGGTCATCGGCAAAGGCAGCAAAATCGGCGTGGCACATCGCCAGGCGCGGCGAGGAAGGTTGGTGCTGGCAGCCCAACCAGCACAACGACAACAGGGCAAAAAGCGTAAAGCGCAGCATAGAGCAGTATGAGTTTGTGTGAAAAAATCGCCGAGGGCATAGGGGGCACGGCAAGGCACACTACGATGGGCCGTTAGCGTCGCTATCACCACGGTTGGCGTCGTTGCTGACCGTCGGCTCCGTACGCCAAAAGGCGCCGATTTTTTCCATGAAATGCCGAACCGCCTGCACCATTTCCGGCGAAACGCCGGCGCCAAGCGTGAGGCCGCCAAATACGAGGGAGAAAACGCCGGCGCGCACAACAATGTTTGCCAGCGGATAGCCGGTATCGGGAAGCATCGCGGCAAGCACGATGGCCGCTGCGGCGAAGAGTGTTAGCAGCAGCGTTTTCCTCGAAAACGGCTGAAGGCCAAACTTGAGCCAGACCAACACCGCTCCGATGGCCTGGTACGCCACCGCCGTCAGGAGCGCTGCCAACGCCGCACCCGCAATGCCCAGCAGCGGAATGAGCCACAGGCTAAACGCCACATTGGCTACGGCCAACACGGCCAACGAAGCCAGCGAGTAGCGGTAGTACTGCGAGTAATAGACCATCGGGCCGTTGAGGCTCATAGCCGTCTCGACCAATTTGGCCGCACACAACAGAAAGAGCACCCGCTTGCCCTCCGACACCTCGGCGCTGTTGGGCATGATGCGGTACAGGTCGTCGGCCGCCACAACGATGCAACCGAACAAAAACAGCCCAGCAGCCAGCAAGTGCACCGACACCGAATGGTACAACGTGCGCAAGGCGGGCCGGTTGTCTTGCGCCAGGTGCTGGCTCATGATGGGTATGCTCACCGTCAGCAGCCCTTTGAGCGGAATGTCCATAGCCACAGCGATGTTGAGCGCAATAGCGTAAATGCCCGTGCGCCGCATGTCGGTCAGGCTGCCCACCAGAAAGGTGTCGGCCTTCGTAGCCAGCAGCAGCGCCAGCCCGGAGACAACGCCAAAAGCACCATAGCCCAGCATTTCGCGGCGCAACGGTGCCGGCCATTCGGCCCAGCGCGGCCACAGCGGGTGCTCGCCGAGTTTTTTTAAATAAAAAAACAAAGCGGCAGCGACGACGGCAAAATGCCCGACCAACAGCGCCAATACCACCTGCTGACTCAGCCAGCCCTGCCATAGGGCAATCATCAGCAGCGGGAGCACCATCTTGAGCGACACCTCAAACAGCAACGACGGCACCACAATGCGCTGCCGGTTCGAGGCGTAATAGGTCAGCGTCAGCGAAAGGCTGTAAAACAGCGTCAGCGGAAAGGCCAGCCACAGGTGCGCACCCGACAGACCCGCTCGCTGCTGCAGCCAGGGCCACCACAGCATAGCCGGCAAAGCCCACACCAACCAACCCGCCAGCGGCAGCAAGACCACTAAGCCGAAGAAAACCTCGCGCCCGCGCGGCAGCTCCTGAAAATGCGGGAAAAATCGCACTCCTATCGTGTGAGCCGACAGCGATAGCAGCGGAAAGCTCAGCACGCAAAGGCTCAGCAGGTACTGCGCCAGCCCGTACGTTTCCACCACCTCGGCGCGCGAATACACCAGCAGCGTGCTGGCCGTACCGATGGCCAGCCCGATGAAGTTCAGCACGGTGTACTTGAGGCCCTGTCGCTGAATGACGCCCATGCGTGTGTGCTCAGTCGGCCACGATGAAGCGGCGAATAGCGATGCCCAGCTCGTTGCGCATAGCCAGAACATAGGCGCCGGCCTCTAAGCGCTCAATGGGCAGCGTCATCGTGTTCTCACCGGGGTACAGGCGCACCAGCTGCTGCCAGCACAGGCGACCCGTAGCATCGTGGATGGTCAGCTGAACGTCCATGGCACTCTCGACCTGCGCCACAAACTGGGCGGGTTGGCCCACCGATGTCGGGTTAGGCTTGAGCAAAAGGGCCACCTGGCGCTCCAGCTCGTTGGTAGCCGACAGGTTTTGCGTGCGGAAAGAGCCGATTTGCGCCTGGTCGAAGGGCTGACACACATCCCAATCGCTGTACGCGCGCACGCGCCAGAAGAGCGTCCAGTTGTTCGGCAGCGTCTTCGTGATGGTTACATGGTCGGCATCAATAAGCGTTTCGCTGTAAAAGCGGCTGAAGAAGTCGGGCGAGCGACTCACCTCGACGACGTAGTAGCGCGCTCCCGGCACTTTTTTCCACTTCAGTTCGATGTGGTTGAACTGCACTACCTGAGTCGAGTCTAAGGGGCTGACGAGTTCCACCTGCGCATGGTCAGGCAACTCGGGCAGCGGGTTAGTCAATTGCAGGTACGCCTTGTGTTCGGTGCGCAGGTTGGCGCGCATGGCCGCTATCTGCTCCGGGCTGAAGCGACTGGCGCAACGGTCGAAGGCATAGCTCATGATGAGCGACGCATCCGAGCGGAAGGAAGCACCCGTGGGGTCTATTTGCGGCACGGTGCTTCGGCCTGCCGTGTCGCAGGCCCAACGGTAGTTCAGGTAGTCGGGCGGCGTATCGCAAAAGCCATCACCAGCCACGTAGCAGTTGGAGCCGTCAGTTCTTTCCACCAGAATGCCCGACACGTTGGCAGGCGCGGGCGTGCTGTAATTCCAGGTAAATCCTTCCCAACCAAAAAAGGTGTGAGGAAGAGATAAATGATGCCCCACCTCGTGTGCCCAGGTAACGTTATCCGGGCCGGAACAGCTGTTCCGCATCACTACAGCATCGAACCAGGCGTAGCCACAGTTGCCCGCCGGGTCGGCCACTACGAAGATGTTCAGGCGGTTGCGCAGTGGAGGCACTACGGTTTGCAGCATTTGCGCGCCGCCGCCGAAGTCGTGGGTGTACCAGTTGCTGTTGTTGTGGTAGCGCACCGCATCGCCCGGCATCAGGTAAAACCGAATATAGGCCGGCTCAAACTGCTGATTGAGCCGACACATGGCTCGCAGTGCCTGGTCTAAGCCAAAATAGCCGCTGCCGGTGTTGGTGCCCACAATGTGCAGCGTCGCCGGCACATACAGCCAGGCCGTATCGCCATTTTCCGGCGTGTCGAACAGTCCCGTGTTTTGCTGGTACCACTCCAGCCACGGCGATTTGCCCACATAGCCGCAGCTGCCGTGCTCTTCGTGTTGCGCCCACGCGGCAGCGGCTACAAACAGGGCTAATAAGGTGAAAATCAGGCGCATATTGATGTAGATTTTTTAGCCGGCAGAACGCTCCAAAGGCATCCAGGACGCCCTCAGCGCAATTTCGGAGCGAAGGTAAACACCTCCTGACGCATGTTGGGCGGCCTATTTTTGTACACGATTGGCAAAAAACGTTTTTTTCGACCTTGCGCAGCAGCCCGGCCATGTGCCTGCTGTGGCGTATCTACATCCTTCGCGGAGGTGCTTTTTTAGAGGCCGGATTGGCTAAAACTTGAACCCAATCGAGAGCATCACATCCGTAACCCGCCCTTGCGTGCTGACCACCGGCCCACCGGCGTAGGGCACAACGGTGCCCACAGGCGCTGCCGTGCGCACACCGAGGTCGAGGAAGAAGCCCTGGCCCTTGACGCCAATGCCCCCTGAATAGCCGACGTTGAAGCCCTCTTCGCCGGCTTCGGGTTTGCCCAGCAGGCTCACCCCGCCGCGCAGGCGGAAGACCGACAGGGCCAGCTCACCGCCGAGGCGGACATTCATCGCTCCCTCGTAGCGGCGGCGAATCTGGTTGTTGACCTGGCGCTCCTGCTCTTTTAGGGCAGTGTTGGCCGTGCGCGGCGTGAAGTTGTAGCGCGCGGCGCTGTAATCCACCCACTCCACGTCGGCGCTGACGAAGCCTTTTTTATCGAAGAGGATGGCCGTGCTCATGCCGGCGCGCCAGGGCGTTACTAAGCGATAGTCGAAGCTGCCATCGGGCGATTGGGCGGTGGTGCGGTTCGTGCCCGTGCCGTCAGTGAATTGATACAGGAAGGCGTTGTTAAAGTTGTCCGTCAGGCGCCACCAGGTAGGCGTATGAAAATAAGTGCCGATGCGGAAAGCCTGGCTGGCGCGGAAGATGATGCCGAATTTGCCGTTGAGGCCCACCCCCTCGGTTTCGTAGTATTCCGTGAAGGCCAGTTCGTCGAAGTAGATGACATTGTCGTTGGCATCCTGTTCGGCGTAGTCGCCCTCAAAGCGGTATCGGGCGAAGGGCACGCCAAAGGTGGCGCCGATGAAGAGCCGTTCGTCGTAGTTGCCAGCCATAGAAAAGACCAGCTCGTTGATGCGTCCGCTCTGGGCAATGGTATGGGTGCGGCGTACATCGGCGTTTTCGTTGCCCTCAAAGTCGTACGAAGGGCGGTTGTTTTGGAAATAAAAGGCGCCCGTTTCGAAGGCCAGCCCACCGGTGAACGGGTCCAGGGTACTGCCGTTGGGGTTAGCCTGCAGCTGCGGGCGGGCTTCCTCAAACCAGGGATTGAGCAGCGTACCGGGTGCATAGCCGGCGTAGTAGATGTCGCGGTTGAAGTTGGCTAACTGGTTCAGGCCGATGCCGACGTTGTAGGTTTTCCAGCGGCTGCGGCGCGGTGGGGTGTGGAAGACAATGCCGACGTTGTCGAAGCGGAAAGCGGAGCCGCGTTCAACGTAGGGAGCGCCGCCGCCGGGCAAGGAGGCATCTACGCGGGTGAAGCGCAGCGTAGGCGAGAAAACCAATTCGCCCGAGCGGTACATGGCTAAGCCCGCCGGATTGAGGCTGGTAGAGGTAAACTCTGCGCCGAGCGCGCCAAAAGCACCGCCGACGCCGAGCACCCGGCCCGTGCCTGCGGGATTGAGATACGTATATCGAATGGCGTCGGCGGCCGTTTGGGCCGAGAGGTTTATGGCGAAGAGGGCAAGGACGGCCCAGATGACGTGTTTCATGATGTCGCTGCAGTTGAGTGGATGAAATGAGGACAGTTGGAGCGGTAAAAGAAATGGGTGGAAAGAGGAGGTACAACCCATTTCCACCCATCAGGTGTGCTGGCTAAGGGTCTGCGCATGGAAGAGGCGCCACCGCTTTGCCGTGTTGGTCTGGTTACTGCCGTCCGCGCGGGCTAACGCCGCCACCGCTGGAGGGTGGTGAAGAGGTGCGCCCACCACCGCTGGGGCTGCTGCCGGAGCGCTCGAAGCCGCCGCCACCGCCGGAGCGTCCGCTGGGGCTGCTGGAGGGTCGGTCATAGGAGCGGCTGGGCGTATCGTAAGAGCGCGAAGGCTCACTGCTGCGGCTGGGGCGCTCATAGCGACCGCCGTCGTCGGAGCGCGGCGACTCGCGGCGCTGAGGCGTGTACTCGCGGCTGGGCGTTTCGTCGCGGCGCGGCGGGCGCTGGGGCTCCGTGTTGGGTCGGCTGGGCCGTTCGGGTGCGGCTTCGCGCGGCGGGCGCTGCGGCTCAGCACCCTCGCGACCCGGGCGGTAAGGTTCGGCCGGGACCGTCTCGCGGCGGCCGTCGGGACGCGCGCCTTCAGCGCCGGTGCGCGGCGGTGTGGTAGGCCGGGCGCCCTCGCGATCGGTGCCGACGCGGTCTTGCGGCAGGCGCTCGGCAGGCGTCGTTTCCACGCGGCCCTGCGTTGGGCGTTGCGGCTTCAGCTCGATGACTTCGGCTCCAGCGCGCGGAGGCGCTAAGCGCTCGGAGGGCGATGTGTTACTGGCGATACGCGCAAAGCCGTTGGGGCTAACCTCCGTGCCACCGCGACGCGGGCCAGTGTAGGTGCGCGGCACGTAGCCATCGGGCCGGTTGTTCCAGTTGTTGTTGACCCAATAATAGTTGTTGATCCACACGTTGGTGGGGCAGAAGTACGGGTTGAAGCCGTTCCACACCCAGTAGGGGTCATAGAAGTAGTTGTTCCATACCCACGGGTTGTACCACGGGGTGTTCCAGGCATTCCACGTGCGCCAGCGCATCCAGCGGCGCCACATCCAGTAGTCGGCAAAGCCACCGACGTAAATGCTCACGCCGGGCGTGAAGAAGGGATCGTACATCCACATGTCCACAAAGAACGGATCGTAGTAGTCCACAATCCGCATCGGGCGGTGGAAGCGCCGAATGCGCGAGGAATACTCAAAGTCGTAGCCGTCATCGTAATAGTAGTCTTCGTCGTCGTAGCGGCGCGTAACGTTGTTTTGCTCGCGCAGCTCCTGTCTGACAAAGGCGCGCTGGTCGGTGGCCGGGTCGAAGTAGAGATCGTCTTGCGCTTGCGCGCCGACGGTTACCACCAGCCCTACCAGCATGGCGAAGAAAAAGCGGATATTTTTCATAGCGTGTTGCATTAGCGTGTTTGAAGGATGAATGCGTGGCATCGGTTTACGGGGTCAAATGTACTTACCTTTGCGCGCCTCTTGACGTTAAAGGCTATTTAAAGTCAACACGTTAGGTTGGTTAAAGTTGGCTTAAAGCCGCGAAAGGCCGTCAAGATGTGTTAAAATGAGCCATGCGCTCCTTCCCGGCAGGCATTCCATTTCCTCTTTAACCCTACAAATTTAGTTCAGCATCGCTTCATGGCAAAAGAAATCACGCCTCGTTCCGAAGATTACTCGCAATGGTATTTAGACATCGTGCGCAAAGCCGGCCTGGCCGACAACTCACCCGTGCGCGGGTGCATGGTCATTCGCCCGCACGGCTTTGCCATTTGGGAAAAAATGCGCGACGCCCTGGACAGCATGTTTAAAGAAACCGGCCACGTCAATGCGTATTTCCCGCTCTTTATCCCGAAAAGCTTCCTCAGCCGCGAAGCCGCCCACGTCGAGGGCTTTGCCAAAGAATGCGCCGTCGTTACCCACTATCGCCTCAAAAACGACCCTAACGGGCAAGGGGTCATCGTAGACCCCGAGGCTAAACTGGAAGAGGAACTCATTGTGCGGCCCACATCGGAAACCATCATTTGGAATACCTACCGCGACTGGATCCAGAGCTACCGCGACCTGCCGCTGCTCATCAACCAGTGGGCCAACGTGGTACGCTGGGAAATGCGCACCCGCGCCTTCCTGCGCACGGCCGAATTCCTGTGGCAGGAGGGCCATACCGCCCACGCCACGAGCGAGGAAGCCATGGAAGAAACGCTGAAAATCTTAGAGATCTACCGCCGCTTCGCCGAAGACTACATGGCGATGCCGGTCATCAAGGGCGTAAAAACCCCTAACGAGCGCTTTGCTGGCGCCGACGAAACGTTTTGCATCGAAGCACTCATGCAGGACGGCAAAGCCCTCCAGGCCGGCACCTCGCACTTCCTGGGGCAAAACTTTGCCAAAGCATTCGATGTGCTATTCCTCAACAAAGACAACCAGCAGGAGTACGTGTGGGCGACGTCGTGGGGCGTCTCCACGCGCCTCATCGGTGGCCTGGTGATGACGCACTCCGACGACGACGGCTTAGTACTGCCCCCCCGACTGGCGCCTATTCAGGTGGTCATCGTGCCTATACCCAAGCCCGTACCCGCGCTGATGGAAGCCGCCGACCAGATTGCCGCCCGCCTGCGCGCCCGCGGTATCTCGGTCAAAGTGGACAACGACGACCAGAACCGCCCGGGCTTCAAATTCGCCGAGTACGAAATGATCGGCGTGCCCGTGCGCCTGGGTCTGGGCCAGCGCGATTTAGACGCCGGCCAGGTGGAAGTGGCCCGCCGCGACACAAAAGAAAAAAACAACGTCCCGCTGGGCAGCATTGACGAATATGTGGAGCAATTGCTGCGCGACATCCAGCAAAACCTCTTCGAGCGCGCCAAAGCCTACCGCGATGCGCACATCACGCGCGTGGACACCTGGGCCGACTTCGAGGCCACTCTGGAAGAAAAGGGCGGCTTCGTCCTGGCCCACTGGGACGGCACCACGGAAACGGAACTGGAAATCAAGGAACGCACCAAAGCCACCATCCGCTGCATTCCGTTGGACGGCGAAGCCGAAGCAGGCACCTGCGTGCTGACCGGCAAGCCCAGCCAGCGGCGCGTGCTGTTTGCCCGGGCTTATTGAGTGCGGCTCTTCCACGGGCGATACGAGGCGTCTTCCGCCTCCCAGCCTTCGGGCTTTTCGCGCAGCGGCTCGCAAGGGCGCAAGCTCTGGCGGCACTGCTCGGGCAGCTGCTGGTAGAGCCGGGTGCCTTCGGTTTTCCAGGCCAGCATCTCGTCGCTCACCTCGCGCAGGATGCGCGCTGGATTGCCCGCCACTAAGCTGCGCGCCGGTATCTTTTCGCCGGCTTTGATAAAACTCAGGGCACCTACGATGCACTCCGGCCCAACTTCGGCTTCGTCCATGACCACGGCATTCATGCCGATAAGGCTGTTGCGCCCGATGATGGCCCCGTGAATGATGGCCCCGTGCCCGATGTGCGCGCTTTCGTGCAGCTCCACCGCCACGCCGGGAAACATGTGGATGACGCAATTTTCCTGCACATTGCAGCCGTCGGCAATCTCGATGCGCCCCCAATCGCCCCGAAGCACAGCACCAGGGCCAATGTACACATCGCGACCAATGGCTACCCGCCCAACGACGACAGCTGCCGGGTGAACGAATGCGCTTTCGTGAACCACCGGACGAAAACCGTTAAACTCGTACAGCATAAACCTGAAGGATTTACCGCAAATACACGAAGGAAAGCCCAAAGACACGGAGATTTTGTCTGTGCCGCAATGTCGGGTTGCGAAGATGTGGAAAAAGCCCAAGCACGCCAAAGAGCCAACAACGCGCCCTATTTTTGCCCGCCCCGTTGCCGTTGGCAGCGTTTGCGTCAACAGCCGGATGACCTACAGCTTTTGAACTTCACCCACCTTATTTCATTCGTTTTTTATTGAAAAAATGGCTTTACTCGAAGGAAAAGTAGCCCTCGTAACGGGCGGCTCGCGCGGCATTGGCGAGGCCATCGTGCGCAAATTTGCGCAGCAAGGCGCTCGTGTGGCATTCACATACGTCTCCGCCAGTTCGGCCGAACGTGCCGAGCGGTTGGCCGCCGAACTGGGCGAGAACGTGCGCGCTTACCAGAGCGACGCCGGCGATTATGCCCAGGCCGAGGCTTTGGTGAATGCCGTCGTGCGCGACTTTGGCAAAATAGACATCCTGGTGAACAATGCCGGCATCACACGCGACACGCTGCTGCTGCGCATGACGGAGCAGCAATGGGACGAGGTGATGCAGACCAACCTCAAGTCGGTGTTCAACCTGACGAAGCACTGCCTGAAGCCCATGCTGCGTTCGGGCGGCAGCATCATCAACATGAGCTCGGTGGTGGGCGTCTTTGGCCAGGCCGGGCAGGCCAACTACGCAGCCTCGAAAGCGGGCATCATCGGCTTCTCGAAATCCATTGCCAAGGAGTACGGTTCGCGGGGCATCCGCTGCAACGCCATTGCACCCGGCTTCATCGAAACGGAAATGACGGCAGCCTTAGACGAAAAGACACGCGAAGCCTACCTGAGCGCCATACCCATGAAGCGCCTGGGCACGGGCGAAGATGTGGCCAATGCCTGCGTCTTTTTAGCCTCCGACATGGGCGCCTACGTATCGGGCCAGGTGCTGTCGGTATGCGGGGCACTCAATACCTGAGAGCGCTGCTATGATCTGGATAGAGGGCAAACTCGTCAGCGATGCGCTGGTGGAGGAGTACTTCGCCTGCCAGCTGTCGGCGTGTAAGGGCGCCTGTTGCTGGGAAGGCGACTCTGGCGCCCCGTTGGAAGAGACGGAGCTGGCCGTGCTGGAGGCCATTTACGAGCAAGTGAAACCTTTCCTCTCGCCGGCAGGCATTGCGGCCATCGAGCAGCAGGGCAAATACGTGCGCAGCGAAGACGACGACACCTACGGCACACCTTTAATAGATGGTGGCCCTTGCGCCTACATGGTGCTGGGCGCCGATGGCGTTGCGCAATGCGGCATTGAGCGCGCCTATCGGGCCGGCGCTACGGATTTTCAAAAGCCCATTTCCTGCCACCTGTATCCGGTGCGGGTAAGCCACAACCCGGAAGCGGGCTTCGAGGCGCTGAATTACCACCAGTGGGACATCTGCTCGGCAGCCTGTCGGCGCGGCGAAGCGGAAAAAATTCCGTTGTACCAGTTCGTCCGCGATGCGTTGGTGCGCAAGTACGGGCAGGAGTTTTACGAAGCGCTGGAGGGGGCGGCGCAGTTTTGGAAAAGTCAAAAATCGGAGAAAACCGAGGGCTGATTTACGAAGAATAGAAGCATCTTCCGTCTATTCTGTTAAATTTCGGCAGGGAGAGAGAAAAAAATAACGGTGGCAGCAGCGTTTTTCAGCAAATCGTTCTCTGGTACAGTGCAATAATCTGGCATTTAAGGAACGCGGGTATTTTCAGATAAATCTGTGCAACCAGAGTGCGCGTATAAATGTTGCAGGTTAATTCCGAAGTAAGTAGTAATCTGCCACTCAAACCCATTCTAATTATCTATCTATGCGTCTTTCTTACTCTTCTCGCCTGCTTAAGGCTGCGGGCTTAGTGTTAGGTGTTGTGGTCTGGTTGGCCAATGCCAACAATCCGCCCACAGGTCGTACAGGTGCTCCTTTTGATGGAGGTACGTGCAACGACTGCCATGAAGGGGGCAATTTCAATGGTTCGGTCAGCATTAGCGGTCTGCCGGCCACCATTGCGCCCGGCACAACGTACCCAATAGAAATCGCCCTCGCACCGTTGAGCGGCAACCCCAACCGCGGTGGCTACCAGCTGGTGGTGGTGGATGGCAACAACCAGAATGCGGGCGACTTAGTCGCTACGAACTCGCAAAGCGGTACCGAGTTCTTCGCCGGTCGCGAGTACATCGAACACCGCGCACCCAAGCTGTTTACGGGTGGCGGGCCGGCCACGTGGTCGTTCAACTGGACCTCGCCGGCAGCGGCTGGCCGCGACACCATTCGCTTCTTTTTTATCGGTAATTTCTGCAACGGCAACGGCGGCTCCAGCGGCGATGTCGCTTTTACGGGTACGCGAGTGTTCCGTTTTGGCCCGGATACGACCGTTTCAACGAGACCCCTGCCCTCTGGGCCTGCGTTGCGCATTTACCCCAACCCGGCTGCGGACTGGATACGCATCCAGGGTGCCGACGAGGCAGCGACGCTGGAGGTGGAGCTGACCGACAACTCAGGCCGCCTGGTACGCACCACTTTACTGGCTGCGGGCGAAGCGCTCTGGGTGGGCGACCTCTCTTCGGGCACTTATATCCTTCGCCTGCGCGAGCGCAACGGCATCTGGCAGGCGCAGCGCCTCATCCGGCAGTGAGCCACACTGGCTCCAGCCTGTCCGCAAGCCGCGCCATGGGGTAAATCTGAATTTTGGCCCGCGTCGTACTTAAAAGCTCGTCGTCATGCCTGGCACATGACGACAAGGTGATGTGTTTTTAAAAATTGCATCAAAGTCTTATCCATGTAACCCTTTGCTTCTCACCTTAAAAACTTCCTGTCCATGAAGAATTTCTACGCTTCTCCTTTGATGCGCGTGGCTGGTCTGGCACTGGGTGTGCTGGTGTGGTTAGCCAATTCGGGCAATCCGCCCACGGGCGTTACCGGTGCTCCGTTTGACAGCGGCACCTGCAACAACTGCCACGGTGGCGGTGGCTTTTCGGGTACGGTCAGCATCAGCGGTCTGCCCTCGACCATTGAGCCCAACACTACGTACCCGATGGAAATCACCCTGACCGCCACGAGCGGCAACCCCGTCCGCGGTGGTTACCAGCTGGTAGCAGTGGATGGTAACAACAGCAATGCCGGCGACCTCATCGCGGTTAACAGCGAAAGCGGCACAGAGTTCTTTAACAGTCGCGAGTATATTGAGCATCGCGGCTCGAAGGTGTTCTCCGGCGGCTCGGTGAGCTGGGTTTTCAACTGGAAATCGCCCGTATCGGCCGGGGGCAACACCATCAAGTTTTACTTCATCGGCAACTTCTGCAACGGCAACGGCAACACCAGCGGCGACGTCGCCTTTAATTTTTCCGAAACGTATGCCTTTGCCGGCGCGCCGCCCTTGACGGTGAGCATTACGAACGTGAACCATGTCTCCTGCTTTGGCGGCAACAACGGCAGCGCTACCGCAGAGCCTTCCGGAGGCACACCGCCATATACCTATCAGTGGAGCAACGGCCAGAACGGCCAGACGGCAGTAAACCTGTCGGCAGGTACTTACACCGTTACGGTAACAGGCTCTTCGGGCAGTGGCACAGCAACGGCTTCGGTAACCATTACGCAGCCGCCGTTGCTGACGCTTTCGGCTACTTCGAGTAATCCCATCACCTGCATCAATCTTTCTTCTACCCTGACGGCCACGGCGGGTGGCGGCACGCCGCCGTACAGCTTTCTGTGGTCGGACGGTCAGACGGGGAACCCCATTCAAGTGTTTGCTCCGGGCACTTACGGCGTCGTTGTTACGGACGCCAACGGCTGCACGCGCTCGGCACAGGTAACCGTAACGGCCAACGTTACGCCGCCCAACGCCAATGCCGGGCCACCGGCGGTTCTTACGTGCACGCAACCGCTGGCTGTGCTCAACGGCGCAGGGTCTTCTACAGGGCCGAATTTCTCGTACCAGTGGACAGCCTCCAACGGCGGCAACATCGTGTCGGGCGCCAACACGCTTAATCCCGTGGTTAACGCCGCAGGCACATACACGCTGGTGGTTACCAACAACGTCAATGGTTGCACCTCATCGGCCTCCACAACGGCCACGAGCAACCAGCAGCCACCAACGGCCACAGCCTCTGGCGGTGTCATTACGTGTGCCAACAATTCGGCGACGGTGCAGGTGAGCACCAATGCCAATCCGGCCACCTTCTCCTGGGCCGGGCCGGGGGGCTTCACCAGCAACCAGCAGAGCTTCCAGACCAGCACGCCGGGCACATATTCGGTTACCGTTACCAACACAGCCAACGGTTGCACGAACACCTCGAGTACGCCGGTAACGACCAACACGACACCACCAACCGTAGCGGTGCAAACCAACACGCTTACCTGTGCAGATACGGTGGTAACGCTGCTGACGACCACCAATGCTAACCCTGCGACGTTCTCCTGGGCTGGGCCGTCGGGCTTTTCTTCTACGCAACAAAACCCGGGTGTGTCAGCGCCAGGCACCTATACCGTTACCGTAACAAATGGTGCTAATGGCTGCGTGAACACTGCTGTGGCTACGGTGGCTCAAGACACCGTCAAGCCCACCGCCTCGGCTACCGCTGAAGCCCTTACCTGCGCCGACACGCTGGCCCAACTGACGCTGACCACCAATGCTGACTCGGCTACCTTCGCCTGGAGCGGGCCGCAGGGCTTCAGTTCGACCCAGAAAAACCCACAAACAACAGTGCCGGGCGCTTATTCGGTCGTGGTAACCAACCTGCTCAACGGCTGCACCAACACCGCCACGGCAACCGTCGCCTTAGACACCGTAGCACCCACCGTCAGCATAGCGCCGCCGCTCAACCTCAACTGCCAGAACGACACCCTGCAGCTGGACGCCTCCGCCTCCTCGCAGGGCCAGGGCTTCGCCTACCTGTGGACGACACCCGACGGGCACATCGTGGCGGGCGACACCACGCTGACGCCCCTGGTGGACTCGGCGGGTTCGTACATCCTGCTCATTACCAACACGGTGAACGGTTGTGCAGCCACCGATACCGTTGTGGTCGTGCAGTCGCCGCCCGTCGAGGTTGCCATTGCGAACGTTACGCCGGTATCCTGCCTTGGCCAGCAAAACGGCAGCGCCACAGCAGCAGGCAGCGGCGGCGTAGGGCCGTTTGAATACGCCTGGTCGAACGGCGACACCACTGCGACGGCGCAGAACCTGTATGCCGGTACGTACTTCGTCAGCGTTACCGACAGCGAGGGCTGCTCAGCCACGACGTCCGTCGAAATCACCCAACCGGCGGTTTTACAGGCCAATGCCTCTGCCACGGGCGAAACGGCTTTCGGCGCCAACGACGGCACAGCCACCGCCAACCCCACCGGTGGCACGGCACCCTACGCCTACAGCTGGAACACCGGCGATACCACCGCAACGATTACCGGCCTGGCGCCGGGCGCTTACACCGTTACGGTAGAAGACGCTAACGGCTGCACAGCAGTGCAAACCGTTACGGTGAACAGCTTCAACTGCGCTCTGACGGCCACCATCAGCGCTACAAACGTCAGCTGCTTCGGCGCCAACAACGGCACGGCAACGGTAAACGTCAGCAACGGAACACCGCCTTATGTGTACCAATGGAATACAGGGGACACGACGGCCACCATCACAGGCCTGGCGCCGGGCAATTACACAGTGTCTGTAACGGACGATGCCGGCTGTCCGCTGCAGTTGTCCGTGGCCGTAACCGGGCCAACGGCCCTTCTGCCCAATGCCAGCGCCACGCCTGAAACGGGCGTGGGCCGCAACGACGGCACAGCCACAGCAGCACCGGTGGGCGGCACGCCGCCTTACACCTATCAGTGGAGCAATGGCCAGACGACTCCCACCATCACCGGCCTGACACCCGGGACGTACACGGTAACCGTGCAAGACGCCAATGGCTGCACGGCAGTGCAAACGGTCGTAGTCAATGCGTTCAACTGCAACCTGACGCTGACCACTTCCGCCACGCCGGCCCGCTGCCCGGGCGAGGCTTCGGGCACAGCCTCCGCTGCAGTGGCCAACGGCACGACACCGATTACCTACGCCTGGTCGAACGGCGGCAGCACACCCACCATCGCCAACCTGCCTGCAGGCGTTTACACCGTTACGACCACCGACGCGGCCGGTTGTCAGGCGGTAGGCACGGCTGTGGTATCGCAACCCGACCCGGCACAAATTCAGGTGGACGTTACGCCGCCCTCATGCCCTGAAAAGGAGGACGGGCGCATCACCATTTCCATTACCTCAGGCGGTACGCCGCCCTACATGTTCTCCTGGCCGGGTGGCGACCCCAACCGCGTGGGCGTAGGCACATTCACGCTCACCATTACCGACGCCAACGGCTGCCTGTACCTGCGTACCGTAACGGTAACGGCCAACGACACTACACCACCCACGCTGACCTGCCCGCCGTCGCAAACGGGCTGCGCCGACAGGCCCGTGCAATATCCGACACCAACGTTTGCAGATAACTGTTCGCTGGGCAACGCACAGCCCGTGCTCGTGCAGGGGCTGCCCAGCGGCAGCAATTTCTCCGTGGGCCAGACGCTCCAGGTCTTCCGCCTCAGCGATGCTTCGGGCAACACGGCCACCTGCTCGTTCACGGTAACCGTCGGGCCGCCCCTTGCCATCACCCTGGACACGGTGGTCAACGACATCGGCGGTGCCGGGCGAGGCCGCATCCGGGTGTCCGTTTCGGGCGGCGTGGGCACGCCACGCTTCGAGTGGACGAAAGACGGACAGCCGTTTGCCACTACTCAAAACTTAGACAGCCTCAACGCCGGCCGCTACGTGCTGACGGTTACGGACGAAAACGGCTGCACCCGCACGCTGGGGCCGGTGGTGGTGGACAACACCATCTCCACGCGCGACCTGAACACCGACATGCGCCTACGCGTCGTGCCCAACCCGGCGTCGGAAAGCATTCGCATTGAACTAAGTGGCATCGAACCCGCCACCCTGCGCCTGTTGGACGCGCGCGGCCGCTGGGTGATGACGCTGACACCGTCAGACCTCCACCAGAACATTTCCATTGCCCACCTGCCGCCAGGGCTGTACTACCTGCAGGCCATTGACGCACAAGGGCAAACCCGAACGACGCCCTGGGTGAAGCAGTAACCGCGCCGTTTGGCTCGTTTTCTTTCTGGCAGGGTTGGAGAAAAGCCTCCGGGCACTCCAACCCTGCCGGCTTTTCTAACGTCATGCTGGAAAAGAAACCGTACGTCGTTATGAAGCCATTCCTTTTGGGGTGCGCCACGGCAGTGCTGTGCGCCCACGCGCTTGTATTGCCTGCCCAGACG
>CAZYEV010000052.1:0-49251 GCA_964646615.1 uncultured Saprospiraceae bacterium
AAAAGGCAGCAATCGGTCAAAATCTGCCTGCGATAAGCCCGTCATGGCTAAAAAGCGCCCTTCAATGGAGGCCCATTTCTCGTACTTTCCCATGTTTCTTCGCGCGTATTTTAAAAAAACAAAGGTACATAATGTCTATTAAATATCTGTTCAACACCTGCCTCTCGTATCTGAAGCTCCGTAAGAGACGCGCCTTTAGGAACCATCGTATTAAAGTCCATCATTTCCAGAAGGTCATAAGGTAACTCTGCAAATTCAGCACGCACTTTCACTCCATTAGTGCCGCCCTGGCCCCCCCGAATGGTAATAGTGAACTCAGGCTCGCTACGGTCAGGAATACAACCCTGAATTAAATACGGCAGACTGCTACGAACGGATACGCTGGGTTGAATTGGGCACACGTAGTTATCGGGTAATGCCTCTACAAAATCCTTCCATCTGTTGCAATTCGCAGCTGTGTAAACATGAGTAGGCAAGCGCTGAATGTCACAAGAGGAAAACGCTACTGCCCCAGGAGGGTCGCACATAAACGTAGCAGTAGATTGGTTATCACAGTGCTTACCACAGTCTTCCCCAGTCAAATGCATCAGTCCAATAACATGACCTATCTCATGTGCTACATTCCTGGGATTGCCCAGGTTCTGTAGTTTCAATCGGGCAACAACGTCGTAGCCAAACCCTCCCTGACCACTATTGGTAAGAACAAAGATAATATCGCATCGCTGTTTAAGGCAAGGCCAGGTATTGTCAAAGGTATTGCGTATTCGAATGTGGTACTCAGTGTCGCCCTCTGCACCACCTTGCACAGGCGCTAACGGGCCTTCAGGGAAGAAAAAAACTCCAAAAATCGTGCGCCGAGAAGCAAAAATGTTATTCAGTGCCGTTAAACCCGCATTAATTTTATCACGAGCATAGTCGCGAGCCTCTTTGGCATTGGAGAAGGCATTCATATACTCCTGTGTTGGCCAGATAGCTACATTTACATACGAGTCTATTACTTTGCCATTTGGATTATTGCCTTCTCTACACTGAGCATGTAGGGCCCCTCCTAGCGGAAGGAAGGAAGGAAGGAAGGAAGGAAGGAAGGAAGAGCAGGAGGAAAATGTTGAGCCTTTTCATAATGAAGATATTTTAAAAATGAGCGGATACATGGAAGGGATATGCAAAAGTAAACCTTTATTTTGAATCTACATCGCTTCTAGTAAAAAATTCCCCCTCCATGCCATCAGCGATAAAGGAGGGGGAAATAGGGGTGACAACCAGCGTTTTGCGCTTGACTATTGCAGGCCTTTATTGGCCCTGCTCGGCGGCGTCTTTGTGTTTTGCTTCGGGCCGCATTTGCGGGAAGAAGAGTACTTCCTGGATGGTGGTTTGTCCGGTGAAGAGCATGGCCAATCGGTCAATGCCGAAGCCGATGCCGGCGGTGGGTGGCATGCCGTACTCCAAGGCGCGGAGGAAGTCTTCGTCGGTAGCCATGGCTTCCTCGTCGCCGCGTTCGGCCCATCGGCGTTGTTCTTCGAAGCGTTTGCGTTGGTCTAAGGGGTCGTTGAGCTCAGAATAGGCGTTGGCCACTTCCTTGCCGTTGACGTAGAGTTCGAAGCGTTCGACTAAGCCGGGTTTGCTGCGGTGTTGTTTGGTCAGGGGCGACATTTCGATGGGATAGTCGAGGACGAAGGTGGGTTGGATGAGGTGTTTTTCCACCTTTTCGCTGAAGATTTCGTCCAGGAGTTGGGCGGCGCCCATGCTTGGGTCGGTTTCGATGTTGTGCTGGTCGCAGTAGGCGCGCAGGTCGCGCTCGGTGGCGGTTTCGATGTCTAAGCCGGTGTATTGGCGGATGGCCTCGGCCATCGTGAAGCGGGCGTATGGGCCGGCGAAATTAAGCCGGTGCTCGCCGTAGGGGATGATGGCCGAGCCGTCGTCGCTCAGGGCGCGGGCGACACGCTCGAGCATTTGCTCTGTGACGCCCATGAGCCAGTGGTAGTCTTTGTAGGCCACGTAGAACTCCATGAGCGTGAACTCGGGGTTGTGTGTGCGGTCAATGCCTTCGTTTCGGAACACTTTGGCAAACTCATAGACACCATCGAAGCCGCCCACGATGAGGCGCTTGAGGTACAGCTCATTGGAGATGCGCAGGTACAGCGGCATATCCAGCGCATTGTGGTGCGTGATGAATGGCCTAGCCAGCGCGCCGCCATAGACGGGCTGCAAGATGGGTGTTTCCACTTCGAGCAAGCCGAGCTCATCCAGATAGGCCCGCATGGTACGGATCATTTTGCTGCGCTTGATGAAGATCTGGCGGTATTCGGGGTTGACCGTCAGGTCCACATAGCGCATGCGGTGGCGCAGCTCCGGGTCGGTGAAAGCGTCGTGGACGTTGCCCTCGGCGTCGCGCTTCACGATGGGCAGGGGGCGCAGGCTTTTGGCCAATAGTTTCAGTGCCTGCACGTGTACGGTTACCTCGCCAGTGCGGGTTTTGAAGGCAAAGCCGCGCACCCCGATGTAGTCGCCCAGGTCGAGCAGTTTTTTGATAACTACATCGAAGAAGGGGGCGTCGTCGCCCTGTACGAACTCATCGCGGCGCACGTACAGCTGGATACGTCCGCTGCTGTCCTGCAGGTTCATGAACAGGGCCTTTCCGGCCTCGCGCACGGCCATGATGCGCCCGGCCAGCGCGACGTCCTGGTAGTTCAGGCGGTTTTTGGTGCCGTCCGCTAAGGTTTCTTCCTGATAGTTGGCCACAATGTCGGCAGCAAATGCCGTAACCTCGAAGGCTTCGGCCGGATAGGGGTCAATGCCCAATTCGCGCAATTTGCGCAGCGCTTCGCGTCGGATGAGTTCTTGATCGGTCATGTTGTGAGCGATGTCTCAGCAGTTTGTTATTCAGGCAAATAAGCAATGATGTCTCGGTTGCCGCGCACGGTTTGGTCCATCCGGACGTTCAGGGTGGCGTTGAGAGGCAGGAACAGGTCCACGCGCGAGCCGAATTTGATGAAGCCCATATCGTCGCCCTGCCGCACCGTCTGGCCTTCGGATACGTACCAGCAGATGCGTCGAGCCAGGGCGCCGGCAATCTGGCGCATGAGGATCTGGTGCTCGCCGGTGTCGTAAACGACGGTTGTGTGCTCGTTTTCCGTGCTGCTCTTGGGGTGCCAGGCCACCAGGTACTTACCTGGGTGGTAGCGAAAGTAGCGCACCACGCCGCCCACAGGGTTGCGGTTGACGTGCACGTTGAGCGGCGACATGAAGATGGAAACCTGCAGGCGCTTTTCGCCAAAGTACTCCGTCTCGATGACCTCCTCGATAGCGCAAATGCGCCCATCTGCAGGTGCATACACGATGCGGTTGTCGGCTTTCTCGATGGTGCGCACTGGGTTGCGAAAAAACTGCACAAAAAGGCCATAAACCACTAACGACAGCACAAGCACTGGCCAGAAATAAACCGACCCGGCAGCGCGCAAAGCAATGTTGATGACCAAAAGAAAAAGGCCGACTACGGCCAGGATAGCGAAGCCCTCGCGGTGGAGGCGTATAAACATGTCCATCATTTTCGGGGGGCGAAGGTCGGTAATTCGGGGTACAGGGCAATTGAATTTCGTTCTTCAAACCGCGGAAAAGACGGCGCAGAGGAGGCATCTGGGCGGAATGACGTGAGCACCGAATGCCGCAGCCAAAAGATGCGATGGCATGAAAAGCATGCCCTGAAGAAGGCGGCTCAGACGGAAAAAAGCGCCTGTCTTCAAAAGGCAGGAGCAGGCCACCCCATAAAAAATACGCATTTCGTTCGATTTTTTGTCAAAAAATGCGTCGAATGACAAAAATCAAAGTATTTTATAATGCAGGTCAATATCTTGTCTTTTTCGCTGCGGATACATTTGCTTCAAAGACAATGAACATGAAATGCAAGATAGCCATCATATTCGCATTTGCCTGCTCGCCCATTTTTGGCCAGACGAGGTTTGAAGCCGCCAATTTCAGTATGGCAATTAAGGGTACTTCCAATCTGCATGATTGAGAGTCGAGTGTCCGGGAGCTTAAGGCAACCGGTATGGTGAGAACCGATGCCTCTGGGCTTCAGTCCATCCAGTCCCTTACGGTGGAAATTCCCGTGAGGTCTATCAAAAGCACCAAAGGCTCCGTGATGGACAACAAGACCTACGACGCCTTCAACGCGAAGGATCATCCTTTCATCACCTATAAGTTGGAGCAGGCCACGCTCAGCAAAAAAGGCGATGGGTATGATGTGGCTGCTTCCGGCAAGCTGACAATGGCTGGCGTAACCAATAAAATTGACCTGAGTGTGCGCGGCAAAAGTGAAGCCGACGGCAGTCTTACGTTCAGCGGCTCGAAAAAATTAAAGCTCTCGGACTTCCAGATGAAGCGCCCCTCGGCGCTGATGGGCACCATTACAGTCGGCGACGAAGTCGAAGTCATCTTCCGGGTAACGCTCAAGCCCGCCGGATGAGGCACATTGCCTTCTGAGATTCTAACCATTTATTTCACAACAAAACAATTTCCGCTTTTATGAGAAACAAACGGACTCTCTCGACGCTTGCACTTTTGCTTAATGCTATCGGGGCGTTTGCCCAGCAGCCTCAACTCCAGTACTACCGCGGATGGGACAAGGAGGCTATCAACATTTTCGAGCCGTCTAAAAAAGGCGAACAACCCGAGTACACGGGCTTCAAAATTCGCATTGGCGGCGCATTTACGCAGGATTTCCAGCGGTATAAAAACCAGAACGCCGCGTTTTATGTCCCGACTTCGGCAAACAACCCCGAAAACAAAAATTTCCTTTACGGCTCTATCAAGGCCGAAGACTCGACGTCGTCGGTGCTTTCCGGCTTTAACCTGGCGATGGCCAACCTGAACTTCGACATGCAGATCGGCGACGGTATTCGGGTGTGCCTGGAGAACTACATGTCATCGCGCCACCACTTAGAATTTTGGGTCAAAGGCGGCTACATCCAGATTGACAAGCTGCCTATGTTCAATAACCCGCAATGGTTTACGGACTATGTCAGGGTCAAAATCGGCCACTTTCAGCCGAATTTCGGCGACATGCAGTTCCGCCGTTCCGATGGCGGCAACACGATGTTCAACCCCTTTGTGGAAAACGGCATCCTCGACGCCTTCACCACGGAGATTGGCGGTGAGGTGTACGTCTTTCCTGTTGACGGTTTCATGGTTATGGGCGGTATGACCTCCGGCTTCATCAACGGTAACATTTTGAAAACGCCGGATGCGGTTAACAGCTTCGGCGTAGTGCCTACGAAACGCTCGCCCTCGCTGTTTGGTAAGGTGGCCTACGACAAGCAGCTGAACGACGACCTGCGCTTACGCCTGTCGGCATCGGTGTACAACAACCCCAACTCGTCGCGCAACACACTGTTCACGGGCGACCGCACTGGCTCCCGTTACTTCGGCATCATGGAACCGGCCAAAATCAACGGCATACCTATCTCCATCGGTACTACACCTACAAACCCCGCCGTGCAGAGTGGCCCGAATTTCACCTCCGGCCGACTCGACCCGGGCTTTGCCAACCGCGTAACGGCCATCTCCATCAGCCCGTTCATCAAGTTCAAAGGGATAGAATTTTTCGGTTCGTACGACATCGCCAACGGCGCCGTCTATGGCGACACGCTCCGGGGCGAGTGGAAAAATCGCTCCTTCAACCAGCTTATCGCCGAATTGGTGTACCGCTTCCTGCCCAACGAGCAGATGTATGTCGGTAGCCGCTACATTAGGGTAACCGGCCAACCCAATGGCCTGCGCTACAGCGCCGATGATACCGGCAAAACGCCGGGCAGCCAGGCAGAAGTCGGCATTGACCGCCTGGCCTTTGTGGCAGGCTGGTTCCCGACCAAAAACCTGCTCCTCAAGTTTGAGTACATGATCCAGAACTACACCGACTTCCCCAAACGCGATGATCGCTATGAAGGCAAAGTCAGTGGGTTTATGATCGAAGCTGTGATCGGGTTCTGACCCCACTCAGTCAGTACAGGAAAACGGAAGGTTTCGGGGCAAAAAGCAGACGCCAGCCCCGAAACCTTTTCCTCTAAAATATGCCCTTAAAAACCCTCACCGTTTAAGCGCCATGAAAAAGCCCTCTTTCTTGCTGTTCTGGATTGTGTTGGCAGGTCTGAGCCTTAGCGTGACTTCGCCTGGGCCTTCTTGTTCTCGAAAGAAAATACGCTACTCCATCGTCAAACCAAGCAGCCTGCTTTTGAGGGGCACGACGAACGTGAACAAATTCACCTGTACCTGCGAAGAGCAGTTCGGTTTTCAGGAGTTAGAAGTAGAAGTCGGCCACGGGGTCTCGAGGTTTCAGAGCGCCCGGTTGAGTATGGCCACCCGCAATTTCAATTGCAGAAACGGCCAGATGGAGCGCGACCTGCAAAGAGCCCTCAAATCCGAAGCGCATCCCCGAATCTTCATTGACCTGGTGGAGGCCCGATACTATCCGAACCTTTTGAAAAACCCGGATACGGACTGGTTCGATGTAGAGGCCCGCGTCAGCCTCACCATCGCCGGAACGACTAAAGAAAAAAAACTTTGGGCACAGGCCAGGCGCATTTCAGAGAGCCGGTTTGCCCTTAAAGGCGCCAGAGTCATCCGGATGACCGAGTTCGGCGTCGAACCGCCCACGGCCATGTTTGGCCTGATCCAGGTGGACGACCCGATCACCTTCCACTTCGATCTGACCGTTCAGGTAGAGCCGGTCGCTTTCAACTAACACCCACCCGTCTCAGCATTATGCAAAAGTTTCTCCTAAAAGGTCTCGTCGCAGGCGCCCTCTTGCTGGTTTTCAGTTATGCCTCGCTGTGGGGAATGGTGCGTTTCCTGCCGGAAATGGCAGAGCAGTACTACAACCCCATCTTCGATATGGAAGGAGCCAAAACATACCTCTTCTTTTTACACCCGTTTGTTCTGAGCTTCGCACTGGCGTGGTTCTGGCATCGCTTTAAGGGCCAATTCCACGGCCCCTTCTGGCGGCGCGGCATCGAAATGGGATTGGTGTATGGCCTGGTTGCGCTCCTGCCTTCCATGTGGATCACGTTCAGCTCACTGGCCATTTCCCTACCGATGGTGGCCACGTGGCTGCTCTACGGCGTCTTACAGGGTGTGATAGCGGGCATCGTGTATGCCCGGATAAGCCCTTGAGTAAGTGGAACTTGTGGCATACGTGGGGCTGCTCTTTCGGCACTAAGTGCAGCAAGGGGCGAGACGACTGTTTCGGTCGCTCGGACATCCTGAGAGGTCGAGACTGCTGGTGCATGTACGAGAGCTGGCAGCCTTTGCCCACAGCATTGGCAATTTTTCCGGATGTTTGCGCCCTGTTTAGAAGCATTGCCCGATGAAAGTAGCCGTCGTAGGCGCCACCGGTCTGGTTGGCTCCAAAATGTTGCAGGTGCTCGAAGAGCGCCGTTTTCCGGTAAGTCAGCTAATCCCCGTCGCCTCCGAGCGTTCGGTGGGCAAGTTTATCCGTTTTAGCGGCAAGCGCCATCGCGTCATTGGGATGCAGGAGGCCATTGCTTTGCGGCCCGATCTGGCCCTGTTCAGTGCAGGCGGCAGTACTTCCAAAACCTGGGCACCGGCTTTTGCTGAGGTGGGCACCATCGTAGTGGACAACTCCAGTGCCTGGCGTATGGAACCCGATAAAAAACTCGTCGTGCCCGAAGTGAACGCCCACGTTCTGACGGAGCACGACCGCATCATCGCCAACCCCAACTGCTCGACCATCCAGATGGTGGTGGCCCTCAAGCCTCTGCACGACCGCTACCGCATTCGTCGCATCGTTGTCAGCACCTACCAGGCCGTTACCGGCACCGGCGTAAAGGCCGTGCAGCAGCTCATGGGCGAACGCCGCGGCAGAAGCGTCGAGCAGCCGGCCTACCCGCACCCCATTGACCTCAACGTGTTGCCGCACATTGACGTCTTCTTAGACAACGGCTACACTAAAGAGGAAATGAAAATGGTGCTGGAAACCAAAAAGATCATGGGCGACGACAGTATCCGCGTAACCGCCACCACCGTGCGCGTGCCCGTGCTGGGCGGCCACTCCGAAGCCGTGAATGTCGAATTTGAACGCGACTTCGACTTAGACGAGGTGCGCCAACTGCTGCGCCAGGCCCCAGGCGTCGTGCTGATAGACGACCCCGCTCACAATCAATATCCCATGCCCCTATACGCCCAGGATAAAGACGAGGTGTTCGTAGGCCGCCTGCGCCGCGACGAGAGCCAACCCAACACCCTCAACCTCTGGGTAGTGGCCGACAACCTGCGTAAAGGCGCCGCCACCAACGCCATACAAATCGCCGAATACCTCGCCCAACGCGGAATTTTAAAGCCAAACGCCGCCAAACCGAATTGACCCGCTAAATTTGCCCGCTCAAAAAATACGTTACACGTCATCCATCAGAGACATTCCATCCGACCCTGGCCCAACGCCACTAACCGCCCGTACAGCAATGAAGAACAAGATCGTAGTCTGGGGAACTAACGCCGCCGAAGAAAAAGTCCTGATAGCCTTAGAGCTCAAGGCCGAAGACAACAAAGTGCTGCTCTACACCTTCCCGGAGGCTGTCGTAACCGACGCCTTCTACAACCAGATGATGAACGACTGGAAAAACGACAAGCCCGTCGAGTTTCCAGAGCACACCGTCATCGAGCGCCCTTTGGCCATCACCGACAGCCTGCTGCCCGACGATCTCAAAAGCGACGACCGCAGCGGCGTCCTGCAACGCGCTCAGACCGAGTGGCACTTCGTCGTGCTCTCCACCAAACTCCACCAGGCATATCAGCAGGAACTGGCTGAATTTAAGGAAAAAATAGCCGCCCTGCAAAACTTCGATGAAGGCATCTGGGAAGACCTGCGCGCTTTCTGGGACAAAGTCCAGGAACAAACCCGCGAGCGCAACCTCTTCCGCAGCCATGCCGACAGCCTGCGCGACAACATCAACGAACTCTTTGAGAAACTCCGCTCGCTGCGCAACCAGATGCAGCAAGAGGCCAAAAGCGCCTCGCAAATGGTGTACGATGCCTTTATCGCCCGCTTAGAAGAAATCGAGCAGCGCATCGCCGCCGGCAGCGCCAAAATCAGCACGGTGTTCGAAGACCTCAAGATCATCCAGCGCGACTACCGCGACGCCAAAATGACCAACGAACACCGCAACCGCCTGTGGGACCGCATTGATAAAGCCTTCAAAGCCGCCAAAGAGCGCCGCTTCGGCCCCAGCGTCAACGAAGGCTCCATCGCCGACCGCCTGGAGCGCCGCATTGCCGGTCTCAAAGAAGCCGCCCAACGCATCCAGGACAGCATCCGCCGCGACGAAGAGGACTTAGAGTTCCAAAACCGCAAAATCGCCACCACCGAAGGCCAGCTCGAGGCCCAAATCCGCGTGGCCAAAATCAAAATGATTGAGGAGCGCCTCAACGTCAAGCGCGAAAAACTCAAGGAGGTGCTCGGCACACTGAGCGGCTTAGAGCGCCAGCTGGCCAAATCTAAAGAAAAAGAAGCCGCCCGCGCCGCCAAAGAAGCCGAGCGCCAGCGCTTCGAGGCTGCCAAAGCAGCAGCACAGGCAGAAATTGCCCAGCAGGTGGCCGCCGCCAAAGAAGCGGGGCTGGCGCATACTGAGCCGACACCAGCCGATGCACCAACCACCCCTGAAGAGGTGCCCGGCGACAATGCGTTCAAAGTAGCCGCCCGCGTCGCCGGCGAAAGCCTGCAAGATGCCGTGGACACTGCCCGCGCCATCGGACAAGTACTGGGCGAAAAAGCCGAAGAAGCCGCCGACAAGGCCGAAGATTGGGTAGAAGAAACACTGGATAAGGCCGAAGACGTCGTCGAAAAAATCGCCGACAAAGCCGAAGACCTGGCCGAGGAAATGGCCGAAAAAGCGCAGGACTTCTTAGAGAATATCTTCGAGAAAGTCTCGGAAATCGCCCGCGAAGTGGCCGATGACATTAGCCGCGAGAAAAAGGAGAGCGCCGACGTGTCCGATGAGCCTCCTGCGTCAGTAGAGGGCGAAGAAACCGTCGAGGTACTCGCCGAGTCAGCGGCGGAAGAAACCGCAGAAGCCAGCACACCCAAAAAGCGCACGTCTAAAAAGAATGCGCCCGCCGACGAGGCCTCCGACACACCACCCACCGATACCCCGTAACCGCCAAACTTGTTTGGCCTCGTAACCGCCAAATTTATTTGGCCTCAGTAACCGCCAAACTTGTTTGGCCTCAGTAACCGCCAAACTCGTTTGGCCTACATCAAAAAGGCCGCCTCTGGACTCTCCCCAGCGTCGGCCTTTCTTCTATCCATCCTCAGGCAAAGCCCCTTTCAGTGCCCCCTGCGCAGCAGCGTATAACCTTGCCCCAAAAACATCCTCCTCTTCCTCCGGAGAAAACCTTACCGCAGTGTCTGCCTGCTGGTAACACGCCTGCCGCTCCAGCCACCGCTGGCGGACGGCCTCCGGCGTTGCCTGCGCCAGCAGGGGGCGTTTGTGCTGCTCGGCGCCCTGAAGCCTGGACCACAGCACCTCGAAAGGCACATCTATCCACAGCACAGCGCCGTGGGCGCGCATCCAGGCTAAGTTGTCGAAAAAACAGGGGGTTCCGCCGCCCGTAGCGACGATGCCGGGCGGACTTTCGGCCAACGAATGCAAATAGCGCCGCTCCACTGCCCGAAAGGCCTCCTCACCCGCTCGGGCAAAAAGGTCGGCAATGGATGCCCCCTCTCTGGTCTCGATGAGGTGGTCCAGGTCTGTAAACGGCAGCGAGAGCACTTCGGCTAAGCGTTTGCCCCAGTAGGTTTTGCCGCTGCCCATGAAGCCGATGAGGAAGAGGTGCTTTTTCATGCCGGTTGCGGGCGTTCGGCGCCTTGTGGTGCTTTCGGGAAGCACACCCAGAATTCCGAGCCTTTGCCCTCTTCGCTCTCGAAGCCTATTTCGCCGCCCATCAGTTCCACGTATCGCTTCACGATGTACAGCCCCAGGCCTGTGCCCTGCACGTTGGTGGCGTTGGTTGCCCGGAAGAAGCGCGAGAACAGGTGCTTCTGGTCGGCTGCCGGAATACCTACGCCCTCGTCGAGCACGCGCACGCGGGTTTCGTTGGCGTCAATATGCGAGCACACGCGAATGCTCGCTCCCTCTGGCGAGTATTTGCTGGCATTCGACAGCAGGTTGATGAGCACGTGCTTGAATAGCCCAGCATCCAGTCGGGCAAGTTCCTCCCCTTCGTGCTGATGCTGAATGGTCTGACCCGGACGAAGCAGCAACGCCATTTCGCCGATAGCTTCCTCTATGAAATGGGGCAAATGGACTTCGGCCAGTTGAGGCTCCGTCTTGCCCTCCTCCAGTTTTCCCAGAGAAAGGAACTCGGTCAGGATCGTGTTCAGGTTGTTGACCGCTGTCTGGATGCGCAGGGCGTGTTTTTTGATGTTTTCCACATCGCCCCGGTCGGCGTACGACTTGATGAGTGCTGCCGAAGAGAGTACGGTGCTTAGCGGCGTGCGGAATTCGTGTGAGGCCATCGAGACGAAGCGGCTCTTCAGTTCGCCGATTTCGCGCTCGGCGGCCAGCGCTTCAGCCAGTTCGTTCTTTGCCTGCTCGAGTTCCTGGGTGCGCTGGCGGATCTTTTCTTCCAGACCTTCATTCAGGTTTTGCAATTCGATGGCCAGCTGTTCCAGCTGTTGGTTTTGGCGCACGATGCGCTGTTCGTTCTCCTTGCGCGTGGTGTTGTCAATCACAAAGGCCACAACAAACCACCCTTTTTGGGTGCGAAAAGGGCTGAGGCTGACCTCTACGGGAAACTCCGTACCGTTCTTGCGCAGCGCATAGAGGTCTATACCCGTACCCATTGGACGAGCGCGCGGATTGGCCCGGTAATCTTCGCGGTGCCGCTCATGCACGCGCGAAAAGCGTTTGGGTATAAGAACCTCAATGGGGCGTCCTTTGATCTCCTCCAACGAATAGCCAAACAGCTTTTCCGCCGCCGGGTTAAGCTGAACGATCTGCCCCTGGTTATTGACGATAAGGATCGCGCTGGAAGCATGCTGGAAGAGTGCCTGCAGCTCTTCGCGCTGTTCGCTTTCCTCCTGCCGCATATTCTGGATGAGCAGCACCAGATAAGCACTTGCCCAGATGCTGATGACCGTGAAAGCGCGCCCGAACAGCAACGGCTGAAGCGGTAGTGGGATGCCCTCATATTGGCGCACGACGGCGGCACCCAGCGCAAGCACCGTAGCAGCCGCAGCAGCCAGCAGCACGTCATTGCGCTCCCGAAAAAAAATGCCGAACAGGACGGCAAATACGTGCAGGAACGGCACGCTATCGCTGTCTATAAACCACACATCCAGAGCGAAAACGCCCAGCATGAGCACACCGGCAATCACGCCTGGCGGAAGGCGAGAGGGAGGCATGGGAGCGTGCGAGCGAACACCTTCTAACATGCGGCAAAGGTGCAAAACGGCGCGAATTTCGCCGGAAGCAATCCCTTGAAAAGTTGCTACTGAAGCCCCAGGATAGCGCGCGCCTTCTCTCGGTAGAGGTGTCGCGACTGTTGAGCAATGCGCTGCAGTTGCTCTTTGGCTATAGTATGTCGCCCGGCTTTCAGATAGGCTAAGGCGAGGTACCACTCAGCGTGCTGGTAGGGTATTCTGGCCGTGGGCGGCACCTGTTGTAGGTAGGTGAAGGCCTCTTCAGTGCGACCGGCTTCCAGCAGACAGGTGCTTTTAAGCACCAATGCCATGGGGCGAGCCTCAAAATTGGGCTTCTCTAAGGCTTTTTCCAACAAGGGCAAGGCATCGGCACACTGCCCCTGGGCATACCACTGTCGGGCGCGTGCATAGTCGTCTTCGGCCTCTGCGCCCAGCGTAGCGCTGATTTCCACAGGGCTGAAGTATTCCTGGAAGAGCGCCTGAGGGTCTTTGGCCGCTATGGACGTCTCCATCGTTGTAGGTGTGGTTTGCATCAGCCACCAGAGGCCGGCGATGAGCAAAACCACCGACAATCCGACTAAGGCTAAGCGGCCCCAGCGCGGTTGCAACACACCTTCGGAGCTGAGGCTGACAAAGGTATCTTCTATAAAATCCTGGATTTTCCACCACCACAGCCGGGTGCGCAGCAGGCGGCGGCTGCGCTGTTGGAGGCGTTCGCGGCGGTCGAGCGCACCCTGGGCCCGCACGGCAAAGCGCGCAGCCCGGTGCAGGCGAACTTCGAGAGCCAGCGCTTCATCCTTTTCCAATTCCGCCTCAAAGGCAGTGCGCTCTTCTGGCGGCAAGAAGCCGTCTAAGTAGCGTTCAATGCGGGTAGCGAGAGTGTCGTTCATGGTGCATTTGTGTTGAGTGGTGAGCGATTAAAAGCGTTTTTTCCGAAGCCAGGCGCACAGGTCGCGGCAAACAGCCTGCTGTTGTTGGCAGGCCTCCTTCAACGCATGCCGCAGGCTCTCCATGCCTCGGGAAACCATCTCGTGGGCCACGCGCTCGGTCTTGAAACCGTGCAGTTGCGTCAGATCCTCGTAGTCGTAGCCGTCCAGCTTATCCACCAACAGTGCGCGGCGCTTGGGCGGCATGCTGTCTAAGGCCATCTGCAGACAAGCCAGAATGCGCTGCCGGCGTCCTTGCCCTTCGGCTTCATCTTCGTGTCGGAACAACTCTTGCACGTTTTCTTCTGAGTGTTGCAATGCGTCGAAGAGCCACTGCGGCAAATCCAGCACTCTGTTGGACTGGCTCAACGGCTCTATTTTCACCTTTGTCGTACGCCGCCGCACGGTATCAACTCCGCGCCGGCGCGTCAGGGTGTACAGCATCTTGCCCACATCCTCTATAGCCTCGCCGGCGTATATTTTCTGGTCTAATTCGGCTACGGCATCGGTGAAGGCCATGGCCGCCTCTTCGTAGGGCAAATGCAACTCACGCACGCCCACCTGGCGCACTAAGTAAAAAAAGCGCTTTTGAATAAACCCATTGGCGCGCTCTCGAGCAGAGCCGCCTCGCCGGATCATCGCGCAAAGTTGGTCGCTGTTCATAATTTGCTGTCCTGACCGTAACGGCTCTGAGAGGTGCAGCAAAGATATTGGCAGCGCCGATTTCAGAGGCAATCCCGCTAAATCCGACTTTATCATCGTTATCTTCGCCGGCAAAAAGCCGTCTATATGAAAAAAAATCTGACCACCCTGTGCTGCATGGCGCTCCTCGTTGGCATGGCCCTGGCTCAGGGAAAGCGCGCCACCCTTTCTTTTCCCCGGATTACTCCTTCAGAAGCTCCACGCTCTTTTGTTATCCCGCTGTCGGAGGTAAGTCCTTTTCTGGCCTGGTCGGTGGTCTGGCGGGGCGAGGCCTCGGCCTTACAAGTGCGCTTTTCTTCGGACGGGCGCCATTGGGAGGACAACTGGACGCCCGTGCAGCCCGATGTGCATGCCGCTGCTGGGGTTGATGGGCGCCAGGTGAGCACTCTGTCGTTCGAGGCTGCCCAGATGCGCTATTTTCAGGTACACGCGCGAGCAGAGGGGCGCGATGTGGTTTTTCACTTCTTCAGCCCGGGCGTCTCAGCGGCCATTTCGCCTGTGGAGGCAGCCGACCCGCAGGCCTGTCCCTGCCCCAAGCCGCCCTACCTCAAGCGCTCGGACTGGTGCCCGGCCGGCAATTGCCCGCCGAGTCCTAACCCGGTGTACACTACAGTAACCCACCTGATTGTGCACCATTCGGCCACCGCCAACACCGCCAACGACTGGGCTGCCGTGGTGCGCGCCATCTGGGACTTCCACGTCAACACCAACGGCTGGGCCGACATCGGCTACAACTGGCTCATTGACCCCAACGGCGCCCTCTACGAAGGCCGCGGCGACAACGTCATCGGCGCTCACTTCTGCGGCGCCAACAGCGCCACCATGGGCGTGTGCATGATTGGCGACTACACCAATCAAACTCCCACCACTGCCGCCACTAACCGCCTGCGCGACCTGCTGGCCTGGAAACTATGCGCTATCGGCGCCAACCCGCTCGATAGCGCCCTGCACGTGCCCTCTGGTCGAGTGCTGCCCCGCATCAGCGGCCACCGCGACGGCTGCAGCACAGCCTGCCCGGGCAATGCTTTCTACCCTACACTGCCCAACGTACGCTCGGCAGTAGCCAGCTACATCGCTCAGGTGTGCAGCCCTATCCGCGTCCGCGCGCCGCTCACCGAAGCCTCGCTATTGATATATCCTAATCCAGCCCGCCAAACGATATCTGTGCATTCCGCAATCCCCTCGGGAGCGTGGCTACATGTTCTTTATCCGGATGGGCGCCCGGCGCTCGCTCCGCAATGGCTGCCCACCGACGGGCGCCACGAAATCGCACTGGAGCGCCTGCCGGCGGGTATCTACTCTGTGCATTTGCTCAGCCCGGAAGGACAGACGAAGGGGACGGTGCTGGTCAAGTGGTGAAGCCGACCGAATGGAGCCTGTGCCTCTTGGGGTGCATTTCTGCAACGAAACATTCACTCAAAAATAGGTTTACCATGCTCGTATCACGCTCACTCACCTCCACTGCACTTTCATGGGCGGCATTGAATGCCTTCTGCCTGCTGCTATGTTTGCCGCTGACGGCCCAAGCACCCAAAAAGTCGGAACCTGTAAAAGCCGCTGAAAGGGTTAATGAAGCCACTCGCCAGGTCGCCGAACAAACGGCTCAAACCACCGAGCAGATCAACCAGGCTGCCGCCAACCTCCAGCAAGCCGCGGCCAACATCAAGGAGAGCATCCAGGTCTTTGAGCCAATCCTCCGGTTACGCCTGCGAAAAGGCGATGCCGCCACGCAAGGCCAGGGAACGCAGCCTCCAGCGATGCCCTCCCAGCCTGCCGGTACCATGCCCTCTATGCCTGACCCTACCTACGAACCTATGGGCATGGGTGTCACGCAAGAATACATCAACAGCCAGATGCCTGTCATCCCTCAGAGCTCGGCTTATAACCCTGACGGCACCGCAAACCTCGGTAGTCAGAACAACAAAAAGTACGGCTGCTACGTAGACATCCTCAGCGGCGCCATCATGGACGATATTGACGCCGCCGGCAATAGTCATTCCGTTGACCTCATCTTCACGGCTACCAACGCCTTCAACGAACAGGTGCCGATGTATGCCTTTCTGACGCCTGCCTACGTCAAAAATGACCCATTTGCCTACAACTTCTTTAAGGGCACGAAGTATAAAGACCGTAACATTCCCCCTGCCACATGGGACGAGGTGAACGAGTCTGAAGTCGCCTTCGCTCCCATCTCTGGCGAGCAGTTCGACCGCATCCAGACCAATAAGCAGCTGGCTGCCGTCGTCAAGCAATGTACTGGCTTCGGGCCCAAAGTCGAAAGCCGAACCAAACTCGACAGCAAAGTTGTGGCCATTAAAACTGAAATGGGCAGCCGCACGGCTTACGGCCTGATGTACATCGTGGCCCATTACGGTACCACGGGCGACAATGGCTATTTGAAAATCAAACTTAAAGTAACAGGCTTTGATGCTACCGGCGATGGCAACGCCGACCCTGGGCTTTACCTGTCTCACTAAACAATCGAGAGGGAGAGTGCTATTTATTCTTCGAAGGCGACGCCTTGCGCTTAGATTGCGCTTCTGATGCACTCTTTAGGGTTATCGGTCTTTCCAAATATGGCAGCAACACCTCATAAAGTGCTGAAACGAAGTTTTGCGCCTGCCACTAAGTTCAAACATTTCACTCACACCCTTTCTCCAACATCTTCCGACAGATCATGAAAAAACGGTCTTTGCTCTTGCAAGTACTCTGTCTGCTGTGGGGCAGCGCCGTTGTTGCGCAACCGGTAGCTTTCCGACATACGTCTGCGGCCGGCAATATTTCTAATAATTTTACCATACTCGACCACGCATCAACCAACGGCCGCCCTGATGCCCTGCTCTTTGCCACGGCTGATTACGGCAGCGCTGGCCCTTACCACGACAAAGTCATCGGCGTGTGGTATAACAACGGCCGATGGACAATATTCAATCAGGATAGGAGCGCCATGCCTCAAGGCGTGCTCTTTAACGTGCTGGTCGTGGAGCCGAGCGACAGGGCATTTGTCCATCGTGCTGTGGCAAGCAATACGACAGGCCACGTTACGTACATAGACCACCCGCGCCTTAACGGTAACGCACGAGCACGTCTGCTCGTCGCCCAAAACTGGGGCAGCGCTGGTCCGTACAACAACAACGCCATCGGCGTCTATTACGACAACACTGTTTCTGGCGGCCGCTGGGCTATATTCAACCAAAACCGGCAACCTTTGCCTGCCGGCGCTCAATTCAATGTGTGGGTGGCGGAAAGCCTCATCGAGGTAGAAGCCACGGCGCCGAGCAATAATTTCTGCGCCATCACCAACGCCGCTGCCGACAACCAACCCAATGCACTACTTGTAGCCACGCAGTATTGGACTTCGGTGTACAATGCCAATGAAATCGGCGTGTGGTTCAACGCCGGCAAATGGCACATCTTTAACCAGAACCGACAACCTATGCCTCGAGGCGCTAAGTTTTTTGTCCATGTCGCTGGTGCGTCTCGACCGGCACCGACGCCCTCGACCAGCGGGCTGCGCGGATGGGTGGACCTGCATACGCACCCCATGAGCCACCTGGGCTTTGGTCGCAAGGCCATGCATGGCGCGCCTGACATAGGTTGCATTGTGCCTGCTGGCACGCGCGACTGTAACCCCACTGAGTTTCGTGCGCGCACTCCTGCCGAAGCCCTCGGACACTGCAACTCCACCCATGGCGGATGGGGAACCGACAACGGCTGTGGCGACTACCTCCGAGCCGCTATCATCAACTTCGGCGTAGATGCCGGCTTTAAATACAAATCGGACAACCCCCACGGCGATCACCATCACGCCGGTTTCCCGGACTTTCCGTATTGGCCGCACCATAGCTCCAAGTTGCACCAGCAAATGTGGTGGGAGTGGATCAAACGCGCCTATGACGGTGGCCTGCGCATTATGGTGGCCCTCAGCGTCAACAGTGAATTGCTGGCTGAAATCATTAATGGAGACCCTCCGTACGACGACAAAACCGTGGCCGACCTGCAAATTGACGAAACCGTTGCCTTCGTTAACCGACACCGCGACTTCATGGAAATCGCCTACTCGGCCGCCGATGTGCGCCGCATCGTAGGCCAGAACAAACTGGCTGTCGTGCTGGGCATGGAGGTGGACCGCTGGGGCAACTTCGGTCGCCCCGGCGTGCCCGTCAACGACGAGGCTGTACGTGCTGAAATCCGACGCCTGTACAACAAAGGCATACGCTACTTCTTTCCTGTACACCTGATTGACAATCCCTTTGGCGGCGCAGCCGTGTACAGCATGTTGTTCAACTTTGCTAACAAGCATGCCAACGGACGCCATTTCGCCATAGAAAGCAGCACCGGTCGCAACATCGCTTATCGAGCTAATGTAACCGATGGGCCACTGGGCCTTGAAAATGGCCTCATCCTGGGCCTGCGCGGCGTGGCGGAAGGCATTGGCCACCTGCCCGCGCCTTGTTTCAACGACGCCATCAAATGCTCGCCCCCGCCCGGCAAAGTGCGCTGCTGCGGCAGCTATGAAAAAGTGCTCAACATCCTGTCGCCCGGCATAGAACTCGATGCTTACAACTTCGTCGCTGGCGGTCATGTCAATGTCCTGGGTTTGACTCGTTTGGGTGAAGTAGCTATCACCGAAATGATGCGGCTGGGCATGCTCATTGACATTGACCACATGTCCGAAAAGTCCCAGTGGAAGGCCATCGAATTAGCGGAACGAGTACAGGGTCGCTATCCGCTCTTCATGGGGCACAACGGCATCCGTGGCGCCCAGGGCAACGAGCGCAACGCCCACGTAGACATGGTGCGTCGCCTGAGCGCGCTTGGCGGTATGTTTGGCGTCGGCACAGCCCATACCACGCCAGATGCTTTCGTACAAAATTACCGTGCTGTCTGGGACGCTATGGGCCGCCGCGCCGTCGGCATCGGCACCGACGTCAACGGATTTGAACCGCTGCCACACCACCTGCGCCCCAACGACGCCGCTACCAGCGCCCGCTTCTACGAGGGTTTCTTCCGCGAATACCCGAATATCCGCTCCCGCAGCGGCATTACTGGCAGCACCCGACAGTGGGACTATATTCGTGAAGGCGGCGTTTCGCACTACGGCCTCATGCCCGAATTCCTGTACGATGTGAAAACTTTTACCGGCGGCGCCGACGTGGTGGAAAACCTGATGACCTCCGCCGAACACTTTGCCCAGGTGTGGGAGCAATGCGAACGCGCCGCCCGCAACGTCAGCGCCGCGCCCGCCGGCGGCGACTACACCTACAACCTCGCAGCGTTGACCAACTTGTGTCCCTTCCAGCTCGTTGCCGGCGATCGTGAATTTGGCGGCAACGGCCCGCGTATCACTGGCTCCGTAACGCTGCGCATCAACCCAAGCGGCTCCACCCTTCAGGCCGTCATTACCTTCACTGCCAAAGAAACCGGCGGCGACGGCTCTGAAGTGCGCGGCTCCTGGACACTCGACATGGGCGAGCCTGCACCCGCTGGCCTGCGCTACGAGCGCATCCTGTCGCCCGTGACCTCTACGTTCGATCGCGTCCTGCAGGGTGGCGGCCGCAACGAAGCCTTCGAGGGCTGCGACGGCGGCGAACACATCGTTACTCCTGCCGATGGACCCGTAACCCGCATGGTCGTCGTGGGCGATACCGGCGGTGCCGACATCAGCCATGATGCCGACTGCAACTGCGACACTCGCATTGTGCGCATCGAGTTCAAACCTATTCAGGCACGACTGGTGCCGCGATGAGCCATTGCACCTTAGAGATGACACCTCCCTCTTCGGGAGATGTCATCTCAGGTGCAAAAAAATCCCACTTTCCCCCTTCCCGGAAGTTGAGACGCGCGCACGGTTGACGACAATACCCTTTCAACTACGATGGCCCACCCGGCCACGCGGCTAATCAACACTTGGAAACCTCCGCGTTTAATCCATTCTGCCCAATCTTCCTGATGTGGAGTTTTGACTCCTCCGCCGCCCCACTCAGAAGACCTTTTGACCTTCGGCCCTGGGCAGCCAGATGAAAGCCATCTCCTTGAACCGCCTCAGACACCCCCGCCAGTCTGGGCGGTTTTTTATTTGAGGGACTTGGCGCTGGGCTGGCGTTTACATGTCGTAGGTGATCTCCACCTCGTCGGTTTCGGGGTGTGCCTGGCAGGTGAGGCAGTAGCCAGCCTTGATCTCTTCGTCGTCTAAGGCGTAGCAGGCGTCCATGCGCACACGGCCTTTGAGGACTTTAGCCATGCAGGTGGAGCAGGCGCCGGCAGTGCAGGAATAGGGGACGTCGTATTTTTCTTTGACCAAGACGTCCAGTATGGTGGCTTTGGGCGGCACGGTCGTTTCGATGCGCACGCGATTGAGGTGCACGATGAGGCGGGCGCCGCCATTAGCCTGAGCGGGCACTTCGGCGAATTCGCCCGGCGTGTGCGTGGCGTTGATGAACAGCTCGGTGTGGATTTGCTTGTTGTCTATACCCCGGCTCAACAGGGTGGCTTTCACGACATCGGCCATGTTGCCCGGCCCGCAGATGAAGTACTCGCAGGCGGCAGCGGGTGTGTGGGGTGGGTTTTCATCTAAAAATTGCTCGACGACCAGGCCAGTGATGCGGCCTGTGCGCCCGTTCCAGTTCGTTGTATAGCGTTTGAAGAGACCGAGGAAGTTGCCCGCTTCCACCTTTTTGGGTCGGCTCAGGATGTGCTCCACGTGCAGCTGGCCGGTATAGCGCTGGCTGAGGCGCTCCAGTTCGTCGCGGAAGATGATGTTTTCTTCATCGCGGCTGCCGTAAAGGAGGAAAATGGCGCTCATAGGCTCGGCCTCTAAGGCCGTTTTGAGGATGGACATCAGCGGAGTGATGCCACTGCCGGCGCCGAAGAGGTACAGAGTACGCCGTCTGTCAGGATCGAATTTTGTGGTGAAACGCCCGTCGGGAGGGGCAACTTCAAGCATGTCGCCTTCCTGGAGGGTGTCGTGCAGGTAAGTGGACATCTGGCCGCCGGCCACCTTTTTCACCGTGATGGCTAAGCGTTTCTCTAAAGGGCTGGAAGACATGGAATAGGCGCGGCGCACTTCATGCCCATTGAGGGTATGGCGTACGGTAACATACTGACCTGCCTGGTAGGCAAAGCGTTCGTTCAGTTCGTCGGGGATATGAAATTCGATGGTGCGCGTGTCGGGCGTTTCAGATTGGATGCGCGAGACGGTCAGCGGATAAAACTGCATGGGCGTCGGGTCGTCGTTGGAAGGTGTGGCGCCTTGCCCAATGGGTAGGCAGGGCGCCACATAAACCGATGGGGGTTAATCCGGTTCAAAGCCGAGGACGATATTGAAGCGTCCGAACTCTGTCCATTTGGCGCCGCGGGAGATGAGGTCGGGTTTGTCGAAGCCGAAGCCGTAGTCGAAGCCCAGCGTACCAAACATAGGCAGGAAGACGCGCAAGCCTAAGCCGGCGGAGCGACGCAAGTCGAAGGGGTTGAATTCACGCGCGCTGGCCCAGGCGTTGCCGCCCTGCAGGAAGGAGGTTAAGAAGATGGTGCTCTGCGGGTTGAGCGAGACGGGATAGCGCAGCTCTAAAGTGAACTTGCTGAATACGCCTGCGCCGCCCGGGAAGGGCTGCATGATGTCTTCCACGCCGTAGCCGCGCATGCTGATGATGCTGCGACCGAAGAGGCCGAAATTCTGGTTGTTGAGGCCGTCGCCTCCCAGATCGAAACGCTCGAAGGGGCTTAGGCCGGTTTTCTTCGACCAGCGGCCCAGGATGCCCACTTTGGTCTGGGAGCGAAGCACGAGTTTGCCCACCAGAGTGGTGTACCATTCGGCGTCGAAGCGCCAGCGCACATACTCGACGTTGCGGTATATCTTAACGGGGTCGTCTTGCTGGTAGAAGCTGGCGTCGCGGAACCACGAATAGGGTGGTGTGGCCTGCACGGAGATAGAGAACAGGGAGCCTCCGCGCGGAAAGATGGGGTCGTTGATGCTGTTGCGCGCCAGCGTGAGGTTGAGGTTGAAGTTGTTGTATTTGCCGTTGCCGAGGATGCGGCCGCGGTCGTCGCGGAAGTTGGTCCAGTTGATGAGGTCGTAGGTTTGCATCTCCAGGCCGGCGCGGAACACAAAGTTGTCGTCTGGGAATTTGAGGCGTGTGCCGAAGTTCACGGCGCCGCGCAAGATGCCCAGCCGGCTGTAGTTGGAGGTTCCTTCGAAGCCCGAGGCGAAGCGGTTGGCCACGCCGGCCACCGTGAGCGAGTTGGGCTTGCGGCCGCCCAGCCAGGGTTCGGTGAAGGAGAAGTTGTAGGATTGGAAGTTTGGCCCTGAGGTTTGGCCACGCAGGCTGAGGCGCTGACCGTCGCCCTGAGGTAGCGGGTTCCAGGCTTCTCGGTTGCGGATGTTGCGCAGCGAGAAGTTGTTGAACGTAACGCCCAGCGTGCCGATGACGCCGCCTAAGCCAAAAGCCGTACGAGGCTGGTAGCCGGCGCTCAGTTCGAGCTGGTCGGAGGGCTTTTCCTCAACGGTGTACTCAATGTCCACCGTGCCGCGGTCAGGGTTGACAGGCGTGTTAATGCCCAGCGACTCAGGGTTGAAGTAGCCGAGGTTAACAATCTCGCGCTGCGAGCGAATGATGTCAGAGCGACTGAACTTGTCGCCCGGCCGGGTGAAGAGTTCGCGTCGGATGACGTGCTCGTGCGTGCGATCGTTGCCCTTAATGACGACGCGGTCAATGGTGGCCTGCGGCCCCTCGAAGATGCGGATTTCCAAATCCACAGAGTCGTTTTCGATAGCGGTTTCGATGGGGTCAGCGCGGAAGAACAGGTAGCCGTTATCTAAGTAGAGCGACGACACATCGCGCCCGTCCTGGCTGAAACTGAGGCGGTTGTTGAGCAACTCCTGGTTGTACACGTCGCCCTTGGAGATGCCGAGCACTTGCTGAAGGACGCGCGTTTCGTAAATGGTATTGCCTTTCCAGGTGATGTCGCGAAAGTAGTAGCGCCGGCCTTCGTTGACCGTCAGTTCGATCATCAGGTCGCCTTTGGGCGTGCGCCATACGGAGTCGCGCACCACGCGGGCGTCGCGGAAGCCTAAGGTGTTGTAGTAGGCTTCTATGGCGCGCTTGTCTTCTTCGTAGTCCTTCTCGACAAGTTTGGATTTTTTGAAAATGCGGCTTTTGCGCGCCGTGTTTTTCATTTTGCGGCGCAACTTGCTGACTTTGACCTGCTGAACGCCAGCGAAGCGAATGTCCTGAATCTTGACGCGCTTGCCCGGATTGATGGCCACCTCCATTTTAACACCATTGACGGAACGCTCGTCGGGGGTGGTTTTGATGCTGACACTGGCATCCAGGTAGCCTTTGTCGGCGTAGTAATTTTTGATGCCGTTGATGACCGAAGTGCGCGCGTTTTCCGTCAGAATGGCACCGCGCTGCAGGTAGCGGTTGATGACGTTGTTGAGGTCTTCGTGCTTGCTTTTCTTGACGCCAGAAAACGAGTGGCGCGTGTAGCGCGGCAATTCCTTGACGGCGATTTCCAGGAAAACTTCATCGCCCTGTTGACGCTCTTGAACGATCTGCACGTCGGTGAAGAGGCGTAGGTTCCACAGCGATTGCACAGCGCGGGTGATGAGTGGGCCCGGAATGCGGATCTGCTCGCCAACACGCAGACCTGAAATGGCGATAAGTGCCTGAGCATCGGTGTATTGAGCGCCACTGACGCGCACGCCGCCGATCTTGTACTCCTGTGCTTTTTCGTAAGGGAACAGCGGCAGTTGGGCGGTATCGGTAGAAATGGTGCTTTGAGCAGTCAGGCCATGGAAAGCCAGCAAAAGCAGGCCGAGGATAGGCAGTTTCATGGATACGATAGGTATGGGCACGTGAATGGGCTTCGTAGGCGCGAGCGTGCGGATTACGGTTTGTGGGCCAAAGAGAGAATCTCTTCCAGGTTTGGGCATTGCTGGAAAAGCGGGTCAATGAAGAGGTGTGTTTTGCGCAGCCGCCGGAGCATCCATTGCTCGATGTACTCGTTTTTTTTCTGCTCCAAGGCTGCCGCCTGTATCTTGTTGTAGTCCTGACGAAGATCGGCCTTGTGAGGTTTGCTGCGGCTTTCCAAAAGAATGAGCCGGTAATAGCGCGAGCCATCAGGAGCACGGAAGGGCGTGGGTTTGGAAATGTCGCCTACTTTCAGGTCGTCAATGGCGAAGAAAATGTTGGTGTCCAGGTCGCCCACCTCAAAGAAGGTGTTGCCCGTGCGCGGATTGGCTACGCGGCCATCGTTGTTGTAGCTGGCCGTGTTTTTATCGCCATAGATCTTGACGGCATCGCTAAAGGTGAGTTTGCCCGACACGATGAGGTTTCGGATAGAGTCCAGTTTGGCGGCGGCTTTTTCCAGGTCTTCTTCCGTGATTTCCGGCTTGATGAGGATATGGCGCGCGTGGATGAGGTTGCCGCGGCGCTCGATGAGCTGGATGACGTGAAAGCCGAACTCGGTTTCGACTACGGGGCTTATCTGGCCGGGTTCGAGTTTATAGACAGCGGCTTCAAACTCAGGCACGAAGACGCCGCGTTTTTGCCAGCCCAAATCGCCGCCTTGCATGCCGCTGCCGGGGTCGTCGCTGTATTTTTTGGCCAGTTCGGCGAAGCTTTCGCCTTTATCCACAATGCGTTGGCGCAGTTGTTCGATTTGAGCACGCGCTCTGGCCTTTTCTTCGTCGTTGACGGGCGGCTTGTACACCAGCTCGCGGATTTCCACTTCGGCGTTGAAGAAGGGCAGCGAGTCGGCAGGGATTTCATGAAAGAAAGCCTGCACTTCGGCGGGCGTGATGGTGATCTTTTTCGTGATTTCCTGCTGCATGCGTTCGGCCAGCATCTGGTCGCGCATGTCGTTGCGCATCTGGTCTTTGATTTGAGCCACCGTCTGGCCGTAGTACTCTTCGATGGCCTTGTCGTCCTGGTTGAAGTAGGAGCGCAGGCGCTCAATGCGCGCATCGAGCTGGTTTTCGACCTCCTCGTCTTTGACGAGTACGGAGTCTATTTTGGCCTGGTGCACCAGCAGTTTTTGCACCAGGAGGTTTTGCAGAACGATGCAGCCGTAGTCAGGGCCGATTTTAGGGTTTTGCTGGCGCGCATAAGCGACCTGCTCCTGCACTTCGCTCAGCAGGATCACTTCGCCGCCTACCGTGGCAACGACCTTGTCAATGAGCAAGCGGTCGTTTTGGCTTGCCACCGGCAGGGTGAAAGCAATGCTGCACAAGGCGAAGAGAACGGCTGGGCGTAATATGAAAGGCTTTAGCATAGTGGATGTTGAACTCACAGTTATCGAGGGTGCGAGAGGCGTTATGCCTGGGTGTTAGTAGGTAGCTTAGGGTTGTCTGAGGTTGGGTAAATTTTGGCATCGTGCCAGCTCCACACTTCTGGGTTCATTGGTTAATCCAGATGTTTTGGCGTCGCAGTTCTTGCTGGTACAGGTCTTCTTTCCAGCGTTCGATGAGTTCTTGTTTGCGTTTGTGCAGCAGGATGGCTCTGGCCTGCTCGCGCGCATACTCGAAGGGCGCCGTTTCCTTGCCGCGCACCACCTCGAGCACGCGATAGTAGTAGCGGAAGTCGCCATCGCTCAAGGTGCCTTCGCGGCGGGGGGCCACGTTTTCGGAGGTCAGCGTGCCGCGGGGCAGCAGGGCCGACACCTCTTCCAGCCGATGCCAGCGCTCGGTGTCGAGCAGTGCTTCTTTTGCCCATTGCTTCGATAGCGTGCGCAGCCGTTCGGCATCGGCGGGGTTCTTGCTGTACCACAGGCGGTTAAACTCGCTCTGCGGCGCTTTGTAAGGTATCACAATCAGCTGGCATTTCAGGATGGTACTTTCCAGCTGAAACTGGTCTTTGTTGTGTTCGTAAAAGTCGCGCAGGTCATTTTCCGAAACGAGGCTATCCAGCTTTTCAGCGATGATTTGCTCCTCGAAGTTGAAGCGCACCAGGCTGGCCCGGTAGTCGCGCACTAATTTGTCAATGTTGAGGTCTTTGGGGATGTTGCGTTCGGCTTCGTACATGAGCAGCTGGTCGCGCACCCAGCGCTGCACATGTGCCCGCACCAGCAAGGCGCTGTCGTCGGGCGAGGTGCCGGGCGGTACGATGCCCTCCAGTTCCGACAGGTAGAGGTTTTTGTTGTACACTTTAGCCAGCAGCACATCGCCCTCGCGGGCGTTGGCGTCCGGAGAGGCGCATTCCCACAGCCACAGCGCCAGGCAAGCAAAAAGGGTCAGCCGGAAGAGGATCGTCATAAAAAAAGCGTTTCCGGGCGCCAGAGGGAAGCCCGGAAACGCGGCAAAATTAGACTGAATCCTGGGAAATGCCGTGGGGTCTTTCAAACGGCATGGGCAGGTAGCCCGGCATTAGTCGCGGTCGAAGCGCAGTTCCTGCACCACGGCGCTGCTGCCCGTTACTTTCAGGTAGATGTACACGCGGAAAGCACCGTTGGCCGTAACCAGGTTACCGATGCAGTACTGGTCGTTGCTGCCGCGGCTGGCGCCCTGGTGTACCTGATTGAAGGAACGCGGGCGGTTGGTATTGAAAAAGCTGCGCAGCGACTCTACAGCTTTGGCTTTCGAGCACGTTTGTTCCTTCTCTAAAATAGACAGATCCACGTTATCGGCCAGATGGCGCGCCAGGGCGTCGGCATCGCCAGCGCTTAAGGCGCGAGCCACAGCCTCGAGCACCGGGTTATTTTGAGCAGCAGCAATAGCAGCAGCCATCGGGAATAAGAACAGCACCAAAAGCAGATTTTTCATAGCAGTTGAACAAGATAAAAAGGGTGGTGTCAAAATCGGTATTGATACGAAGGGATACAGGCAAGGAAACTGCCAAAACGGTCGCGTTAGTGTTAATAGATACCAAAAAAAGATGCCAAAATCTAACGCAAGCGACCGCAGAGCCGTCTTTTTTTGCTTTTCGTCGAAAAATAGGCAAGATGGCTGCTTGAAAAGGCGCCGTTACAGGCTCTTTGTGCGCCCGCCGTCCACCGGCAGGTTGATGCCGTTGATGTAAGCGGCTGCCGGGCTGGCAAGGAAGGCGACAGCAGCCGCCACCTCTTCCGGCTCGGCAAAGCGGCCCAGTGGCACCTGACGCCGAAACTCCTCCTCCAACTCAGCCACCGAAACGCCTGCTGCTGTGGCCCGCTTCTCGATGAGGTCGTACAACCGCCCTGTGCGCGTGAAGCCGGGCAACACGTTGTTGACCGTGATGCCCCATTGTCCTACCTCGCCGGCCAGCGTCTTGGCCCAGGCAGCCACGGCCCAGCGCGTCGTGTTCGATACGCCCAGGTTTTCGATAGGCTCCTTGACTGACGTGCTGATGATGTTGATGATGCGCCCGTAGCCCGCCGCTCGCATGCCCGGCAGCATGGCTTGCGCCAACAGGTGATTGCACAGCAGGTGGTTGTGGTAGGCGTTCAGAAACTCCTCCGGTCGCGCCTTGACAATCGGCCCGCCCGGCGGGCCGCCGGTGTTGTTGATTAAAATGTGCACAGGCTGCCGCTCGAGCAGGGCCAACACCTGCCTCATCAAGGCCTGGCTATCGCTGAAGTCGGCCACCAGATAGCCGTGCTGCTGTCCCTGCGAAACGTCTAAGCGCTGAAGTGTCTGCTGAAGAGCGCTTTCCGTACGCGCGACCAACGTAACATTAGCGCCCAAAGCTGCCAGCTCAATGGCTACTGCCTGGCCAATGCCCGCGCTGGAGCCGCCCACAAAGGCATTTTTGTTCAGGAGAGAAAGATTCATCGTTCAGAGTAAGTCGTGCCGTCGGCGCACACACCAACGCGCGGTGAAAGGGGGAGGCAAAGAACGAAAAGAAGCGGTAAACAGCAGCGTCCGTTTCCACGCAAATCCCAAGTAGCTTCGCTGAGCCTCCCACCTCGCCAAAACCTATACCCAGAGCTGTGCGCAGAAACACACCTACCTCCGACCTTTGCCCTCAAAAAAACGCTGCCATGCTTACCCTGACCCAACCTTCGCTTTTGCGGACGCAGGCTTACGTCGGCGGTCGCTGGGAGAACGCCCTTTCGGGTCGTACTTTTCCAGTTTACAACCCTGCCACTGGCGAGGTGCTGGCCGAAGTAGCCGACTGCGCGCAGGCCGATACCGAGCGCGCCATAGCCGCGGCGGAAGCCGCTTACCCCGCCTGGCGTGCTAAAACGGCCGCCCAGCGGGCCAACCTGCTATGGCGCTGGTACGAGCTCATTCTGGAGCATGCCGAAGACCTGGCACTGCTGATGACGCTCGAACAGGGCAAGCCGCTGGCCGAAGCACGCGGTGAAGTACGCTACGGCGCCTCCTTCGTCGAATGGTTTGCCGAAGAGGCACGCCGGGCCTACGGTGATATCATCCCACCGCACGGCCCGCGCATGCGGCTGCTGGTGTTCAAGGAGCCTGTGGGCGTGGTGGCCGCCATCACGCCCTGGAATTTCCCCAACGCCATGATTACGCGCAAGGTAGCGCCCGCCCTGGCGGCAGGCTGCACGGTGGTCGTCAAGCCTTCGGAGGAGACGCCCCTGTCGGCACTGGCTTTAGCCGAACTGGCCGAACGAGCCGGCTTTCCTGCGGGTGTGTTTAACGTCGTTACGGGCGTGGATGCCGACGCCATTGGGCAGGCGCTGACGCAAAGCCCGGTGGTGCGCAAGCTATCGTTCACAGGCAGCACGGCCGTGGGCAAATTGCTCATGCGCCGTTGTGCCGATACGGTCAAGAAAATCTCGCTCGAGCTGGGCGGCAACGCCCCGTTCATTGTCTTCGACGATGCCGATGTGGACGCCGCTGTGGAGGGCGCCATAGCTTCCAAGTTTCGCAACACGGGCCAGACGTGCATCTGTGCCAATCGGCTGTTCGTGCAGCGCGCAGTGTACGAGCCTTTTGTCGAAAAATTCGCCCAGGCCGTGCGCAGCCAGAAAGTCGGCTCCGGCCTGGAGGCGGGCGTAACCGTAGGGCCGCTCATCAATCAGCGCGCCGTGGAGAAAGTCGAGCGTCTGCTGGGCGACGCCGTGGCGAAGGGCGCCTGCATACTCACCGGCGGTGCGCGGCGCGAGGGCACGTTCTTTGAACCAACGGTCGTCAGCGACGTGCGCCCGGGCATGGCCCTATTGGAAGAGGAAATTTTCGGCCCGGTAGCACCCGTTATCGCTTTTGATACGGAAGAGGAAGTCATCCGCATGGCCAACAACACCATTTACGGTCTGGCGGCCTACTTCTACGGGCGCGATGTGGGCCGTATCTTTCGCGTAGCCGATGCACTCGAGTACGGCATGGTAGGCGTCAATACCGGCATTTTGGGCACGGCAGTAGCGCCTTTTGGCGGCATGAAACAAAGCGGCATCGGGCGCGAAGGCTCGCGCTATGGGCTAGAAGAGTTCCTGGAAATCAAATACGTGTGCTTGGCCGGCTTGTAGTCTTTAGCGCTTGAGCAGTCGGCGTGCGCAGCGGAAGCCGCCCTGTTCCACCACGAGCGTGTAAATTCCGGAGGGCAATGCTTCGGCGAAGAGCGTTTCAGTCTCCAGCCCGCTCGGGCGCGTCAGGACGACGCGGCCCAGCGCATCGAAAAGGGTGAGCTGCCACGGCCCGGCTGAGGTCATGCGCACGTGAAAGCGGTCGGTAAAAGGATTGGGAAAGATCTGCAAGGCGTCTTCCAAGGCGTGCGCCGCTGCGGCGGGTGAGTACTGCAGGCTGCCGTCGTAGTCCTCTATGCGCAGGCGATAGTGCAGGCGCTCGGCAAAAGGCGGCGCGGGGTCGGTAAAGGTGTAGCGCTGCACCTGGCGGCTGTGGCCCTGGGCAGGTACCTGACCGATATCATCCCAGCGTTGCAGCCCGTCAGTGCTGCGTTGCACCACAAAGCGCGCCGTATTGGTTTCCGTATAGGTTTTCCACTGCAGCCGCACCTCGCCGGTGGGTGCTCGGAAGGCCGCCAGCGCGTCCAGTTCGACGGGCATGGGCGGTGCGAAGGGCGATAACGTGCTCCAGGCCGGCCCGGGTGGGTTACCGCCCACCATGAGCGTACCGTTGGAGGGGCCACCCGAAGCACCGGACACGTCCGTCAGCGTGGTGCCCGAGCCTTCGTTGAAGTGGTACAGGCCCACCGTGTTGGCGTCGGTGGTGAACGGTGCCGACGGCGGCGTGAAGTTGCTCGTATAGCGGATGATGTTGGAAATGCGCATTTCGTCTAACCAGCCGCTGTAATAGAGCGAGCCAGGGTAGTCGTGCTTTTCCGCACCCAGCACTAAGAAGGGGTCGCTGTTGGGGTAGGCTGTATAGCGCCCGTCGCGGTAGCTGATATTGCCCGTATTGGGTGAGGAAGCGCTGGAGGCATCCAGCACACCGTTGACGAACAGCCGCACCTGGCCGTTGGAAGCATTGCGCGTAATGGCGATATGACGCCAGACGCCGTCGTCCACGATGGTGTTGCCGCAGACGCCAGTGGTGGCGTTGTTGCTCACCTGCACCCCCACCACGATGCGGCGGTTGCCCAGGGCGATGCCATAGTCTCCGTAATCGCCGTCGCCAAAGATGTCGCGGTCAATCATGATGTTGGCATAGTACCACTCATTAGCAGCACACGCGTTGGCCGTGTTTTCGCCCGGCAGGGCGCGCATCCAGAACTCGATGGTAAAATCGTGGCTGACGTCCACCGGTCGGTGCGGAGCGTCAATAGGGATTTTTACCCGGTCAATGTCGTTGGGGCCATGCCCGTAAAAACGCAGCGAATACTCTTGCGCTGTCAGCACGTGCGCCCAGCTTAGCAGCGCACACATCCAAAGGCGAAATGAGACATTACGCATAGGAAACCGTTTTTTAACAACTCTGGAAAACCGACCCTCTGCGGCTGCGTGTGCCGTTCATTTAAAGGCCATTGGCACGTTCGGCCGCATAGGCCGCCGCCCCGATGATGCCGGCGTTGTTGAGCAATTGCGCCGGCACGACGCGAGCGCTAGGTGTCAGGTATTGGGCGTACTGGTCGAAGTATTTGCTTTCCCCTCCGCCCAGGATGAACAGGTCGGGCGAAAAGAGGCGCTCTAAGTGATGCAAGTAGTCGTTGAAGCGCTTCGCCCAGGCGGCCCGGCTGATTTTGGCGCGTTCGCGGGCGGCAGAGGAGCAAAAGACTTCGGCAGGCTTGTTCTTTTTCCACAAAAGGTGGCCCAGCTCGGTGTTGGGCACCAACATACCGCGGTAAAAGAGCGCCGAACCCAGACCCGTGCCAATGGTGATGAGAATGACTAACCCTTGCTCGTTGCGCCCGGCGCCGTAGCGCATTTCGGCTACGCCAGCCGCATCGGCGTCATTGGTGGCATAGACGGGCGCGCCGCAGGCCTGACTGAAGCGCCCCTCCACGCTTTCGCCTATCCAGCCGGCGTCAATGTTGGCTGCCGAATGGGCAACGCCGTCTTTGACGATGGCCGGAAAGCCGCACCCTACCGGGCCACGGGGGCTGAAAAAGGCGACCACTTCGGCAAAAGCAGCGCTCAACGCCTCGGGCGTAGCCGGCTGTGGCGTCGGCACCCGATAGCGCTCGCCCTGGAGCCGACCGCTTTGCACATCCACTAACGCACCTTTGACGCCGGAAGCGCCGACATCTATGCCCAGAATTAAGTCCATGGAAAAAATAGCGTTTGCTTGACGCGGCTAATTTAAGCGCTTTGCCGATTTCATGGCCAACCGGATGAAAAAGTTAGGCGCCCAGGCGCAGGGCCATTTCCCGGCCGTTTCCAAAACTACTTCGCCTCTCCCACCAGGATGAGGTTGCCATTCGTCTCGATGGTGTGCGCGTGCTCAAAAACCCGACAAAACACCTCCTGGTAAAATGCCTCTGAGGCCTGGCGATTGGCATCGCTGTTGTACAGGCGGTTGTACAGCAGCAGCCCGCCCGGCCGCAGGTGCTGGCGGCAAGCCCGGAGGAAGTCGGCTGTCTCGAACGGCGCCGGCGTGTGGTCATCTTCAAAAATGTCCACAGTGATGAGGTCAAAAGATGCCTCTGTTACCCGGATGAAATGCTCGGCATCGGCCACCACAATGTCCACGCGGCTTTTCAGGCGCGGCAGGGTGTATTTAGAGGCGAGATGCACGACGGCTTCATCCCACTCCACGGCAGTGTAACGGTATTGGCGGCCATAGACTTTTTCCAGAATAAATGGAACGCTGCCTAAGCCGAGGCCCAGCACCAGTACGTCGGTGAAGGGCCGGCTTTCCAGGTCGAGCTGGCTAAAGGCAATGGTAAAGTTGTGGTAGAGGTCGTCCCAGGAATAGATGGCATTTCCACTGAGCAACTGGAGGCGTCCGCGGTCGAGCATGACGGTCAGCTGCGGGTTTTTGGGCGAAGAGAGGCGCTCCAGCGTTAGCGGGTGGAGGTACGAAAGCCATTTTTTCCAGAAAGGGAGGCGCATTAAAAAGGAAGCGTCAAGAATTAAAAAAAAGCGGAGAACGGAAGTTGGGTTGGGGGTATGTGCCTTTTCCTTCAGGGACGTCCGAGGCAATAGGCTTAGTATTCAAACCGGTAAATCCGTCCGGCATCGGCGGTTATCCAGCCTTTGTGCGCTAAGGCGAACACGTTGGTGGCGTTAGCGTTGGCGGGCAGACCGCGCAGGGGTGTCCAGGAGCGTCCGCCGTCGTCGGTGCGCCAGAAGAGGCCTCCATCGCCGACGAGGAAGCCGCGCTGTTCGGACACAAACCACAGCGCGCGGAAGGGCTGGTGGCGCTGCCCCGTGCTACCGCCCTGGCGGATGGTCTGCCAGGATTGGCCGCCGTCGGTGGTTTTGAGCAGCGTGCCGTTGCGCCCACAAATGTAGCCCACGTGCTTTGAAGGAAAGTGCACCGAGCAAAACAAATCGCCCCGCGGCGATTGGCGTTGCCAGGAGCGCCCCCCGTCGTCGGTGCGGAGCACCCAGCCCAAGCCTACGGCGCAACCTGTGAGCGAGTCGGTCATCCACACATCGTACAGGCTGTTGACGAAGGTGTGCAAGGTATCTATGTACCACACTTCCGGCCATAGCTTGCGCACCAGCCCCACCTGAAACCCATCGCCCGACACCAGCACGGCGTGGCGGTAGCTCCAGAAAAAGGCGCTGCGGTGCCAGTTGTAATCCGTGCGAAACGTGTACCAGTGTGGGCCGTCGGGCCAGCGAATGAGCGCCAGGCCGTGCAGCCCAACGGCATAGCCCACTCCAAAACTGTCGAACATGACGTGCTCTAAGCGATTGACCACCGTCGTATCCACACGCCAGGAGCGCCCCCCGTCCTGCGTGAAGAGCAGATGCCCCCGCACCCAGGCCGCCCCGGCCGTAGCAAACCCGCGCAAGCTATCGGTGAACCACACCGACGTAACGTCTTCCGGTACCGGAGCACGCACCTCCTCAAGAACCGGCAACGGCAGCGCGTCTTTCCGGCAGCCTACCGCTGCCACCCACAGCAATAACAGAAGCGCTCTCATGGCGTCCGTTTTATGGCGATAGCATACCCGATAACGCGCCTAAGCGTTCGCCCGTTGAGGCTGATAGCCCTTTATGGCATAAAAAGCCACGTAAGCAAAACACAGCAACGGCACCACCAATGCCATGCGCATGCCGCCCCATTGCGACAGCAAGCCCGCCACCGGCGGCATCACCGCCCCGCCCACAATGGCCATGATGACCAGAGAGGAAGCCAGCTTCTGTTCCGAAGGGCCCATCTCTTTAGTGGCCAGCGCAAACACCGTCGGAAACATGATGCTCTGGCAAAAATAAACCAGCGAAATACAGGCAATCGCCACCAGGCCACCCGTCAGTAGTGCCAGAGCCACGAGGGCCACCGCCGCCACACTGTACCCTACCATCACGCGGCGCGGAGCTGTGCGCGTCATCAGGTACGTGCCCACAAAACGGCCCAGCATGAAAAGCACCAGCGCAAACGAGGCGTGATAGCCCGCCATCTGCTCCAGCGTCATACCCTCTACAGCCTTCTTGATGGCGCTGTGCCAGAACTCAGCGTACGGCACCACGGGCGCCAGATGCTTCGAGGCGGAGAAATCCATTTTAAAATCCACGAAATACCCCCACAGTGTCGCCTGCGCGCCTACGTTGGCAAACTGCGCCACCACACCCAGCGCCAGATGGCGATAGCGGCGCAGCAACGCCCACACGCTCGTGCGCCCTTCGGCTTGCTCCGCCTCACGGCCCACCTCTGGCATGCGCGTCAGCCAGAACAGCAACGCCACCAGCAACACTACGCCCGCAATAACGCCATACGGCCCGCGCACCGACAGCGCCTCCTGTACGCGCGCTGCCTCAATTTGCTCGGGGGTCATCGCTGCCAGCACCTCCGGCGTGTACTCCTGCTGCGAAAAAATGAACAGACTGCCAATGACCGGCCCCAAAATGATGCTGATACCGTTGAACGACTGCGCAAAATTGATGCGCCACTCCGCCCGATCCGCATCGCCCAACACCGTTACGTACAGGTTGGCCGCCGTCTCCAGAAACGCCAGCCCAGAGGCAATGGTGAACAGGGCAAACAGAAAAAAACCATACACCCGCACTTCTGCCGCTGGCAAAAACAGTAACCCACCCGCCGCATAAAGCAACAGCCCGGCCAAAATGCCCCTCTTGTAGCCAAAGCGCTGCATGAAAAGTCCCGCCGGTATGGCCATGACGAAATAACCCAGATAGAACGCCGAGTCCACAATGCCCGCCTGCCAGCGCTTGAGGTCTAAGGCAAACTGGAAATGCCGGATCAGCGAACCGTTGAGGCTGTTGGCTAAGCCCCACAAGAAGAAAAGGCTGCACACCAAAGCGAAGGGGAGCCAGTAGGAGTTGCGGTAGTGGTGGGTCATGTGTGTTGTGTTTTGTAGTGAGTGTTTTTGGCCAAACAAGTTTGGCGGTTACTTAGCCAAACAAGTTTGGCTGCCACAGGGCCAAACGAGTTTGGCGGTTACGGGGTTTGCTGGAGGTGGCGCAGCCGAAACGCCTGTTCTGGGGCGTCGAGGACACGCTCGGTGATGAACAGCACGGTACGGCGTTCGCCGGGCAGCAGGTCGAAGTAGTTGTCGGAAAAGCGACCGGGCACGTCCGTGCTCAAGCGTACGTTTTTGGCCAGCACGGGGCTTTCCAGTTCCAGCAGGTAGCCCTCGTTGGCGGGGCTGACACGCACGCTGACGCGGGTATCGGGCAGGAGGAGTTTTTTAGGAGGTACGAAGTAGAACAGGCGCCGGCTCAGCAGTTCGCCCGAAGACGACAGGAGGCGAATGTCGGCCACGGCGTCTTCCTCTTTGTGGCGGTCGAGCAGGGTGCGTACGGTCGTTTGCCAGAGCATGCGCGCCGAGTCGGGGCGCAACACCAAATCGGGGACAATAACTTCGCTAAGGCGTTTGCCTGTAAGGGTAAGGGCACGCATCTGCAGCGTAACGACCACCGAGTCGTCGGGCACGTCGGCGCTGGCAAAGACTTTTAGAATACCCTCCTCTATAATGGGCAGGGCTACTACAGGTCGGAAAGCCTCGCGGGCGTAGTAATGAAAGGCCTTCCAGCGGCCGTAGTAGTCTATGCTCGACCAGGAGGCCACAGGCCACACGTCGTTGAGTTGCCAGTAGAGCGTTCCCATGCAGTAGGGCTTGTTGCGCCGATGGGCTTCAATGCCGGTGCGCATGCCTTCGGCCTGCAACAGCTGACTGACATAGACGAAGTCCTCGAACGTACGCGGCACGCGGAAGTCGCGTCGCAGGTATTCGGCAATGAGCGCATTGCCGCGCGGATGCTTCTGGTGGTTGAGCATCACCTTGCTATCCAGCACGCGGTCTTCCGGTTGGCTGAACGACTCGATGGTGGCCCAGTCGGGGAAAGACTGGAAGCCAAATTCGCTCATGAAACGCGGGACTTTTTTGTTAAACACCTCGAACGGCTCCTCGTCGTGCCACACGCCCCAGTAGTGGGCGTCGCCTTCGCGCAGCGACTTAGGGTTGCCGCGGCCATATTTGGGCGAGCTCTCCCAATAGGGCACACCGCCGCCGTAGTTGGCCACATAAATGGGCAACAGGTCTTGGAACAGTATCTCGTAGTCGCGCCACAGTTGTTTGCGCTGGGCTTCGGTGAAGGCCATTTGCCAGCCCCAATGATGCCAGCCTTCGCTGTTTTCGTTGTTGCCGCACCACAAGGCAATGCACGGGTGCTGGCGCAGGCGTTCGATTTGCTCCAGCGCTTCAGCGGCAGCATTTTTCAAAAAACGCCCTCCGCCCGGATACATGGCACAGGCATACATAAAGTCCTGCCACACCAAAATACCGCGAGCATCGCACAGGTCGTAGAAGATGTCGTCTTCGTAGATACCGCCCCCCCACACGCGCAGCATGTTCATGTTGGCCGCCACAGCGTCGTCGAGCAGGCGCTGGTACTGCTGTGGCCCGACGCGGTCCTGGAAGATGTCCATCGGGATGTAATTGGCGCCTTTGGCAAAAACGGGCTTGCCATTGAGACGAAAGTAGAACGGCTGACCCGATTGGTCTGGCTCGGCCACGAGCTCAATGGTGCGGATGCCCGTGCGCACGCGGCGCTGCTCGATGAGCTCGTAGCCGCGTTTGAACTCTAAAGCGAAGTCGTACAGGTGCGGTTCGCCCATGCCCACACACCACCACAAGCGTGGGTTGGGCACGCTGAAGGTGATGGAGTCTTCCCGGACGCCGACCTCTGTGTCGCGGGTCTCGATGCTTTTGCGCCGGCCGTCCATGATGGAAACATCCAGCCGCATCGGCACATCGGCCCGGTAACGGAAGCGGGCCACCATGCGGGCTTCTTTTTCGGTGATTTCCTGGGCGGTGATGAAGACATTTTCCAGCAAAAAGTCGTCCCAGGCCAGCAGTTCGGGTTCTTTCAGGATACCGCAGCCGACGAAGCGAGGGCCCCAATCCCAACCGTAATGGAACTGCGCCTTGCGTGTGAGGGTGCGGATGCCACCGGGCAATTCGTAGCCCAAGGCCTGCCATTCGGGTTCTACTTTCTTGATGGGGCTTTCAAAGTAGACGTGCAGTTCGTTGCCCGTAGGCTTGAGCAAATGCCTCACATCGGCCGTCCAGGTGCGAAACATGTTTTCCGTTTCCAGGATGAGGCTGTCGTTGAGAAAGATGAGGGCGTAGGTGTCTATGCCTCGGAAGACCAATTCCACGTGTTTGCGCTCCAGCACGGCGGCGGATGCATCGAAGGTGCAGCGGAACTCCCAGTCTTCGCGTTCGATCCACTGCAGTTTTTCCTCGTTGGTTCCATAGAACGGGTCTTCTATCTGGCCGGCGGCCAGCAGGGCGGTGTGAACGGTAGCTGGTATGCGGGCAGGCACCCAGTCGCCCGTATGGGCTTTTCGGAACGACCAGGCCGCCTGCACTGGTTGGCGCAGCGGCACGGCGGTGGTTTGGGTTTCGGCTGGCATGTATGCAAGGAGCAAAAAGAGGAGCAATAAAATCAGTCGCATGCGTTCGAGTCAGGTAGCGGCCGCCGAAGCAGCACAGGTGTTGCGGGCAAAAATCCAGCATTGCGCGCAAATGGGCGGCAGGTTGTTGGCCGGAAATGCGGGCGGTGGTGCGGCAAAAAATCCTTGAAGGCAGCGTGCAGGGCGAATAGGGTCTACAGCACCTCAGCATTGGCAGTGTAAGGCAGTTGCAGGGCAAGGCCACCGCGGATGCACGAATAATTCTTGAGGCATTTGCGCATCTGTAGCAACCAATTAAAGGAACATTGGCCAGGTAGGGCACTGAATGCCCGCAAGAATATCGGACCATTGCGTATAAAGGCCTTATTCCGGCCATTTCCTTTAGAAGAGTACAGGCTTCTGGGAAGGTGGCAAAGTTAACTTTGTGAGGTCAGTCCTCTACGAATGCGATTGCCTCAGGCTCTGGGACATTTCGAGCAAACACTCAAGGTTTGCCAACTAACTTTGCACAAGGTATTAGAAACACTCGCTGGGCTTTTGAAGAGAAATTCCACGTCGCACTACGCATCTGATGTCGCCACAGAAGACGCGCTCTACCGCATGAACCCGTGGTGGCGAGGAGCCCCTATTCTCAATCTTCCTGCCAGCCGACGGCACTTAGTGGAGCAAATTAAGCGGCGTCTGCATTATCGGCTGGCGCCTATTACGATAGTGCGCGGCTCCAGGCAGATTGGTAAAACAACGGCCTATTTACATGTCATTTCTGATTTGCTGGAAGCCGGCACAGCGCCCCGGCGCATCTTCCGCCTTCAGTTTGATGAAATTGAGTCCCTAAACATCCGGCGCAAGGACCCCATTCTATGGTTCATAGGATGGTACGAACGGCAAATTTTGAAAATGTCTCTCAATGAGGCTGCCGCCGAAGGGGAGATGGCCTATTTATTCCTTGATGAGGTGCAGAATGTAGATAATTGGAGTACTCAGCTAAAATTCCTGGCCGACCACCACTCTTTTTTAGGCGTAGTAACGGGTAGTTCGGCTTTGCGCATCGAGCAAGGACGCGATAGCCTGGCGGGTCGGGTAAACACCATAGAAGCCGGGGTGCTTTCGCTTACAGAAATCGGCCGCATCCGCCAGCTCCAGGCGCCCGAACCCTTCCTACCAGATAACAGCTTGAGGGAAATAAAAAACTCGTCTTTTTGGGAGGCGTTGAATGCCCACGGCAAGCAGCATAGCGCTTTCGTACAAGAGGCCTTTCACCACTTTTCGGAGCGCGGTGCATATCCTGTAGCACACCTGCACGCTGAGGCCCCGTGGGAATTGGTGGCCGACCAACTCAACGAAACTGTCATCAAGCGCGTCATCCAGCACGACCTGCGCCTTGGCGAAAAGGGCCGAAAGCGAGACCCCCTGCTCCTGGAGGAAATATTTCGCTGGTGTTGTCGGTACGCGGGTCAGGCACCAGGTTTGCCCAAACTTATTCAGGAAATGCAGACGCTGATGCAAAGTAATGTCGGCCATCAGCGCGTCAGAGCTTACTTACAGTTTCTAAATGAAACCTTGCTTGTACGGCTCATTCGCCCCCTGGAAATCCGATTGAGACGCCAGAAAAGTCCACCCAAGCTGTGCCTGGCCGACCACAGCTTGAGAGCCAGCTGGCTGCAAGAGTATATTCCCTTAGACCTGCCTGATGATGCCTCCGACCAGACCCTTTTCAAAATGGCTGGCCACATCGCTGAAAGCGTCGTCGGTGCCCTATTCACCAGTATCAGCGGCCTGGACGTAGCCTACCAACCCGCGCGAGGTCGGGAACCGGAGATAGATTTCGTACTTATTGTAGGCGACCAGCGCATCCCTGTTGAGGTGAAATACCAAAACCGCATACAACTCGAGCATTATCAAGGCCTTTTGCATTTCATTAAAAAGCCCATCAACCGTGCCCCTTTCGGGCTGCTAATTACCCGAGAAGAAACCTCGACGCCCGATGAGCGCATCATCGCCATGCCCCTCAAACACTTACTCCTTCTGCGATGAACGCTGCCGGCGCAGAGAGCACTCATTCCACAACATATCTCCGAAAACGCGACAGCCCAAATGGAAAGACTCATCCGTTCTCTGCCCACCCACGAGGTTATTCGGCAGGTAAAGCAAAGTCAAGGCATATTTGGCCTAAACCCGCAACACGCGCTTCCTGTACCCCCGGACAGCTGCACTTACAGTAGCCTTAAAAGGGCGGACGGAGCAACACGAACGGAGGAAAAACGACTACCTTACCTGCCTGACATCCGTCATTTAGACGGTCTGCGGCGGTACATCGGCAAATTCACGAAGCCCAACCGCTGAAAGAAATGCCCCAGCGATACGCGCAGCACTCCCAGCCCATACTTGACGCTGCGGCGGAAGTTGATGCTGGAAGCCTCCTCGAAGTATTTGGTTGGGCAGGTAACCTCTGCAATGTCGAAGCCGGCGTAAATGATTTGCGACAGCATCTCATTGTCGAAGACGAAGTCGTCCGAGTTTTGTTCGTAGTTGATGGTCTCCAGCACCTGTCGGCTGAAAGCGCGGTAGCCGGTGTGATACTCCGACAGTTTGTACCGCACCAGCAGGTTTTGCACAAAGGTCAGGAAGCGGTTAGCCACGTACTTGTAGAGTGGCATACCGCCTCGAAGGGCGCCCATGCCCAGAATGCGGGAGCCCAGCACCACCGGATACAGTTCTTCGCCAATGATATTGACCATGGCCGGGATGAGCTTCGGGGTGTACTGGTAATCGGGATGGAGCATGATAACGATGTCGCCACCGATTTCTAAGGCTTTGTTGTAGAGCGACTTCTGGTTGCCGCCATAGCCTTTGTTGCGCTCGTGGACGATGACGTGCCGGATGCCCAGTTCGCGGGCTTTCTCGACGGTATTGTCGCGGCTGTGGTCGTCGCAGAGGATGACGTCGTCCACTAAGTCGAAGGGAATTTCGCGATAAGTTTGCTCAAGCGTCTTGGCGGCGTTGTAGGCGGGCAGTACGACGACGACTTTTTTTCCTTTATACATGCGACGGAGGGCTGGGTGTTCAGGCGACGGGGTCTTCGGAGGGCTTGACCTCAGTGTTTTCCGCAGCGTCGAGGGGTGCTTCGGAGTTGGCAGCTTCGGCCTCGGCTTCGCGCCTCAATTGGTCGAAGATACCGTGTTCGAGCATGTAGTTAAACCAGCGGATGCACTTTTTGATGTCGGCGATGTGGACGCGGTATTGGTCGTGTTCGGGCAACACCTGAGCAAAGTACGCGCGCAGGTCGGCGCTGGGCGCGTCGGAGGCTGGCGGCGGCGTCTGTTCGCGGGCGTCGAGCATGCGCTGGAACACGTCGGCCAACGGCATCGAGCCTTCATCGGTGTCGGTATAGACGGCGATGGTAGCTAGCGGCATAATCTGGTTTTGTCGCGCCGCCACAAAGCGGATGCGTTTTTCCTTGTAATCTTCGATGAGCACGCCGTTGGTGCGTGCCGAAATGAGTCGGTGCACGCCCGGTACACCTGAAATAACGAGGTACTTTTCTAATCTCATTGCCATTGCGGGCGCAAAGGTAAAGCGTTTTGACGTTGCCCGCGAGGTGCGGTGGAAGCACGCATGGCTGCCGGGCACCCACTTGTAGAATTGTGGAAAAAAACCGTTTGCATTCTCCCGCAGCATTCCGCCCGTGCTGTCGTATGTTTGCCTGGTATCTGTTGCGTTTCGCACCGGATGCTCCAGCTGTCCCGCCAGAGGTGCTTTCTTTTACCTCATTCCACTATTTTTTGTATGAATGCAGAAGTAGCTATTACGCCTGCTGCCTCCAACGGCAAGGCGACCGAACGCCCTACGTACACTCCGGAAGAAGCCCTGGCCGCCGCCACCGAATACTTTGAAGGCGACACCTTAGCCGCCAACGTATGGCTCAACAAGTACGCCCTCAAAGACTCATACGGCCGCATCTACGAGCGCTCGCCTGACGACATGCACCACCGCATTGCCGCCGAAATCGCCCGCATCGAGCAGCGCTACCCCAACCCGCTGAGCGAACCCCAGGTCTATGCCTTGCTCGAGCGCTTCCGCTACTTAGTGCCCCAGGGCAGCCCCATGGCGGGCATTGGCAATCCCTTCCAGGTAGTGTCGCTGTCCAACTGCTTCGTCATTGGCGTCGAAGGCCAGGCCGACTCTTACGGGGCTATCCTGAAAATAGATGAAGAGCAAGTGCAGCTGATGAAACGCCGCGGCGGCGTGGGGCACGACCTGTCGCACCTGCGCCCTACTGGCACGCCCGTGATGAACAGCGCCCTGACGAGCACCGGCATCGTGCCGTTTATGGAGCGCTACTCCAACTCCACCCGCGAGGTGGCCCAGGACGGCCGCCGAGGGGCACTCATGCTCACGCTTTCCATCCGACATCCCGACGCACCCGCCTTCGCCGACGCCAAGCTGGACAACACCAAAATAACCGGCGCCAACATCTCCTTGCGCGTGGACGACGCCTTCATGCAGGCCGTGCGCGACGGCAAACCCTACACCCTCCGCTTTCCGGTGGACGCCGAACACCCCTTAGTCGAACGCACCATTGACGCCCGCGAATTCTGGAAAAAAATCGTCCACAACGCCTGGAAAAGCGCTGAACCCGGCCTCATCTTCTGGGATACCGTCATCCGAGAGTCCGTACCCGACTGCTACGCCGACCTCGGTTTCCGCACCATCTCGACCAACCCCTGCGGCGAAATCCCCCTCTGCCCCTACGACAGCTGCCGGTTGCTGGCTATCAACCTGCTCAGCTACGTGAAAAACCCGTTCACCCCCCAGGCCGAGTTCGACTTTGAACTGCTGGAAAAACACGGCCAGCTGGCCCAGTGCGTCATGGACGACATCATTGACTTAGAGCTGGAAAAAATCGAGCAAATCCTGCAAAAAATCGAGCGCGACCCGGAGCCCGACTTTGTAAAGGCCACCGAGCGCGACCTGTGGCTCAAAATCCGCCACAAATGCGTGCAGGGCCGCCGCACCGGCATCGGCATCACCGCCGAAGGCGACATGCTGGCCGCGCTGGGCATCCGCTACGGCTCCGACGAGTCCATAGATTTCTGCGAGCGCGTCCATCGCACACTGGCGCTGGCCGTCTATCGAGGCTCGGTAGCGTTGGCCCGAGAGCGCGGCCCTTTCCCCATCTACGACACCCAGCGCGAAGCCAACAATCCCTTCATCCAGCGCCTGCGCGAAGCCGACCCGCAACTTTATGCCGACATGGCGCGCTACGGACGCCGCAACATTGCCCTGCTCACCATCGCGCCCACTGGCACCACCAGCCTCATGACGCGCACCACGTCAGGGCTGGAGCCTGTCTTCCGCATCGCCTACAAACGCCGCCGAAAAGTGAACCCACACGACAAAAACGCCCGCATCACCTTCGTGGACGAAGTCGGCGATAAGTGGGAAGACTACTACGTCGTGCACCCCGCCTTTCGCCTGTGGCTCAAAGCCGAGGGCATCGCCGACGACGTCGAGCGCATGGACGACCACCAACTGCGCGCCCTCATCGAGCGCTCACCCTGGTACCGCGCCACCGCCGAAGATGTGGACTGGGTGCAAAAAGTCCGCCTCCAGGGCCGCGTACAGAAATGGGTGGACCACAGCATCAGCGTTACGGTCAATGTGCCCGAAGAGACCACCGAAGAACTCATCGGCCAGATCTACTTCACCGGCTGGGAAGCCGGCTGCAAAGGCATTACCGTCTATCGCGAAGGCTCGCGCAGCGGCGTGCTCATCAGCGAAAAGAAAAAAGGCGACACCGCTGCCGACATCTTCCGAGAAACGGCCGCTCCAAAGCGGCCCCAAGTGCTCGATGCCGCTGTCATCACCTTCATGAACAACGACGAACCCTGGGTCGCCGTCGTCGGCCTCTACCAGGGCCGTCCGTATGAAATCTTCACCGGGCGGGCTAAAGACTCCTTCTCCATCCTGACCCAGGTCAAAGAGGGCCGCGTCATCAAGGTCAAGGAAAACGGCAAAAACCGCTACGACTTCCAGTACACCGACAAAGACGGCTACAATGTTACCATAGAAGGCCTGTCGCGCACCTTTAATAAAGAGTACTGGAACTACGCCCGCCTCATCTCCGGCGTCCTGCGCCACGGCATGCCCCTGCCCTATGTGGTGGACATGGTAGAAAACCTGCACTTAGAGTCCGACTCGCTCAACAGCTGGAAGAACGGCGTCGTGCGCGCCTTGCGCCGCTTCATCCCCGACGGCACGGTGCCTTCGCACAACACCTGCCCATCGTGCAAAACGGACGGGCTGGTCTATCAGGAAGGCTGCCTGCACTGCAAAAATTGCGGGTACTCGGAATGCAACTAAAGAATCCCGCTCGCTGGCCAATTCGCCTGCCGGCTAAAAAGCATCAGCGCAAGGCCGGCCACTCCAGCAGGGCATCAGCGGCAACGGTGTGCTGCTCACCTGTGCGCTGGTCTTTGAGCACGACGGTCTGACTTTCGCGCTCGGCTTCGCCCACAATGGCAGCCCAGCTCACCTGGCGACGGGCAGCGTACTCAAATTGCTTTTTCAGCTTGCCCGGCTCCGGGTATAGCTCTGCACTGATGCCAGCGCTGCGCAGGCGGCTGACGAGCCGGAAAGCGTAGCGGTGCGACTCGGCTTCCAAAGCCATAAAAAGTACCCGCACGCTTTCGGAAAGCGCATCCGGAAAGGCGTTCATCTGCTCCAGAACATCGTAGATGCGGTCGGCGCCAAACGAGATGCCCACGCCCGACAGCCCCGGCAACCCAAAGACGCCTGTAAGGTCGGCATAGCGCCCACCACCGCCAATGCTGCCCATACGGACGCCCTCCACATGGGCCACCACCTCAAAAATGCAGCCGGTATAATAGGTGAGGCCCCGCGCCAGCGTAAGGTCGTGGCGCACCTCGTTGCGCAGCGGCAAACCCTCTAAATAAGCCCATACGGTGTCCAATTCGTCCAAGCCGCGCAGACCAGCGGAACTGTTACCGAGGGCATGGCGCAGCTCGGTGCGGTCGCAAATGTTCAGTATTTGCTCGATATGGCTCACAGCCTGAGGCGGAAAGCCGCGCTGGGCCAGCTCTTCACGCACCCCCTCGAGGCCGACTTTGTCCAACTTGTCAATGGCCACCGTCATATCCACAAAGCGGTCGGCAACACCCGCGGCCTCCGCAATGCCGTAGAGCACCTGGCGGTGGTTGACTTTGATAACGACCGGAATGCCCAAACGCGCAAAGGCGTCGTCGTACAGCTGGATGAGCTCGGCTTCGTAGTGCAGGCTATCGGAGCCAATGACATCGGCGTCGCACTGATAAAACTCGCGGTAGCGCCCGCGCTGAGGCCGGTCGGCCCGCCATACGGGCTGTATCTGGTAGCGCTTGAACGGAAACGCCAGCGCATGACGGTTCATGACCACATAGCGGGCAAAGGGCACCGTGAGGTCGTAGCGCAAACCACGTCGAGCAATGTGCGGCACCAGACGCGCCGAGTCCTTCGCCGCCAGCAGCGCCGGGTCTACGTCCTTAAGATAGTCGCCGTTGTTGAGGATTTTGAACAGCAATTTATCGCCTTCCTCTCCGTACTTACCCGTCAGGGTCGAGAGGTTTTCCATAGCCGGCGTCTCCAACGGCTCGTAGCCAAAGCGGACAAAAGCATCGCGCAGGGTATCGAAGATGAACGCACGCCGGCGCGATTGCTCCGGCCCAAAATCGCGCGTACCTTCCGGAATAGAGGGTTTTTGCATAAAAAAAGCACTTTGCGGCAAAGGTAGGGCGATAGGCGCTTAGCATAGGCGTCTGCCTTTGGCCAAAAGCCCTACCGTATGCGCGCATTTGCTTTTTTAGAAGCAAGCCCATGGCATTTTTCACGGCGAAAACAGGCGCCATCAAGTGTACATCTTGCGCACGACGCCGGGCAAGGCGTCGCCTTTGCTAAAGGCACAGCTCCGATGAGCGTACTGCTGCAGGCCGTCTCCTTCAGAGATGAAGCCTGAATGGCTGAGGCTGAAATCATCGGTACTCAGCCAATACACCCGATTTGTAAAACAATGCCCGGCTAAGCATCGCCGCCTCTCCTCCCTGACATCTGGATGCACATGAGGCTATGGCCAGTAAAGGAACGCCGCCCCCAAATGAAAAGCCAGAAAGCAACACCGCCCTTCCCCATCCTGGATTGCTGAAGCCCAAAGAAGAAATAGGCCTACCTTTACCACTTAATCGTGCACCGGCAAGTGCTCCCCTTCATTAGCGTATATCTCTTACACCACTAAACTTACCTCTATGAATCGCTTACTGACATTTCTCATCGCCTCGGTCGTTCTCAAAACGCTGCCTATTCAGGCTCAGAACATTAAAGTTACCCTGTCCGATGTGCGATTTCTGGGCAACGAGGGCGAGGTGCAATTGTTTGAGGCAAAATTCAAAGTGCAATCCGGTCAGCTGAGTCAGGACCGTATCCAGCTGGCCTTGCCTCTGGGAAATAATAAAAAAGGGTTCGTTGTCTTAGAAACTTACGGCACTCCCTTCAAGACTGGCGAGTCATCGCCTTATCCGTTCATGTTCAGGGCCATTGGTTGCCAATTGAAAAACAACCAGACGTTGGTATCACACGACCTGGCGCCGATTTCCATCCCTAAAGACAATGCGTTCAAGTTCAAAACCGCTTACGCTTATCTTGGGGACGAGGATAAAAAGTTTACAGCGACCATCAAAAACTTAGAAGGCTTCATCGCCGTAGGTCAGGAATTCGAATACGTCAATCACAAAGGCAAAAAAGACAGAGGAAAAATCTTGAAAATAGAATTAGCCGGCGGCATGGTTTCTACCGACATCGCCTTTGAAGGTCTGCCAGAAAATAGCATATCGCTGACCATTCGTTCGGTCAATGGAGCAGATTTCTCCGATGCTACAGCCGCCTCCTCAGGTGCAGCCCTGTCGCCTGGCGCCAATAATCCTGCTGAACAAACAAAGGCTTCAGCAGCCTCTATTAAGAAGTATCCGGTAAACGTCGTTTTGGAAAACCCAGACGTAAAGATTACCGTTCACGAATTGGTCAAATATAAGCCCGTCAAAGGAGAAGGCATAGATATCTTCAACGTGGATTATTCCTTGGACTATTACATCGTGGACGCCACCGTGAACAATAAAACCAACAAAGCCCTCGACTGCGGCGAATACCTTCTGCGCCTCAACTTCTACACCCCCGACGGACAAAGTGCTGACGAATTCACCCGGATTTTTAAGAAAGAGCAGGACAACGAAGACGAAGCAAAAAAGAATGCAGATAAAATTGATGTCAATATCCTGGGTGGCACGGGCAAAATCGCCATGTCCAATGTGTTGGCCAAATACCAGGAGACCATCCCAGACTACGACTCGAAATACAAAGCCCAGGACGACGCCCTGAACAAACCCATACCCGCAGGCAAATCCGTCAGAAGCATAACGGCCACCATCCTGGGAGTGCCACCCACCTATAAAATCGTGGGTCTGGGCACGTGGAGCGGCACCTTCTTCAACAAGAAAAATCTGATTTTCGCCCCAGTGGTATTAAAGGCGGAGTAACAGGCCTTACTTTAGAGACCATTCGGCCAAGACCTCTTGAATAGGGTTGTGCTTGATGCAGTACAAAATAAAACACAACCGCTACGAATGATTAGATAAAAGACTACTCCTATCTGTCACAAGACAATGAGCGCTCTCCTTTAACTTGCTATTCATCTCATAACGGCTCAGATATTCATCATGGACACACGCGAAAAAGGCAGCAATTGGTCAAAATCTGCCTGCGATAACTCCATCATGGATAATCAATGGAGGCCCATTTCTCGTGCTTTACTATGTTTCTTTGTGCGTATTTTGAAAAACTAAAGTATATAGTGCCTAATAGATTTTGAACTATGGCAAGATGGCTGCCATGAAGTAAACAATTAGAGAGACAGACACCAGTGAAATCAGTATTGTTAATAGAATTGGCAAGAAGTAGCTTTCTGAAAAGCTTCCGCTGCTAATTTGATTGTTTACTTGTTTGTAGCGGTAATAGGCAACTGGTATAATCAGTGAGCCAATTACAAGGATAGCCAGGCCGATATATGAAGAATAACCTTTGTGAATTATAGTTAAGTTGTCGCTATGCATTATCAAACCAAATTGCCTGATGAACAAGGAAAACTTTGCCACAACAAAACCAAATGCCATGATGGCAATACCTGTTCTTATCCAGGCCATGAACGTCCGCTCGTTTGCTAAATATTCTCTTGGGTCTTTATTGCTCATGGAGTGGTGGCGGATTTTAACTGAAGGCATTTGACTAAATCATTGACTATCATTGAATTAAAAACGAATTTCGACTAAGCATTAGCTAACTCATTTCACCACCCGTATTTCATTGACTTTGAGCATAATGTAGGTAAAGAGTTCATCCAATTTCAGAACGTCTCCTACGCTTGCAGGAGCAACGATGCGCTTAAAAACGGGAAGAGGGGCTGCGCTTTTTTTTAACCAATTAAGCACCGTTCGATGAGAGAAACCCAAGATGCGTGCCGTGTCCCGGGCACTTTGTCGCTCCCAAAAAGCGCGCTCCACGACACCCGGGTCGAGACGACGGCTGGGTTGTTTGCTGTCCAGCACACGAAAACAGCCGCAGTCTTTGCATTTGTACGTTTGGGCACCCGAACAGTTCCTGCCATTCTTGACGATGTTCGTGCTCTTGCAACGTTCGCAACAACGAGCTTCTGCTATCATACCATAAAGATACATCGGGTAAAGTTTTTCACTGCCTTTAAATTTATTGCACAAATAACTGCGCATAACGGTCCGCGGCTTGCCGCAGGCGGGGTTTTGTAACACCATCGCTCAATTGGAAAACGCAACTCAATACTACGAAAATTTGTCAACCGAAGCAATAGCCCCCCGCTTGCGGCAAGCCGCTGTTACAAGCTGCCCTTTTCTGTCCGTCATATTGTTAGTTTTTTATACCCTTTTGACAACCAATAGTATTGCATAAAAGCTAAAATAAAATTTATCGCTGTCGGCTTGTTTGGCTTGAATGGTTTTGGTTTTAGGTCAAGACCATAAAGTTTACTGATAATTTTATTTCCATAGCCGTAACGCATAAATCTTTCTTTGAAGTCACTAAGTCCGTCTCCGAAATTGTGCTTTGCGATGCTGTCAAAGGCGTAAGATAGTTGTCCGATGTTGAGCAACTTAAAACCTAAATCAATATCTTCACCACCTGCAATTTTTATGTTCTCATTGAAACCGCCAACAATGTCAAATGCAGGTCGCCAAACCAAACTGTTTGCAGTTATTAAATACTCTGGTCGTGGTTCGTTTGGCCGTTCGTAAACTTTTGGAGGTATAAGAATTTCTTGGTGCTCGTAGTATTTTGAAATGAAGTCTTGTCCGTAGGCTTTGATGTTGCCGGCATAACCAACGGAACCGTTTTGCACTTTTAAATAACCTGTCAATAAGGTGCTTGTTGGAACGCAGTCGCTATCAGTAAAAAGTATCCAGTCAGTTTGCGAATGTTTAACGCCAAAGTTTCTTGCACTTGCAGGTCCAATTTTACTACAAGTCAAAAGTCTTACAGGAATAGAATAGTCTGTCCGTTTAAGTTCAATTTTAGGAGAGGAGTTGTTGTCAACGATAATAGACATTATGTACCTTTGCTTTTTTAAAATATGCGCGAGGAAACATGGGAAAGTACGAGAAATGGGCCTCCATTGAAGGTCGCTTTTTAGCCATGACGGGTTTATCGCAGGCAGATTTTAACCGATTGCTGCCTTT
>CAZYEV010000053.1:0-38314 GCA_964646615.1 uncultured Saprospiraceae bacterium
TTTTCCCCCCACATGCTGGGTGCCTTTTGCAAGTAAACGCGGGGTCATCGCCGACGAGGCTGCGTCCTATGGCAAGAAGTTAGTTATCCAGGCAATACAGCAGCGGATTTTTTGGTGATCACTCAAACGCAGAAGCCCAAAGGGCAGGAATTTAGCCAGGAGGAACGCCTTGAGAACCGTTTGACTTCGAGCATTAGGGTGCGGATGGAACATTTTATTGGCTCGATAAAGCTCTATCGGATGGTGAAGGATGAGTGCAGGGTGTATAAGGACAACTTTAGGGAGACCATTTTCATCACCTGCACGGGATTACATAATTTTAGGGTAATGGCAAACCCACCAAAATATCCTGATAATCAATAACTTAAAATCTACATAATGTCTAATAAACCTCTGATTTTAAAGGCATAAAGGTTAAGACGTATGGTAGGGATGTGTCTAAATCTTCAATTCCTTTTTCTGCCACCTCAAATCCTCTACTATCCAGACAATAGGTAAATCTGGTGTTGAAATCTGCTGGATTAAAATCATATACTGATGGTGAATCAGATATTTTGCTTCTTTGATTTATGGCTTTTTCTATGGATTCAATCACTTCTTCATAAGTCCTCCCACTTCTATCTAAGTTAAGTACAAATTTTTTATAATCCTTTTCAGGTTCTTTTAAGACTCCTTCGACTAGAACCTTTTCAGAAAGTAGATGAGTTGACAAAAAGCCGGTACCAAACTTTCCTGTAATTTTATTAGAATTTTCTCCTTTTACTCTTCTATCTTTCGTAGATACCTGCCTGATTAGAAAGGTTATGTCCCTTGCGGAGAAGCATTTTCCATTATGAGCGAAACTCAAGAGATTGCCAGAAAGGTCTATTTCAATTTTAAGAATGCGTCCTTCCTCTGCTACATCTTTAGCATTTTGAATTAGTTCCCATATCCACCTTCTTGCGTTGTTTTCATTGGACTCCATCCGTAGCTTTTCCATTTTGTCAAGAATCTCTCTTGCTATGGAGGCATTTATAGACTCGTTGTCAACTGTAATAAATATGTCAGTGTAACTCATATATCATGCTTTAATTTTTTAATATAAACAGAATAAAATAAAGATATCCTCAACGTTTATTTGGGCATGTAAATAGTGCCCCCCTCAGGGCATACTCCGCCCCGACATTTTCCCAATGTTTTATCATAGCACCTACTTACTTTGACGTTAGTCCGTATGTTCGTTGGGCCTCTAACGCCAATTTTTGTGCCAAAATGCTCGAAGTTTTATACTGATTTACTCCTCTTCATCAAAATAAACCTTGTAGTACTTTTTGCCGCGTTCTTCGTCGTAGCCGCGTTCGATGAGATCGCGGCGGCCATGGACGTAGATGTGGAAGTTTTTGTCTAATTTGATGACACTTTTGAGGATTTTGAATTCTTTTTTGACGGCGGGTTTGCTGATGTCGAAGCGGTCTTCGAGTGGGACGGCGTAGGCCTGGGCGTATTCGTCGCGGTAGGCTTTGAAGGCTTGTTGTTGTTCTTCTTCGGGGAACAGGGTTTTGGCGTAGTGTTCAGCGTCGAAGTGTTCGTTTTCCTTGAAGTACAGGCCGGATCGGTATAGGGCGTCGAGTTGGTCGGTGCGGTCGAGGCCGAAGCGGTGTGGCAGTTTGTGTTGGATGAATTCGCCAGAGAGGGCGATGTAGTGGCGGGTCTGGAAGTAGTGGTCTTCCACGGGGCGGACTCGGAGGAAGTCGTCTTTCCAGAAGGAGCGTTCGTCGCGTTTGGAAACAGTGTCTATGGCGCAGAGACGGTATCCGTCCACTTCGTCTAAGTTAAAGATGAGGGCGGCGGTTTCGGGTTTTTCGGGCGAGATGCCGCTGCGCACGCTGAGGGCATACTGTTCGGGCAGTCGTTCGACGTGGAGGAACTGCTGCGGGTGCTGCACTTTCCACAGGCCGATGGCGGAGGTGGCTTCGCCGCCCAGCACGAGGCCCTCGAAGTACATGACGAGGAACTCGCCGCCCTGCATACGGCTGTTTTCGGAGTGTTCGTACAGGTGCTGGGCTAAGCGCGCGGCTTCTTCGGGCAGGGCATCTGGGTCTTGGAAGAGGGTGTTGCACGACTGGAACACCGGGTGATGGCTGACGTCTTCCTCGTGGAAGAAGTAAAAGAACTCCGCCGCCTTTTCAAAGGGTTTGAGGAAGGCGCCTAATAGCCACTCGTGCACCACATCATGCGGCGGGATGAGGAGTTGTTTGGGCAGGTAAACGCCCTCGTTTCGGGATTTGGCGCCCACCCAGGCAACGGCGACGCGACGCAGATGAGCATTGTTGAACTCAAGCATATGAGAAGTGTAGCGATGGATAGTAATAAATTGGCTGTATGTTTTCCCAAAAAACTAAAAAATGTCTCGATTTTCGGAGTGAAGAAGGTGTTGAAGGCGGGCGCCCGGGCTGCCCATTTTCACCGTTCCTTTTTCACGCCCAGCGCTTCCCACATTTTGAAGTAGATATCGGTGTTGTCGTAGATGCCGGAGAAGAGGTTGGCTTTAGGGCCGTAGGCGAAGACGGGTACCATGGCAGCGGAGTGCAGGCGCGAGGTGAAGGCTGCCTCGAAGTGTTTGGGGTTCTTGACGGCATTGAGGCTCATACCACCGCATTCGTGGTCGCCGGTAACGATGACTAAGGTCTCGCCGTTTTGCTGGGCGAAGCGGAGGGCTTCGGCGACGGTGGCTTCGAAGTCGAGCATTTCGGCTTTGAGCCAGTTGGCATCGTTGGCGTGCAGGGCCCAATCAATCTGGCTGCCTTCGACCATGAGGAAGAAGCCTTTCGGGCTGCGTTTTTGGAGGTATTCGCAGATTCGGGCGGTGGCTCCGGGCAGGTATCGGCGGCCTTCGTGGGCGCTGGGCGGCTCGCGGTCGGCGGTGAAGAGGTAGAAAGGCGCGGAGCCATCTAAGGGCAGCTGGCTGAAGCCAACGCCAAAGCGGGTAACATAGCCGCGCTGTCGGAGCGAGTCGAGCAGGTTTTTGTGGTCGGGTCGGTCGCTGAAGTAGCCTCTTCCGCCCCCGATGAAGCAATCTAAGGGCGTGTTCAGGTAGTCTTCGGCGATGTATTCGGTGAAGGCGCGCAGGTCCTGGTGGGCGATGAAACTGGCGGGTGTGGCGTGCGTGGCCGAGCAGGTAACCACCATGCCGGTGGCCCAGCCGCGGGCAGAGAGTTCTTGCAGGATGGTGCGGCAGGGTGTGTAGTCAGGCGGGACAAGGCCAATAGCGCCGTTTTTGGTCTTTTGTCCGCAGGCAAAGGCCGTAGCGCCGGCGGCGGAGTCGGTTACGCGCTCGTCGTAGGCATGGGTTTGGTGAAAGCCCACGAATGGAAACTGCTCCCACACCGAGCGGCCGACGCCGCGCCAGTACAGCGATGCGCTGATTTGAGGCGTAGCCATGCCGTCGCCGATGAGCAGGATGATGTTCCTGGGTTGTTCGGCCAGCGGTGCCGGTGTCTTAGAAGTCGGCGCGCGCCGGTTGGCACAGGCTGCGCTCAGGAGTACGAGTAGCGAAAGTAGGAGGGGATGTGCGGGTCGGGGCATAGTGTTTCAGGCCTGCAGGAGCGCGCCATCGCGCATTTCTAAGCGGCGGTCGGAGAGCTCGGCGAGTTCGTAATTGTGCGTAACGATGACAAATGTCTGGCCGTAGTCGCGGCGCAGTTGTTGAATGAGGCGGTGCAAATCGGCAGAGGCGGTGCTGTCTAAGTTGCCGGTGGGTTCGTCAGCAAAGACGATGTCGGGCTGATTGACTAAGGCACGGGCCACCGCAACGCGTTGCTGCTCGCCGCCGCTTAGTTCGGTGGGTTTGTGGTGCAGGCGCTGGCTCAGGCCCAGATATTCGAGCAGTTCGGTAGCGCGCTGGCGCACCTGTGCTGCGGGCTTTTTCTGGATGAAGCCGGGCAGGCACACGTTTTCCAAGGCCGTAAATTCGGGCAGCAGGTGGTGAAACTGGAACACAAAGCCGATGTGCCGATTGCGAAAAGCAGCCAGCTGGCGCGCTGGCAGCCGCTGGACGTCCGTCTGGCGGATGCGGATTTCGCCCCGGTCGGCACGGTCCAGCGTGCCGAGAATGTGCAAGAGCGTACTTTTGCCCGAGCCGGACTTGCCCACGATGCTCACAATCTCGCCGGGCGCTACCGACAGGTCTATGCCTTTGAGAATGTGCAGCCGGCCAAAGGATTTATGGATGTTCTTCGCTTCCAGTACCATGTTTGCTGAAAAAAACGGTCGCCCTCCGGTGAAGAGCGCGGGCAAAGATAGCGCCTGTCCTACTTCGCGCCGCATTCGCAACAGCGCAATGCCCAAAACGATACCGTTGAGTGCTTCAAATTTGACCGCCCTGTGAGGATTCTGCAGCTGTGCAAGAAATACCCCTATCCGCTCAAGGATGGTGAGAGCATGGCCATCGTCCATCTGTCGCGCGCTTTGAAGCAGTGTGGGAGTGCCGTTTCGCTGCTGGCCATGAACACGCGCCGGCATTGGTATGCAGGCCAGGAAACACCCGAAGCACTGGAGCACTACGAACACGTGTGGGCCGTAGCGGTGGACAACCGTATTCGCCTCTGGCCCGCGCTGCGCAACCTGTTTTCCAGGCGCTCGTATCACGTCGAGCGCTTTGTCAGTCAGTCATTTGCGGCGCAACTGGAAGAAATCCTGCGACGCGAAACCTTCGATGTCGTGCTGTTGGAAACCATTTATCTGGCGCCTTATGTGCCGCTTATCCGGCAGTACAGTCGAGCGCGCATAGCGCTGCGGACGCACAATGTAGAGAGTGAAATCTGGGAACGCATCGCCAGGCACAGCCATTTCCTCAAGCGCCAGTACCTGCACCTACAGGCCCGGCGCTTGAAGCGCTTTGAGCAGACGCATATTCACGATTGCGACCTTTTGGTCGGTATCAGCGAGCGCGACGTGGCTACCTTCCGCAGCTGGGGCTTTCAAAAGCCGGCTGTAGTCGTGCCCATTGGTGTGGACGCAGCGGCTTACACTCCCGATGAGCGGAGTTTTGAGCAGCCGCTAAGCCTGTGTTTCATCGGCTCTTTAGACTGGCTCCCCAACGTCGAGGGGTTGCAGTGGTTTTTGCGCGAGGTCTGGACGCCGTTGCTGGCGCCCGCATTTCCAAACCTCACGTTCCACATCGCCGGGCGGAATACGCCTGCGTGGGTGCGCCAGCTGCGTTTGCCGCGGGTGTACGTACACGGAGAGGTGCCCGACGCTGCGGCTTTCCTGAACGCGCATTCGGTGCTTGTGGTCCCGTTGCTTTCGGGTGGTGGCATGCGCGCCAAGATTGTGGAGGCGATGGCTTTGGGCCGTGTAGTGCTCAGCACCTCTGTGGGCCTGGAGGGAGTTCCAGTGCAGCACGGCGTCGAAGCATTGGTCGCCGACGACGCACCTGCCTTCGTCGAGGCGGTGCGCTTTTGCGCTGAACAAGGCAGCAATCTGGTGCATTTGGGGCGTCGCGCACGGGCATTTTGCGAGGCACAATTTGATCACAAGCGTCTGGCAGATAGGCTTTTGGATGCCTGTAAGGCCGAGGCGAATAGATAAATCTTGCGTATCGCCCAACCGCACGCAGGTAAATGGCTAACCGTCGTTGAAAGGACGCAAAACGCAATACAGCATTAACACGTGCTTTACAAGGGGGTGTCTAATTTTGCCGCTCGAGTAACAGCAACTGCCTGCATTCGTTTTTTTATGAGACTGCGAACGCCTTTCGTGTTTCCTTTAATCCCTGAAACCTGTTTTTGGATATGAAAAAAACAGCGCTCATATGTGGTGCAGGCGGCTTCATCGGCAGCCATTTGGCGCGACGGCTCAAAGCAGAGGGCTATCACGTCCGCGGCGTGGACCTGAAATACCCGGAATTTTCGCCTACGGCTGCCGATGATTTTATCATCGGCGATTTGCGAGACCCATATGTATGCCAGAATGTGCTCGACCGCTCGTTCGACGAGGTGTACCAGCTGGCTGCTGACATGGGTGGAGCAGGCTACATTTTTACGGGTGACAACGATGCCGACGTTATGCACAACTCGGCGCTGATCAACCTGAATATCATCCCATTGTGTGTTCAAAAGCGCGTGGGCAAGGTATTTTACTCCTCTTCAGCGTGCATCTACCCGGCCTACAATCAGCAAGACCCTGACAACCCGCGCTGCTGCGAAGACTCAGCCTATCCGGCGCAGCCTGACAGCGAGTACGGGTGGGAAAAACTCTTTAGCGAGCGGTTGTACCTGTCTTTTCAGCGCAACTACGAGCTGAATGTCCGCATTGCGCGCTTCCACAATATCTATGGCCCGGAAGGCGTGTGGCGCGGTGGCCGGGAAAAGGCACCAGCAGCCCTGTGCCGTAAAGTGGCTGAAACGCCCGATGGCGGCGAAATCGAAATCTGGGGCGATGGTCAGCAGACCCGTTCCTTTCTCTATATTGATGAATGTATCGAGGCGGTGCGCCGCTTGATGGCCTCGCATTTTTCGGAGCCGATCAATATTGGCTCGGATGAAATGATCGCCATCAACGACCTGGCGCGCTTAGTTATTCGCATCTCTGGCAAGCACCTGAGCATCCGAAACATTCCGGGACCTCAAGGAGTACGCGGGCGCAATTCCGACAATAACCTTATCCAACGGGTGCTCAACTGGGCACCTCACTACCCGCTGGAGATGGGCATGCGCACCACCTACGCCTGGGTAGCGCAACAGGTAGAGGCCGCTCGTGCTGCTGAAGCAGCGGAGTCGTCCTGGATGGGCTTGCGCCAGAATGGTTGCCTATAAGCCTTCGGGTAAGGGCGCCAGCGTTTCACGGGCTTGAATGCGAACCGGTTTAGTTGCTTTTGTACGCAGGCGTGCGAGCATTTTGCCCGCACGTGCTCAACGATAACCCGTTAAATCCGCCGAATTTTGCCGCCGTAACCATTGGCGGCTCTGACGCCTTTTCTGCCCATGCAACTCATCACCGAACAATCGTCGCCACATCGGCACTTAGAAACGCTCAGCACGCGCGAGCTGTTGGAGCGCATCAACGCTGAAGACAAAACCGTTCCCTTCGCCGTCGAGCGGGCCTTGCCGCAAATCGAGGCTTTGGTAGAGGCTCTGGTGCCTCGCATGGCCGCCGGGGGGCGCCTCTTCTACATCGGGGCGGGCACCAGCGGCCGGCTGGGCATTGTGGATGCTTCGGAGATACCACCCACCTACGGCGCGCCTCCGGGCTGGGTAATAGGCCTCATCGCCGGCGGCGACGGCGCTATCCGAAAGGCTGTTGAAGGCGCAGAGGACAGCGAGACGCAGGCCTGGGAAGACCTCCGAGCGCATCAGATTGATGAGCAGGACTTTGTCGTCGGCATCGCCGCCTCCGGCACCACGCCTTACGTCGTGCACGGCCTGCGCACCTGCCGGCAGCACGGCATACCTACCGGCTGCATCACGTGCAACCCCGGCGCGCCCGTGTTGGCTGAGGCCGATTACCCAATACTTGTGGTTACCGGCCCGGAGTTCGTTACCGGAAGCACCCGCATGAAAGCCGGCACGGCACAGAAGCTGGTGCTGAACATGATTTCCACCACCGCCATGATCCGGCTGGGCCGTGTGCAGGACAACAAGATGGTGGACATGCAGCTGAGCAACAACAAGCTCATCGCCCGCGGTACTCGCATGGTGGCCCAGGCCACCGGCTTGGACGAAGAAAGCGCCAGACGCTTGCTCTTAGAGCACGGCAGCGTGCGGGAGGCCATAGCCGCCTTCAAGCCTTGAATTCCAGCAAAAAGCGCTTCACTTCGGCCTGGAAGGCTGCCTCGTCGTCGCGGTCGAAGACGACGCGCACCGGCAGGACGTACACCGGTATCTGGTGCTTCCAAAAGTAATCGTTGTAGCGCTCCAGGCGGGTGGCGTCTTTTTCGGTGGTGAGCAGCATTTTGCTGGAACCCGGCAGGGCCTCGAAACGCTTGCGAATATCCTCCAGGTCGCTGTCGGTGAAGTAGTGATGGTCGGCAAACTCAAAAGCATAGACCGAGCGCAGCTGCTGGCCCAGGTAGCTCAGCAGGTAGTCGGTGTGTGCAATGGCGCTGACTAAGAGCGCATCCGTGTGCGCGTCTAACGGACGACGTACGTCGGGGCGCAGCAAGTCGTAGGGCTCGTCGTACTGGTAGCGCGAGAAGAACACGCGCTGGCGCGGCAGAGGTGCGATTTCTTGCACTAAAGCAGTGCGCTGTTCCTCCGTCAGTTCGGGCGGGCATTTGGTGACAATGATTAAGTCAGCGCGCCGATAGCCACTGCGGCTTTCGCGCAGCCGCCCTGAGGGCAAAAGCCAGTCGCGCGTGAACGGGCGGCTGTATTCCGTGAGCAGGATGTTCAGCCCGGGCGTTACAGCTAAATGCTGGAACGCATCGTCGAGCAAAATACACTGCACTTCCGGGTTGCGGCGCACCAGCTCTGGAATACCCAACACGCGGCTCTCACTGACGCACACCGGCACGTGAGGAAACTTGCGCTTGATTTGGAGCGGCTCGTCGCCTACCTCTGTGGCCGTGTCTATCACGCTGACCGGACGATAACCCTGCGTCTTGCGCCCGTAGCCGCGACTAAGCACGGCTACCTCGATGTACTGATCCAACCAACGCACTAAGTACTCGATATGCGGGCTTTTGCCTGCACCACCTACCGTCAGATTGCCCACGGAAATCACCGGAATATCGAATCGCGCACTTTTGAGCACGCCCAGCCGATACAGGGTGTTGCGTACACTTACGGCAATGCCGTACAGCAAAGAAAAAGGTGCCAGCAGTATCCGAATGACGATGTCTTCTGCCATGACCTGACCGATAAAAATAGGCCCGAAGGAATGGACATTTCCTTCGGGCCAGTGCTGCGTGCTGAGTGGTACCTCCCAGAATCGAACTGGGGACACACGGATTTTCAGTCCGTTGCTCTACCAGCTGAGCTAAGGCACCATTTCCGCAAATGCGGGTGCAAAGATATAGGCGCCGTTTTTATACCAACAAATCCTGTCCATATTTTTTTGCATCGCCAGCGACTTTGCTGGCCTGATGGCTTTCGCATTAATGAATAATAGCCTGAAAAACAGGCGCTTAACGAGATTGTGCGAACAGAGTGTAGTCACGCATGCATGAATATGAGGCGACACCTCCCACTGGGAGATGTCGCCTCTGGGTTTGGTTACCGAGGTGTCGCCTTCTCGTGCCTCGAAGACGACACCTCTGTGGCCGATGGTAGGTTGAGCGGTTTCGCGTAATTTTGCCTGCCTATGCGTCAGACGTTTGCCCACTTGCTCTTGTTGCCTTTTGCGGCCGGCGCGCTTTTTTTTCTCTATCTGGCCTGGAACGACAGCGACTACGCTCCCTGGATCATTCCGTTTGTGCTTGTCGGGGCGGTCATCTGGATTTTTAGCCCGCAAATCAACTGGTGGTGGTACTCTCGGCGCCCGCCCGAATTGCCAGATGCGCTGCGCGCCCTCCTGGAGCGCAGCAGTGTCTTTTATCGCGCGCTTTCTGCTGCTGACAAACAGCGCTTTCGCCATCGCACCGCCCTGTTCATGATGGGCACCGACTGGATGCCCATGGGCTGGCCCGAAGAGCAACCACTGCCGTTGGACATCCAGCTGGCACTGGCCACGCAGGCTGTAACGCTTACTTGGAACGAGCCGAAGTTCCTGTTTTCCAACCTGGAAAAGGTGGTTGTTTATCCGTATCCCTTTCCCTCTCCGCAGCACGATTACCCGCACGCCTCGGAGCTCTATGCTCCCGACGGCTGCCTGCTCTTCTCGGCCGAGCAGCTCATGGCCAGCTTCCTGCAGCCCGGCTCGATGTACAACATCGGCATGCACGAATACGCCAAAGCGTTTGTGCTGACTTACCCTGACCGCCCATATCCTGCGCTCGACGCGCCAGATGTTTGGACGCGGTTGGAGGCTTGTAGCCGTATGTCGCGCGCCCATGTGGAGTCGGTCGTTGGCCTGGCCGGCCTGGAGCCGCTGCCCGTGGCTATTCACCACTACTTTTTGTTTCCGCAGGCGTTCCGGGCCGTTCTGCCGGAAGTCGCTACGGCCTTAGACGCCGTTTTTGGCGGCTCACCACCGCGCTAATTGCCATGCTGTTGCATACTCGAGGCATCGTCTTTCACACGCGCAAATACGGCGAAACCAGCGTCATTTCGGATATCTTCACCGAAGCGCAAGGGCTGCGCGGCTTCATCGCCGGCGGCGTGCGCACGCCTAAAGCACGCATGCCGTATAGCCTCTTTCAGCCCATGACCATTGTGGATATGGTCTGCTATTTCCGCGACAGCGCGCATCACCTCAATCGCCTCAAGGAAATGCGCGCCGCCGTGGTATTTCAGCGTATCCCTTTCGACGTCCGCCGCGGCGCTGTGGCCCTCTTCATGGCTGAAGTGTGCCGCAAAATCATCCACGAGGGCGAAGAAAACCCACCTCTGTTTGCCTTTTTGGAGGAAAATCTGTGCTGGCTCGACCAGACCGAACACCCCATTGCCAACCTGCACCTGCACTTCCTGCTCCATCTTTCGGCCCATTTGGGCCTGCAAATTGAACCCACCGACCAGCGGCCCATCTTCTTCGACGCGCAGGAAGGGCTTTTTGCGCCCGCGCTGCCCGACCACGCTTTTGGGCTAAATGCCCACGCTTCGGCCCAACTGTGCGCGCTGCTGGAGCAACCTTTGCAACAGTGCCACGAAATTGTCCTTTCGCGCGCCGACCGCAAAACCCTGCTCGAGGGCCTGCTGCTCTTCTATCGCTTCCGGGTGCCGGGCTTTCAGGCCGTCCACACGCCGGAAATTTTAGACATGGTGCTGGGGAAGTGAACGACGAAAAAATGAAAAATGACCTGAACCATGTCGCTCTCGCGTTGGACGGACCGTTTTCTGAGATACAGCAAAGGCTTTTTCCCGCCGGAATGGCGCTTGCCGGTGCGCGCAATGGCATACCGGTACAGTCCGGAAGCCGAACCGGAGCTGCGCTATTTGCGTCGCCTGTGCCCGCATTTGCGCACGGCCGTGGATGTGGGAGCCAACCACGGCTATTACGCTTACCACATGGCGCGCTGTTTTGAGCAGGTGTATGCCTTTGAGGCCAATGCGCAAGAGGACTTTGATCTCTGGCACAGCCGAAGGGCCAATTTGCACGTGTTTGCTTACGGGTTATCCGACCATGCGGGGCCTGTTACGCTGCGCTTGCCCATTTATCGGGGGCAGCCTTTGGCGGGTTGGGCGTCGGCGGCTGAGCGGGCGTTGCCTTTTGCCGAAGGGTTTCGCGAGGTGGCAGCGCGCGTAGAGCGCTTAGACGACCAGCCGTTTGTCGCGGAGCGCACGCTGGACCTCCTCAAAATAGACGTCGAGGGCTGCGAATTGGACGTCCTGCGCGGCGGCGAACAGGTCCTTCGGCGCGACCGGCCGGTTCTCATCCTGGAGGATAACCCGGAGCAACGCGCCGAACTGCGCCGCTGGTTAGAAGCGCTGGGCTACCGCGCCCGTTCCATCGGCGAATGGCTGGGCAAACCCATGCCTTCGCCCAATTTAGTCTGGACGGCCACGGATGAGAAAACCGATGATTGTCGCACTTTTGCCGCCGGGCGCGAAGCAGATACCTGAAACCTCGCCCGCCCAAAACCCGGCATGAAGCAGGAAGCCATGTTGCAAGCCTTAGATAAAGCAGCACAATTAGCCGCCGCCTCTCGATGGGAGAGGCTGTGGGCCAGCCCGCTTCGATATCTGGAAGCCATCTTGTTTCGGGAAATCGTCTTCAAGCGTACCCGAAAGGAACGCGGTGTGTGGTGCCGCACGTTTTTCGGAGCGCCTATGCGGTTGCTGTTGCCCGCCGGCACAGATATTTACCTCACCGGAGCCAAGACGCATCCTTCTGAAATACGGCTGGCCCGCTTTCTCATTCAGCGCCTGCGCGAGGGCGACGTCTTCGTGGACATCGGCGCGCATTACGGCTATTTTTCGCTGCTGGCCTCGGCCTTGGTGGGCAGCAGCGGCAAGGTCATTGCCTTTGAGGCCGCGCCGGCTACGTTCCCGGTCTTGAAAACCAACACTCGGGAGGCCACCAACGTGTCGGCCTACCATCTGGCCCTGTCCGACAGCGATGCGCTTTTGTCGTTTTACGAGTTTCCCAACCTGTATTCGGAGTACAACACCTTCGATATCAGCCAGTCTGAAGGCGAAAAATGGTTTGCCCGGTATGCGCCCAAAACAGTCAAAATACCTGCGGCGCGCTTAGATACCTTTCTGGCAGAGACGGGTGTGCGCCCAACGATGTTGAAAATAGATGTGGAGGGGGCCGAGGATAAGGTCGTGCTGGGCGCTCGGGCCTCTCTGGCGGCGCAGGCGCCGGTGGTTATCCTGGAGTACGTCTCCCAACAGCGCGGTGCTGCTGCTCATCAGCGGGCGGAGGAAATCCTGCGCACATTGGGCTATCAGGCCCTGCGCATAGACGAAACGGGCGCTCTTCAGGCGCTCGATAACATAGCCGATTACCTGGCGGAAAACCACCTGGACTCAGACAACATCGTCTTCGTTCGATACTGAGCGTGTTACCCGCCATCCAGAAAAATTTTGATTAAATAAAATCCCGAAAAGTGCACACGCTCCAAAATCGTTTACTTTTGAGGCGCGCTTCTGCGCATCTCTGCTTTTCACTTTCTCAAAAACAAAACAAAACAAACCGTCATGGAAGACAACTTCAACCAGCCCTTAGATACGGGCTTTCAAGCCAATGAACCCTCTGAGCCCCAGAGTGGCTTTCGCATCACGCCCGAAGTGCGGCAGTACTGGAAAGAGTCGGCCAACTGGGGCATGTTCTTTTCGGTGCTCGGCTTCATTTACGTGGGCATGATGCTTCTGTCCTTTTTGTCGCTTACTGCGCTGGGCGGTCAGACGGCTGCTTATACAGGCATGGTCATGCTTATCGCGCTGGCGATTATCGCGCCCATTGTATGGCTGCTGTTCAACTTTTCGCGCCACACGCGCAAGGCGGTGCTCTACGACGACTCCGCCGCGGCGCATGTGGGCTTTGCCAACCTGCGCCGGCTGTTCCATCTGGCTGGCATCCTCATCATCGCTGTATTAATCCTTTATGGCGTAATCTTTCTCATTGGCCTGATAGGGTTGAGCATGAATATGTAAACCATCGCTCGCCAGTACCGCTTGACGAGCGTATGCTCTCTCCCTTCTTTATCTTCCTTTCAAACAGAAGCAATCATGGAAAATACCTTCAGAACTTCCGGTGGCCTGGGTCGCAGCACCGAACCCATGCACCAGGACTGGGCCACCACAGCCTACTGGGCCAACTTCTTAGCTATCGTCAACTTTGTCCTGTTGGCTCTGGGCGCCATAGCCCTTCTTTTTGTCTCTGCTTTTATCAGCCAGTTGCCTGGCGCTTACGATGCGATTGACAACCCGCTGGCCCTCTTTATGGCAGAAGGCGGTGGCATATTCGGCATCCTCATCGGTCTGGCGTTTCTGGGACTGGCTTTTGTCATTACCTCCTTTTTGTTTCGCTTTGCCCGCCGATTGAGGGCTGCGCTTGAGTTGCAGAACCAGGAGGCCTTCGAGGCTGCCTGGCTCAACTTCCGCAATTACTTCCGCTGGCAGGGCATTTTTACCGTTGTGGTGATCGTGGCATATTTTTTCATGATTATCGCCATGGTGGGCTCCCTGACCGGACTTAGCGATTTTTAGGGCCTGATGTGCCTTAGAATTCGACCACAGCGCCCTCGTCGGTTTCTTCATTGAGGTAAAATTCCAACAGCCCGCCTTCCTTGAGGGTGTGGGCAAGGGGAGCCGTTTTGCCGCCGCGGGCGATGCGGCGCACGGCTTTAGGGGTGCGCTCGACGCCGTGCACGACGTATTTGAGCGGGCGGTTTTTCTGGCGTGCCGGCGGGTAGAAGCCTTCGTTGCGGTGCTTCAGGGTCAGGCGGTTGTTCTGATACGTGGCCGTGAAGCGCAGGAGCGTGTAGGCTTTTTGGGCAATGGCGTCGGGGTTGTAGCCGTCGTCTTCGTAGAGGGCGCCTGCACTGGCGGTGGCGGTGGGGTGGTGATAATAGTGCACGGCGATGGCTTCGGGGTCGTAGGCATCGGTGTGCGGCAAGGGTTTGTCCGACATGGGCACGAAAGCGCCGGCGCGCACGAACACGGGGATGTGCGCTATGTCCACGGGTATCTGAGCGACCTGGCTGCCGCTGTGGGCTTTGCCCGTCCAGAAATCTATCCACACGGTGCCGCGCGGGAAGTGGACGGTCTGGGCGGCAGCGCCTTTTTCAACCACCGGGCTGACTAAGAAGGCATCGCCCCACAGGTACGAGGTGGTGTTGGTCAGCAGCGCGGGGTCGTCGTCGGCGTAGCACAGCGGGCGCATGAGCGGCAGGCCGGTGGTGTGGTTTTCCCAGGCCAGCGTGTAGTGGTAGGGCAGCAAGGCGTAGCGCAGGCGGATGTAACGTCGGACGATGTTTTTGGTGGTGTCGTCCCAGAAGATGGGTTCTGCCGGCACGCTTTCCTGGGCGTGGGTGCGGTACATGGGCTGAAAGACGCCGTACTGCAGCCAGCGGATGTACAGCTCCGGGTCGCGGTAGCTGCCTGCGAAGCCGCCCAGGTCGGAGTGCATGTAACCCAACCCTTGCAGACCCATGCTCAGGGCGATTTCCACCTGTGGCTTCAGTCCGCCCCAGGAGCGGTTGACGTCGCCCGACCAGGGAATCATGCCGTAGCGCTGCGAGCCGATGAAGCCCGAACGCATCAGAATGACGGGCCGGCGCTGTGGGAAGTCGCGCCGATAGCCTTCGTAAATCATTTGCGCCCACACGTGGCCGTACAGGTTGTGCACCGTGCGCGCCGGGCCGATGACGTGCTGCAGGTCGTCGGGGTGCACTTCGGGTTCGCCTAAGTCGCCCCACCAGCCGGCCACGCCGCTGAGGGTGTGTTTGCGGTAGATGTCCCAAAACCACTGTCGGGCTTCGGGTTTGAATAGGTCTAACAGGGCGGTATGGCCGAAATAGAAGTCGTACAGGTAGGGTTTGCCCATGATGGTTTTGCCCACCAACTCCCGGCGGATGACCTCCTCAAACGTGCGTGTGCCGCGTAGGATGAACGGCTCGGTGATGAGCACCGTCTTGATGCCCTGGCGCTTGAGGTCGGCCATCATCTGTTCGGGCTGAGGGAAGGAGTCGCGGTACCAATCTAAGTTGCCCAGATGGCCTTTGAGCGTGGGGCCAAACCAGAACAGGTCGAGCACGATGGCATCGAGCGGTATGCTGTCTTGCCGGTATTTGCGCACGACCTCTTCCACCTCGCGCTGGCTGTGGTAGCCCATGCGCGAGGTGATGTTGCCCAGCGTCCAGCGTGGCGGCAAGGGCTGGCGGCCGGTAACGGCGGTGTAGTGCGTGGCCAGCTCGGGCCAGGTGCTGGCGGCCACCACGAAATAGCTCATGCGCCCGCCCACCGCCTCGAAGCGCAGCGCGTCGGGGTCCGAGGCGCCGAGGTCTAAGTAGCCGTCGGCGCCATTGTCGAAGGCAATCAGGTATTTGCGCGACGAAATGGCCACGGGCAGCGAGTAGTACATCAGTGGCGCGTGGGTTTCGTAGCCGTAGCTGGGCTTGTTGTATAGCCGCAGGCGATGCCCGCGCCGGTTCATGCCCAGGACGCGCTCGCCGCCACCGAGCAGGACTTCATCGCTGCCTAAAGTGAACGCAAAGCCCTGGTACTCGCCGTCGTCGCGGTAGCCCTCGCTTTCGCCCGTCAGCGCTCGCCCACGGTAGCGGTACTCGATGCGCAGCGGGTCTTTGTGGATGTGCAGCTGCAGCCCCGAGGTGCTCACCTCTACGTGTTGGGGCAGTTCTTTTACAGAGAAATCCGTCCAGTCGGGTGCGCCGACCGTTCCGTAGGAGGGCGGGTTGGTCTGGCCGTCGGGTTCAAAGGCTACCTCGACAGCGTGGGGTGAGAAGAAGCCGATGTGGAGCGTGCCATCGGTGGCGCGGATGCGCAGGCCAGTGCGCTGCTGCTCCATGGAGCGGAACGAACGGCGCGGGCGCTCAGCGGGTCGCTCGTACAGATAGACCCGGTACGCCCAGGGCTCCAGCAGCAGCGGGATGCGTTGCAGCAGCGTTGCCTGATAGCCCGAGAAATACTCGCGATAGATGCCGGCATCCTGTCCCACCTGCAGGCGCACCTGCTGGGTGTCGGCCGACAGGTTGAGCACGACAATCACCTTGCTGCCCTCAGCCGTGCGCGCGAAAGCGGCCACCGAGCGCGGATGCTCGTGCTTGATTTCGCGCCAGGCGCCGCCGTGGCGGCCGTTCCACAGCGCCCGCTGCTCATGCTTGAGCGCATTGAGGCGCCGGTAAAAATCGGCCAGTGGGTAATCGCCCCACGGTATGGTGTCTTTGTCGAAGAAGCGCAGCCGCTTGTTGAGGGCGGCCTCCTGGCCCGAATAGATGAGCGGCATTCCGGGCATGGTGTAATAAAGCACGCTAAAGGCGCGGACGCCCTCACCCAACCGCTCGTACTCGGTACCGTTCCACGAGTTTTCGTCGTGGTTGGTGATGAAGTGCATCGGATAGCTGCCATACGGGTACGAGGCATCCGCCTCGCGCTGCAGGTCGAAGATGGCCGAAGCGGGCTTTTTGCCTTGGGCAATTTCGTTCATCAGGTGGTGGAACGGCCAGCCGTAATTGGTATTGAAAGCCTTTTGCAGCAAGCGCATCTGGCTGGCATCTTCGGCCAGCATCCACACGGGCTTGACGGCCTCGAGCGCCTGGCGCGCCTCTTCCCAGAAATCGGCAGGCACCTCGCCGGCCACGTCGCAGCGGAAGCCGTCGAGGCCCACGTCGCGTATCCAAAAGCGCATGGCCTCTATCATGGCCCGGCGCATGGCGGGTACGTTGTAGTTCAGCTTGGCCACGTCCGTCCAGTCGAAGGGCGAGACGATGGCTCCTTTGGCGTCGTACACATACCAGTCGGGGTGCTCCTTCACCCAGTGGTGGTCATGGGCGGTGTGGTTGGCCACCCAGTCTAAGATGACCTTGAAGCCCAGGGCGTGAGCCGTATCCACCACGCGCCTGAAGTCGGCCAATGAGCCAAATTCGGGGTTCGTGGCCGTGTAGTTGCGGATGGAATAGTACGACCCCAGGCCGCCCTTGCGCCGCTCGACGCCAATGGGCTGAATGGGCATAAACCACAGAATGTCCACGCCCATCTGGCGCAGGCGAGGCAGATGCTGAGCAAAGGCGCTGAACGTGCCCTCGGGCGTAAACTGGCGCACATTCACCTCGTAAATGACAGCGTGGCGCGACCACTCCGGCTCGGGCGCCTGGCAGGTGTCGCGCGGGCCGCCCCCCGGCGCGCGGCGGAAGGCCATCTCGCGCAGCGGGTAGAAAATATCGGCGCTGCCCGTCGCCTTACCCGTGCGCGCGCCATCGGCAGAGCGGAAAACGAACGCCAGGGAATAAATCTCCTCGTTCGTCTCAACGCCGTACAGGTCGGTGATGCGAAAGCGAATTTGATAGCGGTCGGGCCCTACGCGCGTCAGACGCAGGCGTTCATCGTTTTGGCCCCAATCGGCCACCACACGCTGCCAATCGCCGCCGTGGCTGCTCTGGGCGGTGATGAGGCCGGTGTGCATGTAAACGTCGCCCATGTAGCCCTTCAGACCGGCATCGCCCTGGGTGGCGTCGAAGGTGAGCAAAACTTCTTCCGAAAGGCCGGGCTTTTCGGGCAAGAGGGTTACCTGGCCCCAGAGGACAGCCCGGAGCAACAGGGCCGTAAGCAGCAGAGTAGTGCGTTTGAGCATGAGCATGACAGAAGGATGTGTTTTTTATAGAAAAAATGGGTGGAGGTGGCCAAAGGGGGGAGCCCTTTGGGTGAGGTTGTGGGGTGCAAAAAACGGAGTTTTAGGCCAAACAAGTTTGGCGGTTACGGGGTGAGGGCGCGATAGACGACGGTTTGCATGCGGGGGCGGTAGTTGCCGTTGATGAGTTTGTTGTTTTCCATGGTGGGGAAGGTTCGGTTGGAAAGGAAGATGAAAATGAGGTTGTGCTCGGGGTCGGCCCACACGCAGGTGCCAGTAAAGCCGGTGTGTCCGAAGGTGCGCGGGCTGGCTAAAGGGCTCATGTTGGCCGTTTTGGCGGGGTCGAGTTCTTTCATGTCGAAGCCCAGCCCGCGGCGGGTGCTGTTGAGGTGGCGCTGGGTGAAGTGGGCGACGGTTTCGGGCGTCAGGTATTGACGCTCGCCGTAGGTGCCGCTGTTGAGGAGCATCTGGAAGAGTTTGGCCAGGTCGTTGGCGTTGCTGAACAGGCCGGCGTGGCCGCTGACGCCGCCGAGCATGGCGGCGCCCATGTCGTGCACATAGCCCTGGAGGCGCTGCTGGCGGAAGTAGTTGTCGTCTTCGGTAGGGGTGCAGCGCTCCGTCAGACCCAGCGCCCAGGGGTTGAAGGTGGTGGTTACCAGCCCCATGGGGCGGTAAAAGAGGCGGCGCGTGAGCACGTCTAAGGGCTGTTGTTCCAGCCTTTCTAAGATGCGCGCGCACAGGTAGAGGCCCAGATCGGAGTATCGGTACGAGCGGTCGTCGCGCAGCGGCGAGGTGAAGATGCGGCGCCAGATGGTGTCGCGGTAGTCGTCGGCCAAGTAGAGGTCTCTGGCCACGGGCACCTCGTAGCAGGTCATGGGGCGCGGCAGGTAGAGTTCGGGCGAGGGGCGGCCCAGAGCGGCAAGGGTTTTTTGATAAAACGGTATCCACGCCTGCAGGCCCGCCTGGTGCACGAGGATTTCGCGCAGCGTCAGTCGGGCCTTGTCGGTTTTTTCCAGCTCGGGCAAATAGCGGTAAATGGGCGTATCCAAATGAATGCGCCCAGCATCTGTGGCGTGCATGAGGGCCAGCGTGGTAGCGGCCACTTTGGTGATGGACGCCAGGTCGTACAGGTCGTCTAAGCCGACGAGGCGGGCGTCGGGTTCATAGGTGTGGCGTCCGTAGGCTTTGTGCCAGACCACCCTGCCGTCTTTGGCCACCAGCACCTGACAGCCGGGGGCGGCACCGGCGGCGATGAGTTCGGCGGCCAGTGTATCCAGCAGGCGCAGGGTGTCGCTACTCAGCCCGACGGCTTCGGGCAGGTCGTAGGCCAACCGTCGGGCGGCGAAATGCCGCTGAATGCCCTGCCCTAAGCGCGCGTGTTCGGAGGCGTTGATGGGCAGCGCACCCTGGAGGTCTATGGCGCCGAAGAAGGCCTGAGCGGCGGCGTCTTGCACCGTCGGGTCGTCGGAGTAGGCCATCAGCACCGTGGGCGCTTCGTCGAAATGCACCAGGCTGTACGGGTTTCCGAAGACGAAGAGGGCCGCCTTGGGGTGCTGTTGGCTGATAAGCCGCGCCAGCGCAATTTGGGCGGGCGACAGGCCGAAGGTCTGGTCGGGGCGGCGCGTCATGCCGTGCAGGCCCACGAGGGCCACGTCGAAGGTGCGCAGGGTGTCGAGCAGGGCCGTGGCCGCGGCGGAGTCGGGGTTTTTGGACAGGTTGAAGAGCGACACTGGCGCATAGTGGGCGCATGTTTTCTGGAAGGTGGTCAGGTTGGTGTCGCCCAGAGCCACCACGGCGATGCGCTGGCGGTCTAAGAGGGCCATGCCGGCTAAGCTGTCGCGGTCGCGCACGAGGGTGAGGGCGTTTTCGATGAGCTTGCGGCGCAGCACTAAGGAGGCCGGCGTATTGAGGTCGCGGCGGATATTGGCCGTATCTACGCGCTGGGGGTGCGTCAGGCCGTATCGGTATTTAGCGCGCAGGATGCGGCGCACGCTTTCGGCCACCTGGCGGGCGTCGAGGGTGCCGTCTAAGAGGGCGGCCTGCACGGCGTTGAAGGCCGCTTCCATATTGGCCGGCAGCAGCACCATATCGTTGCCGGCGCGCAGGGCTTCCACTTCAGCATGGCCGGGCTTGAAGAATTTGGCCACCCCTTCCATTTCCATGGCGTCGGTAACGATGAGGCCGTCGTAGCCCATTTTTTTGCGCAGCAGCCCTACGATGGTGGCGCGGCTCAAGGTGGTGGGGCGGTTGCGGCGGTCGTCTAAAGCCGGCACGTGCAGGTGAGCCACCATGATGCTGGCCACGCCGTAGAGGATGAGGGCGCGGAAGGGAAAGAGTTCCAGCGAGTCCAACCGTTCGGCCGAGTGCGGGATGACGGGCAGGTCTAAGTGCGAGTCCACGTCGGTGTCGCCGTGGCCGGGGAAGTGTTTGGCGCAGGCCATGACGCCGCCGTCCTGCAGGCCCATCATGTACTGGAACGCTTTGGCGGCCACGTTTTTGCGGTCTTCGCCGAAGGAGCGGTCGTTGATGACCGGATTGGCCGGGTTGTTGTTCACGTCGGCCACGGGCGCAAAGTTGAAATGCACGCCCAGGCGCCGGCACTGGCGGGCAATGTCGCGGCCCATTTCATAGATAAGCCGGTTGTCGCGCACTGCGCCCAGCATCAGCTGGCGCGGGTACGAAATGGTGCTTTCGCGCAGGCGCATGCCCAGACCCCATTCGGCATCCATCGAGATGAGCAAAGGCACGCGGTCGGAAAGGGCCTGGTACTGGTTGGTCAGCACGGCCTGTCGCTCGGGAGTGCCCTGGAAGAAGCACAGCCCGCCCACGCGGTACTTCTGGATGAGATCGGCCACCTTTTGCTCGTAGTCAGGCCCTTTGTCGGAATGGGCGCGAATCATGAACAGCTGACCAATGCGTTCGGTGGGCGTCAGCGCCTGAAATACCGAGTCCACCCACTGGCTTTCGCGCGGGTCGAAGGCCGCCGCCGGAGCCACGGGGGCCGGCCCCGAAAAGGCCAGCGCCGCCAGCAACAGCACCGCACCCGCAAAAAGTAACCGACAGGAAGGCAAAAACCGACTTCTCATGGGGGCAAAGGTCAGGCAAAAAAGTGAAGCAGCGCTTCGGGTGCTTCTATGCGTGCCGTTTCGCTGCAGCCCGGAAGAACCACACCTTCAGCAGGTCGGCCGTCAGGGCGTACACCGTCGCAATGGTGAGCATGGCCGCCAGATATGCCGGTGGCAACGGCGACAGACCCAACTGCGGTGCCAGCGGCGTGTACGGCAGGGCTATCGTCAGCAGCAGTACCGCCACGCTCAGCCCCAGCAAGTACCTGCCCGGGCGGCTCCGGTAAAAACGCTGGTGCGTTCGGACGACAAAAACAATGAGCAATTGCGTGCACATAGACTCTACAAACCAGCCGCTCTGAAACACCGACTCCTGGCTTTTCAGCAGGTAGAGCAGGGTGAGGAAGGTTAGAATGTCGAACAGTGAGCTGTGCAGGCCGAAGATGACCATAAACTTTCGCAAAAACGTCAGATTCCAGTGGCCGGGGCGCTCCAGCTGGGCCTCGTCCACATTGTCGGCAGAAACGGCCAGAAAGGGGAAGCTCGTCAGAAAGTTGAGCATCAGGATCTGTTTGGGCAGCATCGGCAAAAACGGCAACATGAGCGACGCTGCAGCCACGCTGAACATATTGCCAAACGTGGAGCCGGTGTTGATGTAGATGTATTTCATGGTGTTAGCAAAGGTTTTCCGACCCTCGCGGATGCCTTCTGCCAGCACCATCAGGTTGCGCTCCATGAGCACAAAATCGGCCGCTTCCCGCGCTACATCTACGGCGTTTTCTACCGAAATGCCCACATCGGCGGCCTTAATGGCCGACACGTCGTTGATGCCGTCGCCCATGTAGGCTACGGTGTAAAACTTTCGGAGCGCCAGGATGATCCGCTCCTTTTGCTGAGGCTCCACCTCTGCGAAGAGGTGCGTTTGTCGGGCCACCTGGGGCAAGGCCTCCGAGCTGATGGTTTCCAATTGTTTGCCTGTGAGTATGGCCGGTTGGCCGATGCCCAGCTGCAGGGCTATGGCCCGGGCTACGTTCTGACTGTCGCCGGTGATGATTTTCAGGTCAATGCTCAGGTCTTTGAGGGCGGTTATGGTGGCTGCAATATCCGGTTTGACCGGGTCGCTCACTAAGACAAAGCCGGCGAACACCATTTCGGACTCTTGTTCCTTCGCTATTTCATCGGTGGTCAGGGTTTTACAGGCGACGGCCAGCACGCGCATCCCGTCAGCGCCGTATTGGGCGTGTCGTTCGATGAGTGCCTGCCGATGTGGGGCGATGTCTGCCGTTTCGTCGGCGCTCAGGCGCACCCGGCTACAGACCTCCAGCACCTTCGGAAAGGCGCCCTTCGTGATGAGCCACTTTTCGGCGCCCGTGTCCACGCCGATGCTCAGCCGTTTGCGGATAAAATCGTAGGGCACCTCTCCAATCTTCTGCAGGCCGGCCTCCAGGGGCAGCTGCAGGGCTTTGAGCGCCTCATCTATCGGATTGGTGTACCCGGTTTCAAAAGTGGCATTCCAGTAGGCGAGTTTTTGCACGAAGTCGCTCTGTTGGCCGCTGCTGTCCACGGCGCCGGCGATGCGCACGGTGCCTTCCGTGATGGTGCCGGTCTTGTCGGTGCACAGCAGATTGACCTCGCCCAGGTTCTGGATGGAGTTTAATTTCTTGACAATCACCTTTTTGTCCAGCATGCGCCTGGCGCCGGCGCTCATGGCAATGGTCGTGATGGCGGGCAGCAGCTCGGGAGCCATGCCCACCGACAGGGCCAGGGCAAACAGGGCAGACTCAATGATGCCCTTGTGGTTGAGCACATTGACCAGCAGGATGAACAGCGTCAGCGTCAGCGTAACCCTGAGCAGGAAAAAGCCGAAGTCTCGGATACCTTTCTCGAAGGCGGTTTCTACGGAGGCCCCGGCGCTTTTGCGGATGCTCCCGAACAGGGTGTCTTTGCCCGTGCGGATGACTAAGGCTTTGGCGCTGCCACTCACGATGCTCGACCCTTCCCACAGGCAGTTGGTGCGCTGCGCCAGAGGGGTGTCGGCGCTCACTGTACCGGCCTCTTTGCTGATCGGATACGACTCGCCCGTCAGGCTGGCCTCGTTGGCGTGCAACTCGTTGGACTCCACAATCAGGCAATCCGCCGGCAACAGGTCGCCCGCCTTCAGCACGAGCACATCGCCGGGAACAACCTCTTGCGCCGGCACCTCCACACAGCGCCCGTCCCGCAGCACACTCGCCTTCAGGCCAATGAGCGCCTTCAACTTTTCGGCCACCTTGCCGGCATTCCGCTCCTGCAGAAAACTCAGCAGCCCCGTCAGCGAAATGATGCTCAGAATGATGATCATATCTGTGTAGTCGCCCAGAAAGCCCGAAAGCACCGAAGCACCTATCAGCAGAAGTACCAACGGGCTGCGGAACTGGCTCAGCAGCAGCATGGCGTCTTTTTGCAAGGCCGGCGGCTCCTTCAACGGAGCGCGCTGTCGAACCAAAGCCTCGCGGGCCACCGCCTGAGAAAGCCCTTCGGGGGTGCTGTTGAGTCGCCGAAACCAGTATCCGGCTTCGTGGCTCCAGAATGCTGCGGTGTCGTTGGCCATATCGCTTCTTTGTGTTGTTGTCGAAAGGGTAGGGCGCTTGCTGCAGACGGCCTGCGTTGCCGGCGTCAGGCCCTCCAAAAGAGCGCAAACATATACAGGATGACGCCCAGGATGCCGATGAGGGAGACGATAAAAAAATAATCGGCCAACAGCTCTAAGCGGTACGCCAGGCGCTCGCGGTTCGTCCGGATGGACATGAAGGAAAGCACCGACGACACCGTCAGCAGCAGGGCCACTGCGGAGGTAAATTCGTCCACTAAGTGGCTCTCGCTCTGGTTGGTGATGTGCAGGGAAGTGATGACAAACAGGCAAAAGCCCAACAGATTGGCTGCCGTGTTCAGAATGTGTTGCGACGTCTTGTTGGCCATGCTGCAAAGGTCTCGCCTTCGGCGCGGCGCATAAACGCTCCTCCTACCCGAAACGATATGCCTTTTCCTTTGGCCTGTGCCTGCCGCACCATCTCTTGCCACTCGTCTGGAAAACGCTGACAGGCCAACGCTGGAAAAATTTTCGCCCCACGCCCTGTACCTTCGCCACTCCGTTTGCAACACATTCAAGCGCTTATGCCCATGACCACTCAACAGGAACGCGACGAACTGCACCGAACCATCTGGCAAATTGCCAACGACCTGCGCGGCAGCGTGGACGGATGGGACTTCAAAGCCTACGTGCTCGGCATGCTCTTCTATCGCTTCATCTCCGAAAACCTCACCGCCTACATCAACCGCGAAGAGCGACGCGCCGGAAACCCACACTTCGACTACGCCAGCCTGCCCGACCGCGAAGCCGAATACGGACGCGCCGACACCGTGCGCGAAAAAGGCTTCTTCATCCTGCCCTCCGAACTCTTTGCCAACGTGCAACGGCGCGCCAAAGACGACCCCAACCTCAACGAAACCCTCGCCCGCATCTTCCACAACATCGAAGCCTCCGCCAAAGGCACCGACAGCGAAGACGACCTAAAAGGCCTCTTCGACGACCTTGACCTCAACAGCAACAAACTCGGCTCCACTGTGGCCCGACGCAACGAAAAGCTGGTCAAAATCCTCGACGCCATCGCCTCCCTGCGCTTGGGCGACCTGCAAAACAACGGCATTGACGCCTTCGGCGACGCCTACGAGTACCTCATGGCCATGTACGCCAGCAACGCCGGCAAATCCGGCGGCGAGTTCTTCACCCCCCAGGAAGTGTCGCGCCTGCTGGCTGAAATCACCGTCGTGGGCAAAACAGAGGTCAACAAAGTCTATGACCCCGCCTGCGGCTCCGGCTCCCTGCTGTTGCAGTTCGCCAAAGTGCTCGGAAAAGACCGCGTCCGACAGGGCTTCTTCGGCCAGGAAATCAACCTGACCACCTACAACCTCTGCCGCATCAACATGTTCCTCCACGACATCGGCTACGAACAGTTCGACATCGCCCACGGCGACACCCTCACCGACCCCAAACACTGGGACGACGAACCCTTCGAAGCCATCGTCTCCAACCCGCCCTATTCCATCCGATGGGCCGGCGACGACAACCCCCTGCTCATCAACGACCCCCGCTTCGCACCCGCAGGCGTGCTCGCACCCCGCAGCAAAGCCGACCTGGCCTTCGTCATGCACATGCTCGCTTGGCTCGCCCCCAACGGAACCGCCGCCATCGTCAGCTTCCCAGGCGTCCTCTACCGCGGCGGCGCCGAACGCAAAATACGCCAGTACTTAGTGGACAACAACTTCGTGGACGCCGTCATCCAACTGCCCCCCGACCTCTTCTTCGGCACCACCATCGCCACCTGCATCCTCGTCCTGCGCAAAAACAAACCCGACACCCATACCCTCTTCATAGACGCCGCACGCCAATTCACCCGAAGCGGAAACAAGAACAAACTCACCGACCCGCACCGACGCCGAATCCTCGACGCCTATACCCAACGACAAAACATCCCACACTTCTGCCAACTCGTCGCACAAACCGACATCGCGCACAACGACTACAACCTCGCCGTCAGCAACTACGTTCAACCCGAAGACACCTCCGAAACCATTGACATACACGCCCTCAACGCCGAAATACAACGCATCGTCCAACGCCAACACGAACTCCGAACCGCCATTGACGCCATCGTTCAAGAACTCGAACAAGGAAGCAAACCATGAACCACATCGAAAAACTCATCCAACAACTCTGCCCAGACGGAGTGGAATTTAAACCGTTGGGGGAAGTGTGTGAATTTCGCAGAGGTACAATGATAACTAAAAAAGATGCTGTTGAGGGAGACATCCCTGTGATTGCAGGAGGGCAAAAACCAGCATATTATCACAACGAGGCAAACCGATTTGGCGAAACGATAGCAGTATCTGGTTCAGGTGCATATGCAGGCTTTGTCAGCTATTGGACGATACCTATATTCCTTTCTGATGCCTTTTCTGTTGACCCTATTGATAAAAATCTGAACTTGAAGTTTCTGTATTATGTGCTCAAATTAAACCAGGAAAAAATTTACAACACCAAAAAAGGCAGTGGTGTGCCGCATGTTCATGGCTCAAGCATTGCCCACTTCCCCATCCCCCTCCCCCCACTTCCCGTACAAGAGGCGATAGTGGAGGTTTTGGATAAATTTTCTCAGCTGGAAGCGGAGCTGGAAGCGGAGCTGGAAGCTCGTAAGCAGCAGTACGCCTACTACCGCGAGCGGTTGTTAAATTTCGAGGGCCGCACCGATGTGGAGTGAAGGACGTTGGGGGAGGTGTGCAAATCCGTTACTTCAGGCGGTACGCCTTTGTCAACAAAGCCGGAGTACTACAGCGGCAACATTCCCTGGCTCAGAACACAAGAAGTAAACTGGAATGAAATCTATGACACCGAAATTAAAATTACAGAAGAAGGACTGAGGAATTCCTCGGCGAAGTGGATACCTGAGAATTGTGTGATAGTTGCCATGTATGGTGCTACGGCAGCAAGAGTAGCTATCAATAAAATTCCGCTAACCACTAATCAGGCTTGTTGCAATTTGGAGGTGAATTCAAGTATAGCATACTACCGATTTGTCTTTCATTGGCTGTCTTACCAGTACCCTGTTTTAAAAAGTTTAGGAGAAGGCTCTCAGGCTAATTTGAATGCCCAAAAAATAAAATCTTTCCCCATCCCCCTCCCCCCGCTTTCGGAGCAGGAGCGTATTGTGGGGATATTGGATCGTTTTGATGCGTTGGTGAACGATTTGACGTCGGGTTTACCGGCGGAGTTGTCGGCGCGTCGGAAGCAGTATGCGTATTATCGGGATCGGTTGCTGACGTTTCGCCCGAGGTGACATCTCCACCGGAGGTGTCGCCTCGGGCGGTTTTCGGAGGTGTCGCCTCAGGCGGTGTTGTCTCTTTTTACGGTTTGATGACCACTTTTTGCGAGGTCTTTTCGGTGGGGGTTTCCACGGTGAGGATGTAGGTACCGTTTAGTTGCATTTTGGCGGTATCGAGTTGGAAGGTGTTTTCGCCGGCGGGTGTGTTTCTCATGTTCCAGGTTTTGAGGCGTTTGCCGCCGGGGTGGAGGAGCGAGACGCGGAGGTCGTTTTTTTCGTTCAGGTAAACGGCGATGGAGAAGTTGCCGCCGTTCGGGTTGGGAAACACCCTGAGGTTGAGGTTGCGGGCGTTGGCGGGTTGGTGGGTGCCGATGGTGGTTTTCCGGACGACGTACACTTTGAACAGGGTTGGGCTGGCGGTGCTTTGGGTTCCGGTATTGATGAAGAAGATGTTGGGGGCCGAGCTGTTGATGCCGCCGAAGATGTAGCCGACGAGGGTAGTGTCGGTGGGGAAGTTATCGAGTTGGAGCACGCCGTTTTTGTAGTGCGGTACGTCTTTGTGTCGGATAAATTCGGCGCCGGCGCCGAGGAGTCCGGGCATTTCGATGGGGAGTTTGTGTTCGGTCATGGTGCCTGCGGCGTTTCGGGTAACCCTTGCGATGGTTTTGACGAATGGGACGTCGTCGTCGCGGATGAGGTTTCCGGCGTTGTCGTAGTAGTACTGGGCGATGCCGCCGAAGAAGACGCTGTGCATTTCGTTTCGGCTTGCCGAGTACATGGGCAGGACGGGGCAATGGTAGTGGTTGAGGTATTGCTGGAAGGAGTCGTTGACGGCGTACCCGTTGGCGTCTATGTTGACGCAGTTGAGGAAAGGCAGGTCGGCATCGGGTCGGAACACTCCGGAGAAGGCAGTGATGCCTTCGGCGCCATTGGGCATGATTTGGGCGGTGGCGTTGTAGTCTCTGCGGTGCAGGTTAGCGCTGTCGGTGATGGGGGTGAGATGTTCCACGACGAGGTTGATGCCGTCGTCGTAGATGCGGAAGGGTCGTATCTGGTGGGTATATTCCTGGATGAAGCCCGGGCCGTGGGTGGGGCCTTGGGGGTTGTAGCGTCCGAGGAATTTGTGGCCGCCGATGAGGTAGAAGGTATTTTCGATTTTTTTGAGGTGTCCGCCGGTTACCTGGAATTTTGGGTCGGTGATTTGTCGGAAGTGCGGCGCCAGAGGTGTTCCTTCCTGGATGGCTCGGATGGCTGCGGGCACGTTTACGGCGGTGAGGTAGGGGAAGGTGGTGTGGTCAGCGGCGAGGGCGCTGTAGCCATACCCGCCGGTGAGGTACAGGTAGTCGCCCTGTTGGTAGAACTGCATGTTGGTAGAGCGCAGTTGTTCGCGCAAGGGAGCGGCCAGCGATTCGGTGGAGGCCACCCAGCGGCGGGCGTTGGCAGGGTCCACCACGATGAGCAGGGTATTGTGGCCGGCCAGGTCGAAGGCGGCGAAGGGTTGTCGGCGGTGCAGGCCGTCCAGGCGTCCGCCGATGATCAGCCATTTGCCATCGGCTTGCCCGTAGGCATACGATTGAAGGCCGCCCAGGCCTTCGATGCTCATGGGTTCCAGATACAGATCAAAAGGGGTGTCCTGCGCTTTGATCGTCAGGGTGGCAAGCAGGGAGGCCACCAACACGAAGCAGCGAGTAGGTACTTGCATATCGAAGAATAAAGTCTTGATTTTTCGGACAAAAATACGAGGTTTGACAACCGTGGGCGTATCCCTTAGTTGAGGGATGGACTCTTAGCGGTTCCGAGGTGAAATCTCCTTTGGAGGTTTCATCTCGTTTTTTGGTTTGCGCTGAGACGACACCTCCTTTTTGGGAGATGTCGCCTCTGTTCTGAGGTGACATCTCCTCTGGAGGTGTCATCTCGTCTTTTGGTTTGTACCGAGACGACACCTCATTTTTTGGGAGATGTCGCCTCCGTTCTGAGGTGACATCTCGGTATTTTCCTTTATGTCGTATATTTGTTATTCAAAAGCGGCGGTATTGACCTTTAAATTCTTTTGCTATGAAAACGAGAGATCGGCAGGACTATTCAGCTCTCCTGGTTGCAGAAAATACCTACCATGTTTTCAACCGCACCAACAACCGGGAGCCCATGTTTTACGACGACGCTGGACGGCGCCATTTTTTACAGAAGTACGCAAAATATGTTTCCCCCTATGTGGACACCTTTGCCTATTGCTTGCTGGGTAATCATTTCCACCTCTTAGTTCGGGTGAAATGCCTCGAGGATATCCTGAGCGCCATTGAGAATACCCCCATTGAGGAACGGAGTGGCGCTCAGAAGGACATCCTCTTGTTGCCAGAGGAGGAGCGCAATGCCCATCCTGTGTTGGCTTCCCAATTTATGCGCCTTTTTACCTCACATTCGATGTATATTAACCTTAAATGGAACCGCAAGGGCAACCTGTTTCACCGACCTTTCAAGCGTATTCTGATAGACAGCGAGCGCTACTTTGAACAATTGGTATATTATATCCATGCCAATCCGACGAAGCATGGTATTTGTGAGGATTTTACCCGGTACTTTTGGAGTTCGTATCAATCCATTCTGTCGGAAGGCCCGACGCGATTGGAGAGGGAGGAACTACTGGAATGGTTTGGAGGCAAAAGAATGTTTGAAATTTTTCATCAGCAAGAACATGACCTGGAGGAGGTGGGTCATTTTTTGATAGAGGATTGAGGCTACCGAGGTGACATCTCCTTTGGAGGTGTCACCTCGTTTTTTGGTTTTTACCGAGACGACACCTCCTTTTTGGGAGATGTCGTCTTTGTTCCGAGGTGACTTCTCCTTTGGAGGTGTCATCTCGTTTTTTCTTTCAGAGACGACACCTCCTTTTGGGAGATGTCGCCTCAGTTCTTCGCCTCGGGCGGCAATGCGGGTTTTGGGTATATTTGCCGCCCCGGTGCGGGCGAAAGGCTATGGTTTGCCGTTGCCCGGCAGTAGGAACATCCAAACGGTTTTTTCACGAAGAAAGCCCTGGCCCTCACCCTCATCACCACCTACGGCCTGGCGCCCAGCCCACACGCGGCCTTAGTGCGCAAAACGCTGATGATGGATGCGCTGTTTGGGAAATGATGAGGCCTTGCGGAAGAAGCGAATATGGAAAGCAACTACTATCTGATTTCCGAGAATCCGGAGAGCACTGTGGTGGCCGAATACGAGCCGCTGCCGCGCACGGAGACGGCTTACCAGTCGGAGGCGGAGCTGGAGGCGGCGTTTGTGGCGCTGTTGCAGTCGCAGGGCTATGAGCCTTTACGCGTGCGCAGCGAGGCGGAGCTGGTGGCCAACCTGCGGCGTCAGCTGGAGCGGCTCAACGATGTGGCGTTTACCGATGCGGAGTGGAAGCGCTTCTTTGAGCACACGCTGGCCAATGCCAACGCGGGCATCCGCGAGAAGACGACGCTCATCCAGGAGGACTATGTGCAGGCTTTTCGGCGCGACGACGGCTCGGTGAAAAACATCCGCCTCCTGGATCGCGAGTACATCCACAACAACCGCCTGCAGGTGATGCAGCAGTACGCCGCAGACGACGGGCAGCGGCCCAACCGCTACGACGTTACTATCCTGGTCAACGGCTTTCCGTTGGTGCATGTGGAGCTGAAGCGGCGCGGCGTGGACCTGCGCGAGGCCTTCAACCAGATACGGCGTTACCAACGGGAGTCCTTCTGGGCGGGCAGCGGGCTGTTTGAGTACGTGCAGATTTTCGTCATCAGCAACGGCACCCTGACGAAGTATTACAGCAACACCGTGCGCGAGCGGCGCGTGCGCGAAGCGGCCCAGACGCCGGCCAGCAAAAGCCCGCGCTCGAGCCACAGCTACGAATTTACCTCCTGGTGGGCCGATGCGACCAACCGGCCCATTGCCGACCTGATGGACTTTGGGCGCACGTTCTTTGCCCGCCACACGCTGCTGAGCATCCTGACGCGCTACTGTGTGTTTACCACCGACCGCGAGCTGCTCGTCATGCGGCCCTACCAGATTGTGGCCACCGAGCGCGTGCTGGGGCGCATCATCACCTCGGGCAACTACCGCACTTACGGCTCCCTGAACGCCGGCGGCTACGTGTGGCACACCACCGGCAGCGGCAAAACGCTTACCTCCTTCAAAACAGCCCAATTGGCCAGCCGACTGCCCGGCGTGGACAAGGTGCTCTTCGTCGTGGACCGCAAAGACTTAGACTACCAGACCATGAAGGAGTACGACAAGTTTGAGCGCGGCGCTGCCAACTCGAACACCAGCACGGCCATACTCCAGCGCCAGTTGGAAGACCCCGCGGCGCGCATCATCATCACTACCATCCAGAAGCTGTCGGTGTTCATCAAGAAAAACCGCCGCCATCCGGTCTATCAGCAGCGCATCGTGTTCATTTTCGACGAGTGCCACCGCTCGCAGTTTGGCCAGATGCACACGGCCATCACGCGGCACTTCCGCCGCTACCATCTGTTCGGCTTCACAGGCACGCCCATCACGGCCGCCAACGCGCCCACCAGCGGACGGCCCGACCTGAAAACTACCGTGCAGGCCTTCGGCTGCTACCTCCACGGCGACCCGCACCGATGCCCGCCCGAACAACACCAGACCGCCATACACACCTACACCATCGTGGACGCCATCAGCGACGGCAATGTGCTGCCTTTCCGCATTGACTACGTCAGCACCATGCGCGAACACGAAAACGTGGCGGATGCCAGCGTCTGGGACATTGACCGCGAACGCGCCCTCATGGCTCCAGAGCGCATCGCTCGCATCGTGGAGTACATTCTGACCCACTTCGACCAGAAAACCAAACGCTCTGGCGCCGCATACGTCCATGCTACCCTGACCAACGTCAGCCAGGTGGCCGCCGCGCGGCACCGCGCCAAAGTGGAAGAGAAAAAGGAACAAATTCGCCTCAGCGGCTTCAACGCCCTGCTGGCCGTCAGCTCCATCGAGGCCGCCAAACTGTACTACGACGAATTTGCCCGCCAACAGGCCGCCCTGCCCGAAAGCCAGCGCCTGCGCGTGGCCACCATCTTCAGCTACAGCGCCAACGACGACTTTGAAGAGGAGGAAAACAGCGAAAGCACCGACGGCCTCGCCCCCAGCCACCGCGACTTCCTCGAACGCGCCATCGCCGACTACAACCGCCTGTTCCAGACCAACTACGATACCAGCAGCGAACGCTTCCAAAACTACTACAAAGACGTCTCGCTGCGCATGAAAAACCGCGAAATTGACCTGCTCATCGTGGTCAACATGTTCCTCACCGGCTTCGACGCCACCACCCTCAACACTCTGTGGGTGGACAAAAACCTGCGCTGGCACGGCCTGTTGCAAGCCTTCTCCCGCACCAATCGCATCCTCAATTCCGTCAAAACCTTCGGAAACATCGTCTGCTTCCGAAACCTCGAGCCCGCCGTCAATGAAGCCCTCGCCCTCTTCGGAAACCGCGACGCCGGTGGCATCGTGTTGCTGCGCACCTTCGACGACTACTACCACGGGCACACCGACGCCAAAGGGCGCCCTGTGCCTGGCTACACCACCCTCGTCGCCGAACTCCAGCAGCGCTTCCCGCCCGACCAGCCCATCTGCGGCGAGCAAAACCAGAAAGATTTTATCCAGCTCTTCGGCGCCCTGCTCAAGGTGCGCAACATTCTGGAGACCTTCGACGACTTCGCCGGCCGCGAACTGCTCTCGGAACGCGACATGCAGGACTACCGCAGCCGCTATTTAGACCTATACAACACCTACCGACGCCAGACGGGCGCCGACAAGGAAAACATCAACGACGACATCGTCTTTGAAATCGAACTCATCAAGCAGGTCGAAGTCAACATTGACTACATCTTCCTGCTCATCGAGCAATACCGCGACAGCCACCTGAAAGACAAAGAGATAGCCCTCAAAATCGGCAAGACGGTGGACGCCAGCTTCGAGCTGCGCAACAAAAAAGACCTCATCGAGCAGTTTCTGGCGGCCCTGACGCCCACCAGCCGGGTGGACGACGAATGGACGGCCTTTGTGCGCCAGAAACGCTTGGAGGAGCTGGAGCGGCTCATCGAGGAGGAGCACCTCCAGGCGGAGGCCGCTTTTGAGTACTTAGATCGCGCTTTTCGCGACGGCTACCTGCCGCGCACGGGCACGGCGCTGGCGCAGGTGTTGCCGCCGGTGTCGCGCTTCACGCCCCAAAGCGAGCGTTCGCGGGCTTATGAGCGCGTGCTGGAGCGCCTGCAGGCCTATTTCGAGCGCTTCCGAAACCTGGGCGGCGGGCGTCTGCGGTGAGTGAGATGCCGGCTTCAGTCCACAATTTCTGTGATAGAGCGGGCCGGCAGGTCGTTGTTTTTGTCAATTTTTTTGAAAAAGGACTCTAAGTACTGCGCCATTTCATAGGAGACTTCGCGGGGCAGGTGGCGCGAGTAGCAGAGGTTGATGAGGTCTTGCTGTTTGGATTTGACGTGCTGCACGGCGCGCCGGAGGGCCTCGCGAGGGATGCCGTTGGCCATGAGGAAGCGGTCGCGCACGGTGCGCAGGCCGCTTTCGGACGAGGGCGAAGCGTAGGGGGCGCTCACTAAGCCAGAGAAATCGAAGTCGTAGGGGATGGCGGCAATTTTGCCGTCGGGCATGCGCACCATACGGACGTTGCGCATCATGGCGATGTCCCAGTCGGTGTTGCCAATCATATACTGAAAGACAGCGACCAGCGCGGCGTGCTCGACATCTAAGCTATCCACAGGCAGCCCGTATTGTTCGGCCAGGGTTCCGCCTAAGCGGGCAACGGTTTCTTCGTTGTCTTCCACCAGCAGGCCGTACATTTTTTTGGAGGATTTTTCCACGTGGTTGTCGCGCAGGGTAACGCGCACTAAGCGGGCGCGGACGCAGCGGTCGGTCAGTTGCTCGAACATGCGGTAGATGAGGTACTCTTTGATGAGCAGCTGGTCGCCCCGGTGATTGTCGTAGCAGGGCAGGATGAGGCGCATTTCCGTGAGTGTGTCTAAGCCGCGTTCGCGGAGGTCTTTTTTGGGCACTTTGATTTTCAGCGGGGGCACCTCAGCGATTTTGCGCCGGTATTTGCCTTTGGGCTGAATTTTGACGGTGAAGGTCTCGCCGTTGGCCAGCGTCAGCTGGCCGGGGAAGTAGTCGCTGCTGTATCGGTTGGCCAGGATGGTGGTCAGGTCGGTCTCCAGGGTAATGGCGGCTCCTTCCTGGCGGCCCACATATTCGAAGAGCGATGCGGGTTTGCTCGGTGTCTCCTGAGCGAATGCGGGCGGCGTGCTCATGGGGAGAACAAAGGCGGTAACAATGGTTAAAAGTATTCCGGCAGTCATGGCTTTTCCTTGTTTGATTTGCGATAGTGGACGCAGGTCTGAGGACGTCTGACCGGCTTTCCGGTTACTCATGTGGATTGAAATTATGTTCTGAATAACGCGCAAAAAGCGGGCCTGTTTCGGAATTATTGAAGATTTAACACGGGCAAACAGGATTAAGTTTCATTCTTAGGGTTTGGTTGCCAAAATGGCAGTTGGTGCGTAATGCGCGGCGATTGCCGAGGCTTTTCCAAAGAAAAACATCGGCAAAAAGGGTTGCTTCGGCGGGCGTTTAAATGACGTAAAATGGTTTTTCAGACGCCTCAGCGCTCTGTTTAGCCCAAACCCTTTGGCAAATGTGGCGTTATTTGCGAACATTGCGGCTACCTGCCGACAAGTGCCTTCTTTTTTTCTACCAAAGCCTCCCCGGCTGCCTTATTGCAAGCAACTCCAGAAGGCGCATCCCCGTAATTGCGAGGTGAAGGCTTACTCTACTGTGCCAACACGTATTGCTTCATTGCTACTGCTCTAACTACTATGGGTAATCGTTTTACTACGCTGCTGCTGTTCTCGCTGTTTTGGGCTGGTTTTCAGCCGCTTTTGGCGCAAAATCACGTGTCGCTGCAACTGGATCGGCAGCGTCAGCGCATCCCGGTGGAGGTCGTTTACGGGGCCAACACGATTGAGGTGTGCGGGCTGATCCCCGGCACGACGTACTCGGTGGTGGCCGTTCCGCAGGCTATGGGCGACCGCACGCCGCTGGTATTGCGCATGGCCGACCCGGGTTTGGAGAAGGAGGCCTACCGCATGTCGCGTCCCGACCGGCCACAGCACCGGCAATTTGTGGCGCTATCGGAGTGCGTAACCTTCCGCCTTCAGGTGGGTGAAGAGGGCCAGAGCGGACCGTTTGCCCTGCGGCTTTCCGTAGGCTGCGTGGATTGCCCGGAAGCGACGGCTTTCATGGAAAATTTTCTCAAACACGTCGGCGGCCCGGAGAACAACCTGTCCGTTACGGGTGGTACCACGCCAACCAATATGGTGAATACGCTCATCGGTGGCAACTGCTTCCAGGTATCGAACATCACGGCCCAGGGGCCTGCGCAATCGCGCGGGACGTTTAGCAATGGAGCAACGAACATCGGCATTGCCAACGGCATCGTGATGGCTACGGGCAACGTGAACAGCCTGCCTGGGCCGAACAATGCTACCAACACTTCGGCCAATACGGCGGGTTTTAACGTTAACTCTGCAGACGATCCCGATTTAGCCACGCTTTCTAACGGCAACCAGTGGGACGTCATCAAACTGGAATTCGACTTCACGCCCACGGCAGAAACAGTGTCGTTTGAGTACGTGTTTGGCTCGGAAGAGTACTGCGAATGGGCGCCCAGCAATTACAACGATGTCTTTGGTTTCTTCATCAGCGGGCCGGGCATCAATGGCACGCAAAACATCGCCCTGCTGCCCATTGGCGGTAACCCGCCGGTGTCTATCAACAACGTCAACCATCAGACCAATACGGCCTACTACGTCAATAACAACAATTTCAACCCCTGTCAGAACGTCGGTGCGTGCTGCATTCCGCAATGCGCCTTAGACGGTTGGACGACGGTGCTGACCGCCACTGCGCAGGGGCTGATACCGTGCTCGACGTACCACATCAAACTGGCTATTTGCGATATTGCCGACGGCATGCTGTTTTCTGCTGTGTTTCTGAAAGCCAATTCCTTCAACGCTGGCGGTGTGGTGAAGTCGGTGCCCATCTACCCCAGCGGCTTTCAGTACGCCATTGAAGGCTGCTCGGGCGGCTTTATCCGCTTTGTGCGCGGCAGCGGCGGCAACGATGAGCCATTAGTGGTCAATTTCACCGTCGGTGGCACCGCCACTCCGGGTGTGGACTACGACCCGCTGCCCGGTTCTGTAACCATTCCGGCGGGTTCCAACTGGGTGGAAATTCCGGTGAATGTTTTTATTGACAACATCGCCGAAGGCCAGGAGACCATCGTCATCACGCTGAGCAACCCCTGCTCGTGCGACCAGATTGAGATGACGTTCTACATCAACGACAAGGACCCGCTGGAGGTGGACCTCAACGATGTGAACCTGTGCGGTGTGTCCAGCACGACGCTGACGCCCAGCTTCGTCAATCCGGGCCAGCCCCCCTACACCTACAACTGGAGCACAGGCGCTACCACTCAGTCCATCACGGTGAATACGCCGGGCACAAACACGTACACGGTTACGGTAACCGACCTGTGCGGCGACACCTCGACGGCCGAAGCTACCGTAACGCTGGAGCCTCGCCCCACGGCCACGCTGAGCGGTTCGGGCGTCTTTTGCGCCAACAACCCGCAGCCCGTGGACCTGACGCTGACCTTTACCGGCACAGGCCCCTGGACGGTGGAAATCAATGAAAACGGCAACACTCAGACCTACACGTTCTCGCAGACGCCTACCGTCCTGACCGTCAACGACCCGGGCACGTATTCACTGGTCAGTGTAGCCACCCAAAGTGGCTGTACCGGCACCGCTACCGGTACGGTAACGCTCAATGAAATCATCGTAAACCTTACCCTCACCCCTACTAACCCCACCTGCAACGGGGCCAACAACGGCTCCATCCAGGCCTCCGCCTCCGGCGGAAATGGCCCCTTCACCTACGCCTGGCAACACGGCTTCAACGGCGCCAACCCCACCAACCTGGGGCCGGGCAGTTACACGGTAACCGTTACCAACGCGCAGGGCTGTACCCAAACGGAAAGCGTGGACCTGACCGAACCACCCGCCCTGACTGCCTCTGTCGAAAACACAGGCAACATTGACTGCCTGCACCCCACCGGCAGCGCCGAAGTAACCGTCGAAGGCGGTACCCCAGGCTACACCTACAACTGGAGCGGCGGTTCCGGCGGGTCTAATCCTACCTTCACCACCGGCGGCACCTACACGGTAACCGTCAGCGATGCCAACAACTGCACGGTAACGGCCTCTGTAACCATCACTTCCGACCTGACGCCGCCCACCGCTGTGGCTTCGGCTCCCGGGCCTATCACCTGCAACGACCCGGAAATCACCATCAACGGCAACGGCTCGTCGCAAGGGCCTAACTTCTCCTATGAATGGAGCGGCCCGGGCATCACCTGCTGCGAAACCACGCTGGAACCCAGCGTGAATGCCCCCGGCACTTATGTGCTCACCGTGACGAACAGCGACAACGGCTGTACCTCCACCGTGGCGGTTACCGTCCAGCAAAACACCACGCCACCGACGGTGGTCATCGCCCCGCCGCAAAACATCAGCTGCCTGACGCCCAGCGTAACGCTTAATGCCGGCGGCTCGTCGCAAGGGCCAAACTTCACGTTTGAGTGGAGCACCAACGGTGGGAACTTCACCGGCGGCACCAACACCTACACGCCTACCGTGGACCAGGCCGGCACCTACACCTTAGTCATCACCAACACAACTAACGGCTGTTCCAACGAGGCCAGCGTAACCGTCAGCGGCAATACCGACCTGCCCACGGCCACCATTGAGCCGCCCGGCACGGTCAATTGCTACACGCCAACCATCGAACTCGACGCCAGCGGCTCCTCTCAGGGCGGCAACTTTACCTACCAGTGGAGCGCCGGCAACGGCGGCAACTTCACCGGAGGCACCAACGGCACTAACCCCACCGTCAACGCCGGCGGCACCTATACCATCACGGTAACGAACACCGACAACAGCTGCACGGCCACCGCCAGCGTAACCGTCTCGGCCGACCTGACGCCGCCCACAGCGGTCGTTGCGCCGCCGCCGGTGCTGACGTGTGCCCAGCCAGAGATTACCATCAACGGCAACGGCTCGTCGCAGGGGCCGCAGTTCACCTACGAATGGACGGCCAACCCGGGCAACATTGTTTCGGGCGAAAACACGCTCCACCCGGTGGTGGACGAAGCCGGCACGTACACGCTCGTCGTTACGAACAACGACAACGGCTGCACGGCCTCGGCCACGGTGAACGTTAACAGCAACCAGAACTATCCCAACGCCAACGCCGGGCCAGACCTGACGCTCAACTGCACCAATCCGACCATCCAGATACAGGGTTCGGGCAGTTCGGGCAACGGCATCACCATTCAGTGGACGCCCAACCCGGGCAACATTGTGAGCGGGGGCAACACGTACACGCCTGTGGTCAACCAGGCCGGCACGTACATCCTGACCGTAACGAACACGAACAACGGCTGCT
>CAZYEV010000054.1:0-82000 GCA_964646615.1 uncultured Saprospiraceae bacterium
AAAAACCAAATATTCACGAAAAAAATAAATGGCTTTTTTTTCAGCCCTCGCAAACGGCACTATTTGTTCGAGTCTTTAGCGACAGGCCGCCCTCAAACGCAACCTGTCGGCACCGAAGAAGAAGATTGGGTTTTGAGGGAATTAAACAAAAATCTAAAGGCCCTGAAGTACGCGCCGCGCGTGCCTCAGGGCCTGGTATTTGTTATGCTGTCTTAACGGGCAATTTACAGCCCACTGGGCGAGAACCGCACTCCCGCATACGCCACGGGGCCCATGATGGGCGCCCAGATTTGAGAGCCGTTGAAGAAGGGACTGGTGGGTTCGTTGGCTGCGATGATGGCGTGGTGTTGTTGGAAGCCCGTCAGATTTTCGCCGCCGATGTAGATTTCCATACGCCGCCAGGTGCGTGTGATTTGCAGGCTCCACAGGGCGTAGGTGGGCGTTATTTCCGGGAAATCGTGCACCAGTTCGTGCGGTATCTGGCTGTTGTCGGGCAGGCGCTGTGGGCCGACGACCTGCACGCGCGTGTTGAGCATCCACTTTTTGTCGGGCGTCGTGTAGTCCAGTGTAACTAAGCCGCGGTGCTGGGCCACAAGGGGCAGTAGGCGCAGCACGCCGTCGCTGAAGGTCGAGCGCGTATCTGTCCATTTATAGGCGATCCGCATATCCAGGCCATTGACGGGCGTGTACTGCAGCATGGTCAGCAGGCTGTTGGCAAAAGCCTGCCCGGGCGAGTAGTAGAAGGCCACCTCAGTGGGCGATTGATCCACATCTACCACGATTTGGCGCACGAAGTCGGTGCGGTACAAGTCCACGTTCAGGCTGGCTTTGCGGCCTGCCATTTTGAACTCATGCGTCAGGTTGATGCCGTAGTTCCAGGCTTCCTCGTGGAGCAAGTTGGGCGCGAAGCGCAGCGCGCGGTTGCTGGCCAGCAGGCTGATGTTTTCGGCCATCAGGTTTGGCGAGCGGTATCCGCGGCCTGCTGAAAGGCGCACGACGGTTTCCGGGCTGAAGTTGTATTTGGCACTGGCGCGCGGGGTGATGAGCCAACCGAAGCGGCTGTTCCAGTCTATGCGTCCGCCCAGTACGACCACGAGGTCCGGGATGCCCATGCGCAGGTTGGGGCGGCTATACGTGTATTCGGCCATGACGCCGGGTGCCCATTCTGTTCGGCTGAGGTCTTGCTCGTTGACGCGCTCCTGGATGTCGTCGTATTGCACCGATGGGGCCAGCACAATCTGGTGGTCGGTGGTGCCAATGATGGACTGGTACAGGGTCTGCCAATAGGCCGAGCGCTGTTCGGCGGCGTAACGGTTAGGGCCGAAGATGCCGCTGGCGCGGTGCCAGGAGGCTGACACCATATTGCCCACCTGTCGGTAAGGGCGTCCGTTGAGGCCCTCCATGCCGATTTTGCCCCACACCTCGAGGCGGTCGTTGTGCATTTCGACGCCAAAAAAGCCGGGCACGCCTTCTATGGAGCGTATCTGGCCGCCGCGGCGGTAGTCCGTCAGGGCCTGCACGTTGAATTGAGCACACATTTCCGGGCTTTCATAGAAGAGGCGATACAGCCCGTTCAGTTGCTGACGATTAGGCGAGTCGTAGAAGTTGTCGCCGTTCATGTCCCAGCGGTTGCGCACGATGCTGGCGTGCGTCAGTAAGCCATGCGACCATTTGCCCTCGCCGCGGCGGTTGAGGTGCACATTCAGCTCGCCGCGCCCTTCTGTGGAGGTAAAGGCATTGACAAACAGCGGTTTGTCCTGTGTCGGCTTTACCAGGTCCGCGTTTATCTGGCCCGTGATGCCGGCAAAGCCCTGCCGAACGGAGCTGGCGCCTTTGGCCAGCTGGATGCCGTTGAGCCAGGTGCCGGGCAGATATTCAAACGCATACGGCGTAGCAATGCCCTGCAGTGTCGGGCGATTTTCCAGCAAGAACTGGCTGTAGATGCCGCGCAGGCCGAGCATCTGAATTTCCTTAACGCCCGTCAGCGCATTGGAGTAGGTAACGTCGGCGGCGCCGTTGGTCTCGAAACTTTCGGAGAGGTTACAGCAGGGAGCCTTGCGCAGTTCGTTGCGCTCGATGCGCTCCACGTTGCGTGGGTCGAGCGTCGAGATGCGCGTATCGAAGCGGTGATCCTGAATGGTTACCTCTTGCAACTGCCGCACGCCGCTCACTTCTATCCACAGGCTGTCCTCCTCGGGCAGTACCTGCACGCGAGCGGGCTGATACCCCGGATACTGAACAAGCAGCGTGCTCTCATGGCAGCGGTGCGGAAGCCAGAAGCGCCCCAGCGTATCGGTGAAGGTGCCTGCCGTGGTATCGGCCCAACGCACCGCAGCGCCGATGAGGACTTCGGCGTTTTCATTCGTTACAATGCCGTACAAGGTAGTTTTTTGGGAAAAAAGACCGCTCACCGGCCACACTATGGCCAGCGCGCATATGAAGATGAAAAACCGTTGTTTCATTGCTATTTTTTCTTTTTGTTGTTGTAGAATAAAATAAAAAACGGCACACCGGAAGAACTCCAGCGCGCAAAAGCAATGGAAAACAACGGCGGTCTAACAACGGAACACCTCGTGGCGAATGCAGATTTGCCGCCCCGAAAGTGGCGGTGGCGCTTCGGGCGGTGCCTTGTTCAGCGGCTGCTGCCAGCAGAGCACCGGGCAGAACCACTTGCGAAAGACAGGCGCTTCATCGGCCCACAGGGGCAGGTCGGGCAGGTGATCCCACGACAATGGGCCGTGCAGATCGAGCTTCATTTGGTATATCTTGACCGTCTTACTCGTGCAGGTGTGCGACGCCGATTGCCAACCGTCGTCGTCCGCAGCGCAACAGGCCGGCACATCTGCACGGGCGCAGCAAGAAGCATTTGCTTCTGCACAAACCTCTACCGGCGGCCGGGTGCAACAGCTGGTGGCTTCGTGCCCCAAAGCACTGCAGTCGTCTTCGCCTTCCTCATCCAGCGACAGCGGCAGTGAGAACGCCACGGCGCCTTCGCCCTTACAGTAGCAATAGATATGCGCCACGCTCACCCCGATGGTCGAGGTCAGCAGCGAGCACATCCACAGCCAGACGGTCAGTAAGCGAAGCACAAAAGAAGCAATTTTATTCGGAGGCAAAATTAGTGCGCTAATAACGGTATTTCCAAACCCAAATACTAACAGCCCGTAAAACGGCGCGAAATGAGGATTATTCTCCAAAAAAAATTCTCGAAGGCTCGCGCTGCCGTAGCCTGCTTACCTTTGGCACAGCATTTCAGCCAACTTTTAAAGCAGCAACAATTCCAGAACAATGAAAAAACTCGCACTGTCTTTTGCCATAAGTGCAGCGTTTGCCTGCAGCAGTCTTATGGCTCAAACGGCCATTTTGTTTGAAAACGTCCGCGTTTTCAATGGAAAATCGCCTAATCTCAGCGGCCCAATGAACGTGTTGGTGGAGGGCAACACCATCAAATCTATGAGCATAGCGCCTATTGCTGCGCCAGCAGGCGCCACGGTCATCCAGGGCAATGGTCGCACGCTGATGCCCGGGCTGATAGACGTACATGTACACATGGTGTTTGGCGCGCTCACGATGGCCGAAATGATGTCGCCCAATCTGTCAGAGGAGGGGATCGTTCAGAAAGCAGCCATCGGCGCCGAAGCGATGCTCATGCGCGGCTTTACCGCTGTGCGCGATGCCGGAGGGCCTATCTTTCCGCTCAAGGCGGCCATTGACCAGGGCAAAGTCAAAGGCCCACGCATCTGGCCTTCGGGCGCCATCATCAGCCAGACGGCAGGCCATGGCGACTTCCGCACGCCCGACGAGCGCCCGCGCCGCTTCTTTGGCATGCCCTCGCGCTCCGAACGCTATGGAGCCAACTTCATCGCCGACGGACGCGACGAAGTGCTCGTAGCCGTGCGCGAAAACCTGCGCTTTGGCGCCAGCCAGATCAAACTCACCGCCGGCGGAGGCACCTCCTCAGCCTATGACCCGGTGGACGTTACTCAGTACACTTTCGACGAAATGCGCGCCGCTGTCGAAGCCGCCGAAGACTGGGGCACCTACGTCATGGTACATGCTTACACCCCTCGCGCCATCCGACGCGCCATAGATGCCGGTGTCAAGTGCATTGAACACGGGCAGCTGGCCGACGAAGCCACCGTGCGGTACATCGCCAAAAAAGGCATCTGGCTCAGCATGCAAAACCTGAGGGAGAGTACTCCCGATATGGACCCTCTGCGTCGAGAGAAGCGCAAACCTGTCATCGAGAATCAGCCTAACGTCTGGGGCTGGGCTAAAAAGTACAAAGCCAAACTCGCCTGGGGCACCGACTTCCTCTTTGAGCCAGAGCTCAACGAGCAGCAAAACGAGTACTTAGTCCGGCTGCAAAAGTGGTTCACGCCCGCCGAAGCGCTCAAAATGGTTACGCACGACAACGGCCAACTGCTTCAGCTTTCCGGTCTGCGAAGCCCTTACCAGGGCAAAATCGGCGTGGTCGAAATCGGCGCACTGGCCGACCTGATTCTGGTGGACGGCAACCCGCTGCAAGACTTCTCGCTCATCGCAAAACCTGCCGAGAAGTTTGTCGTCATCATGAAAGACGGAAAAATCTACAAAAATACGCTCCGATAGCATCATTCATTGAGGCCCAATACGCTGCGATAAGGCCCTCATGGGGCAAAATAGAAAGCCTTAGCCGGCAAATACACGGCAATTTTTCGCCCACATGTGCGCTTTGACGTTTCTTTGGGCGGCCAAAGGGCCGTTCAAGTCTCTCACATCAAGCGCCTGCCATGAGTTTTGTTTTTGACCAGATAAAGGAACGCCTGCACGCCGGCCTGATAGCCGATGCGGCCCAGTATGTGCGTCAGGAGGAAACCCCCACAGCAGTGGCCTTAGACTGCTGGAGCGCGGCCATTCTGGCCGGCCTGTCGCAATATGTGGATCGCCCGCGCGCCATGAAGCGCATCTTTGAAGGCCTGGACACCTTCCCTGCAGAGGTAATGGGCAGGCCTGAACAGCTGCTGCGCTCGGGCAATCTGGCTCAGGGAGACCCTAAAGACCGCTCCGGGCAGCTGCTGGGCCAGCTCTTCGGCGAGCGCATCAGCGCCGTGCGGGCCACGGTGGCCGAGCATGCGGGTGTTTCCCTGCCCGCAGCCTCCGAACTGCTGGGCATTGCCGGCCCTATCGTGCTGAGCGTGCTCAGCCTGCGCCTCCGCAAAGGCGAGCTGAGTGTGTCGGGCTTAGCCAATCTGCTGCGCACCGAGCGCCAGCGCCTCAATGCTGTGTTGCCTGCTCAGGTCGCTGAAAGCCTCGGCATCAGCCTGCCGCTCAGCGCGGAGGAGGATTTGCCGCCTCAGACCGAGGGCATGCGCTGGGGCCTCGCCCTGGCTATTGCCGTAGCACTTGGGCTGGTCACACTCGTCGCCTTCAAGCAATGCGCGGGCTGAAACGATCACCCAAAAGTGCCCATACTCACAGAGCTGTTTCGCTTGAAACAAGCGAACTGCGCCCAATCCGGTCATAGGCCAATGCCCTACATGCCCGCCTTACCCAACAACACAATAACTCCCTGTCTGCTATGCGCCTGTGCAAAAACACCCTCCTGTTGACGGCCTGTTTGTCCCTGCTGTTTTCCATGTGCAGCCCAAATCCTGCCGAACGTATGCCCAGCCCACTCCCACCTTCTGTGTTTAAGCCCGAACAGTACACGCCACCACGCGCGGCAAAGAAGCCCAAACAGCTCACCTCAGCCCACGGCGATGTACGCACTGACGACTATTACTGGCTCAACGAGCGCGACAATCCCGAAGTGCGCGCCTATCTGGAGGCCGAAAACCGCTATGCCGACTCCGTGCTGGCGCCCGTAGCGGCCTTGCAAGAACGCCTCTTCGAGGAAATGAAAGCCCGCATCCAGCAAGACGACAACACGGTTCCCTATTTCAAAAACGGCTACTGGTACTATGCCCGATTCGAGAGTGGCAAGGAATACCCCATCTATTGTCGCAAAAAAGAAACCTTAGAAGCGCCCGAGGAAATCATGGTGGATGCCAATGCGCTGGCTGAGGGCAAACCTTATTGCTTAGTCTCCTACCTCAACGTCAGCCCCGACAATCGCCTGCTCTTCTATGCCGTGGATTACAGCGGGCGCAACCTCTTTGAAGGGCGCATCCTCGACCTGAACACCGGACGCCTGTTGCCCGATGGCTTTAACGGCCAGATAGCCGGCGCCACCGCCTGGGCCAACGACAGCCAACACCTCTTTTATGAAACCAAAGACCCCGTAACCCTTCGCCCCGACAAAATCCGCAGGCACCGCATCGGCACCGACGGCAAACGCGACGCCATTGTCCTGGAAGAACCCGACGAAACCCTGTACCTCAACCTCACCAAAGCCAAATCGGGCCAGTACATCTTTGTCAACCACGGATACACCGACAACTTAGAAACGCACTACCTGAGCGCCGACAACCCAACGGGCCAGTTCCGCGTCTTTCGCCCTCGACAAAAAGACTTCTTCTACGAGGTGGAGCATCACGGGGCGCATTTCCTCATTCGCACCAACTGGGAAGCCCGCAACTTCCGCCTGATGCAAACGCCAGAGGACAAACCCGGCCCAGAAAACTGGACAGAAGTCATTGCCCACCGCCCCGACGTGCTGCTGGACGGCCTGGAGGTCTTCCGCAACCACGTCGTGCTCGTCGAGCGCAAAGACGGCCTTAAACAAATGCGCATCATCCGCTGGGCCGACCGTCAGGAGCATTACTTAGACTTTGGCGAGCCTACCTACACGGTCAGCCCCGACGTCAACCCCGAATACGACAGCCAGACGCTGCGCTACCGCTTTGCTTCGCTCAAAACGCCCAACTCCATCTTCGACTACGACATGGAGACCCGCCAGAAGACCCTTCGGAAAACCGACCCGGTGCTGGGCGGCTTCGACGCCAACAACTACGAAACCGAATGGCTCTGGGCGCCCGCGCGCGACGGTAAACGGGTGCCCATTTCGCTGGTGTATCGGAAAGGAACACCGCTCGACGGCAGCGCGCCCTGCCTGTTGGTGGGCTACGGCGCCTACGGCTTTGCGTACGACCCGGGTTTCAACCGTGAGGCACTCAGCCTGCTCGACCGCGGCTTCATCTACGCCATCGCGCACATTCGCGGCGGCGTGGAAATGGGCTACGGCTGGTACGACGACGGCAAGATGCTGCGCAAAATGAACACATTCTACGACTTCATAGACTGCGCCGCCTACCTGTGCGCCCAAAAACGCACCAGCGCCGACCGACTGTTTGCCTCCGGGCGCTCCGCCGGCGGCTTGCTCATGGGCGCCGTGGCCAACCTGGCCCCCCAACAATTCCGGGGCATCATTGCCGGCGTGCCGTTCGTGGATGTGCTCACCACCATGAGCGACCCCTCCATCCCGCTCACCACAGGCGAATACACCGAGTGGGGCAACCCGGCCGTGCGCGAAGAGTACGAATACATGAAACAATACTCGCCCTACGACAACGTCCGAGCGCAAGACTACCCGCACCTGCTCGTCCTGACCTCCTTTGCCGACTCGCAGGTGCAGTACTTCGAACCGGCCAAATGGGTGGCCAAACTGCGCGACCTGAAGACCGACAACAACACGCTGCTGTTCAAAACCAACATGAGCGGCTCCCACGGCGGCTCTTCCGGACGCTTCGAACGCCTGCGCGAGCGCGCCCTGGAATACGCCTGGATGCTGGGAGTCCTGGGGCGAACGGAATAATGCCGCCCGCGAGGCCCCGCTACGACAATCCAGCACCATTTCAAGCATTTTGCAAACACAGCCCAGGCCGGAAAAAACTTTTTTACATTACACTTTAAAATTCATGCTATTTTTGCCTATTCAAATTTAAAAATCTGGCAAATTAGCATGATTGAACGCGCTATTGGCCCTTCCATTCAAGCCAGGTTGTTTGGCGGCAAGACTATTGTGATACTGGGCCCCCGACAGGTGGGTAAGACGACTTTAGCGCGGCAATTGGTAACTACCCGACCTGAGGCCCTTGTGCTGTGGCTGACGGGCGATGACCCCGAGACCCGACTGCTACTCACCAATGCTTCTTTAGGGCGACTGCGTGCCCTCATTCATCACCACAAGATAGTGGTCGTGGACGAAGCACAACGCATATCGGGCATAGGGCTGACGCTCAAACTAATCCACGACAACTTCCCGGAAGTGCAACTGTTGGTTACCGGCTCGTCGGCCTTAGACATAGCAGAGCAAACTGCTGAATCGCTCACAGGCCGCAAATGGGAGTACCTGCTATTACCGCTTTCCTTTGCCGAACTGACACAGCACCACGGCCTGATGGAGGAACGCGGCCAGCTGCCCCATCGCCTGATTTTTGGCGCTTATCCGGAAGTGATCATCGCACCTGAAAAGGCCCGCGAAACACTGGTTCATTTAGCCAGCGATTACCTGTACAAAGACCTCTTTCGGCTCGAACAGCTCAAAAAACCAGCCCTGTTGGAAAACATCGTCCGGGCATTGGCGCTGCAACTCGGCAGTGAGGTGCATTACCATGAACTGGGACAATTAGTTGGCGCCTCACCCCAAACAATAGAAAAGTACATAGACCTTTTAGAAAAGGCTTTCATCGTCTTTCGCCTTCCGGCTTTTAGCCGAAACCTCCGCAATGAAATCAAAAAGGGCCGAAAAATCTATTTCTGGGATAATGGCATCCGCAACGCCGTACTGGGCAATTTCTCCTGCATCGAAACCCGGACGGATGCCGGCGCTCTGTGGGAAAATTACTTAGTAGCGGAACGCCTCAAGTTCCAGCACTACGCCCGCACCTTCGCTCGCGCCTACTTCTGGCGCACTACCGACCAGCAAGAGGTGGACTATATCGAGGAATTGGACGGTCAAATCACCGTCTTCGAGTTCAAATGGAACCCCACAGGTAAAGCCAGATTACCCAAGGCCCTGAGCCAGGCGTACCCTGTCAAAGCCTTCTACACCATAACACCGGAAAACTACGACCTGTACCTGACAGCGGAGACGCTCCAGGAACCATAAGCGATTTTGAAGGGCCTGCGGCCTTTTCAGCGATATCAGACTGGAAAAAAGAGGCAAAAACTTAGAAACCCGAGCAAGCAACGATGATGCCTGCCCGGGTTTCCAGTGCGATTGCCCTGCAAAAAAGGGCTTAAGAAGGGCTAAACCGCCTTAACGCATGACCACCAGGCGCCCCCGGAGGCAGCGGTTCTCGGTATACAACTCAACGAAGTAGACTCCCGCACCCAAGTTGCTGTTTTCCAGAGCAATCTGGTCGCTGCCCGCGGCGATGAGCCGATGCTGCAACAGGCGTCCGCCGGCATCCCAGATGCGCAGCTGCGCCTCTGCTGGCAGGGCCTCATCTAAGCGTATCCAGGCAGCGCCCGAGGTTGGGTTAGGGTAAAGCGTCAGCGCGCCGAATTCGGGCTGCTGCGTGCTCACCGTGCAGTCGAAGTTCGGATTGACCGTTACCGTCATTGAGAAGCGGCTGGAGCAGCCGGTCGTCAGGTCAGTTACCTGCAGGGCATACGTGCCGCTCACCTGAGCGCAATAGCGAAAGCCCGTGGCGCCGGGGATAGGCGTGCCCTGGGAGTACCACTGAAGCGCGTAGTTTTTGGGCAGTGCCGTGGTGTCTATCAGGATCAGGTTGTTGCGGTCGTTGAGAAATACCGGTTCGGCGGGCGGGTCGTAGAACGTGATGGTCTCACCAGCGGATACGGCGATGCAGCCCAGCGAGTCCACAATCTGTACCTGATAGGTGCCGCTCTGCGTAGGCAGGTATATGAAATCTTTAGAAGCGCCGGGAATGGGCTGGCCGTTGCGCAGCCATTGGTTTGGCCCGGAGGTGTACGACGATTGAAGGATGACCACCTCGTCCGGACAGGCTGCCTTCTGGCTGGCTGTCAGCGTCGGGGCCGGCGGTGGCGGTAGTACGATGACTGTATCGGTGGCGATGATTTCATCAATCGGGTTCTCGATGGTCAATACTACGCGAAGGGAACCCGAAACCAGCGTATCGCCACCACTCAAGGTGTTGAACGGCAGGCTGCCACAGAGATCATCCGAAAGGTCTATACCCGTGTCCTCGTCCCAGACCTCCAGCGTGTAATTCACTTGCGGCTGCAAGGGGAAGTACATGTTGAAGGTATAGGGCAGTACCACGTTATTGACGTGGTTGTTCTGGAAGAGCACCTGCGTGCCGCGCAGGATGCGCAGGTATGGGTCTGGGGCATTGAAAACATCGGTGCAGCCCAGACCTACCAGTGTAACGCCGGTCAGGATATGGCCCACGGTGTCAATGCGCGCCTTGTATTTGACCACATACATGCCGGGCTTATTGTATAGGTGTGGGGGCGGGTTTTCGCCAGTGAAGGTGGTGCCGTCCCCAAAGTCCCATTCATAGGAGAAGCCGCTCCTGCCTAAAGAGGGAATGTTGTTCTTAAACGTTACCGTCGTAGCGCCACAGTCTTCGGCATTGGTCATGGTAAAGCCCTTGTTGATGCTTATCGGCGGCTTGATAATCAGATCCATGTTGAAAGATGCCTCCTGCGTAAAGATGAGCACCGTCGCACGCAATTTGACCCGAAGCACAAAGGAGTCGGCTTTGAGCGGTGTGCCGCACATTTTGAAACAGCCGTCGGTTTCGTTGGCCGTTTCAAAAACGGTTTTATTGGCTTGCCACTGGATGCCGGGCGGCAGGTTCTCAACGCTGACGATCTCGATGCGCGAGATGGGCAGCCCTGGGGGAGTGGTGGAGTCCACTTTACTCACGGGAGTAGTGGATTTAGGCACTCGAAAGGACAGATCCGCGTCGTAGGGTTTGCCCCGCTCACCCGGCGGTAGCGGCGGCAAATAGAGCGTATCCGCCGGCAAGTTGGCCGGCAGGTTGATAGCACAGCCCGGGCACCCCGATTGCGCCAGCAAAAGAGATACCGAGAAAAGCGCGAAGAGCGCCACAGAGAACAGTTTTTTCATTGATAACCGGTTTTAGTTAGTGAAACCATACACCCTGGCAGGAAAAACGGATGTGGTGGATCAAAGAGTCCGGGCCTCAGCCGGCTTAATGCCTACATGCGGATGAGTCGGCGGACGGCGCGCGTATTTTCGTCGCGGAGAACAACAAAATAGGCCCCCGCGGACAGGGCGGAGACATCCATATCAATGCGATTTTCGCCCTCGAACAAAAGCACCTGCTGGCGCTGAGCAAGCTGGCCATACACGTCGAATACTTCTACCCAGAACATGCCGCCGCGCGTGCTGACCGCCTGGATGTACGCCTGTCCGGAAGTAGGGTTGGGCAGTATCTGCAGCGTGCTGAATGGCCCATCAGGGTCAAACGTAGAGACCTGACACTGACCTTGCGGCCTTAGTATCAGGTAGTAGTGATAGTTGGGGTCTATATCTCTGGGCAACACGAGAGGCACTTCGCCCAACAGCGTGCGGACGCGCACCGATATGCCCAGGTCAAAGGTATCGGGATCGTTGGCCGGTGAAGGCGTACCGTGTAAGCGAATGCAGCCTAAGGTCAACGCATTGAAGGAGCAGTTGGGCGGGTCACAGGAATACGTCAGGCCGGTAGGAAGGTTCGAGATAGCCCCCGTCAGCGCAATGCTCACCGACTGGATGGGAACCTTGAAGCCCAGATACGTAAACGTGTCGGGCACGAACACCGTAACCGATTGATTGTAAGGTTCGTTGATACAGGCAGGCTTCAGGTTGTAAAAAGGCGAGTCGGGCGAGTAAGGCGCCGGAGAGAGCAGCTGCTTGGTCTTCAGGAGGTTGGAGTCGCGCTCGCAGGGTTGAGCAAAGACGCTCGCACCCGCCAGCATCAGGCCCGCGATGCAGAGGAGCAGTAAGTGTTTGTTCATAACCATCGTTTGTTTGTTGTGTAGATTTAGCAAGGTTATAGCGTAACGCCCACAAGTATGATACCTGCTGGCGGCCAATATCCGGCGAATTCCGGACTTATTAAAAACAAACAAGATGGCGGAGGAGAATTGGCAAAGAAAAGAGGAACGGCAGCCTGTTGTGTAGCGCTCGTTCCTCTTCCTCTGTCGCAGGCATGCAAAGCCTGAAGTAGGCTTATGCCTCGGCTTTAACAGCGTCCACGATGGCGCGGAAAGTGCGCGGGTGGTTGAGCGCCAGATCGGCTAAAGCTTTGCGGTTGAGGCTGATGCCTTTTTGCCCCAAAGCGTGGATGAAGCGGCTGTACGGAATGCCTTCAGCGCGCGTGGCAGCGTTGATGCGGGCTATCCACAGGCGGCGGTACGAGCGCTTCTTGTACTTGCGGTCGCGGAAGGCATAAAGCCAGCCTTTTTCAACGGCGTTTTTGGCTACGGTGTAAACTTTGGAGCGAGCGCCAAAGTAGCCTCGGGCGGCTTTCATAATCTTCTTCCGGCGCGCCCGACTGGCCGGATTGTTGGTTGCTCTTGGCATACGTGTGCTTTTTAGTGCGACTTCGAGGTCCTTGCTCACAAGGACGCTTTGGCCGAAGCCCTCGTTAAAAAATGAAAGGCAAAGATTTAGATAGCCAGCAGGCGCTCAATACGCGCGTGTTCGGACTTATCCACGACGATAGCGGGGCGCAGGTGACGCTTTTGCTTCTTCGTCTTGGAACTGGCAATGTGGCGCAGATTGGCCTGGTTTCGCTTAATCTTCCCCGTCCCGGTTACCTTAAAGCGCTTTTTGGCGCCGGAGTGGGTCTTCATCTTAGGCATAACAAGTCTCTTTTTTTAAATGGAGCGCAAAGGTACGGCCTTCAATCTTTTGCGCAAGTGGCCCTCTATTTATTTTTAGCCAAATGGACCAAATCAGGAGGGCTGTTTCTTGGCTGGCGTCTTCTTGGGCGCCACAATCACGGCCATGCGCTTGCCGTCCAAACGCGGAAGCTGTTCGGCAACGCCGTATTCCTCCAGCTCTTTCAGGAAACGCAAAAGCAACAATTCACCGCGGTCTTTGAATACAATGGCCCGCCCCCGAAACTGCACATAAGCCTTGACTTTGTTGCCTTCCGACAGGAAGTTCTTTGCGTGGCGCAACTTGAACTCGAAATCATGTTCGCCCGTCTCTGGCCCGAAGCGGATTTCTTTGACTTGCTGCTTGACAGTGTTAGCTTTTAATTCCTTCTCCTTTTTCTTCTTTTGATAAAGGAACTTGTTGTAGTCAATAATGCGCACCACAGGCGGCGTGGCATTGGGCGAAATTTCCACTAAGTCCAGCCCCATTTCTGCAGCCCACTTCTGAAGGTCGGAGGTGCGATAGATGCCAGACTCAATAGGTCGCCCGACCACTTCGCTGATTTCGGCCAGGTTATCACCGACTAAGCGCACTTCGGGCGCCGTGATGAAACCATTAATGCGATGCTCAGCCTGTTGCTGGGGTCTCCCGCGCATTCCGCGTGGATTAGGAGCATTGTTTCCTGGGCGTGGCGGGCGGCCAGGGCCACCCGAGTTTGACGTTTTTTTTAAAGCCAATTAAGCAAATAGTTTAGTGAATAATGCGGTGCGAAAAAGGAAGGTGATTTATTTTCTTCAAAGCAGGACAGGCGAAAAAGAAACAACGATTTGTACTTCGGACACAGACGCTTCAGCGGACAAAAGTACAGCCATTTTGCAGGATGCAGCACGGCCTGACGGAGAAAATTTTTAAGTTCCACAACGGCTCCTACTTTTGCTGTGCTGCTCCAGCCAAATCTCTGGCTGTCTGCTCACTCAGACCCGCACATGGTGCCTCATTTCGCCGACATCATTTTGCCTTTAGCACTACCCAAACCAGCGTTCACGTACGCTGTGCCGGACGACTTGCTCGATGAAATACAAATAGGTCGGCTTGTGGAGGTATCTTTTGGGCAAGGCAAGCGCTACGCAGGGGTAGTACGGCGGATACACCAGGAGGAGCCGGATTATGCCACGAAGCCTGTCCTGGCGGTTTTACCTGAAGATGCCTTCATCACAACAGCGCAGCTGGCCCTGTGGGAGTGGATGGCCACCTATTACTGCTGCACCCTGGGCGAAGTGCTACAGGCAGCCCTGCCCGCACAACTCAAGTTGAGCAGCGAAACCCGCTTGGTGCGATGCAGCGATTACGGCGACGACTTCTCTGGGCTGGACGCCGAAGAGTATCTGTTGGCTGAAGCCCTCCTGCTGCGCGAAGAGATCGCCTTAGCGGATGCCCGAAAAATTCTGAATAAGAAAACTGTCATGCCCGTAGTGCAGCGCCTGATAAATAAAGGTGTGCTGCTTCTGCGCGAAGAATTGCGCGAGCGTTATCGGCCCAAGAAAGTCCAGGCTGTTCGGCTGGCTGAGCCTTACCGCTCCCAGCCCAACCACCTGGCGCCTGTGCTCGAGGAACTGGCCAAATACGAAAAGCAACAAGAGCTGGTACTGGCCTATCTGCACCTGAGCCGCCAACGCCCCTGGGTGAGTCGGCAAGAAATACTGGACAAAGCCAACGCTTCGGAGTCCAGCCTGAAATCGCTCCTCAAAAAGGGCATTTTCGAGTTGTACGAGCGCCCCCTGAGCCGCATCGCCGGGCACACCGATGCGACCAGCGCAGCGGATGCCCTCACCGAACAGCAACAACGCGCCATTGGTGGAATAGAGGGCTTTTTTGCTCAAAAGAAGCCCGTCTTGCTTCACGGCGTTACGGGTAGCGGCAAAACGCGCGTGTACGTCGAGCTCATCCAAAAGGTCATTCAAGCAGGTGGGCAGGTCCTGTATATGCTCCCCGAAATTGCCCTTACGGCACAGATCATTGAGCGCCTGCGGCACATTTTCGGCTCCGATATTGCCGTCTATCATTCCAAAGTCAGCGACAGCGAGCGCGTAGAAATCTGGAGAGCTGCCGCTACGGGCAAACCCATCCTCCTGACCGCGCGCTCAGGGCTGTTCCTGCCCTTTAAGAACCTGAGACTCATCATCGTGGACGAAGAGCACGACCCTTCTTTCAAACAACAGGATCCGGCGCCGCGCTACCACGCCCGCGATAGCGCCATTTACCTGGCCCACCAGTGCGGCGCCAACGTATTGCTTGGCACAGCCACGCCCTCTTTGGAGAGCTGGTATAACGCCCAAAGCGGCAAATACGGACTGGTTCAAATGCCCGAACGCTTCGGCAATGTGCCCTTGCCCGAAGTGCGCCTCCTCGACCTACGGGAACACCACCAAAAGCACCAGATGCAAAGCCTGTTCGCCGCGCCCCTGCTCGAAGCCATCCAAAAATCATTAGAACAGGGCGAACAGGTTATCCTCTTCCAAAACCGCCGCGGCTACTCTCCCGTGCTCGAATGCCGCGTCTGTGGCTGGACGGCCGAATGCCGCCACTGCGATGTCAGCCTTACCTACCACAAGCAACACCACGCCCTGCGCTGCCATTACTGCGGCTATGCCGAAAAAATGCCCGCCATCTGCCCGGCCTGCCACAGTGGAAAAATTGCCCTGCTTGGCTTCGGCACCGAAAAGATCGAAGACGAACTGAAAATTTTCCTGCCCAAAGCCCGCATCGCCCGCTTAGACTTAGACACCGCCAGCGCCAAAAACCGCCTCAATGACCTGCTGAGCGACTTCGAGGAGAAACGCATAGACATCCTGGTGGGCACGCAAATGATCACCAAAGGACTGGACTTCGACAACGTCGCGCTCGTGGGCGTACTGGGCGCCGACCAGCTGGCCCGTTTCCCCGACTTCCGCGCCGGCGAACGCGCCTTCCAACTGCTCACCCAGGTGGCCGGACGCGCCGGACGCAAACACAAACGCGGCCTGGTCATGATACAGGCCTGGAACCCCAACCACCCGGTGCTGCAGGAGGCCTTGCGCGGCGATTTTTATGCCCACGCCCAACGCGAATTGGACGAACGCAAACACTTTTTTTACCCGCCCTTCTCACGGCTTATCCGCGTGTACGTACGCCACCCTAAAGAGGAAACCACCCTTGCCGTCGCCCAACACATGGCCGACCTGTTGCGCCAAAAACTGGCCCATCGCGTGCTGGGCCCAACCCAGCCAACCATTAGCCGCCTGCGCGGCTACTTTATACAGGAAATCCTCCTGAAAATAGAAAAATCCGCCACCCTCCTGAACGAAACCAAGCAATTTATCCTGCAGACGGCAGAGCAACTCAACGCCCAACCCGGCTGGTCAAAAGCGCGCATTTACGCCGATGTTGATCCCCAATAACCCCCCGTAACCGCCCCGTAGCGGCCAAACTTGTTTGGTCCCAGCAACCGCCAAACTTGTTTGGCCAATCCGGTTTTTAGTTAAAAACCGTTAATCGGTTAATTCCCCGTTAATCTCCTTGCGCGCTGGCGCGCCACTTGTTTCTTTGTCGCCCAAAAAACACACGCTATGAAATACCTGCTAATGACCCTTGCGGGCGTTCTGTGGAGCGCCTTGCTCAGTGCACAGATTTACGTAGAAGGCACCCTGCTAACTCCCTCGAATACAGGCTTCTATATCGAAGTTACCCCTCTGCGCCGCACCGATGGGACGTATCACATCGGCGTGGACTACGGCCAGACGCGCAGCCGCCGCCCCAACGATTGCCTGACGGACAACAAGGGCCGCCGCTATGAGTTTCGCAGCGCCATAGACGGCCTGAACTTCCTCTACGACAACGGCTGGGAGGTGGTAGTGGTCTATCCGGTGGAAGATATCCGGCGCTACCTGCTGAAGCGCCGTTGAGGCCCAAAAGGCCTTTTTGCCAATATGAGCAGAAAAAGCGGACGTGTTGGCATGAGCGAAAGTGCTACCTTTGGGGGCCTTTTGGCTAACGACCAAAAAGGCGTATTCTATCACCAAACTAATAACTCACTCGCTCTGTCTTATGCCTACGAAGTTAACACTCCGCCTGGGCCTGATGGTAGTGGCGCTGTTTGCAGTGCTTCTTCCGCAAGCCAATGCACAAGACCTGAATGCTGCTCAAGAGACGGCTCTGCGCTTTTTGCGCGCCAATCCTGATCAATTCCTCCTGACCGCTCAAGACGTGGCTGATGTGCGCATCAGCGATGCTTACATGAGCAAACACAACCGCGTAACGCACGTGTGGGTGCAGCAGCAACACGCCGGCATTCCGGTGTACAATGCGCTTTTTGGCCTGCACGTGCGCGACGGCCAGGTCTATCACTTGGGGCATCGCTTTGTGCCCGAGTTGGCCCAGCGCGTCAACACTACCCTACCCTCTCTGGGCGCTGCTCGTGCGCTGGAGCTGGCGCTGCTGCATCTGGGCTTCAAAGCCACCGACATGCCGCGCCTGAAACAGCGCATCAGCGACCGAAACTGGGTCTTTGAGGCCGGAAAAGTAGCCCGCCAGGAAATTCCGGTGGACATCTGCTACGACCTCAACGACCAGGAGCAACCGCGCTTAGCCTGGAAACTCTTCCTCGACCAGGCCAACACCTCCGACATGTGGACCATCACCGTGGACGCCGTAACGGGCCAGATCTTGCGGCAGCACAACCACACGGTGTACTGCAAGGTCGGACACGTACACCGCGCCGACGGTGACTGTAGCGAATACGCAGAAGAAGATGCCGACCGGGTTGCAGCCGCACACGAGCCTGCGATGTCTTTGGGCGCCAACGACGAGGCTTACCGCGTCTTTGCCCTGCCCTTAGAAAGCCCGGCACACGGCGACCGCTCCTTGGTCGTCAATCCTGCCGACCCTACGGCCTCGCCGTACGGGTGGTTAGATGTGAACGGCCAGCCCGGCCCGGAATACAACTACACCCGCGGCAACAACGTATGGGCCTACGAAGACCGCGCCAACGACAATACGCCCAGCGCCAATGAGTCGGCTACGGGCGTCAACTCTGTCTTCGATTTCCCCTTCGACCCCAACGCTGAACCCGCAGTCAATCTGGAGGCCGCGATCACGAACCTGTTCTACATGAACAACATGATGCACGACATCGCATATCGCTTTGGGTTCGATGAGCCAGCGGGCAACTTCCAGCAGAACAACTACGGTCGCGGTGGTGTTGCCAACGATGCCGTACGCGCTGAGGCCTTGGACGGCGGTGGTGAAAACAATGCCAATTTCTCTACACCGGCTGACGGCGGTAGTGGCCGCATGCAGATGTACCTGTGGAGCGGCGAAAGCGGCAACGTAGTGCGCGTCAACGGGCCAGTATTGGTGCAAGGCACTTACTATGCCCAGGCGGCCAGCGGCTGGGGCGCCCAGATTACCACCACACCAGTAACGGGCGAAGTGGTCATCACGGACGACGGCTCTGGCGGCGACGACGCTACGAAGAACTGTAATCCGCCCATCAATGATTTGAAAGGCAAAATCGCCATGATTGACCGCGGCGTGTGCCAGTTTGGCCAAAAGGCCTTGATTGCACAGCAAGCCGGTGCCGTTGGCTGCATCATTTGCAATTTTGAAGACGCTACGATAGGCATGGCCGCCGGCGACTTTGGCGCCCAGGTAACTATACCCGTCGTCATGATGAGCAAGCCCAATTGCGACCTGCTGCGCCAGTATGCCGGTTTCGGGCTGAACATCTCGCTGGTACGCCCAACCGTGGCCGGTCCGCAGCGGTTAGACGGCAGCTTCGACAACGGTATCATTGCACACGAATACGGCCATGGCATCTCCAACCGCCTGACCGGCGGCCCCAGCCAGGCAGGTTGCTTGGGCAATGCCGAGCAAATGGGGGAAGGCTGGAGCGACTGGTTCACCCTCATCACCAGCGTGCGCCCGGGCGACGTACCCAAACAGCGCCGCGGTGTGGGCACTTTCGTCCTCCGCCAGCCCAACGACGGCGTCGGTATCCGCCGCGTGCCTTACACCACCGACATGGTTATTAACCCGCACACCTATGGCACCGTAGCCAATAGCGCCGGTGTGCACGCCATCGGTGAAGTGTGGGCCACCGTAACGTGGGACCTCTACTGGGCCTTCGTAGAAAAGTACGGCTACGACCCCGACTGGACGAACCCCAACAGCGGCAACTACCGCGCCATCCAGCACGTCATGGACGGCATGAAATTGCAGCCCTGCAGCCCGGGCTTCATAGACGGACGCGATGCCATTCGGTTAGCCAACATCCTGAACTACAACGGCGCCGATACCTGCCTCATCAGCGAAGTGTTCGCCCGACGCGGCATGGGCATTTTTGCCAGCCAGGGCAACAGCAACAGCTCGGGCGACGGCGTGGAGGACTTCAACCCGATACCCACCTGCATCAAGGAACTCAAAATCAGCAAAAGCACCTCGACGCCGCTCATCGAACCGGGTGGAACGGCGTCGTTTACCATTACCGTCATCAACCACAAAGACGAAGCGGCAGAGGGCGTTGTCGTTACCGACCCGCTGCCGCAAGGGCTGTCGCTGGTATCCGCCTCCAATGGCGGCACGGACGTCGGCGGTGTCGTTACCTGGAATTTGGGCAGCCTGCCCTCCGGTGCCCAGGTAACGCTGACCTATACAGCCAAGTCGGACCCGGCGCTCAAGTCCTCCCTGTACTTCCGCGACGACATGGAAGAAGAAGGCGACCGCTGGTCTTCCTCATCGCTCCTTACGAACGAACCCAACACGTTCTATCTGCAGCAAAACCAGGTGCGCGTAGGACAATCGGCCTGGCGTGTGGATGCACCCGCCAAAGAAACTGACCAGGTACTGTATAACTACATCCCAGTGCCTATTCAGGGTAGCCAACCTGTGCTGCGCTTCTGGCACCGCTACAACACTCAGGCGGGTGTTGATGCCGGTTTCTTGGAGGTACAGGTGGATGGCGAGTCCACGTGGCGCCGCTTCGACCGCAGCAAAGTGTTTCGCGGCAGTTACACGGGCGGCATCCAGTACAGCACGTTTGCCATTCCCTTCTTGAGTGGTTTCTCGGGCAACTCGAACGGCTGGGTGCAGTCGTATTTCGACATGAGCGAGTTCGCAGGCAAGAGCGTGGCCTTCCGCTTCCGCTTCGGCACCGACGCTAGCACCACCCCCGCCGATGCCCACTGGACGATTGACCAGGTGGACATCTTCGACATGCTCAACTACGACACCGAAGCGTGCGTGCGCTCCAGCGCTGGCGACCAGGTTTGCGCCCGCGCAGCCGCTCGCGGTGTTATTGTAAACACTGGCGGTATTGTCAGCACGGGCGAACCCGCATCTGCCAATCCTCTGGGCATCCGCGTACAGCCCAACCCGGCTACGGACTGGGTAACGGTAGCCTTCGGCGTAAACGCCAGCGGCCCTGTGCTCGTCAATATCCTGAGCGCCGACGGGCGCCAGGTTGCCCAAACGCGCTTAGAGGGTGTGCATGCCGGCCAGGTAACGCCGCTCGATGTGCGCCACCTGCCCACCGGCGTCTATGTGTTGCGCGTCGAAAGCACTGCCGGCACCAGCAGCGTGAAAGTGGTCAAGCAATAGCGTTTTACCACTCACGCCAAAAAGAAGAGGTTTGCGAAGCCGTGTGGTTTCGCAAACCTCTTTTACCTTCGCAGACCTGTTTGCATCAGGACTCATCCACAGCATGCTAAAGCTCTTTTCTTCGCTTCGAGAAAATCGGCGCGTACAGTCCCTCCTCGCTCCTATACGCACTGCCCAACAGTGGTTGGCAGACCTGCTGCAACCCGCGTTGGCGCCGCTGCGAAGTGCGTGGGCCTCTCTTACGGCACCCGCACGCGCCGCCTGGCGACGCTTCGAGGTGCGTTTTCCATGGATGGCCAACGTATTGTCCGGCGCAGGCACCCTGCTTCGCTGGGGCATTTATTTTCTGCTCTTTCTCATCGTCTGCGTCTGGCTCGGCCTCTTTGGCCACCTGCCCGACACCGATGAATTGCGCTCTATAGAAACGGCCAACGCTACCGAGATTTATTCCGCAGACAGCGTCCTGCTGGGCAAGTTTTATGTGGAAAATCGGACGACCATTCCTTTAGAAAAGATCTCGCCCTATGTCGTTACTGCCCTTTTGGCCACCGAAGACCGCCGCTTCTTTGAGCATAGCGGCATTGACCTGACCAGCTGGGCGCGGGTCGCCTTTGGCCTGATAACCAAAGACAATAAAGGCGGTGGCTCTACGCTTAGCCAGCAATTGGCTAAAAACCTGTATCCGCGCAAACGATACGCCATCCCGGGCATCAGCCTGCTCATCAATAAAATTCGGGAAAACTTCATCTCGGTGCGCTTGGAGCGCATTTACACCAAAGCGGAACTGCTCAACCTGTACCTGAACACCGTGCCCTTTGGCGGCGATCGATACGGTGTCAGCGTGGCTGCAAGGCATTTTTACAACAAAAAAGCCCAGGAGCTGACGCCCGACCAGGCAGCGACGCTGATTGGCATGCTAAAAGCCACAACCTACTACGACCCGGTACGCAACCCTGAAAATGCCCTGCGGCGGCGCAACTTAGTGCTCAAGCAAATGGTGAAAAACAGCGCCTTCAACGTCTCGGTACGCAGCGATGAACCGGGCATGGAGCAGGTGCGCGCTATGATAGAACGCGGGCGCATTTCGCAAAAAGAATACGAGCAGCTCATCCGAAAGCCTTTGGGTGCCCGCCGGTACCACGTGGACAGCCACAACGAAGGTTTGGCCACCTATTTCCGCGAATACTTGCGCACCGATGTGCTGCCCAAACTGCTTAAGGGCCGCACGCACAGCGACGGTACTCCGTTCAACCTTTACACCGATGGGCTGAAGGTCTATACCACTATCCACAGCCGTGCGCAGCGCTATGCCGAAGAGGCCGTACGCCAGCACATGAGCCAGCTGCAAGACCTCTTCGACCGCCACTGGAAAGGCTACAAAGGCCCCGAAAAACCCTGGGGCGACGACCGCTGGATAGACGAACAGGTGCGCCGCAGCGAACGCTGGCTCACGCTGCGCGACGCCGGCTGGAGCGAAGCCGACATCCGCGCCGACTTTGAAAAGCCCGTGCGCATGACCATCTTCTCCTGGCGTGGTGCCGCTTCGGAGATAGACACGGTCATGACGCCTTTAGACAGCGTGCGCTACTACTTCTGCCTGCTCAACTGCGGCTTTATGGCCATGGAGCACGCCAATGGATACGTTCGCGCCTGGGTAGGCGGCACGCACTACAAGTACTTCAAGTACGACCACGTCCGGAGCACCCGCCAGGTTGGCTCTACTTTTAAGCCCATCGTTTACGCTGCTGCGCTGCAAGACTCTTTTTCTCCCTGCTCTTATCTGCCCAACCAGCAGGTAAAGATTGTGGACTGGGAGCCGCGCAACGCCGACGGCTTCTACGGAGGCTGGTATTCGCTGACGGCTGGACTGACCAACTCGGTCAACGTCATTGCTGCCCAGCTCATTGAGCGCGTAGGCATCGAGCGCACCATCCAGCTGGCTCGCAAAATGGGCATCACGGCGCGCCTGCCGCGCGAGTTCGGCATTAGTCTGGGGGCTGCCGACATTTCGCTCTATGAGATGATGCAGGTGTACGGTACTATGGCCAATCAGGGCGTACGCCCTGAGCCGGTAGTCGTCTTGCGCATCGTTACCCGCACGGGGGAGGTGGTGTACGACCACGTTCAAGAAATGGCGCAAAACCCGCCTACACCCGTGCGCGCGCTTACACCTGACCAGGCCGCCACCATGACCCGCATGATGCAGTCCGTCATCAACAGCGGTACGGGCGCGCGCCTGCGTTATGGCTATGGGCTGCATCAGGGCGACTTCGCCGGCAAAACGGGCACCACGCAAAACCAGGCCGACGGCTGGTTCATCTGTTACAACCCGCGACTGGTTACGGGCGCCTGGGTGGGTGCCTCCAGCCCGGCAGTGCGCTTCCGCTCGCTGGCCTTAGGCCAGGGCGCCTCCATGGCGCTGCCCATCGTCGGCATCTTCTGGCACAAAATGGCCAATGACCGCGAGTTTGTCAAATGGTATCAGGAGCGCTTCCCAGAACCACCGCCACACGTGTTGGCCAAATTCGGCTGCCCAGGCTTTATTGACATTTCCCCCGATACACTCCAGATGCTCCTCATGGACTCTACCTTGCGAGAAGACCTCCGACAAAACGGTTTCCGAAACCTGAGAGAAGTCGCTGACCAGTACTTCGAGCAAGAAAACAGCGGTGAAGGGCACAACTCCAACGAAGAGCCTCTCCAACGCACCAACATTTTGGAGCGTCTCTTCGGACGCCGCGAAAACCAGGAACAGTAAACATGAAATCTGCGCCCCAGAAGTCGCTGCGCTCCCAGTGGGTCGTCGCGCTCACGCTGATAATACTGGCTGCTGGTGCAGTCTTTTGGCTGTTTCGCGATAGCCCCAATGGTACGAGACGCTTTTCATGGACGCCCAATTACCAGGAAAAAAGTGCGCAACCGTTCGGCACTCAGGCGCTGTACCGTTTACTGGGCGAGTACTTCCCTGACCATTCACTGACAGCCGTTACCGAAGACTTAGAATTCGTGCTCCCCTTGGAGACCGAGGCGCCTGCCACCTATTTCTTCATCGGGGAACGCCCGTACTATGACTCCGCCGCTACCGCCCACCTGCTGGCGTTTGTGGAAGCCGGCAACACTGCTTTTCTCTGCAGCGAACGCATCCCGTTCGACCTGATGTTTTACCTCTACCACGAAGAATGCCTGCAAGCACCCTGGTCTAACTATCAGACCCTGGCAGCCGACAGCCTCTGGCTTTCACTGAAAACCCATGAAAACATTGCGAAAACGAGTGTTTATTATGCCGACCGCAACCAACCTGCGTCGTTCCCGTGGGCCTATATCCCGGCAGAGCACTTCTGCTCGTCGTTGCCGCAAAGGCCGTTGGGCTATGCCGACGACTCTTTGGTGAACTTTGCCTATTTTCCCTACGGCAGGGGTGCTTTCTATCTGCACACTACGCCTTTAGCCTTTACCAATTATCACCTGCTGCGCCCAGAAGTACAGCGGTATGTGGAGGCGGTATTGTCCTACTTGCCCGAAGGCGATATCTATTGGGATGTGAAGTACCGCGACCCGGAAGAGGTGCAACGCTTGCGGGCCAGCGGCCGACGCCCTCCTTCAGAGCACCCCCTCAAACACCTGCTGCAACACCCTTCGCTGGCCTGGGCGTGGTACTTAGCCCTGGCCCTGGCAGCCCTGTACGTGTTCTTCCGAAGCAAGCGCCGGCAACGCATTGTGCCCGTATGGCCGCGTAAGGAGAACCACTCCTTCGAGTATGTGAATGCCATCGCGCAGATGCACTTCCAGCAGCACAACTACCGCTACCTGTGCGTGCAACTCATGAAAACGTTCCTCCAGCAAGTGCGCGAACGCTTTGGCCTTGCACCACCACCCGAAGTTGAGAACCTGCTGAGCGTTCCCAGCGATTTCGTACAGCGCTTAGCAGAAACAGCCAGAGTCCCGGCTGGCGATGTGCAAATTATTTTCTCCAACTACGCCGCAAGCCTCATCTACCCGCCCACCGAACAGAATGTCATCGTCCTGCGCTCCAATATTCGCCACTTTTGGGAGCTGGCCGAAAGCCGCGGATAGAAAACGATGCACCTCCCGCACGGGCTTCTACTCTGCCTGAAGGCGACGTGTTCAGCACTCTGCCATTACATCTGATTGGCCGAGCGGAAGATGCGGTTCCAGTTAATGCCGTCGCGCAAGGTGGCGTTTTTCGTCGAAAAGAAGATAAATAACGGCTTTCCGACGATGTGGTCTTCGGGCACATAACCCCAAATGCGCGAGTCTTCGGAGTTGTGGCGGTTGTCGCCCATCATCCAATAGTAGTTCTGCTGGAAGGTATAGGTGGACGTTTCCTTTCCGTCTATGAAATACTTGCCATCGCGCACTTCCAACGTATGCCCTTCATAGACGCGGATGATGCGCTCGTAGAAAGGCAGACTGGCAGGCGTGAGGGCTACGGTAGCGCCCTTTTTAGGGATGTAAATAGGGCCAAAGTTGTCCACCGTCCAGTGGCCGTATTGAGCAGCGTCGTTAGGGAAGACGTACCCGGGTCTGGCGCCGGGCTCGAAGCGTTCGACCGTGATGCCCGGCCCCCAGGATTTGACTTTGGCCACCTGTTCAGCATCGAGGTTGTAGTATCGGCGCAGTTCGCCCGTAGGCAGTTCGACGGGTATAGCATCGTTGAGGTTGACCCCGATTTCCTCCAATTTGCGCAGGTTGAGCATGCCGCCTTCGTTGCGAATGTAGTAGGCAAACTGCAGATGCCGAGGATTGACGGCGGGCTTGCCGTTGATATAAACCTGTCCGTCTTTGATTTCGAGGCTATCGCCGGGCAGGCCGATGCAGCGCTTGATGTAGTGGTCTTTTTTGTCAATGGGCCGCGCTACCACTGGCGGCATGGGCGGCAGCGGGCGATTGAGTCGCCGAAGCATATCTATTTCGCGCCGCCACTGATAGATGTCATAAGTGCGCCCGGGCGTGATGATGACGCTATCGCCCGCCGGAAAGTTGAACACCACCGGTTCGTTGCGGTCAATCTGCTCTAAAGCCGGCAGGCGAAAATAGGGCAACGACGGTTCGCGCAAATACGACTCGCGCGCCAGCAAACCGCTGCTCTGTTGGCTGAAGCGGTTGTGAATGAGCGGAAACTGTAACACCGTCATCGGCGTGCGAATGCCGTAGTGCGCTTTGCTGACAAACAGGTAATCGCCCACCTTGAGGCTGCCTTCCATCGAAGAGGTAGGAATGACAAAAGCCTCAATCAAAAACATGCGAATAAACGCTGCCGCAAAAACGGCAAAAATGATGGCCTCTACCCACTCGCGTAGCGGCGACTTCTTGAAAGGATTGTTGGCATCTAAGCGCCGAAGCGCTGCCTTGTCGTCTTTGGCTTTCGCTTCGGCGTATTGCTGATGAAACGCGCGTTCCTGCTCCAAAATAGGGCCGTTGTATTTGTCTTTCGGGTTGCGCCCAATGAGAAAAAACGGTATCGGCGCATAAATCACCGCCAGCGCCGCCTGCCAAAAAGAGTGCTTGCCAAAGGAGCGCACTGTGTCCACGCAAAGCCCGGCGTAGATGAAGATGTTGACAATCGGGAACAGCAACCAGGCCGCATACACCGGCTTGTGCCCTACCAATTTGCACCATTCTACCGACGCCAGACCGGGCACAAGTGCTTTCCAACCCGGAATGCCGGCTTTTTCAAAAATCTTGACCATGCTCAGCGAGAGCAAAATGTACAGGACAATCAGGAAAATCAGCACTTCCATGAGGACAAGATAAGTAGGCCGCCGGGCGGCAGTGAGTGTTTATAATAGTGTCTGACAGTCAGGTGTTTAACTTTCCTTGCTTTCCTCATCTTCTGCTTTACGGCGCGAGCGGCGAACGCGGAAGATGGTATCTGCTTCCTTTTCGGTCAGGAAGCCCATTTCCACCATTTGATTTTTGGCAAACTTGCGGATGTCCTGATAGTCTTTGCCGCGTCGGTCGGTGTAGGTCTTGAGCAAGCGCCCCAGATAGGCCTGTACCGATTTTTCCAGAGCCTGGTTAAACTCCTGGTTGCCGAAGATGCGCATGTACAGGTGAAAGGTCTTGCTCATCTCGAAGAAGTCGCCGTACTCCGCTTCGGTAATACCATTCATCCATTGCGTGAAGTAACGCAACATAAGCAGCCGCAGGCATTTGCTTTCCAACGAAAGCCCTTCGTGGGAGTTGTAAAACTCGCGAACCGCCTCCACCACGTCCGGATGCACGTAGCCCAAGCCGTGTACGACCTGTGCTACCCGATAAAAATCGGCAATTCGGCCCGGCCGATTCAGGTCAACGATGCGCGCCATGCGCAGGTCGGCCTCCGGAGTCATGAGCGAGGGATGCTCCTGATATAGCTCGGCTAAAAAGCGCAGGTAATGGATTTCAAAGTCCGGAAAGTTCGCGCGCTCTCGGGCAAAGTGCTCTGCCACCTGCTGGCGCTCTTCTTCGGTCAGGTCCAGAAAGTTGCCTACTAAGGCCAGCATCTGGATATACTCCTCCGAGTTCTGAAAATCCGGATTGGCCAGGAAGGCCAGGGCCTGCTCTTTCAAACTGGCATTGTCGCCGCCGGCCTCGAAGCGCTTGAGCAAAAACAGGCGCAAGGCGGAGAAGTTGGCCTTCATCTCGCCGCGAGTTTGTGGGAACTCAACAGAGTAAAAGAACTCGTTGCGGAATTGCTTGATATACCGATGATACAGGGCCTCGCGCTCCTTGAGGTCGCGGTAGCGTTCGTTTTTCTGCTGCTGTAAGAAATAGCGTACGCGGCGATTTTCAATCTGGTCGAGCAGGTTGGTTATCCAGATATCGCTGCTCAGGGCAAAGCCCACCTGAATGCTCTGGCCGATGCGCTTTTTCAGGTGGTCAAAGTGTACACTGTTGCAAATAGCCAGCAGCACCTCTTTGAAGTGATCGTTGGGCCGCACGTAGCGGTATTGATCGTTAATTTCACCGCGCAACACCGAATAGCCCAGAATGCGCGGCAGAAACAAGCCTTCAAAAACCGGATTGAGCAGCGTTTTTTCCAACTCCAACAATTGAAGCGGCGCATGCTCGGCTACCTCGTGGTACAGCTGAGCGATGGCCGGCTCGTATGCTTGGCGCAGAAGCAGGTAGTTTTCCTCCGACTCGTCTTCCCAGTAATGCTGGAGGTGCTCCGACTCCTGGATAGCGTAGGCGATCTCGTTGAGGCGCTCGTAGTATTTATCGTCTAAGGGCTGCATAGCGTTAAAACAGGCGATTTAGCAAGGTATTTTTTGAAAAAAGACCTGGCAAAGCACCCGAGGGCTTTGCCAGGTCTTTGAAAACCCGAATGATGCGGCAAAGGTAGCAAAACCTTTGCGGCAAATGCGTCGCTTATTCAGCGGAATTTTCTTCGGAGGCTGTTTCTGCCGGCGCTTCCGTTTCTGCCTCCGGTTGCGGCGTCTCCTCTACGGGCTTCGCCTTAACCTTCGGCGTACCATCTACGGCGGCCATGAACTGGCGCTTTTTCTCAGCGGTTTGCTCGCGGCGCTTCTGAATGTTGGCCTCCTTTTCTTCTTTCCAGGCATTCCAGCGCGCTTCGGCTTCCTCCAGCGTCAGGGCACCCTTCTTGACGCCCAGCATGAGGTGCTTTTTGTACAGAACGCCTTTGAAGCGCAGAATGGCGAGCACCGTGTCAGTCGGTTGCGCGCCGTTCATCAGCCAGTAATAGGCGCGGTCAATGTTGAGTTCAATTGTAGCCGGCTGCGTCAGCGGGTTGTACGTGCCCACTTTTTCGATAAAACGGCCATCGCGCGGAGCGCGCGCATCAGCGGCGACAATGTGGTAGAACGGTGCTTTTCTGCGGCCCCGGCGTTGGAGGCGAAGTTTTACTGCCATGTGGTGTCGAAAATTTTTTTGTTAGAGATAGTATCTCGCCCGGTTACCTATACTCCGATAGCGCCGGGCTTTTCAGGGCCGCAAAGGTAAGGCGACTTTACAAATATAATTCTGTATCGCTAAAAAAAACGCTTCCCTACGAAAAACCTTGCGGGGCTTCGGAGTCCTCTCAAGGTTTAAAATGCTGTTTATGAATGCTTTAGGAAACGAACGACGCGGCGTTCACGGTCCAGCGGCGTTCCAGTACGAGGTGGCCATCTGCGCTCCATATCGCCAGTTGAATGTCCGGGACATCGGGTAAGCGCAGCGCTACATGGGCCTCTGACACCATCGAATTGGGACTACCCGAAAATGCGCTTTTGATTAAAAACAGCCAAAAAGTCGGCCTTCCAAAGCCGCTTAGAAAGTTCACTGCCTGCTTTCGGCCAAAAGCCGACGCCCGTTGAGGTTTTGCCGCCAAATTTCGCGCCGTTGCCCGGATTGGTCGAAAGAGGGAAAACACCCTATCGGTGCTGCCTGTTTTGTCAGCAAATTGTAAAAATTCGGACATCGTGAAACACCTTCTCGTTTGTAGCAAACACTGTATGCTCACGCTTCGCACAAGCCTTTTGTGGCTTTTAATCCTCTCGACACCTGCCCTCACCTTCGCCCAATTCCCGCCCATGGGCCGCGGAAACGGCAACCCAAACCCCGCTCAGATGAACATTGGCCGCTTTTACGGCAAAGTCGTGGACGAAAGTACCGGCAAAGGCATCGGCTATGCTTCCGTGCAATTGACCGCCATGCGCTACGACAGCACCGCCCGCGCCATGCGCGAAAAGGTAGTGGCCGGCCAGCTCACCGAACCCAACGGCGACTTCAGCCTGGGCAACCTGCCCATCATGGGGACTTACACGCTCAAAATCAGCTATCTGGGCTACGCCACTGTGGAAAAAAAGGTCTCTTTCGACCTCTCTGGCATGAATCGCCCTTCCTCAGGCGGCTTCGACCTGAGCGCTATCAACATGATAGACCGGGATTTAGGTAACATCCCTCTGGCTGCTTCTACACAAATGCTCAAAGAAGTAACCATCAGTGCCGAAGCCTCCACCGTTACCCTGGCGCTCGACCGCAAGGTATATAAGGTAGATAAAGACGGCATCGCCGCCGGCGGTACTGCTGAAGACGCCTTGCGCAATGTCCCGTCAGTACAGGTGGATATTGACGGCAACGTAACGCTGCGCAACGCCGCACCGCAAATTTTCGTGGACGGACGCCCCACCACGCTGACCATTGACCAGATACCCGCCGAAAGCATCGAGCAAATCGAGGTCATCACCAACCCCTCGGCCAAATACGACGCCTCAGGCGGCAATGCTGGCATCATCAACATCGTCCTGAAAAAAGAGCGCCGCCAGGGCTATAGCGGCAACGTGCGCGCTGGCATAGACATGCGCGGCCGCATCAATGCCGGCGGTGACCTCAACGTGCGCGAAAACAAAATCAATGCCTTCGTCATGGGCGGCCTCTTCGACCGCAAAACTTTGGGCGAAGGCGAAACCGACCGCCTCAACCGCTTCGGATTTCCGCAAACGGAGGTGTTTCAGAGCACGCAAACGACCAACACCCGGCGCTTTATGTTCGCCCGAACAGGTTTGGACTGGTTCATCAATAATCGCAACACCCTCACCTTCGCCGGCAACTACGCCGGCGGGCGCTTCAATACCTGGGACGATATCAGCATCCTCACTGACTCACTCGCCCTCGGCGGTGGCCTCATTGGCAGCAGTCTCGCCCTGCGCGACGCCGTCAGCCGCCGGCAGTTCAACAACTTCGGCGGTCAGCTGCTCTACAAACTCCTCTTTACCCAACCCGGCAAAGAGCTGACGGCCGACTTTACGGTCAATCAGAGCCGCTTTGACAACCGCGGTGACTTTGAAACCCGCATTGAAGGCTTTCCTGTCGCCTTCCGCCAGCGCCAGGACGGCGACGGCACCAACGCCCAATACACCTTCCAGACCGACTTCGTCAACCCTATCAACGGTTCTGGCAAAATGGAAGCCGGTCTGCGCGGCGCTATCCGCGACTTCCGCAGCAACAACGCCAGCTATCAGTTCGACCCCGTCAAAAACGAATACGTTCGGGCACCCACGTTTGCTGACCAGTACGCTTTCTTAGACCAGGTGTACGCCGCCTATACCACTTACAGCCACTCCTACAAACAGTGGGGCTATCAGGTCGGCCTGCGCGCCGAAGCGTCGTTCTACCGAGGCGACTTGCTGGACATTGACTCTTCGTTCAACATCCAGTACCCTATCAGCCTCTTCCCCAGCGTGTTCCTCACCTACAAGCTGAACGAAGAAGACAACGTCCAGCTCAATTACAGCCGGCGCATCAACCGACCTAACTTCTTCCAACTCAGCCCGTTCCCCGACTTTTCGGACTCGCTGCTGCTGTCGCGCGGCAACCCCGGCTTGCTGCCCGAATTCACCAACTCGTTAGAGCTGTCGTACCAGAACATCTTCAACCGCAAGCACAACCTGCTGGCTACGCTTTACTACAAGTACGCCACCAACCTGATTGCCAACTATCAGTTCCCAGAATACAACGCCTTGCTGGAACGGGATGTCATCGTATCCACATTCATCAACGCCAACTCCAGCACGGCTTACGGCCTGGAATTGACGCTGCGCAACAATCTGGGCAAGCGCTTCGAACTGACCAGTAACTTCAATTTCTACAACTCTATCGTGAATTCCAGCAACGTCGAAAGCGACCTGCGCCGCGAGCAATTCACGTGGTTTGTCAAAGAAAACCTGAACGTTAAACTGCCTGCGTCCTTCACCCTACAGGTGGCCGGCAGCTACCAAAGCCGCACGGCATTTGCTTTGGGTAGCGGAAACCGCTGGGGCGGACACGGCGGCTGGATGGGGGGGCCCAGCTCCACCGCTCAGGGCTATTCGATACCGGTCTGGTTCGTGGACTTATCGCTGCGCAAAGACTTTAAAGACCGCAAGGCATCGCTCACGCTGGCCATTCAGGACATCTTCGCCAGCCGCCGCAACGGTTCTTTCTCTGAGTCTGCGCTTTTTGTGCAAGAAGCCTGGCGCATCCGCGACCCGCAGTTCATTCGCCTCAACTTCTCGTACCGCTTCGGCAAGTTCGACCTCTCGCTCTTCAAGCGCAAAAACCTGAAAATGGGCGGCGACGAAGGCATGGGGGGCGAGTTCTAAGGTTTTTCCTTCGCTATTGCGAAGTCTTCAGCGGGTGCGAGGCCGGAGCTTCGCACCCGCTGGCATTCCGCAGGTTTTGCCCGCCGCCGGCACCACAGTTACTTCACGACCAGCCAATTTAACGCCCGCCGTTGCCCGTTGTCGAGCAGTACGATTACGGCGTATAGCCCTGGAGGCAGTTGTGTGGCCTCTAAGCGCCATTCATGCACATCGGCGCGCTGGTCGGTGGCGTATTCGGCAACATGCTGACCCAGCGGCGAGACGACCCACACGCGCGCGGCTGCGGGGGCGGCCAGTTCGAGCCGCAGGCGGCTGGCGTGTGCCGTTGGGTTAGGCGCCAGCGAGAGGTGTTGCACGAGGTTGGGCAGCAAACGCATGCTGGTGGTACCCACCGAAATGGCCGCAATGCGCACGCAGTCGTTGGCGTCGGAGACGGTAACGCGGTACGTGCCGGCTTTCAGACCAGTAACCGTTGAGCCGGTGTGGCTTCCGGCAGCGGCATCCCACTGGAAGGAATAGGGCGGCACGCCACCCAACGGCGTTACCGTGATGCTCCAGCCCGCTGAGGTAGAGTCGGCCATCCAGGTCAGGGCCAACGGCAAGGCGGGCTGCACGACGGAGAACGTCCAGAAGCGGAAACAGCCGGCGGCGTCCACTACTGTCAGCGTGTAGGTGCCAGCGGGCAGGTTGGTCAGGTGCGGCGTGGCAGCGCCATTGCTCCAGGCGTATTGGTAAGGCAGTGTCCCGCCCTCCACCACAGGCGCGATGGCACCAGTGCTATCGCCCCGGCAGGCTACATCGGCAATGTTGGCTGAGACGACCTCCAAGGGCGGTGTCAGTCGCACAATTTCGTAAACGGGCGAGGTACGTACGCAGCCTAAGTCGTCTGTTATCGTTACCTGATAGTTGCCCGGTGCCAGGTTTTGGATGGAAGCTGTCGTCTGGCCGTTGTTCCATCGGAAGGTGTACGGCGCTCGTCCTCCGGTGGCTTGCAGCGATATGGCGCCCTGGTTGAAGCCGCAGCGGTCGGGCGTGATGCTGTTCAGGACGACCGCCAGCGCCTGTGCTGGCTCCGTAACGACGGCTGGAATAGACACTTTGGTGCAGCCCCGCAGGTCGGTCATTGTAACCATGTATGTGCCCGCCGGCAGGTTGGTGGCCAGGTTGGCCGTCTGGCCGTTGTTCCAGGCAAACTGATACGGCGGAACGCCACCGCCACCCTGCACTGCCACCAGACCGGTGGAGTCGCCTTTGCAGGCAATATGGCCGATTTGCTGGATGCTGATGCGCAAGGGCGGTGCTTCCTCGACGAGCAACGGTTCCGAAATAGCGAAGCAACCCGCCGCATCCGTAACCGTTACTCGATACGAGCCGCCGTTGAGGCCAAAAGCCGTATCGCGCGGCACGGGCACATTAGGGTGCAACCCCACCGGCGCCGACCAGGCAAACTGGTAAGGCGGCGTGCCGTTGTTAACCTGCACGGCCATCCAACCGTCGCTGGCGTTGTTGCACGATACGGGTTGTATGTAAAGCGAAGACACCGTGAACTCATCGGCCCGCCGAATAACCGTCAGGTTGCGCAGCACCTGGGCGCAGCCCGTGTGGTCGAAGATGGTAACCGAATAGTCACCGGCCTGCAGGTTGAAGCGCGAAGCCGTGGTGTCGCCGTTTTCCCACACATAGCGATAAGGGGGCGTACCGCCGGTGGTGTTGAGCAAGATGCTGCCCGTTTTCGGGCCGAAGCAAGGGATGTGGTTCACGGTGGGCGTCACCTGCAACACCGGCGGTTCGCCCACGACGATGCCGTCGCGCTTTTGGGTGCAGCCGTTGGCGTCGGTTACCGTTACGGAATAGACGCCTGCCAGCACAGCGGAGAGAGTAGCCGAAGTAGCGTTGTTGTTCCACAGATACTGGTAGGGCGATGTGCCGCCATTGGCCCGCACCGAAATGCTGCCTGTGGGTTCGCCGGCACACAGGGCGTTCTGCACGCTGTTCAGGATAATTCCCAGCGGCAATTCGGGCTGCTGGACGAAGTAGGTAGCCGTAGCCCGGCAGGAGCGGTCGTCGGTAGCCACTAAGTTGTACTGCCCTGCCGGCAGGTTGGTCAGCACAGCTGTTCCGGGTTGGCCGTTCCAGGTGAGCGTGAGGGGTGGTACGGCGCCATTGACTTGCACGGCTAAGTAACCGGTCTGTTCGCCCACACAGCCCACGTGGCGCAAGCTGTCCAATTTTATGGAAAGCAATTGCGGCGCATTTAGCGTGTAGGGGGGTGTAACGAGCTGGCAGCCGCGCGCGTCCGTTACGGTGGCCCAGTACTGACCAACACCGAGGTTTTGAATTTTAGAGGTCCCCTGGCCGTTGTTCCACAAATAGGTGAACGGCACCTGGCCGCCCGAAAGGCTCAGCTCGACACTGCCGTCTTGCGCGCCGATGCATGTAGGGGGCGTCAGTTTGAAGGTCTCCACCTGCAGGGCGCTGGGCTGGGAGACAAAGCCAATCCAGGTAGCCGTACAACCGTTGGCGTCGGTTACTGTAACGTCATACACGCCGGCGGTCAGGTTGTTCAGAGTTGATGAGGTAGCGCCATTGTTCCATAGGAACTGATACGGCGGCACTCCGCCGGCAGCTTTTACGCGCAAGAAGCCGTTATTTTCACCAAAACAGCGCACGTTGCGCAGCGAGTCCAATTGCAGCGTCAGTAGGGGCGGCTGAGTGATGTTGTAAATGGACGATGGAAAAAGGCAGCCGTTGGCGTCGGTGATGGTGCACCAATAAGCATCGGGCGCCAGGCCGCTGATGGCGCTGGTGGTGTCGCCGTTCGACCATTGATAGCGATACGGCGGCGTAGCGCCGAAGACGGCCAGCGCAATGGCTCCGTCGTTTTGGCCGAAGCAGCGAACGTTTTTGAGCGTGTTCAGCTCGATTTGCACTGGCGGAGGCGTTGTTACTTCGAGGTTATTGAGTTCCTGTACGCAATTGCCATCCGTAACGGTAGCACTATACAAACCGGGAGCAAGGTTGGTGATTTGAGAGCCGGTCTGCGCATTGCTCCATACAATACTCGGATTAACGCCGCTGACTTGAAGCGCTATGGCACCGGTATTCACACCCGGGCAACGCACATGGACGATGGTGTCCAATTCCACCTCCAGCCCTGGAGCGTTGATGAGGATTTGCGGCATGACCATGGAGCAACCGCCCTGGGTGGCATCGGTTACCGTAATGCGATAGCTGCCCTGCGTCAGGCCTGTGATGACACCCGTGCCCGTAACGCCCGCAATGGAGCCGCCAGGCCATTGGAATCGGTACGGCGGCGTTCCATTGAGTGGTGTGAGGGCAATGCTGCCGTCGTTGCCGCCGCAGGTGCTGACATTTTGCACCCACGTGATGGCCGTTTGGGTAACGTTATTGAGCGTGCGTACCAGAATGGCGTCTGTGCCGGTGCAACCGTTGGCGTCGGTGATGGTAACGGTGAAGATTTGTGCGGCATTGGGCGTGTTGCCCGAAGAAACCTGGATATTCGGGAGGTTCAGCCCGTTGCTCCAGGCATAAGTAAACGGCGGCTGGCCAGTGCCAGAGGCCGTAGCCTGCAGTTGCACCGTCCTGGCCCGGCAGGCGCTGATGGAGTCGCCCTGGGCGATGAAGACGCCTGGGCTGGGAAGCACGGACACGGTTACCGGCTCCACATCGGTACAGCCAAAGGCTGTTGTGCTCTTGACGTAGTACGTTGTGGTGAAGGTGGGTTGCACCATAGCAGAGGGCAGCTGGTTGGCCCCGATGGCTGGCAGCGCGGTATGGTACGTAAGTAAGCCACCCGTTTGAGCGGTGTCGGTTACCTTGAGTTGAGTCAGGTCGAAGGTTTTCCCGGAGCAGATGGTCGGCCCGCTGATGGGCAGGAGGGCCGGGTTGGGGTGTACGGTTACCGTTGCGGGCACGCGCGGGCTGGCGCAACCGGCGCTGGGGCCTGTCATGGAGTCGGCCACGAAGAGCGTTCGGCTGACCGTCAGATTGTTCAGCGAAAATGTTGGCCCTGAAGCGATAGGGCTGCCCCCCGCGGGTTGGTCGTACCAATAGAATTGGCCGAAGGGCATTCCGCTCACCGAAAGCGTAACGGAGCCACCGGCGCAGGTAGCCACAGGCATCGGAGCGGTAGGCGGCGGGATGTCGTCATCGTCGTCCATGCCGTTGCAGTTTTCATCTATCTGGTTGCACAGGATCTCCGGAGCACCCGGGTAGATATAAGCCGCAGCGTCGTTGCAGTCGCCGCCCTTGCTGACGTAGCCGGCCGGAGTGAAGGGGAAGCACGACACCACGCGCAAGTCGTCGTCGCCGAAGCCGTCGCCGTCGGCGTCTCGGTAGAAGGTGTATTCCGGCACATTGGCCACCTGAGAGCCGTAAAAGGCGAGGTTATCTATGGCAATGTCGCCGAAAGCACCGAAAGTGCCCGTAGCCACGAACTGAAATTGAGCCACCTGATTGTGATAGGCCTTCAAGTTGAGATACTCACTCAGCCACTTTTTTTTGTTGACAGCGGTTATGCCGCCCCAAGTGGCTATCGTGTTCCAGGTCTGGCCTCCGTCGGTGGAGCCTTGCAGTTCGAGGGTGCTCATCTGGCCCGATGTGGTGTTCATGTACAGGTCAAACGAGAAGTGGCAGGTCTGGTTGTCGGCAGCCTGTACCTGCAGACAGCGCGTGCGCAATATGGCCTTTTTGCCCAGAGCTCCGGTCGGTGAGCAGGCATTGCGGAAGTACAGGTATTGGCTGCCCTCCGCCGCTGAGGGTGGGCCTGCGGTAGGGAACGTCAGCCCCGGGCCAGCGAACACTTTCCATTCAAAATCATCGCCCGGCACGTTTTGCCATACGTTGGGCAGCGGGCATGGGTCGGCGCACCCTACCGGGCAGGTAGGCAAGCCCTCAAAAGTCTCCAGAAGTGTCGGTGGGCAGTTGGTAAAAAACGCCGCCTTTGCCGAGTTAGCGCTCCACAGTCCACCGCCACAAGAACGACGCAGGTAGGCCTCATAGCGCTGCAAGGGCAGCAAGTTTGTCAGGGTTATCGAGTTAGCCGAGGGCTGTGGCAGCACAATCACCGTGCCGCCTGAGCCGGGGGTATTTCCGTGTGCGGGCACAAAGCCCACCGGGCCGTATTCCAGGATGAGCGTGTCGCCGAAGCCGTCGGGTGTCCAGGCGATTTCGGCCGACGTCTGCCCGACCGATACGGCAATAGGTGTTGGCCCTGCCGGGCAATCCACCGGAGCGAAGACCAGTTCGAGTGTGCGCAAGCGACCAATATCGCCGGGTTTGCTGTCGCAAAATTCGACCTTCCACACGCCTACCGGGTTTTGGCCGTTGTGAAATGTCGCTAAAGGCTGCACGGGCAGGAAGTAGCCGGAGATGTCGTCGCGTTCGGCGGCAGCACTCCAGGGCTGGCCTAAAGCGGTGTTGTCGGTCAATTCCACAAAGGCCCAGCAGCCCAGGGGGTCTTGTGGCGGGGCGCCGATGTTTCGGTCGCTGGGGTTGAGGCCGCCGATGAGCTGGATGCGAACACCGTCAGGCGCCTCCAGCCAGACGCTCAGGTCGGCGCGCCAGGGGTGCTCTACGGCAATGCGCACGGCATGAAGCACGACATCCGTACCCAGCACAGCACCCGGCGCAGTATTGACATACAGCGGGAAAACCTGCGGACTGGCGCAGGAGGAGTCGCGCAAAGCCAGGTTGAGTGGGCAAGGGCGCGCGTTGTTGAGCGCCGTAGTGAAGCTGCGCGGCGCCGACCACTCGCTTCGGGTCGAGTCGCTGCACACCGTGCGCACCTGGAAGCGATAGTTGCGTCCCGGCGTCAGCCCTGTAACCACGTAGGGTGGGTCAGCATTCACCGTAATGTTGGGAATGCCGGTAAACACCTGCCCGCCCACCACGAGTTCTATTTCGTAGCGACTGCCTACGTCCGTCCACGTCAGGCGAGCAGTAGAGTCCGATATCTGGTCGGCCAGCAACAATTCAGGTCGAAAGCATGTGTCCGACATCACTAAAGGCCCGCCATTGAAGGCCATGGCGCTTTTGGGCGTAAAAAACAGCAAGGCGAGGCCGAGGCTTCGCCAAAACAGACCTTGGAATGCACGCTCGTTCATGCGCAGGATTAGTATTTTGATGTGAATCGGTCAGCGGGTCATTTTGCCTGACGGCAAAGGTACGGGGAATGACGGCCTATGGCAGCGTAGAGCGCACAAGGGATTGGTCGCGCTGCCTGGCGTTGCTGGTTGGGTGCGGGTTTTGGGCCAATTGGCCCGATTGGCTCTGAGTAAAGTTTTAGGAACGCCCAAACAAGTTTGGGCGCTACTGGCGTTCTTTGCGGCTCGGAACCCGCAGCAAAACGACAATCCATGTCTGTGGAGCTTGGAAAACAATCCGATGGTCAGTCGAACCGCGACATCTACGCCATGGCGGAGCAGGTGCTTCAAACATTGCCTGTGGCGTGGGAGGAAGCTGCGGTGCTGGATGTGGGCGCCGGTGTCGGGCATTTTACCCGATACCTCAGCGAGCGCTGCCAAAAGGTATGTGCCATAGATGCCTGCGCACCGCATCGGTTACCACCGAACGCCGAATATCGCTCTGCCGACCTCAACGAGCGCTGGCCTATACCCGATGCCTGGGCCGACGTGGCCATAGCCCTCGAAGTAGTGGAGCACCTGGAAAACCCGCGTCATTTTTTTCGGGAAATGAAGCGAGTGCTCAAGCCGGGCGGGTTCGGCTTTGTGTCCACACCCAACAACCTGTCGCTGTTCAGCCGGCTGTTTTTCTTGCTCAAAGGTCAGCATCGGGCTTTTCAAGACTTTTCCTATCCGGCGCACATCACCCCCGTTTTGCAGACCGACCTACGGCGCATGCTGGCCGAAAATGGCCTGCGGTTGCTGCAGTTCTTTTACACGAACGCCGACACCTTGCCGCTGTGGCACGCGCGTGTGCGCATCGGTGGGCCGCTGTTTTCGGCGAACTTTGGTGTGCTGTTTCAAAAACCGGTTGCTGCATGCGAATAGCCCTTTACTCTCCTAATTTTTACCCCCTGACGGGCGGGCTGGAGCACATGGTGGCCTACCTGGCACAGGCTTTTGCAGAACGCGGGCACGAGGTGGTCGTCGTTTGCCAGACGCCCGGCCATGGCCCTGAGGACGCCTTTCCGTTCCATATCTTGCGGCGGGCCGGCTTTTGGCGCGAGTGGCTCGCCTTGAGGCAGGCTGACGTGGTGCTGATGTTCAATGTCAGCCTGAAGGGGTTGCCGGTGGTCCTGCTTTCGGGGCGGCCGGTGGTCGTCTCGCACCAGACACCGCACACGCCCGACCGGCTCGGGCGCTGGAAGACCTGGGTGGCGAAGCACATCGCCCGGCGCAACATTTGCTGCAGCACACATCTGGCCGCCCAACTGGGCGCACCGGCAGTAGTGATACCGAATGCTTACGACGAACAGACCTTCTGCAATCGGCAGCCGTGGGTCTTTCGCGAACGCGACATTGCCTTCGTAGGCCGATTAGTATCGGACAAAGGCGTCCATGTGTTGCTGCGTGCTTTGGCCACTCTGCACGCACGCGGTCGTCCGCTGCGCCTGAGCATCATCGGGCAAGGACCGGAAGAGACCGAACTGCACCATCTGGCTGCGACGCTGGGGCTGAGCAAATGGGTGGTCTTTGAAGGGCTGAAACAGGGTGCTGAACTGGCGGCTCTGCTCAACCAGCACCGCGTGCTGGCAGTGCCGTCGGTATGGCCCGAGCCGTTTGGCATTGTGGCTTTAGAAGGGCTGGCCTGCGGTTGTGTGGTGGTGGCCTCCGAGGCGGGCGGTCTGCCCGAAGCGCTGGGCGGTCTGGGCGTGCTCGTGCCGGCAGGCGACGCAACGGCTCTGGCGGATGCTCTGGAACGCCTCTGGGAGCGCCCGTTCGACTTCCTGCCGCCCGCCGAACAGGTGGCCGCGCATTTGAGCGCGCACACGCGCCGCGCTGTGGCAGAGCGGTATCTGGCCGTTTTATCCGAAATTCGCAGCTGAAGCGATGGGGGCGGATTTTTCTATAGCAACAACCTCCGACGGTGCGGCGGAAAGTGCTGTGCTGGAACGGCAGCGCCGGCGCCTGACGCGACTGCTGGCGTTTGTGTTGCTCTACACGGTGTTTGCCGGCGCAGTGCGCAAGTGGGTACTGCTGGGTGGGCCTGTCAGCAATGCCTTGCTGCTGGGGCAGCTGCTGATGCCCTGGCTGTTCTATTTCGCAGCGCCCGGGCAACGGCGGCGCTATTTGCCGCTGCTGCTGGTGTCGGGCGGTCTGTTGTTCGTCATGGCGCTCAACCCGCTCAACCACACGCTGTACCACGGCCTGTTCGGCATCATGCTCCACATGGGTTGGTGGCTGATGGGGTTCCATTATTTGGAAAACCGGCACCTGTACTGCTGGGACAGGCTGTATGGGCTGGTGTGGTTTCTTCTGGTGGTAGAAATGGGTCTTTCCATTGCTCAATACAACTTGCCGCGGATGCACTTCATCAACCGCTACGCTACGGAAGGGCCGGTGAGCATTGCCTTTGTGGGCGAGGCTGCGCGCGTAACGGGCACGTTTAGCTTCGTGTCGGGCTATGCAGCGTGGCTGCTATTTCTCAACCTGTGGACGTGGAGCGTGGCCGTGTGGAAGCGGCGCGTGTGGCTGCTGACGGCGCTGGCAGGCGTAGGTGTGGTGGCCAGCCTGCTCTCGGGCGGACGCCTGAGTCTGGTCATTACGCTCATCCTCACGGCATTTGCTTACGGGCATTTGTTGCAGCGCGTAGCGTTTCATCGCCTGCTCGTTGTGTTGCTGTTGGGGCTGACGGGCAGTATTTGGGCTTTTCAGCGAAGCCCTTTTTTGCAGCAGTCGTGGGTCAACTTTGCTTCGCGCATTCAGGACGGCTTCCGCGATGAGGAGTACGGGCGGCGGACGTTTGGCGTCCTGGATGAAGTGCTCAACTTCAAGGGCGAGCATGCCCTGCTGGGCGCGGGGCTGGGCGGCACATACCAGGGCGCAAGAGCCATCTGGGGCGAGTCGTACTACATGCTCAAATATGGCGGCTACGAGGAGGAGCCGGAGCGCATCGTGCTGGAGGGCGGATACGTGCTGTTCCTCTGGCGGCTGGCCCTGCTGTGGCTTTTCTTGCGCGGCCTGCAAATGCCCGGCCTTGCCCGCATCCTGATGTTCATCTTCATCACGTTCTTTGCTCCGGTGGTGTTCAACACCTATAACCTCGTCTTTCTGGCGCTGGGTCTGAGCGCTTTGGACTGGAGTTATCGCCATTTTGACCCGCCGAAACAGCAGCCATGATGCGGCTCGTTTTTCTGTACTCGCACCCTATCCAGTACTTCGCTCCGTTGAGCCGGCTGGCCCAGGAAGACGGGGCGTTCGACGTGTGGACGCTGTACTGCTCGGCGCAAGGTGTGGAGGCATTGCAAGATGTAGAATTCGGGCAGGCTGTTCAGTGGGATATTCCGCTGCTGGAGGGCTACCGGAGTGTGTTTTTCCGAAATTGGCGTGGCGCCCATCGGCCTGTGGGCGGTTTTTGGAGTCTAATCAATCCAGGTGTGCTGACGTGGCTGTGGAAGCAGCCCAGAGGCATGCTCATCGTACACGGTTGGGGACACTTCACTCACGTGCTGGGCCTCATCGCAGGCAAAATGCTGGGCTATCGCATCGGCCTGCGCGGCGAAAGCAACTGGCGGCATGAACAACAACTGCCGCACTGGAAGCGACGGCTGAAGCGATGGCTGTTGGGGCGCGGGTTGTTCCGCTTTGTGGACGTTTTTCTGTACATCGGCGAGGAAAATCGCCAGTTTTATCTCCACATGGGTGTGCCCGAGCACCGCCTGGTGTTTGCACCGTATAGCGTGGACAACGCGCGCTTTTCAGACCAGTGGGCAACACTCAGGGTGGAAAACAGGGCGCAACTGCGGCAACGGCTGGGCTTGCCCAAAAACGCCCTGATGGTGCTGTTTTCGGGCAAACTCATCCCGAAAAAGCGCCCACTCGACCTGTTGGAGGCCTTCCATCGCGCCCATGTGCCCAACGCCGTGCTGGTGTACGTGGGAGAGGGTGTCCTGCGCGCCGCCGTCGAGGCGCGCGCCCAGGCGCTGGGCATTGCGGACGCCGTGCGCATAACGGGCTTCGTCAACCAGAGCGCCATCGGGCAATACTATGCTGCTGCCGATGTGTTTGTCATGTGCTCCGATATCGGCGAAACATGGGGACTTTCCACCAACGAAGCCATGAACTTTGCCCTGCCGGTGCTCCTGTCGGATCGAACCGGATGCGCCGCCGACCTGTGCCAGCCGGGCATCAACGGATGGGTGTTTCCCACCGGCGACACAGCAGCACTCGCAGAGCGGCTGCACCACCTGCTCACCCTGCCGCCGGAGCGCCGCCAGGCTATGGGTGAAGCCTCACGCACCATCGTTGCCCGATACAGTTACGAAGTTGTTCTGGAGAATCTGAAACGCGCGCTCGCATGAAAGTCATCGTCGCCCACTCCGACCGCCAGTACTGCAACCACTTGCTGCTCGCCCTGGCCCAAAAGGGTTGGTTAGAGCGGTTTTATACCCTATTTTCCGGCAATAAATTGGCCGCCTGGCAAGGGTTTTTGCCGCAAAGCGCCCAAAACCAGCTGCGCAAACGCGCCGTAGATGCTTCGCTGACGCCTTTCATCGAGCATTTTCCCGCCTTCTTTGTCGCCGACCGGCTGATGAGCAGAAACCTGGCCGACAGGACACGCTTCGGCTACGAATGGTTCGACCGTGCCGTGGCCAGGCGCCTCAGCCACCACTCCTTCGACCTCATTATTACCTATGAAAATGCCAACCGCCATACCCTGCGCACCGCCAGAGCACTGGGCAAAACCACTGTGCTCGACCTGGCCCAAATCCACCACCGCGACATCGCCGACTACGGGCGCGACTTCATGACGCCAGAACAATGGCGCGCCGAGGTGGAGCACATCAACCCGCGCAAAGAAGAAGCCCTGGCGCATACCGACTACGTGCTTGCCCTTTCGCACTTTGCCGCCCAGTCCATGCTGCGCCACGGCTGGCCGGCCGAGCGGCTGTTCACGGTGCCGCTGGGCGTGGATACGGCTCGCTTTCAGGCGAAAACGGACTACCGCCGCTCCGGGCCGCTGCGCCTGCTGTTCGTCGGGACGCTCATGCGCCGCAAAGGCATTGGCCCGCTGCTGGAAGCCATGTGCCACCTGCCACCCAACACCGCCGAACTGACGCTCATTGGCCCCATGGCCGATGCCCGCGACCTCCTGCACGCACACGCTGGTCGCTTTCGGTATTTGCCCTTTCTGCATCATGAAGCCCTGGCCGAACACTACCGCCAGGCCGACCTGTTCGTGTTTCCCTCCCTGCTCGACTCCTGGGCACAAACGGTGGTGGAGGCCATGGCCTGCGGCACGCCCGCCATCGTCAGCGAACGCACCGGCGCCCGCGATGCCGTCGAGCAAGGCGGCGGGTGGGTCATCCCGGCCAATGACCCGCAAACCTTAGCCGAAGCCATCCTGCGCTGCGCCGACCAACCCGACCTGCTCGCCAACACCGGACAAAAAGCCGCCATCATCGCCCAACGGTACTCATGGACAGCCTATCAGGAACGCATCCTGAAAGCACTGGCGGAAATGATGCACCCGACCACCGGCCAATAGAGCTTAGCCCACACCCAACAGGAAAACATCCATGAACCGTTGGAAGCAAGCCACTCACCCGAAGAGCATCCCGCTACAATTTCGCGCGCTCTTTCCGATACAAACACCCATCCACGCTGGCAAAATCCTCCGGGCTATCGGCCAGCACCATGAGCATATCACCCGCCTCTATCTGGGTAGAGCCGCCCGGGCGGATGTATTTTCCGTCTCTCCGAATGAGCACGATGAATGCCGAATGGGGAAAATTCAAATCCACAATCCGCTTGCCGACAGCGCAAGAGGTCGGCAAAACCTCGAACTCCTGCAGCGATGATTTGGGCAAATCCAGAATCAATTTCTCTACTTCGCTCAGCGGCTTAATCTGCTCGGGCAATGCCACGCGGAGCCATTTGGAGACCACCCCCAACGTCGTGCCCTGAACGATCACAGAGGTCAGCGCAATGAAGAATACGATGTTGAAAATCATGTCCGCCTTGTCAATCCCGGCCAACAGCGGATAGGTGGCAAACACAATGGGTACGGCCCCGCGAAGCCCGACCCAGGAGATGTACAGCTTGTTGCGCAGGCGCATGCGGACAAACATCAGCGACAGAAACACGCTCATCGGACGTGCCACAAACATCAGAAAAAGCGAAATCAGCAGCCCCAGACCAATGTAGGGCACAATGCGAGATGGATACACCAGCAGCCCTAAGGTCAGGAACAGCACAATCTGCATCAGCCAGGCCAGACCATCATACATTTTGAGGATGGTCTTTTTGTGAATGAGCTCCTGATTGCCCAAATACACCGCAGCGATGTAAATGGCCAGAAAGCCGTTGCCACCGATGGCTTCGGTAGCCGAAAACGCAATGAACATCAGCGCAATCACCAGCACCGGATACAAACCCTCAAAACCGAGATGAATTTCATTGATGACCCACCGGCTAACACGTCCGAAGAAAAAACCCGCCATTGCCCCCAGAAACATCTGCTCCAAAAACAAGAGAACAATGGCAGCAGGGCTTTGCTCTGGTTGGACAACCATGCTCAGAAGAGAAATGGTGAGCACATAAGCCATGGGGTCGTTGCTGCCGCTCTCCAATTCTAAGGTAGGCCGGAGATTGTCCTGCAAAGCCAGACTTTTGGAGCGCAATATCGAAAACACTGCGGCTGCATCCGTAGAGGAGACGATAGCACCCAACAGCAGCCCCTCGTAAATCGTGAAATCGGTAACGAACCAGACAAAAACGCCCAGGGTCAGCGCCGTCAGCAAGACACCCAGTGTGGACAACAAAATACCCTCTTTGAGGACCGGCTTCACCGACGCCCAACTCGTATCCAAACCACCCGAAAACAGGATGAAATTCAGCGAGACAATCCCGATGAATTGGGCTGTTTTCGGATTATCAAAATAAATACCCCCGATACCATCAGAACCTGCCAGCATTCCGATAATCAGAAAAAGCACCAACGTCGGGACGCCAAACCGGTACGACGTCTTACCGGCAATGATGCTGATGAGCAGCAGAATGGAGCCGACCAATAGGATGTTTTCAGTTGTCAAGTTCATCGCCGTCGTTGTAGCAGCACTTGAAGCATCGTGAAGGCCCAAAGGTACCAGCCTTCTCTACAAAGTGCGCAAAGGGTCTGCAGAGCCACCTCTACAGACCCTCTCCGTTTTTGCCTTGCGCAGGCAGATGAGTCGCTCGCTCTGGGCACTTAGCGCACCAGCGTTACGTCGCCGCTGAAGAACTCCACCTGGCCGTCAATGAATTCAATTTCAGCGATATAGGCGTAAACGGACGGGGGCACGCGCTCGCCGTTGATTAAGCCGTCCCAGATGGGTTCGGCGTCGGAGGGCATAAAGTTTCGGCGTTCCACAATGATGTGGCCCCAGCGATTGAACAGGCGGAACGAGCGCACTAAGGCCACATCGGGGCCACAGGACATGCGCAGGCCGGTGTTGAGGTACGTGCCTCCTGCAGGCGCCACGGCATTGGGGATGTACACCCGTCGGTCGGTTTCGACCACGACGGTGCGCGCGTCGTGAGCGCGGCAGCCGTTGGAGTCCTGTACCGTTACTTCATAGCGGAACGACTTCAGCGGCAGGTATTGGCAGGTGTCGCACAGCATTTCGGGTGTCAGCGGAGCGCTGACGAAGGTTTGTTTGCGGCGCGTGGGGTCGCTCAGTGCGTCGTCGCGCCACAGGTGTATGCGGTCGCCCAGGTGTATGGTAGTGTCGGGCGGCAGGTCGAGCACTAAGTCAGCCGGCTCCAGCACGGTGATGACAGTATCTTTTTCGCAGCCGTCGAAGGCCTGTATGGTCAGGCGATGCTCGCCCGGTGTGAGGCGGCGAAACTGCGTTACGTTTTGAAACGGGCTGCCATCTATGGCGTACAAGTAGGGCGGAGCGCCGCCGCTGACGTGCGTAATTTCGGCGTAGCCGTCGCCTTTGCCGTAGCAGGAAATGTGCCGGATGGCAATGACGACGGAGTCCGGCAATTCCGGCTCACCCACGCGCACGGCGATGCTGGAGGAGCAACCCGTTTCCACAGCCGTGGCGATGAAGGTGTAGGTTCCGGGTTGGTCGGTGCGCGCCGTTCGCGTCTTTTCGCCGCTCAACAGGCGGCCCGTGCTGTCGGGCGTCCATTGATAGGTGTAGTTCACCGGTGGCAACACGTCCACGTGCAGACGGGCGGTGCCGTCTATGCAGCCGATGCCCACCACCGTGTCGGTTACCAGGGTGGGGCGGTGGCTGTCGTCAAGGATTTTGATATACAGGCTACCCGAGCAGGGCGGATTTCGGTTGCAGGAGTTGGCCGCCTGCACGCACAAGTTGCCGCTCTGCTGACCCAGGGTTACCTGCACCTGGTTGCCCTGCTGCGAGGCCAGCACCGTTACGGGGACTGAGTCGCCATTGACCAGCGTGCCTGGCGGCCCGTCCCAGATGTAGGCCGAAGCGCCGAAAACAGGTGGCACCTGATAGGTAAAGGTAGCGCCGGGGCAGCCCTCGGTTTTACCCACAATATTGGCCTGCACCATGCCCAGCGGCGGCTCATAGACGGCCTCTTTAGGCGTTACACTCACCGAAAAATCGCACTGGTCGCCCGCATAGCCGTCAATGAGTAAGAAGTAGTTGTGTCCGGGCGTCAGCGGCACCTTGATGGAAACGGGTTTGTTACCGCCCTTTTCCTGGCCCTTATTACAGGCTAAAGGCGGCTTGGTGCAGTCCTCATAGAGCGCAATCTGAACGCCATTGCCGTTGCTGCAGTTGCTGGGTGTGATGGTAAATGTGGCCTCAATGGCGCCAGCGATGAAGCCCATCCATTGGGCGTTCTCAATGGTGCCGCAAAAACTCACCGCCGGGCCGGAGGGATAGCCCTCTGTTGAGCCAAAATAGCCGTCGAAATTGCAGGAAATACACACTTGCTCGCAAGCCACTACCGTGGCCGTGCCGCCGCAAGCGGGTGGCAATTGTGCATAAACCCAAAGCGGGAAGAAGGCGATAGAAAGGAAGATAAACCGGAGCATGGGAACGTATTAAAAAGCGATAAGTGAGGCAATGGAAAGGAAAGGAAACCGCCAAAAGGCGCAGCAGCCGACACAGCCAGCCCTGCGCCCCGTGTAAGCGGCTAATGAGATACCTGTAATTTCACCACTTCGGCCTGGCCGGTGCGCAGGTTTTCCACCCGCACAAAATAGAGACCTGCTGGTGCTTCCGACACATCTAAATGGTGGAAATTGAGGCCCGGCTCTATGCGCATGCGGTGCGCCTGAAGGAGCGAACCACCCAGACTGTGCAGCGACACTAATGCCTCGCCCGAAGATTCGCTGGCAAACGACACCTGCACGCGGTACTGTGCCGGATTTGGGAACAGGCGCACGGGCCGTGCATCAGGCCGTGTGTCGAATACCCCCACTGAGATGTAGCAGTCGGGCGACACCACGTACGTGCTGCTGACGACAGGCAATTTGGCATAGCCCTGGAACATCGTCTGCTCCAGCACGTAGTCGCTGGCGCCCAGCCAGTCTTGCAGCAGTGTGGTGAACACCTGGCGATAGTCGAACTGCTGGCCCTGCAGCTGATTGTCGTTGGTCAGATTGCTGAGGTTGACGTTGGTACCGTGAATGCCGCCCGAAAGCGCCTTACCAAACACAAACATGGGTGCCAGTGTGCCGTGGTCGGTGCCGGCTGAGCCATTCTCTTTGGCTGTGCGCCCAAATTCGGAGAAGGTACACGAAACCACCTTGTCGGCCAGCCCCAGCCCGTCTAAATCATCGTAGAACGTCTTGATGGAGTCCGACAGGATGCGCAGCAGGTTGGCATGACGGCCCAGCACCACCGTACCTTCGGGCGGTATCTGGGTGCCGTGCGTATCGAAGCCGCCCATCGAGCAGAGGTAGATTTTGGTTTTGCAGCCCCCCTTGATGAGCCGCGCCACCGTTTTCAGCTGGTTGGCCAAACCATAATCCGGATAGGTAGTAATGCTGTTGCTGCCATTCTTAAACGCCTGCGTGATGTATTGCGAGTACTGGTCTAAGCCCGCCTCCACGCCCATAATGTAGCGCAGTTCGTCGCCGTATTCCGAGTCGGGTACATCGAGCAGCGGCGCGCCACCCACCGTTTGCACCAACGAGTAGAAGCCCTGCGGGTCCTGGCCGTAGAGGTTAATGTAGTTCTGGTGTTCCGTCTCCGTGTGGAAACCCAGCGACGGGTACGGGTCGCCTATCTGAATGCCCAACGGATACGGCATGTCGGGCGTTGGCACGCCTTTAATGTCGGGGTACATGGCCGCCAAGGCACGCCCCATCCAGCCAGAGCGGATTTTGGAACCTTCGAGCGTGCCATCGCCGCCCGAAAGCCATAGGTCCGTGCCCTTGAAATGGGATTGGTTGATGTTCTCATAGCCCACCGCCTGTACCACATTGAGCCAGCCGCGGTCGTACAACTCCTTGAAGCCCGTCATTACCGGATGCAGCCCCACCTGATCAGCCGAAGGCAGCGTGGTATCTAAGCGGATGAAACGCTCCGGCCCTTTGTCCGGAATTCGGATGACCGGACGCAACTTGGCATAGGCGTCGTACTGAGCAATGGGAATAATGGTGTTCAGCCCGTCGTTGCCGCCTTTGAGCTGAATGAGCACTAAGACGCGGTCTTCCACGTCTTCACAGGCTGCCAGAATGCGCGCCATCTTGCTGTTGGCAAAAGCCCGCATCGGGTGGCCATTGACCACAAAGGGCGTAATGCCCGCTATTTTGAGAAATTGACGTCGTTTCATAGAAAATTTTAGTAACCGCCAAACTTGTTTGACCTCTTTGTTTCAGGTTCCATTCCTCATTTTTCTCCCGTTCCTTTTTCATTCTCTCAATACACCTGATACTCCGGTGCATACAGCAGGGCATTGAACAGCCGGCGCAGGGGTATGCTGACTTCGCTGTCGTTGCCCGTGGACAGGTAGTCGAGCCAGATGTTCGTCCAGGCTGCGGCGGGCAGGCCATCGAGTAAGATTTCGTCGTGGAAGTAGTCGAAGCGGTCGAGGTCGGACTCTTCCGGGTACAGATACAGGAGCAGTTCCTGAACCAGGACGGCGGAGTTGCCCGGTTCGCTGACGACGCCACTGTCGCGCAGCCAGGCGGCGAAGTCGAAGCGCGTGCCTAAAGGTTCCTGCGCACCTGGCCCCCAGGCGTGGGTGCCGGTGATGAGCATTTCGGGCCATTTGTAGCGCGCGATGACGGTGGCCGTATTGAAGAACTGGCGCTGTCGGTCGGGTTCCTGGTAGTAGGCCGGGTAGCCAGCCACGTCGGGCGGATAGAACAGGAACATGCCTGACCAATCCAGCAGCCGCCATTGGATGCCGTCGCGCCAGAAGACTTCGTAGTGCTCCTGGGTTTTGGTCTTCGGGTCGGGTATGGGCACGTTGAAGAAGGACAGCGTTTGCAGGGCCAGATCCAGCGGTGAGCGAATGATGGCCCCCACGTTTTCGTCTGCGTCGCTGGCGTCGTCGGCATCGTAGAAGTGTTCGCTGGCGAGCAGTTGTTTGACGACGGGTTTGATTTCAAAATTTTCGGCCCGGAAGGTTTGGGCCAGCGGAGCGATGACGTCGTTTTCGATTTCGTTGTCAATGTCGCGCCCGACAAAAAAGCGATACAGGCGTCGGCAGAAGTTGCGAGCGGTTTCTTCCTGGGCAAAGACCATGTCCACCAGAGCGTTGAGTTCGGCGTACATGCCTGCGGCGTCGTTGCTGGGCGGCTGGATGGTGGCGTTGTTGAAGCGCGCGCTGAAGGTTTTCACCCCGAAGTCGTGGCTTTGCGGGTAGGCGCGTCCGGCCGGGATACCCGTTTCCGGGTCCTGGTACTGGTGTCGGCGGGTGTTTCCGAATCCGGTCAGGACGCGCGCGGCCTGCTGGATGTCGTGTTCGGTGTAGTGTGTGTAGTCGTCGGGGCCGGCTACGGGGCCAGCGCCGATGGTGTGCAGCTCGAAAAATTCGCGGGCGTAGTTGAGGTTAGGGTTGCTGGCGAAGTTCTTGTTGTTGTCAATGTACTCGAGCATGCCGTTGTCGAGCACCATTTTGGTTACCAGCTTTTTAAAGTTGCCGAGTGCGCCCCAGCGCAGCAGCATGAGGTAGTCGAAGAAGGTCATGCTGGTGCCGGCGTTGGGCGTTACCGACAGGTACTGGTGGAAGAAGAACTCCATGCGATGCCCTGCGCCGGGGTCGTGGAGCGCTTCGTTGAGCCACCAGCCGATGACGTACCATTTGAGGTCGTCGTCTTCGCCGGGCAACGGTATGGAAGGCGGTTGTGGCGGGTTGATCCAGGTAACGGGTGCGGCGCCTTTAGCGGCGTAAACCGGCTGTTCGATCTGGAGCGGAGCGGTCTGAAGCAGCACGTCGGCCGCTTCGGCAGCGGTCAGGTTGGCCAGCTCGTCCACGCGAGTGCGGGTATAGCGGAAGCTGGCCCGGCGCAACAGGTGTGCTGCACGCCTACGCCCCAGGGCGCCTTGAAGCGGATTCAAAGATGCCATGGTCGGGATAAATGTTGTGAGTGATGAGATGAAAAGGATACGCAGTGTTCAAACAGGCAGGCTCATCGGGCGGGATGGATGTCTGACAGGCGTCAGCGAGAACTGCGTATGTGAAGATTAAAAAAACACCGGTGTTGCGGATTACTCCAGCAAAGAAACAGCGCTTAAACGTGTCCAACAAGCGGTTGCGCATGGCGAAAATGTTAAATTTTAACCACTCGTTTACAATTGCGGGTTTGTCCGTGGGGAGTTTCCCTGAGGCGGCCTCTACCAAAAGGAGTAATTTCCAAATCCGGGTAGTGTCGTTGCGCGCCCTAACTTTGCCCGCCGACAAGGATATGCTCATGGCAAAGAAAAAAACGAAGCCCTCGCCTTCCACCACTCGCCCATCTGCGTCGGCTGCGCCTTCGCGCCCGTCACTGGCATCGGCTGCTCCTGCTACCACGCCTGCCAACCTTTGGGAACGCCTCGACCAGCCGCTCCTGTGGGGGGCCGTGCTGGCCGCGCTGACGGCCTTAGTCTATTGGGCTTCGCTGTCGAACGGCTTCATGGTGTTCGACGACGACAAGGCTATCCGCTACAATGAGGTCATTAAGAACCCGACGTTTCGCAACATCTTCGTCAGCAATAACTTAGGCATGTACGCCCCCGTTACGTGGCTGGGCTATGCGCTGGTCTATGCCATTGCGGGCGAAAACGCTTCGGCGTTTCATACCTTCAGCCTGTTGCTGCACATTGGCTGTGTGCTCACGGTGTTTGCCCTCATGCGCCGCCTGCAGCCCAATCGCGAGGTGGCTTTTTTCACCGCTCTGCTCTTTGCCCTGCACCCCGTGCAGGTGGAGGCGACCAGCTGGATTGCCGGACAGAGTGCGCTGACCTTTTCGTTTTTTTATCTGCTGGGGCTGCTGGCGTATGTGCACTACCAACAGCGCCGGCAAGGGCTGTTCTATGGTCTGACGTTGCTGGCCTTTGTACTGTCCGTATTGGCCAAGTCGGCTGCCGTTACGTTGCCGCTCTTGCTGCTGGCTTTAGACTGGTATCAGCAGGGCAAATGGCGCTGGGCCAACGTGTGGAATAAGATACCCTTTTTCGCCATCAGCCTTGTTTTTGGCCTTTACACCTTCTTCACCCGCGAAGCCGAAGGGCACCAGCTGGTGGTGGCGTCCAAGACGTACAACCTGTTCGACCGCTTTCTGATGGTGTGCCATTCGCTGCTGTTTTACCCGGTGCAATTGTTGGCCCCGCTGCGGTTGAGCATTTACTACCCCATGGAAAAGATCGGCGGCATATGGTCGTGGGACTATTACGCGGCGCCCTTAGTCGTGGCCGCTCTGACGTGGTTAGTCTGGCGTTTTGCCCAAAAACAGCGCATTATAGGGTTGAGCGCCTTGTGGTATGTGTTGCCGTTGGTCGTTATGCTGCCTTACGTTACGGTAGGCACGTTCGAGATGCGCTCCGACCGCTATGTGTACGTTTCATCGGTGGGCTTCTTCCTGCTGCTGGTGTGGTTGGCGCAGCGCTTAAGCCCTGGCATCCGCTGGGCTTTGCTGGGTGTGCTGGCGGCTTTCTATGGCTATCTGGCCCATCAGCGCAGTCTGGTCTGGAAAAACGAGGTTTCTGTTTTCCGCGACTGCATCGAAAAGCAGCCTCAATCTCCGCTGTGCCAGTGCAATCTGGCCTATGGCGAACTGCTCAACCACGAGTACGAAAACTCCATCAAGCACTACACCGAAGCCCTGCGGCTCGACCCTACTTACGTAGAGTCGTACAACGGACGCGGGCAGGCCTACCTCATGTTGGAGCGCTACGAAGAAGCGTTGGCCGATTTCGACAAAGCCATCGAGGCCGGCATCGTTACGCCGCGCATTTTCCTCAACCGCGGCAAATGCTATTTCATCCTGAAAAAACCCGAACTGGCCCTGCCCGACCTGAAGCGCAGCCTCGAATTGGAACCCCGCAACCCGGAAACCTACCTGTACAAAGGGCTGGCCGAAAACCAGACGGGTAACCCCGAACAAGCCCTTCAGGACTTTGCAAAGGCCCTCGAACTCAGCCCTAACCTCATAGACGCCCACCTCAACCGGGCTTTGGTGCTGGCCAACCTGAAACGCTACGAGGAGGCCATCGCCGACTACACCGCCGTCATCCATGTGAACGAAGGCATCCCAACGGCGTGGAACAACCGCGCCGCTGCCTACATGATGTTGGGCCAATACGACAAGGCCTTAGCCGACGTCAATCGGGCGCTGCAGATCAATCCGAACTACGCCATTGCGTACCGAACACGGGCCAACATTTACCGGGCTTTGGGCCAACTGCAACAGGCGGAAGCCGATATGCAGCGCGCCCTGCAATCAGGCCGATAGCTCCTGGCGGGCAAAATCCAGCACAATGTTCACCGCCTGTGGGGCTGTCAGGCCGTGGCCCAGCCCTTCCGTAGCCGTCAGGCGCGCTCCCGGCCAGGCTGCGCACAGGCGTTCGCTTTCGCTGAAATGCGTTACGCGGTCGTGCCGGTCGTGCAACAGCAAGGCCTCAACATCGCCCAAATCGCGCACGACGGCCGTCAGGTCGTACTCCGCAATGCGGCGCCCCGAAAGGCGCACGATGAAATCATCCATGGCTGCTATCAACGCTGGTTCGGCGCCAATGAGGCGACGCCCGTTTTCCATCACATGCGCCAGCGAGGCGAAAGAGGCCATAATGACCGCTCGCCGCGGGCGCAATGCAGGCGCAACCGTTCCCATCGCCCAGATGCTGGATGCGCCGCCTACAGAATGGCCAATCATCAGCTGGACGGGCCCTTCGCGCTCCAGTAGCACGCGCAGCACCTCGGCGTAGCGAATCATGTTGAAATGCCAACCCGACGAACGCCCATGCGCCGGCGCATCCAAAGCAACGACGCGATAGCCCGCTGCCAGCAGACCCGGCCCAATCTTGCGCCAACGACCGGCATGGCTCTCCCACCCGTGCGCCAAAAGCGCCACCGGACGCCCCGCTTCGCCCCACCGGTACACAGCAATGCGCTGCTCACCGATGAGCAGATACTCCTGCTGGGCCGTCTCCAAAAAGGCCTGCTCTTGCGGCTTAACCTTGCGCGGACGCGGCAAACCAAACAAATAGAACGCTGCCTGCGCCGTCGTTTGCGGTGCTATACGAACGCCGGCATTCAGCACAGCGCCCAACACTTGCACTACAGGCTTTGCTCGCATCATATTCCATTACGGATTTTTATGGAAAAAACATCCCTGCCATACCTGACGACTCGACGCCACACGGAGACAATACATCCCGTCGGCGAGGCCGCTCAACGCTATTTCCCCAAAGGCATCTGTCCTGGTAGTTTGCCGAACGACCTCTCCCATGGCATTTACGATAAACACCTGAAGGGCCTCTTCGTTCACTTCAGCCGTCGCCGGCCATTGAAAATAGACGCGGTCTGAGGCCGGGTTGGGCCATAACGTCAGTGCGTGTATTGCGCCTGCCGTGCTGTTGACCACCTGAATGGGCGACAGATGCTCCTCGCCGCTGCGGTCTATTTGGCGGAGGCGATAGTAGAGGCGCTCGCTATGCGGCAGGTCGGCATCTAAATAATAATAGGTGTGTGGCTCCGAGGCATGGCCTCGCCCGTCCACCCATCCGATAGGGGCGAATGCAGTGGCTTCATCCGTGCTCCGCTCGATGCGGAAGCCCGCGTTGTTGCGCTCCGTAGCCGTCGTCCAACGCAGCTGCACGCCTGCAGGCATGCGCTGGGCGGTGAAGGCCGTGAGTTCTACGGGCAGCGGGGCCGTAATTGTGAAGTTGTTGTCGGAGACGTCATAGAAAATGTTGCCTATGCCGCGTATCAGGATGCGCGCTTGAGTGGTAGGTGGTGCGCTCAGCACGACGTTTTGCGAGCCGTCATTAGGCGTGCTGGCCACCAGCGTGGTGAAGGTATTGCCACCATCGGTGGAGATGAGAATCTCGACATTGGCGCAGCTGATGGGCGATGCTGTGGTGTTGGCTACGTTCCACGTGATGGTTTGCATCGAGTTGCTGGGGTAGCTTTCGGCGCCATTGGGCGAGGTTACCTGGAATGGGCCGGCGCCGCTGATAGTGCTCACGGTCATGTTACGCTCTGAGGTGCAGCCGCCCAAGGGGTTATTGTCGCGTACGGTCAGGCGGAAACTCATCGAACGAGCCACGGAGGGTAACACCTCCCATGTGGGCGTCGTATTGGCCAACACGGCAGGGAAGTTGGGCAGGTATCGGTTGCCGTCGCCCACAGGCTGCAGGGAACGAAAAACCGGCCCGGACGTATTGGTGGACTGTGGCGGCATGGGCTGCGGCGGAGCGGCGTAAGCGTTCATCTGTTCCCAGCAATAGGTCAGTGGGTCGTTATTGGGGTCAGTGGCCGAGCCACTCAGCACCAACGGCGTAGAGCGCGGCACGGAATAGTTGAGCAGCGCCGCCACAACCGGAGCCGAGTTGCCCGTAGCCACCAGTGTTGCGCAGGCGTTGCCGCCGCCATTGCTGGTAACGAAACCACCGATTTGCTGCAGGCTGCGCGCATGGAAGTAATCGTCGCTGTTGTTCTGAACATCTGGTGCACAAATACCCGCATAGCCCATAATGGTGGAAGCACTGCCCGGCTCCATCGCCGATGCGTTGGAGCGGTTGCAGTTGTTGTATTGAGTGTGCTGGGCGCCGTACTGGTGGCCTATTTCATGGGCCACATAGTCAATGTCGAAGGGGTCGCCCACCGGGTTGGGCAAGCCCGTAACGCCTTTGGCCTTATTGGCAGCATCGCAGGGGCTATTGAGCATCGCCACACCACCGCCGCCGGTGCTAAAGACGTGGCCAATGTCGTAATTCGCTGTACCGATGATGCTATCACAGGTGATCTGATTTTGGTTGAGCATGGTGCTACCGTTATTGTTGGTGTAGGGGTCGTTGGCTGGGTCTGTGAAAATGATAGCCGTGTCGTTGGGGATAATGACCATGCGCAGACCGCAATCGCGCTCAAAGACGCCGTTGACGCGGGTCATGGTGGTTACCATGGCGGCTAAGGCGGGTGCTTTGTTCGAGCCGTAAGCGCCGTGGTAATTGGCGTATTCGCCCGTACAGGCCAAGGCTAAGCGATACTCACGGCGGTTGCCGCAATCGCCAGCGCGCGGCTGAATGCCGGCGGGTAATTCGATGGCCACGGCTTCGTCGGCTACGTGGCATTCCCAGCGGAAGCCGTCTTTCTTGACAAAATCCTTCCGGAAATAGCACAGGTAGTCGCGCGTGTTGCCGCGCGCGAAAGGGTCAATAAAGACGGTGCTACCGCCAGGATTAAAAATCATGGCATGGAAACCTGCCGGTGTTACATCAAAGCGGGCCGTAAGCCCTTTGCGTGACACGCTTTTGCCTGCAAAGGAGCGAATATCGGGAAAAGCAGCCCCCAAATCCGGGTGCATGACTGGCGCTTCCCACACTTCAAAGCGCACCAGCTCACCATTGGCTAACGGCATATTGAGCAAAAGCCCCGGCGCGCCATCCACGTAGTCTTGCTCGGAGGGTGCAGCTTTCAGGTAAGTGTGCATTTGCTCAAAGTCGAGCCGATACAGCCGATAGATTTTGGGCACAATCAGGCGGTTTGCCGGCTCGAACGTGATTTGCTCCTCCCGAATGGGCAACCAGGCGGGTTGAGCGAACAGCGACAGACTCGCGCTTAGCGCAATAGCCGTCATCCATAGACAGGAAGGCCAGTATTTCATGAGCAGGAAGATGCTTTCTATAAAAAGGAGACCACAAAAATAGGCCATCTTTACCGCCTTGCTGGCATCGTTCAGATGCCTCGCATTTTATCTACAGCCATATGTGCGGACGTTATTCCTTTGTGCCCACGGCGCGGCAACTCGAAACGCAACTTCGAGGTATTGCCTTGCCTGCCAATGTTTCTTTCTCCTACCATATTGCGCCGACCGAGCGCGCATGGGTCATCGCCTCGGATGCGCCCCATGCCCTCCAGGCCATGCGCTGGGGGTTAGTGCCTGCCTGGGCCGAGGCTTTTCGTCCGTCAGGGCGTACCATTAACGCCCGCGCCGAGACCGTCTGGGAAAAGCCCGCTTTTCGCGATGCCGTCCGCCGGCGACGTTGCTTAGTGCCCGCTGACAGCTTTTACGAATGGCGACTCCAGCCCGGCGGGCGGCGCCTCCCTTACCGCATCCTGCCCGCCGATGGCTCGCTGCTGTTTATGGCCGGCATTTGGGAAGAATGGCGCGGGCAGGAAGGCGCATATCGCTCCTTTGCCATCCTCACCGTGCCGGCCAGTGCCGACCTGTGCGACCTGCACGACCGCATGCCCGCACTCCTGCTCAGCGAGGCAGAATGTCAGGCGTGGCTTTCCCACCATCTGCCGCCTCAAGACCTGCAGCGCATGCTGAAGACAGCGCCTGCGGGCTGGCTTACTTATTACCGCGTCTCCGAACGCCTCAACAAGCCCGGCTTCGACGACGCGAGCCTGCACGAACCCGCGCCCGATTAGCAGGCGACGGCGTGGCAATACACATTCCAGGCGATTACGTCGTTGGCCGGCGCCTTTTCGCGCAGGTAGCGCACCAGTATGGCCAGCGTGCTGGCATTCGGGTTCACACGTGCCGAAGGTTCGCCCAGTGCAGCCCTGGCGTAGTTCGAGAGCGTTTTGTAACTCAATACCTGGCCTGTAGCCTCTTCAATGAGCCAGCTCAGGGCCTGAGCCCTGCCGTAGGTTAATGGAGAAAGAGGCTCGCCGAATGCTTTCAGATGGACTTCGCTCAGGAGCTGCCGGAAAGAAGAAAACTCATTTGTTTTCATTGCCTTTACACCGAGATTTTGGATGGATAATGACCGGAAATGTTGTGTGTGAGAAGAAATGTCGCAGGCCCTGCCTCGTGTCAACCGCTATGAGCCTCCCTGCCGCCCGAAGGCGCGGCTAAATGCCCTTCGTTATCATAGAAGCGCGCGCAAACAGCTGAAGAATGTCTCAGTGCTCTTCCTCCTGAATGCGCTCCAGCAGGCGAAACGTATAGCGGTACGGGTTCTTTTCGTCGGGCTCATGCGCTTCGCGCCACACCTCGCGCCATTCAGCCGGGTTGATTTCAGGGAAAAAGACATCTCCTTGCGGCTCAACATCTACCTCTGTCAGGTACAGGCGGTCCCACAAGTCCATGCTTTCGCGGTAGATGTCGCCGCCGCCAATGATGAAGGCTTCCGTTTCGCCCGTATCAAAGGCTATGCCCAGCGCCTCCTCGATGGAATGCGCCACCAGCACACCATCGGCCGTAAAAAACGGGTCGCGCGTGATGACAATGTTGGTGCGCCTGGGCAGTGGGCGGCCAATGCTCCGGAAACTATTGCGCCCCATGAGTACGCAATGCCCCAGCGTCGTGCGCTTGAAGTACGCCAAATCGGCAGGCAGATACCAGGGAATTTCGTTGTTACGACCAATGACGCCATTGCGGGCAACGGCAGCGATAGCGGAGACCAACATAAAAGCGACATTTTGGGCGTAAAAAAACGCCGCTTTCCTCACAACAACGGAGGAAAGCGGCGCACAGGGGCGAAACTGCCGCAAATGCCTCAATATCGTTTACTTACGACAATCTTGCGCGCCAGCGTCTGGTCGTGCACGCGCAGCAAAAGGGTGTAGAGGCCATCGGACAGGTCGGAAAGGTCAAGAGAGAACCGATGTGGTGCCTCAACAGCCTGCTGGAACACCAATCGGCCCGTCAGGTCGAAGACCGTCAGGTACACATCGGTATTCAGCGGTTCAGGGAACAGCACGGTCAGCATGCCTGAGGTTGGGTTGGGCATGATGAGCAAACCGTTGGCCCATTCGGGCTGCGCCTTAGTGCTGGAGAGGCTGTCCACTACGAAAGGCCCCGCCGTGGTGGTGCACCCCAGTTCATCGGTAACGATAACGGTGTAAGCGCCGCTGTTCACGCTGTCTAAGTTCTGGGTAGTGGCCGGGAAGGGCTGGCCATTGCGGAACCACTCGAAAGTGTAGGGCGAGAGGCTGCCGCTGACGTTGATGCGCACGCCACCCAGGCCCAGACCGCCTTTGTCGGGCAAGATAGTGTCCAGCGTTACAACTAACGGCGTCAGCACGGTAACCTCGAAGGTGCAGCTGCCCACGTTGCCGCCGGCGTCGGTGTAGCTGTAAGTTACGGGCGTGGTGCCAACGGGGAACGTGGCGCCGCTGGGCAAGCCCTCTACCAGGTCAAACGAGCCGCCGATGCCCAGACAGTTATCCACGGCTACGGGCGCCGGGTACTGCACAACGTTGTCGCCGAAGCAACGAACGATGCTGTTGGGGCAGGTGAGTTTGGGCGGCAGCGTGTCGCGCACCGTAACGGTGATGGTGTCCGTAGTGGTGTTGCCGACCTCATCTGTAGCGGTGATGATGAGCGGCTGCTGGCCTACATGCGCACAGTTGAAGGCTTTTGGCTCAAAGACCACTTCCTTAACTAAGCAGTTGTCGGAGATAGACAGGCCAGGCAGGTTTTGCAGGTTGAGCGTAACGCTGCCCGATGGGCCGAGGAAGACCTCCACATTATCGGCCTCGATGGAAGGCGGTTCATTGTCGGTTACGACGATGGTCGCCTGCGTGGTGATGGTGCAACCGTTGGCGTCTGTGGCCGTTACCGTGTACGTGCCGGGGGCCAGTCCGGCAATGGTTGGGCCGGTCTGGTTGTTGCTCCATTTGTAAGCGATATTGCCGGTGCCGCCGTCAGCGCTTACGGTAGCGCTGCCTTCGGGCCGTCCAAGGCACTCCGTATTGGTAACCGAGACCAGCTCGATGGTCAGAGCAGGCGGCTCGGTGATGGTTACTTCGGCCACAGCGTCGCAGCCTTTGCTGTCCACAACGGTAACCGTGTAGGTGCCAGCAGCGAGGCCAGGTTCATTTGGCCCGTTACCGCCCGAGCTCCACTGATAGGTGAAAGGCGGCGCTCCGCCCGTGATGACCACCGAAGCACTGCCGGTAGCGCCGCCATTGCACAGCACGGGATTAGCCAGTGCGTTGGTCGTGATGGCACATGCCGGTGGTTGTACCTCCACGGTTTGCACGTCCGTGCAGCCATTGGCATCTGCCACGGTTACAGTGTATAGCCCAGCAGCAAGCCCTGTGATGGTCTGGGTGGAGTCGCCGTTGCTCCAGGCATAGGTGTAGGGCGGCGTCCCACCCGTTGGGTTAGCTGTGGCCGTTCCATCAGAAGTATTGACGCCGCTGGTACCAGTGGTGCTGGCATTAACGACCACGGCTGTAGGTTCTGTAATGGTAAACGAGAGCACCTCAGGGCAGTTGGCGCCGTCCACGACTTCTACGGTGTAGGAACCCGGAGCGAGGTTGGTTACAGAGGGTGTAGTTTCGCCATTGCTCCAGGTGTACGTGAAGGGGCTGACGCCCTGCACGATAACCACCTCTGCCGAGCCGTCGTTGGCGCCTTTACACGTTGCGTTCTGGGCATTGATGGACACATCAATGGTGCAATTGTAGGCGCTTACGCTGGCCACCCCAACGGCAGTGCAGCCATTGGCGTCGGTGATGGTTACGGTGTAGGTGCCGGGGAGCAGGTTTTCGATGACCGCGGTAGAGTCGCCGGTACTCCAGGTGTAGGAGTATGCAGGCGTACCGCCAGCGGGCGTGGCCGAGGCGGTGCCATCGGCAGCGCCGTTAGCCGTTTGTGGCGTGCTGCTGGTGGTTACTGTCAGCAGTGGCGGCTGCGCTACCGTTACGCTGGCTGTAGAGGAGCACCCTTCGCCGTCGGTAACGGTTACGGTATAGGTGCCAGCAGCGAGGCCTGAAATAGCCGGTGTGTTGGCATTATTTGACCACAGGAACGTATAGGCACCATCACCACCCGTAGGCGAGGCCGATGTAGCGCCGTTTTGCTGACCAAAACAGGTTACCGGCGTTACGTTTTCTACGCTGACAGAGACCGGCTGGCGCTGAATGACGGTAACGGTAGCACTGGCCGTACAGCTGTTGCTTTCATTGGTGATGACCAAGGTGTAAGTGCCCGGAGTATTCACTTCAAAGGTCGGTACGTTGCCCGTATTAAATTCGATGCCGTCGGGCCGCCGCCACAGGTGTGTGCGCCCCGAAGTGGGTATGTTGCTGGAGCCAATGAGGTTGATGCTGGCGTTTTTGCAGTTGAGGTTGCCCGATGCGGTTACACCGGCCTGAGGCGGCACGGTGTCAATGGTTACGACGGCTGAAGCAGTGCTGGTGCAGCCGTTGGGCGTGGTTACGGTAAGGAAATAGCTGCCCGGTGTATTCACTATCGGGTTGGGCAAATTCGACGTGAAGCCTCCCGGCCCGCTCCAGGCAAACGATGGGTTGCTGGCCGGCGAGGAGCCATTGAGCGTAACCTGCTCGATGACGCAGTTCAGCCCGCCGCCTGTGGCTGAAGCACCCGGCCGAAGCGTATCGGCCTGCACTACTGCAATAGCGGAATTGGTGCAGCCGGTGTTAGCATCGCGCACGATGACCGTGTAAGCGCCCGGAGTGTTGACCGTTGGGCTCTGCTGGGTGGAGGAAAAGCCTCCCGGCCCACTCCATTCAAAGGTAGGCCCATTGGCGTTCGTGTTTACGGAGAGCGTGGTTGAGGTGATGCTGCAAGAAATCGTGCCGCCCGTTGCACTGGCCGTTGGCGGCAGCGTGGAGGCCGTAACGATGACGTCGTCCGTTTGCGTGCAGCCATTGATTTCGTTGGTTACGCGCAAACGATAACGACCTGGAGCATTCACCAACGGCTTAAGCGTGGTGCTTCCTGAAACGATATTCCCGCCCTCCAGAGCAATCCACAGGTAGGAGAACTGTGGCCCGACGGGGCCAACGCCTTGCAGCTGAACCACCGGTTCTTCGCATGTCAGGACGCGGTCAGGGCCACCATTAGCATTGGGTATGGCCAAATTGACTGGTACCGTTACTACCGCCGTATCGGAGCAAATGATGCCGCCGCTAACGTTGTTGACGATGAAATAAAACGGCCCTGCGGTCTCCACATTCACTGTTTTCGAGGTGCTGATAGTGTTGCCCAGGTTATCTAACCACTTGTAAAAGACCGAATTTCCACTGGTGGTCAGGCTATCGGCGCGCAGCGTTACAATGGGTCGGCGGCAGTTGATGGTGTCGGGCTTTTGAATGCCGGCGCGAGCGCGCACTTTGAGAATGGAGAAGATGACCACGCTGTCGCAGCCGTCTTCTGCCGTCATGAACTCCTGATAGCTGCCAGAGTCGCAGTACGGGAAGCCATTCACTTCGAGGCATTCGTCGTTGCACAGGCGCGTCAGCGGCAGCACGCGCTGTTTGCGCGGTTTTACGATGATGCGCTGCCGCACAGTGCTGTCGCAGCCTAAATAGGAGGTGTAAGGTGGCGATGAAGTGAGTGTGTAGGTTCCAGGGGAAGAGATGGCCGTAAACGGTTCCTCGTCCCAGAAAAAGGGCAATTCTTCAAAGCAGATTTCCCGGTCGGGTAGCTGGGTGATGGGTAGAGGTTGGTTGTTGACGAAAATGCACGTGCTTTTAGGCGGGTCGCAAGCGCTGTTGGCGGTTACACAAATGGCACCGCCTTGTGCGCCAAATTCGACCTGAATGGTAGAGGGAACGTTTGTGTTGGCCGGAACCGTCAGCGTATTGAAATTAGTACCGTTGATTTTGCTGTTTGGCGGCGTCGTCCAGGTGTAGGAAATGGCGCCGGATACTGGCGGAAGGGTGTAAGTGGTAGTTGCGTTGGGACATACCTGAGTCAGACCTTGAATACTGTCAATAGGCCCTAAAGGCACTTTGGTAGAGCCGAGTGCCAGACGAATTTCAAAACGACAGTTGGCGTCGTTGATGCCATCCACCACTAAGTAATAGACCTGGCCGATGGCCAGCCCGGTGGCGACCACCAACGGATTGAGCGGGTCCACGGGTCCACAGGTAAGCGCCACGTTAGGGATGTCGCACCCGGAGGTGATGGCGGCCTCGATACCTGACCCCGATATGCAGCCGAGGTTCCGGATCCAGAAGGCAACGGTTTCGGAGCCGGCAATAAAGCCATACCAGCGCGGCCGCTCCAGCACCATGGGAGGGTTGCCCTGAAAACAAACCGTAAACGCGGGCGGCTGCTGCGTTGGCGGCACCGGCAGCGGAATGTTCGCAATGTCGGATATACTATCAAAATTGCACAGTATGCAGGCAAACTGGCAACTGATAGCTCCGCCAGGGAACGGTGTTGGACAAGGAAAAGGCCCAGAAACAGGCTGCTGGGCCTTGCTCCATGAACTCAGCAGGACAAGGAGGATAAGCGGTAAAAAACGCATAATTCGGTACGTTTAGAGATGAGAATTGAAATGCAGGATTAGCAGATACAGCCACCACGGCAAAAGCGGCATACCTAACCGCTCAAATTTAGGGCAAAATCAAACACACCCTCCCCGCCTTTTTGAGCATTCGCCTTTTCGGCGACAATTTTAACAGGTAATCTGTAAGGCTTAAGGCCTGAGATTGAATACGATACGCATACGCAGGGCATTCCACAAATGGCGCGCCAAAAGGCTACTCTAAAAATACCTTCCACCTCTAAAAATGCTCTGATAGTGTCACCGCGAGGGGACTTCAAGCAGCGGATAGAGGCTAAGTCGTCTCTGGATGGCGCCCATCTGTTTTTGAACGAAAGGTTAGAAGTCCAAAATCAGCCCTACTTTTACGCGCTCAATCTATTTAAGGCTAACTTATTGCTCAAACTACTCTACACACCTGCTATGAGTTCTACTGCTGCTCTGACGCTGCGGCTTCCTGCCGCGGCTGCGACGTTGTTTGCCCTAATCCTCCTGCTAATGGGCACTCGGGCAGGCGCCCAGTGCATGATGGTGCCCTGTCCTACGCCAGTACCGGCCACCAATGCGCACAATGCCTGCGTATTGCCCAACCCGGCGGCTTTCAACTGCTACGAAGGCGCCACTTCAGCCACCACGCCGGAGTCGTTCCCGCCCTCCTGGTGTACGACCATTGAAAACAACATCTGGTTTGCTTTTACGGCCGATGCTCCTACGGTATCGCTCACCTTTGAAGTGCTGAACTGCACGGTAGGCAGCTGCCTTCAAGCGGCCATACTGAGCACCACCGACTGCAATACGTTTACTTTCATGGGGCCTTGCGTCAGTGGCATGAACCCCGGTGGACAGTACACCATTACCGGCGCAGGGCTGGTGCCGGGGCAGGTCTATTTCCTGATGGTGGACGGATGTGCGGGCGCCCAATGTAGCTTTGTCATTAATGGCAGCGCCCCTCGTATTGTCAATGCCCCTACGCGCGTTTGCTTGCCCGCTGGCCCCAGCACGCTGACGAGTAATATACCAGGCAACTGGACGCTCAACCCACCCAACGCCGGCACCTTCGTCGGCCAATTCAACAACACCAACACCGTCGCCGTCAACTGGAACACCAACTATCAGGGACCCGTGCAGGTATGCGTAGCCAGCCCAACCTGTAATAACGAGAACTGCCGCGAAATTGAAATTGGCCGCCGCGAAGCCACCACCGTTGAGCTCTTCCTGTGTGCGGGCGAAACGGTCGAGTGTGCCGGCAACTTTTATAGCTCGGGCGGCACCTTCAATACCACGTTCCAGACCTACCAGGGTTGCGATAGCGTGGTTACCTGCCGCATTATACCTGTACCTACCTATAACTCGCCACTTTTTCAAATAAATAAGTGCGCACCGGGTTCGCACACGGTCTGTGGCGAAACCTACACCGAAACGGGCGGCTACAACCACGTGTGCAAAGGATACCGCGGCTGCGATAGCATCATCAACTTCTTCTTAGCCGTGATGGACCCAAAAGCGGTTATTAAACCGCCGGGCATCTTAGACTGCGACCAGAACAAAGTCATCACCTTAGACGGCACCATGTCGGTTACCAACCAGGCGGCCCAATTTGGCGGGCTAACGCTGTACAACTGGAGCGGCCCAGGCATTGTTGGGCCAGCGAACCAACCCACCGTGCAGGTTAATCAGCCCGGGCAGTACTGCCTTGTCGTAACCCACACGCGCGGGGGCGTGTACTGCCGGGATACCACCTGTGTAACGGTATCAGCTGACTATGCCAAACCGCAAAGGCCGCTACTGTTGGGCAATCCCAACCCTTGTGGCGACTCGACGGAGTTGTACGTCGTCCGACCGGTTGGTAGTCCCGCTCCCACTTCTTTTACCTGGACACCGCCGCCGGGGGTAACGATTACGCAAATCAGCCCGGACTCTATCCACATCAAGTGGGATACGCTCATCACCGGCCCGCTGTGCGTTACGGCCAACAATGCCTGCGGGGCCTCGCCGCCCGCCTGTTTGCCCATTGTCGTGCAGCAGCCCATCATTCCGCCACAGATGACCGGCCCCAGCGCCGTTTGTCCGAATGGCGGCTCCTACCTATTTACTTTGGACACACTTCAGGTAGGCACCAGCTACACCTGGACGGTACCGCCCGGTGCCACTTTTACGGGCGCGAACGACTCCATACGGGCGGATTTCACCAACGCCTCCAGCGGACAGGTGTGTGTGCAGGTATCGAATGCATGTGGTTCCATCGCCCCCATCTGCCGCAGCGTACAGGTGGCGCCGCTGCCCACCGTTTCGCTGAGTGGGGGTGGAGAAATCTGCTTGGGCGATAGCATTACGCTTACCTTCACTACTTCGGGCAACGGCCCATTCAACGTTGTGTGGTCGGCAGGTGCCCAGAACAACACCCTCAACGGCATCAACAACGGCCACACCATCCGACTGGCGCCCACAGCCAACACCAACTACGGCCTGGTGAGCGCTACCGATGGCTCCACACCTACCTGCCAGGCCGTGGTGAGCGGCTCGGCTGCGGCCCTCGTGCACCCACATTACACTATTAACGTTGCCCGGCAAATCTGTGAAGGCGACTCTATTCTGTTACAGGGGGCTTACCGCAAAACATCGGGTACCTATCGCGACAGCCTGAACTCCATTTATGGGTGCGATAGCGTCATTGTTACGGCGCTCACAGTGTTCGCCATTGACACCACGGTCATTAATACCGGTTCGTGCAACCCTAATCAGGTCGGCACTTTCACCCAACGGCTCAGTCAGACCAATGGCTGCGACAGCATCGTCATCACCAACGTTGTGCTGTACCCAACCGATACCACGCGCCTGTTTGGCACCAGCTGCGACATCACGAAAACGGGCGTCTTTGTGCAAAACCTGACTAACCGCTTCGGCTGCGACAGTACCGTTATCCTGACGGTCAGTTTCTCCCAATCCGACACGGTGCTGTTCTTCCGCTCCTCCTGTAACCTCAGCGAAGTGGGCGTTTTTGTGGAGCAGTACACCTCTTCGTTGGGTTGCGACAGCGTGGTCATCACCACGGTCAACTTCCAGGGCATTCCCGTCACCAATCTGAGCGGCACCACCTGCAACCCGGCTCAGGCGGGGGTCTTCACGCAAACCCTCAAGACAGCCCAGGGCTGCGACAGCACCATCGTTACCACCATCACGCTGCTGCCCAGCAACACGACCAACCTGACGGCCACCACCTGCAACCCGGCCGAGGTGGGCGTCTTTGTGCAAAATCTGACCAACCAATTCGGCTGCGACAGTATCGTAACCACCACCGTCTCGCTGTTGCCCAGCAATACGACGGCGCTGTTCGACACTACGTGCAACCCGGCCAACGCCGGCGTTTTCGTGCAGAACCTGACCAACCAGTTCGGCTGCGACAGTATCGTAACCACCACGGTAACGTTTGTGCCGCTGCCGCCCACCAACCTGACAGCCACCACCTGCGACCCGGCTGCTGCTGGTGTCTTCAGCCAAACGCTCACCACCGCTCAAGGCTGCGATAGCATCGTTATTACGACTGTCACGCTACTGCCCAGTGATACTGTCCAACTGACTGCTCAGAGCTGCAACCCGGCTAATGTGGGCACGTTCGTGCAAGACTTGACCAACCGCTTCGGCTGCGACAGTATCGTGATTACGACCGTATCGTTCTTTACGCTACCCATCACGGTGCTCTCCGCCACCACGTGCGACTCCACGCAGGCGGGCGTGTTCACCCAAACGCTTAAAACGGCCGAGGGCTGCGACAGCACCATCGTTACCACCGTAACGCTGCTGCCCAGCAACCAGACCAACGTGAGCCGCACCACCTGCAACCCGGCCAATGCCGGCGTCTTTTTTGAAGGCTACCTCAACCAGTTCGGCTGTGATAGCTTAGTAACCATCACGGTAACGTTTGTGCCGCTGCCGCCCACCAACCTGACGGCCACCACTTGCAACCCGGCCAATGCCGGCGTCTTCAGCCAGACGCTCAAAACTGCCGAAGGCTGCGATAGCACCGTCATCACCACGGTAACCCTGCTGCCCAGCAACACGACTAACCTGACAGCCACCACCTGTAACCCGGCTCAGGCGGGGGTATTCGTGCAAAAACTGACCAACCAATTCGGCTGCGACAGCATCGTAACCACCACCGTAACCCTCCTGCGCCGCGACACTACCTACCTGACGGCCACCACTTGCGACCCAGCCCAGGTGGGGGTTAAACAAGTAGTGCTGACCAACAGCGTGGGCTGCGACAGTACTGTTATCACCACCACGTCGCTTTCGCCGCCGGCCTTCTGTAGCGCTGAAGCCAGCGCTAAAGGCGGCGAAATCCCGTGCGCCGACAGCACCGGCAGCCTGACCATCACGGCCACGCTGGGCATAGCGCCCTTCACCTACGAAGTGCGTCGCAATGGCCAAACTGTGCGCACCGGCACCATTGCCTCGCTCAACACGCCGCAGGTCGTCAGTGGCCTGCCCGCCGGCACTTATACCATTGTCGTTACGGCCTCTACGGGCTTCTCCACCACCGTGCAGGCCACGCTGGTGCAACTGCTGCCGCCCACCATCAGCAGCCTGACCTCGCTCGATTACGGCGGCTTTGGCGTCAGCTGCCCCGATGCCGCAGACGGCGCTGCTAAAGCCAGCGCTTCGGGCGGCAAACCGCCCTACACATTCGTCTGGTCCACCGGCGCAACGGGTCTCGAGGCGAAAAACCTGCGCGCCGGCACATACACCGTTACCGTTACTGACGCCAACAATTGCACGGCCACGGGAACCATCACCCTCCGGGAACCGGCGCCGCTATCTATGGCTTTTGCTGTTACAGACATCAGCTGCTTCGGTCGTCGCGACGGCCAGATTACCGCTCAGGTCAGCGGCGGTGTGCCTCCTTACCAATACGCCCTCAACAGCGGTGCTTTCCAGGCTTCCAGCACCTTTACGGGCTTAGGCCCGGGTGCCTTCATCGTACGCGCCATGGACGTCAACGGCTGTGAAACGTCGGAGACCATCGTCATCAACTCGCCGCCCCCGTTGGAAGTCAGCCTCGGCGGCAACAAGACGGTGGCCTTAGGCGACTCGCTTAAGCTCGAAATCATCGTCAACGTCCCCTTGGATAGCATCCAGAGCATTACCTGGGGGCCGCCGTTAGACTCGAACGACTGCGTGCGCTGCTTCTCGCAGACCGTGGCACCCATCGTAACCACGGCTTATTCGGTAACCATCACGACTAACAAGGGCTGCACCGACTCGGACAAAATCTTCGTCTTCGTGGATAGGCGCCGCTACATCTACGTGCCTAACACCTTCGCACCGGGCAGCGACGGGGCCAACAGCATCTTCTACGTTTCGGCTAAACCCAACACGGTGAAGAACATCAAAGCCATGCAAGTCTTCAGCCGTTGGGGCGAGGCGGTGTTCCAGCTGAACGACTTCCAGCCCAACAATCCGGACGCTGGCTGGAATGGCGCCTTCCGCGGGCAGCCGCTCAATCCGGGCGTCTTCACATGGGTGCTCGAGGTCGAGTTCATTGACGGCGTTACCGAAATTTATACCGGTGACGTTACCATCGTCCGGTAGCGCTTTTAGCGCGCCCTACCCTACTCCGCTGAGGTTCAATGCAGCCGCGTCTGTGTTGAACCTCGCGGCTTTTCAGGCGTTTAGTCAGCGCATGTTTTTTCCATGAAAAGCAAAATGCGGCCTTTTTTTCCCAAAAAAATAACAACTGCGTGGGCTGGCCTGGCCCTTCTAACGCTCGTCTTTGGCCAGTGCGGCAATACGCAAGGGCGCATGGAAGGTGCCGCTCTGTATCGTGTGCATTGTGCCAATTGCCACCTGGACAACGGGCAAGGGCTGGGCGCGCTTATACCGCCATTGGCGGGCTCTGACTATCTGGCCGCCCACCGCGAACAGCTGCCCTGCATCGTCCGGCACGGCCTGAAGGACACCATCGTCGTTAATGGCACGCAATACGCTGAGGCCATGGCCGGCATCGAAACACTTTCGGACATTCAAATAACCAATATCCTCAATTATATACACACCAGCTGGGGCAACAACCTGCCGCTATATCGGCTCGATGAAGTGCAGCAATTGCTGAAGCAATGCCGCTGAGCAATGCGCCCTATTTCCCGATGCAAAATCGCGAGAAGATGTTCCCGAGAATGTCCTCTACGCCGACTTCGCCGGTGATTTCGCCCAGGGACGCAAGTGCCCGGCGGATGTCTTGAGCGATCCATTCATTGCTGAGGCCTTTCTCTAAGCCCGAAAGCACGTCGCCCAGTGCGTCATCGGCGCGACGCAGGGCTTCGTAGTGGCGAGCATTGACGGCAATGGCGTTTTCCAAATTTACACCTTTACCTATGGCGACCTCCAGGAGCGTTTCCTTGAGGTATTCGATGTTCATCTGGTTTTTGGCTGAAAGGGGGATAATGGCCGCGGGTTTCAAGGGTAAGGCATTTGGGTTGAGCAGTTCGCTGCCCTGTGGGCGCAAATAGGGCGGTATTTCGGGCGCATCGGGCTGCAGCAGCCAGTCGGTCAGGAAGTAGGGATTGCGGTCCATTTTGTTGCAGGCGACAATGAGGGCTGCCTGCGACTGTACCGTTTCCGCTGAGCGGGCGAGTTTGCTCCCGATGGTATGCAGGTCGCTGTACACTTCTGGGAGGGTAGTTTCGGAGATGTCCCACACATAGACGACAATGGCAGCTTGTTCGATTTTTTCCAAGGCGCGCCGGACGCCAATGGCCTCGATGGCGTCCTGTGCCTCGCGGATGCCGGCGGTGTCAATGAGCCGAAACGGCACGCCGCTGAGGTTGATGACCTCCTCGATGGTATCGCGCGTGGTGCCGGCGATGTCGGAGACGATGGCGCGCTCTTCGTTGAGCAGGGCGTTGAGCAAGGTGCTTTTGCCGGCGTTGGGGCGCCCGGCAATGACGGTAGCGACGCCATGGCGTAGGGCATTGCCGAGCTGAAAGGAATGCATCAGGTCGGCCATGTAGGTGCGGATTTGCCCTACGAGGGCCTGTAAATGAGCGCGATTGGCAAATTCGACATCCTCTTCGGCGAAGTCCAGCTCCAGTTCGATGAGGCTGGCGAAGTGGATGAGTTCGTCGCGCAGGCGGGCGATTTCAGATTTGAAACCTCCGCGCAGTTGGCGCATGGCCACGGCATGAGCGGCGGAGGTCTGGCTGGCGATGAGGTCGGCTACGGCTTCGGCCTGGGTGAGGTCTATTTTGCCGTTGAGGAAGGCCCGCAGGGTGAACTCACCCGGCGCAGCCAGACGGGCACCGCGACGCAGCAGCAACTCCAGCACGGCTTGCTGAACGTAGGGAGAGCCGTGCACAGAAAACTCTACGATGTCTTCGCCCGTGTAAGAGCGCGGCGCGCGAAAGACGGTAGCCACGGCCTCATCCAGAATGTGCCCGCTTTCATCTTCGATGCGGCCTACGTGTGCCGTATGACTGGGCTGTTCGCGCAGGCGTTTACCTCGAAAGACGGTGTCGGCAATCTCTATGGAACGCGGGCCTGAAAGCCGCAAGACGGCGATGGCCCCCACGCCGGGCGGCGTGGCCAAAGCGGCAATGGTATCGGTCAAATCGGGCAAGACAGGCATAGAGCGAGCGAAGTTCAGGCGGGCAAAAGTACGCGCCCTTTCGCCCGAAAAGGCAAAAAAATACCCGGCTGTGACTTTTCACAACCGGGGTTCTCGCCTATAGAAGCATAAGACATCTGAACAACCGGGGAGCGCTCAGGCAAGCCTGTAAAGAGCACTCAACCTCGCTTCGCCACTACCTACTGCAAAAGCAGTGAAGCGAGGAAAACGACAAAAGCAGCCTTCGGAAAAGCGTATCCGAACAGCCACGTGCGTAAGACAGCCTTTTGGAAAGGGAAATCGAAAACGGAATAAAGAATGGGCGTGCCAATCTGCTCATGATGGGATGAATTTTGAACTCGTGTAATCGGCGACAAAGCAGATGTCGTGCAGAGGGATTAAAAAGAACGCCTCAAAGATACAAGACCTGAAAACAGCGCTGCCTGTTCTCGTCTTTATTTTTTTCGATAAATGTCGGTTAACTTTCAGTAAGCGTCAAAAGTCGCTCTACGGAATGGCAAAGCCTTCCTTTTCGGAGGCTTCCTGTTCCCAATGGGCCAGCACTTTGCTGCGCGCGGGATATTCGGAGTAGATTTCTCCGCGCTGGATAGCCTCCAAAACGTGCCGGGTCGCTTTTGAGACCTCGGCGGGCAGGAGCTGAATGGGAAACCAGCGCACGTCGCGAAATTTTTTAGGCTCTTGCGAGACGGGTTCTCCATGGAAGCACTCTGTACGGAAGTAAAGGACCAGTAGTGTCTCGTTTTTCTTCAATTTGTGACGGTGCAGCACATGGACGAGTTGCAACGTTTCTGGACGGACGTGAATACCAGCCTCCTCCAAAGCTTCGCGCGCCAGCGCCTCGCGGGCAAACTCCCGGTCTTCAACGTTGCCACCGATGAGCGAGAAGCGCCCGCCATTTTTCTTGGTCTGGCGCAGAAACAGCAGCTTGCCCTCTTGTTCTACCAATAGCCGAACGGCAAATGTCAGCATCTAAGGATACGGAAGTATTTATGCAGCGATTAAAGCGGCGAAAGGTAGAACATTCGCCCCATGCACGTGCGTAAAGTTTTTGTAAAGTTGCACCACAGCCACTCAGCGGCCCACCGATGGCGCACTCTCGGACTGACGAAGGATAACCACCTGCCAGCCGGCTGCCTCTGCGATAAATCGGATGAGGTCAAACAACTTATTGGATTGCTCCTCGGCTTTTTGCATCAGATCGCTCTCCTGTGCTTTCTCTAAGATCTTCTTCTTGGCCTGTTGATTGATCCAAGTCAGATCCTGAGGGGAGAAACTCTGAAAAAGGCCCGTCGAGACGTCGTAGTAGTCCACCGTATGATCCACGCTCAAGATTTGCGGTTTGGGCAGGGGGCCAATGCGAAGGACTCGGGCGGCTGAGTCAGCCTCCATCTGCACGTTGGACAGGTCGTAACCTACGGCGACGGTGGCCTGCACACGCACGAGCGCTTTTTTGTCCCATAGCCATGAAAAAGAGCCGCTGTACTCGTTGTAGCCGTAAACTTCGGAGAACTCGCCTTCAACCGTGGTTAGTTTGAAGACTTCGCGCACTTTCTCAAGTAGAACAGAGGCCTCTTCCTGAGGTTTTTCGACGGATTTGGGAGCGAATAAGCGATAGGCCGCCCACCCGCCGCCCACAAAGGCGAGCGCTAAGGCCAACAGATAGAACCAGACTCGGGAGGATATTATCATAGAAGCACCTAAATTGACAGGTAAAGTTCAGACATTTGACGCCGAGGAAGGTCGGGGCGTTGTTCCGAGGGCAAAGGTCTGTTCTCTGAGGCTCTTTCAGGCCACAATTTGTTTTATTTTTTCAAAAACAAAAACCAGCTTCGCACGGCCATGTGCTTGCGTTTTCTTTCCGTTTTACTGCTCAGCTGGCTTGCTCTGAATGCGCATGCGCAAACAGATACGCTGCGTCTGCTCTTTGCCGGCGATATTATGGGGCACTCCATGCAGATCAAGAGCGCCGAAGTGTCGCCGGGGGTTTACGACTACCGCCCCTGTTTCCGCTACATCAGCCACACGCTCGAGCGGGCCGATATTGCCCTGGGCAATCTGGAATTGACGCTTCCCGGTCAGCCACCGTACACGGGCTATCCGATGTTTCGCAGCCCCGATGCCCTGGGAGTCGCCCTGCGCGAAGCGGGTTTCGATGTTCTGGTTACGGCCAACAACCACTCTAACGACGCACGCGGCAAAGGTGTAGTGAATACTATCGAAACGCTGCGCCGTCTGGGCTTCCAGCAGACCGGAACGTTCAAAAATCCGCGCGAACGCGACCTGTTTTATCCACTCATGATATATCAAAAGGGCTTCAAAATAGCGCTGCTCAACTATACTTATGGCACGAACGGCATTCCGACCGACCCGCCGACGATTGTCAACATGCTTGACACGGCCCAAATGGCCGCCGACCTGGCTGAAGCACGCGCTCGAAAACCGCATTTCATCATCGCTTTTGTGCATTGGGGCAGCGAATACCAGACGGAGGAAAACGCCGGCCAGCGCCAGCTGGCGCATTTTCTCATCCGCAACGGCGCCGACCTCATCGTGGGCGCGCATCCGCACGTGGTGCAGCCCATCAAGGTAGAGACCGTTCCCCTACCCGACGGCTCCCGGCGTTCAGCGGTAGTGGCGTATTCACTGGGCAATTTCATTTCTAACCAGCAAAAAATCGGCACCGATGGCGGCATCCTGTTCGGTGTCGAATTGTTGCACCGCGAAGGCGTGCCGCGCGCCGAAGTGGGCCGTTACGGCTACGTGCCGGTATGGCGCTATGCGCACCGCGACGCGCAGGGCAAGACGACTTTCTACGCACTACCGGCCGCCAAAGGCACGCCAGCAGACCTGCAGATGCCCCAGGATGCCATTCGCGCTATGGAGAACTTTTTGGAACGCACGCGGGTGCACCTGCGCGGCATAGAGGAATGGGGCTGGTAAACACTACGCCGAAGAGTGCCTGTACAGCGGGAGCCGAATGGTAAAAGTGGTACCCTTGCCTAATTCGGACGACTTGACGAAAATCTTACCGCCGTGATAGCGCTCTACGATGCGCTTGGAGAGCGACAGACCCAGCCCCCAGCCGCGTGTTTTGGTGGAGTATCCGGGTTTGAATATAGTTTTGAACTTGCTGGACGGGATGCCTTTACCCGTATCCGACACATCAATGCACACGGCGTGGGCTTCCTTTCGGACGGCGACAGAAATAACACCGGCGCCGCCTTCCATAGCGTCAATGGCGTTGCGCAGCAAGTTTTCCATCACCCAATCGAACAGCGGCGGATTGATGTGCACTATCAGTGGCTCGTGTTGAGCCGGGTCAGGAAAGTCGAAGGTTACCTTGCGCGGTGCGCGGCGCTGCATATAATCGCGGCAGGCGGCTAATTCCTCGTAAAGGTTGACCGGATAAAGCTCAGGCTTGGAGCCGATTTTGGAGAAGCGGTCGGCGATGAGTTCCAGCCGATTAACGTCGTTTTGCAGTTCGGTCAGCATTTCCAGATTGACCGGATTGTCTTCATTGGTGGCTTTGAGGGCCTCTATCCAGCCGATAATGGCCGTGATAGGTGTTCCTAACTGGTGAGCAGTCTCTTTGGCCATGCCGAGCCAGACTAAGTTTTCCTCTGCACGACGGGCGGCGCTAAAGCCTAAGTATCCGAAAGCGATAAAAGCGGCGATGAGAAACAGCTGTATGTAGGGATACAACCTGAGCAGGCTCAGCAGGTTGGAATGGCTGTAAATGACCAATTTATCAATATCGGGCGGCACGCGCACGGGTATGGTATCGGCGCCTTGTTCCACCATACGAGCCAGAGCCTGCTGCAGTTCCTGAGGCGAGAGCGAGTCGGAGGGGCTGATGTTGCGGTACAGCTCGATGCGCCGATATTCGTCGAGGACGATGACCGGTATGGTGTTGTTGTCGGAGATAATTCGCGCTGGAAGTGTCAGGTCGCAGCTCAAGTCCTGGTCTAAGCGGCTTATCTGGCGCATAGCCTCGGCAAATTGCGCGGCCTGTTGGCTTTCGCGTTTAACCAGCTGGTCGGCCAGGTGTTTGGTGTACAGCAGCGATATGATGACGATAGCTACCCCGCCTGCCGCCAGGTACCACTTCCACCTTGATTTTCGCGCGTAAATGTTCATCATGTTCGATTGAGCGGCAAAAATGGGAAGATTTGTTGGCAGCAAAACGAACAGCATGTATTGGCAAGTACGCTACAAGGCTACTGGACGGCAATGCCACGCCGGAACCGTATCCGTTAAAATTTTGTCAAGCGCCTTGTCTGCGCCCGAGTCAAGCCATAGCAAGCGCCTATCTTCGCCACTACAACTATAATAATTAGGTGTACGATGAAGAATGCTTTTCAGGGCAGCTGGCTTTCTGTTACACGTCGTTGCGGTGTAGTGGCCGCGTTTTTATCTCTGAGTACGCTCGTCTCAGCACAATTATCCGGCATCGTGCGTGGAGAAGGTGGCGAGCCACTCCCGTATGCGACCGTTTATGCGCGCAATACGACGAAGGGCACCGTGGCTAACGGCGAGGGCGAATATCGGCTGCCGTTGGAGCGCGGCGAATACGACATTGTGTTCCAGTACATCGGCTACAAGCAGCACGTAGAGCGAGTGGTAATTGGCAGCAAGCCTGTAATTCTGAACGTACAGATGGAACCCGCCAGCTTAGAAATTGCAGAAGTAGTCATCTCAACCGAAGACCCTGCCTACGGCATCATGCGCAAGGCCATCGCCAAACGCGACTACTACAAGAACCGCACGCCTGACTACAGTTGCGATGTTTACATCAAGGGCTTTTACAAAATTTTAGACGCGCCCAAAAAAATCCTCGGCCAGGAAGTGGGCGACATGAACGGCATCTTAGACACCAACCGAACAGGGGTCATCTACCTGTCGGAGTCGGTATCGAAGCTGTATGTGCAGGGAAAGCCACCGCGCACAAAAGAAGTGATGGTTTCGAGTAAAGTCAGCGGCAACACCAACGGCTACAGCGTCAACCGGGCCACACTGACGGAATTCAACCTCTACGAAGAACGCCTATCGTTGGATAGGGATATCCTCTCGCCCTTGGCCGACAACGCCTTTTCTTATTACAACTTCCGCCTGCTGGGCCGGCTGCGCGACGAAAACGGCTACGACATCTACAAGATCGAAGTGCAGCCCAAGCGCCCGGAGTCGCCTACCTTTTTCGGCCACATCTACATTGCCGACGAATGGTGGAACCTCACTGGCGTGGACCTGAGCATCACGGGCAAAGCCATTCATCAGCCCATCCTGGATACCATGTCCATCCGGCAGGAGTTTGTATTGGTGAACAAGCCCGATCAGTGGTGCCTGCTCAGCCAACACACAGGACTGACATTTGGCCTTTTGGGCTTTCGCTTCAGCGGGTTCTTTTTTGGCGTATTTTCCAACTACGACTTGCGTCCGCGCTTCGAGCCGGGCTTTTGGGGCCGCGAGCAATTTCGCGTAGAAGAAACAGCCACTCGCCGCGACAGCGCCTACTGGAACACCGTGCGCCCCGTACCGCTCACTGAAGAAGAGGAGCGCGACTACGTGCGCAAAGACAGTCTGGAGCAGATTTGGGAGTCCAAGGAGTTCATGGACAGCCTCGACCGCGTGCGCAATCGTTTCAAAGTGCTGAGCCTGTTTACGGGCTACACCTGGCGTAATTCGTACAAAAAGCAAACCTTTACCTGGCCATCGCCCATTGAGGGGATACAATTCAACACGGTACAGGGCTGGGCGCTCGACGTACGCCCATCGTTTCGCCAAAGCGAAAGCCGGCGGCGCCGCTCGCGCTATTGGGAAGTGGGCAGTGTGCTCAACTACGGCTTTTCAGAGCAGCGCTTTCGCGGTAGTCTGCGCGCTTCGCGCAGGTTTGAGAGCATTTTTTATACCCAGGCCGAAATAAGCGGCGGGCTGGCCATAGAGCAATTCGACCGAAGCCAACCCATTAGCGTGTGGACAAACCAGATGTACTCGCTGCTGGGCAACCTTAACTACATGAAGTTGTATGAAAAAACCTACCTGAGTGCTCAGGCCAGCCGTTACCTCTTTCCGGGGCTGCGTCTTCGGGCGGGCGCCGAATGGGCCGAGCGACGCGCCTTGCTCAATACCTCTGATTTCAGCTGGTACAAGGGCACACGCGAATATGCTTCCAACAGCCCTTTGCCCGTGGCAGCAAGCGAACCGGAGACACCTTTCTTCGACCTACACCACGTATTCCGCATAGATGTGCATGCACGCATCCGCTTTGGGCAGAAGTACAGCACCTATCCGGAGTTTCGCGTGTACTCCGGCTCCGATTGGCCCGACCTGACCTTTTCTTACGCGCAGGCCATACCCGGTATTGCCGGCAGCACCCTGCACTACCAACGCCTGCAGTTGGAAATCACCCACACCGACTGGAGCTGGGGACTGTTCGGCTATTTAGACGCCAGAATAGGCGCCGGCACCTTCCTGAACCGCCAGCGCATGGAATTTGTGGATTACTTCCATCCGCGCGGCAACCAGACCATTTTTGGCCGACGCTCGGAATATCTGAACAGTTTTTTCCTGCTTCCCTACTACGAATATAGCACCGACGGCACTTATGCCTACGCGCACCTGCGCCACCACTTCAACGGCTGGGTGCTGGAAAAAATCCCGCTGCTGCGCAAATTGGGCTGGCGCGAAGCCCTGAGTATCAATGCTTATTACGCCGATCGCTTTGCGGTGCAAGACTTGCGCCCCGAAACCCGCCTACCCTACTGGGAAGTCGGCTGGGGGTTCTACAACATGGGCTTCAAGGCCTTCCGCCCCTTCCACATAGACGTAGCTGCCGGCTTTTTCGGCAACCAATATTACCGAACGGGGGTAGTCCTGGGTATGGATATTCGATAAGGCCACTTCAAATGAAATTTTTTTTACGAAAATTTAGCAAGGGCAGTTGCGCGGCTTCCGACGAAACCCATAACTTTGCCGCAGTTTATACTCGTTTTTTTAATCCAAATTTCATCTACAAGTACAGTAATCTCATGAAAAGAACTTCGGCAAGCGAGGTTTTGGCGAAACATTGCAGGCGCTAAACGCCCCCTCGGGGCGTTTAGCGCCTATTTTTTGCATTTCATCACACAAATCCATAGTATCTATGAAAAGTCTTTTGCGTGAAAAATTAGCGAAGGCGCTGGGTCTGGCGGCGTTCTTCTTGCTCATGGGCAGCAATGCGTCGCATGCCCAAACGGTCGGGCCGGCCATCCCGGACGTTCAGATCAACTGGGTGGCGCCCAACGAAGCCATGGACCGCCTGGGCCAGGCGATCGGTGCGCTGGAACAACAAGTGCAATCAGCCGGCCAAACGAGTCCGCTGGTGTACAAGTTGAAGTACTACAACACCGTGTTCATTTCCATTGAACAAGGTGTAGAAGTGCCTACAGCGGTGGATGCCAACTACGGGCTTTTTGTGCCTGGAGTGGCTGATGTGCCGGTGGAGTACCCCAACGCTATTCCGCTTTCTACGTGGGCAACCTACCGCCAGGAGCTGACGCAGCTGCTGCAAAACTGACGATTTCCCCGGTTCAAACCTCTTCTATCACTCTCATTTTCAAATGACTTATCTCATGAAAAAGTCTTTTACACGGAGCGTACTTTTATCGTTGGCCAGGCGCGTATCTGCCCAGCTGATGACGCTGGCGCTGGGCCTTTGGGGGACTCAGATGGCTCACGCCCAGTTGAATTACGTGGCTACAGCTTGTGCTGATCCCTACGTACAAATTGGCCAACAACCCGGCGCCACCTATTTAGGCAGCGGCGACGATGTGGTATTTGCCAACATTGCCTTACCATTTCCATTCACCCTTTACACCAGTACCTACACGACGGTCAACATCGGCACCAATGGTTTCATTGTTTTTCAGCCGGGTACCAACCGCGGTTTGGGCAATGCCAACCTGCCTACGGCAATAGCAGGTGCTGCCCTGTATCCCTTCTGGGATGACCTGGATGCCGATCCTTTGGTGGTGCCGGGTTCTGGGGTGTACACTCGGGTGGACGGTACAGCGCCTAACCGTGTTTTCACCATCGAATGGTGGCGAATCGGACACTTTAACATGGCAGCAGGCACTGGCGATATTACCTTCCAGGTTCGATTATTCGAAAATGGCAACCGCGTGCAATTCAAGTACTTAGATGTCCTTTTCGACGGCCCGCACGTAACGTTTAACAACGGCCTGAGCGCCACCATCGGCCTGGAGGACGTAGTAGCCACGCCGCGCCCGTTCACTCTGGTGGGCTTTAATACAGCTTCCGTAAGCGACGGCCAGTGCATCGAGTTTGTTCTGCCCCAGGCCTGTAACCCCATTGCCGGCCCGACGCTGAACTTCAACACGACGCCAGGGTTGTGCTCGGCCAATGCTACCATCAATCTGCCGACGTTCAACCCGCCGGGATGTGCTAACGGTATAACTGTGGGTCTGCGTTACAGCGTCAACGGCGGCCCATTTGTCAACGTAACCTTGCCAGCTACGAGCGTCACCATCAACCTCCCGAGAGGTTCGAACGTCATCGTCTGGCAGACTTTCCTGATTTCCAACGGCGCCACGGCAGGCGTAGCGACCCAGACGGTTAACGTCATAGATAACGAGCCGCCTAAGCTCAATTGCCCGACGAACATCATCGTCAACCTCAACCCAGGTGAATGCTGCCGCAGTATCAGCTGGGCAGAACCCACTGCGACTGACAACTGCCCCTTCCTGCAAGGGCCGTTCCAGTTGAACACTATCAACTTAGGCGGTAATGCCGGTTCGGTGGGGGGGGTGGTGTTTTTTAACATCAACAATACCTCAGGCCAGCCGATTGTCATCACGAACTTCGGTATGAACATTTCGGCAGGCACAGTGGTCAACATCTACACCAAAGCCGGCACGCATGTAGGCTTCGAGACCAATGCAGCAGCCTGGACGCTTTCCGGCACAGCTGATGCCAACACGGGGCCTTTCTCCGGCCCGTTCCCGGGCAACGGCACGATAACGCCGGCCACAGTTACTACTCCGGCGGGGGGTCTCACACTCGGCCCGGGCTTGTGGGGTATCGCCCTGCATACGCCGACGGCGCAACAGAACTACACCAACGGCAACGGCGCCAACCAGACCTATAGCGACGGCAATATCACGATCAACCTCGGCTCGGCAGCTAACACCCTATGGGGTGCGCCATTCACGCCGCGTGTATGGAACGGCTTCGTGCGTTACCAGATCGGTGGCCCGGCTCAGGTTATTCAAACGGCAGGCCCGGCTAATGGCAGCTCGTTCTGCAAGGAAGCCAGCCCATTCACCATTCGCTATCAGGTAGCAGACGCCTCGGGCAATACGGCTATTTGCTCTTTTACTATCACGGTAAATCCTTTCCCCAATCCGGTCAACACACTGACCTGCAACAACAATGTGCAGATTTCGCTCAACGCCAACTGCTCGGCTTTCGTAAATGCCGATAAAGTGCTCGAAGGCGGCCCGTACAAATGCTATGATGACTACGTGGTGGAAGTGGACAAGACCTTGCCCTTCGGCAATGGCCCATGGATCCGCGTTAGCCAGGGCCCCAACTTCCCGGGCTTTGGCGCCCCCACGCCGCTGGGTCCAGACGACGTGGGCAAAACCTATCAGGTGCGTGTAACCGACCCGGCCACAGGTAACCGCTGCTGGGGCTACATTACCGTTGAGGACAAACTCCCGCCGACATTGAGCTGTCAGGAGGCTTTCGTTCCGTGCAACGATGCTACGAAAGATAGCGCTGAGCCCTTCGAGCCGTGCGCTGATCCATTAACTGTGTTGCCTGCTGCGCCATTGTTTACTATCAATACAGCTAATAATGGTAATGCCGTGGGTGGAATGGTATTCTTCAACATCACGAACAATACCAGCCTGCCGCTGGAGATTACGGCCATTGGCATGAATATTTCAGGCCCTACTCAGGTTAATATTTATGCCCGCGCTGGTACCCACGTCGGTTTTGAAACTAATGCCGCTGCCTGGACGCTGGTAGGAACGGCAGACGGCACAACGGGGCCTTTCTCCGGCGCTTTCCCGGGTAACGGCACCATTACGCCCTGCCCACTGACGACGCCCATCACGCTACCGCCTGGCACCTTTGGTATCGGTCTGCATACCGTAAGTGCTTCTTCCAACTACACCAACGGTACTGGTGGTAACCAGACTTACACGGACGGCACGATCACGCTGAACTTAGGCTCTACCACCAACGCTTTCTTTGCCGCCCCGGTCTTTACGCCACGCGTGTGGAACGGCTTTGTGCAGTACAAAAAGAGCGTCCCGCCCACCTGCCTGCCTAACGGCCTGACACTCAATGTCAACGCCTTCAAAATTGCGCCGTTTACGTACCGCGTTCCGCGCGGTGCGGGTACACCGCTGATGGAGCCTTGCTCCGACGTAACGCTGACGTACACTGATATTGCCTCCGTGACGGAGCCTTGCTCCAGCCCCAATGTGCGTACCATCACGCGCCGCTGGGTAGCTCGCGATGCCAGTGGCAATTCTGCCAGCTGCACCCAGCGCGTCAACGTGTTGCGCCCAAAGTCCGCAGACCTGACCCTGCCGCCCAGCTACGATGACATTGACCAGCCTTCTATCCCGTGCACGGCCAATGCCTACCCAACACCTGAATGGCTGCAGGCCTCGGGCCGCCAGGGCTTCCCATTAGTATTCGGAAAGCCCGACGGCTGCGACTATGGATGGGGCTACACGGATACGCGCATCAACGTCTGCGATGGTACGTACAAAATTCGCCGCCGGTGGAGCATTGTCAACTGGTGCACTGGTCAAACCATTGAGCACGACCAGATCATCAAGGTTTCCGATATGCAGGCGCCGACGCTCAACTGCCCGGCCAACCTGACGGTGGGCACGGATCCGTTCCAGTGCTGCGCTACGGTAGACTTGCCCGATGTGATTGTAACCGACAACTGCTCGCGCATCAAGCGCGTGAGCGCTCGCGTGATCGGCTTCGACCCGCAGACCAACCAGCAAATTGGTGAGTTCATCGTTCCGGGTTCAGCTGCTAACTTCCCGGGCAATAACCCGTGGGATCTGGATACGCTGGCTGTGTTCGGCACGACGCCGTGCCTGCCGCTGGGCACGCACACGGTGATCTACACGGTAGAAGACGACTGCGGTAACACGAGCACTTGCTCGTTCCGTCTGACGGTTCGCGACCTGACGCCGCCGAACGTATCGTGCGTTGAGTTTACGGTTGTGGCTATCGGTGTGGATGATCCGGCTGACTGCTACGGCCCGGCTGGCTTCCAGAATGTGCCGCCGGCGCTGGGTCCGTGCGAGTTTGCAGGCGTAACGTGGGTGAAGGCCACGACGTTCAACAACAATTCGTACGACAACTGCAGCAACTTGAAGTATACGGTGAAGCGCATGGCTCCGTACAGCGACTGCATCAACAACTTGAACGCCATTCGCGGCACACCGAACTGCGCCAGCCTGTTCCCGTCGTTCCCCAGCGAATTTGAGCGCGCCATCAGCGAAGGTGACTCCATCAAGTTCTACTGCTGCGAAGTGGGCACCACGCAGACCGTTATCCTGACAGTATATCAGCTGGATGCCAACGGCAACTTCGTACTGGGTCAGGACGGCACGCCGGTACGCAACGAGTGTATGATTGAGGTGGAAGTCCAGGACAAGATCCGCCCGGCTTGCACGCCTCCGGCGAACGTTACGGTCTCGTGCGAGAACTTTGATCCGAGCCTGTCGAAGTACGGCCTGCCGACGGTGGTGGACAACTGCTGTTTGGATACGACAGTGTCGCTTAACGGGCAGTGCGGTCTGACGCAGACGATCAACCTGGCTTTGTTTGACACGCTTTGCAACCGCGGTACGATT
>CAZYEV010000055.1:0-18885 GCA_964646615.1 uncultured Saprospiraceae bacterium
CCCGCCACCTCGCTGCGTACAAAGCCACGTTCCAGGCCCCCTACGGATCAAAAGAAGAGACCCATCAAATAAAAGAGCGACAACAACCCCGAAGGTGTCCCTGCCTCCACCTGCCCGGCAACCCCGACAGAATCACGCTGCCCATCGAACGACTACACCAACCAGGACACATCCGAACCGCGGGGGCGGCAACGAGACACCCAGTCCGCTCCCTGTTGCCGCGCTTGTAAGGCGGCTACTAAGCGCTCGAACGGAACCTGCGGACGGCTTAAGCCCTGGCGCCGCAACGAGGCCTGATAGAGGGCAAACAGCCGCTTGCCATCGAGTACAGCCTCTACCCCCACTGCCGCTTCGGCATGCCGCAAGTCGGTGCGGAGGGTGTTTTTCAGGCGGGCATACAGGTACTCTACGGCCTGCCCGGCGGCTATTTCATACGTGTAGCGCGTCGTCAGGCGGAAGCCCGCCCACACCAGCGGCAACCCGTTGACCAGATCGGGCAAGCAGTTCTGCCGAAAAAAAAGCGACTGCGGCAACCGCTCCGCCAAGGCGGCCAGTGTGCGCTGCTCCTGGCGCAAGCGCTTGTGCGAAGGCCAATGCCCGGGCAAGGGCGCCCACCAGGGTCCGGCGTAGGTCGTGTAGGGCGGCAGCTGAACGACCGGCAGCCCCCAGCGGCGCTTGCGGAAGTAGGGCCACACACCGCCTTCGGCAACCGCCGCACTCCACCCTGCGGGGCCGCAAACGGCATCCAGCCACCAGGGCTGATGCGACAGCGGCACGGGCTGCCTGGCACAGAATTCCCGATAGCCCTGTTGCCCGCCCTGCTCCGACGTCATACTTTTGCTGCTCATCTCGTATTTCGCGCCAAAACTCGATAAAAATGACCTTAGGCGATTTCATGCGCTCCGTCAGCGACGACCCTCTACCGGCCACGTTCTACTTTTTGGCCTTGCCCTCGCTGGCCTTACTCACCAACTGGATAGCGGGCAAAGAAGCCTACCGGGCACCGTGGAAGTACTTCTACTCGCTGCTCGTGTATGCCGCCTGCATTCCGGGCATCTTCGCAGCCTGCCTGAGTGTGTACCTGTTCCTTTTCCAGGGGGGCGGCAGCATCTTCAACGTCAACCTAGTTACGCAGGTGCTGCCCATTCTGTCCATGATCCTGACGCTGAGCGTCATCCGGCAGCGCGTGTCGTTTGCCTACGTGCCTGGCTTCCGCAAACTCTCCAGCCTTATGCTGGGCCTGAGCGTTATTTTTTTCCTCATGTACCTGCTCGACCGCACACGCATCATTGCATTCGTCTATATGCCCGTGCAGTACCTGCTGCTCATCGTCGTCGGCTCACTCATTGTGCTGCACTACACCTTCCGGCAGCTGGTGCGATAACACGGCAACAGCGATGTTTTCTCCCACGAAAGGCGTTAGCCCGAAATATGAGCGTACCTTTTTTTATTATCCCAAAAAAGCATTGGGTGTTCTTAAGCAGCATCTTCTGGGCGGCATTTGCTCTGCTCACCGGCTGCGGCGAAGGTTTGCCCAAACGAGCCGACATTTTCTACACCGCCGACGACGCGGCCGTAGAAGTGGCGCGCGGTGTAGAAATTCTGTACTCCGACAGCGCCATTTTGCGCGTGCGCGTCAAAGCACCCACGCTTCACAACTATTTGGACGTCGAGAACCCGCGCCAGGAGTTTCCCGACGGCATTCACATTGACTTTTTTACCCCCGGCGGCCTGCGCATCAACAGCGTCCTGACGGCCCGCTTCGCCGTTCGCCAGACCGACAAAGGCCTCATCACCGCACGCGATAGCGTCGTGCTCATCACCGCCGACCGCGAGGTGCTCGAGACGGAGGAACTCATCTGGGACGAAAACAAAGAACAACTGCGCACTGACAAGTTCGTCAAAATCACCCGCCCAGGCGAGATCATCTACGGCTTTGGCCTGGAGGCCAACCAGGATTTTTCTTTCTGGAAAATCATCGTGCCCAAAGGAACCATCAAGGCCGAACAATTGGACGAGGCCCTGCAACAGTAAGGCAGAGCGCCTTAATGGCGCCTTAATGGCGCATCAATCGCCCGACATATGGCCCAGAGTCAGTCATCACGCGCACAATGTAGGCGCCCGGAGGCACTGCATCGAGCGACAGGCGCACCAGGTCGGCCTCCACAACGTACTCGACAGCATATCGCTGCCCACTGAGCGAGAAGACTTCTACGGAGCGGATGCGTTCGCCTGGCAGGAGGGCCGAGGCAAAATCCACCGCTGGATTAGGCGACCAGCGGACGGCCCGCACAGCCGACGCCTCCGATGCGTTGGTGAACACCGGGTCGAAGCGCGTGCCGCTGTTGAGTACCGCCTTCGTATTGGCCTCCTGAACAAAGGCTAGCACGTAGAGCGAGTCGAAGTTCGATGTCCAGCCACTGGGCTGCGCATGGGTGTAGGAAAAATTGAACGAGGCCGAGCCCCCCGGCGCCGGCAGGGTGATGTCCTGGCCGTTGATGTCGGTGAGCATGGCGCGAAACACGTCGTAGTGCTTGGTCTCGCCGTTGGGCGCGTTGTAGTTTACCGTGCTCTCCGCCACGGCCACGAAGAGTTTGTAATTGCCCGCGGGCACAGCGCCGAAGGTGCGCACGGTTACCTCAGCGGTCCTGGTCGGAGCAACACCGCCTTCCTTCACCTCGATGGCGATAGGACTGGTTTTGCCCAGAGCGGCCTGAAGCGTCGCTGCCGGCAGCAGTGGATTGCCCGCCGGCACCAGGCTACCGTTGAGCGCCACGCGCGGCGTGCCGCTGATGCCGTATGCGTTGGCGCGAGCACTGTTTTGCGTTGGGTTCGACAGGTAAAACACGCAGTTGTTGTACGGCACCGGCGGGTGGATGGCTAAATGGTGAACGTCCTTCGGATACTGCTGGATGAGCGCATAAAACGCCGGATTGCGGCTGGCGCAAATGGGACAGCGCGAGTTGGTGAAGTGCTCGATGAGCACGTACTGCTTGGGTTGCTGTTGGGCCCACAGGACTTGCGCCAGGAGCCAGGCGGACAGAAGGAGTAGTTTTTTCATGTTCACGAGAAGATGAATTTGGATGAAAAGAAGAAGCAACCACCTCCAGGTGGCTTTTGGACAAAGGTAACGCTCCGAGGCAAACAAATGCTATCGGAGAGGCTCGTTACGGTTTTCTGTCGGGTAAACGCCTAATTTTTGTCTCGATGCCGTCCTCACCAGCCGCCTCGGTTATCTCTTGCCGAACCTGAGCCACCATCTCTTCCGTAGCATTCAGCAGCGAGGCAATAGCAGCATCGATCCATTGTGGGAAATTGCGCAACAGGCTGGCTATGGCGATCCGCTTTTCCTCTGCACGACCCTCTGCACGACCCTCTTCGCGGCCCAGGTCGCGCTCATATTCCAGGAGTAGTCGCTCCAGCAGCGGACCGTACATTCGCTTTAAAGCCTCGAAGGACTCGCGTATATCTTCCGGCACGAGTTTCAGGTAGTCCGCAAATCGTATGTCATTCATAGCCAGCAATTTTGACAGATAGAAAAACCAGGATTGCAACAGCATGTAGTTGCGAAGTTCGGTAGGGTGACGCCTTCTCCACTGGATAAGCGGTGCAACCGGTAAATGCTGAGCCAGCTGCTTCCAATCGCGAATAAATTTAAGCGTCAGGGCCAATACCGCCAAATCCACAAACTACTCATCTTCTTCAAAGACACCAGCGGGTAAGCTGTTGAGATCAAGGAAGATGTAGCGAAAGTTCGGAAGGAAAGGGCGCCCTTCCTCATAGAGGTTTCCGAAATGACGATAGCGGTAACCTGCTTCTCAAGCAAATGCGCCTCCGGCGCCTGAAATGCTCGTCTTGGATACACAAATTCGGATTTTTTGTGTAAAAACATGACAGATAACCGTAGCCCATGTAGCGCCGAATGTGATTTAAGGACAGGCGCATCCAAATTCATCTAAAGCGCGCCAATAACTCGCCCCCAAAGGACTTGAAAAGCGCCCCCCAGCGTCTCCTCAGCGGCCACTTATGGCTTAAAGCCACGCTGCGACGGTTGAAAAAGACGCTTTTTCTACAAACGGCAGGTCTCGTGCATCTGCCCGCAAAGCATACGACAGTCGGGCCGTTCGGGATTAAATTTTTGTAAAAAAACAGTGCATCCTCCCGCCCAAAACTACTCTAAATGAGGCTTTAAGGCTGTCGGGGGCAAAGGATGTGCGGCCCAAAGGTCGGCCTTTGTGTGTGCGATGCGCTATTTTTAGCCCGCAAACGCACTGCTTATGAAAAGATTAGCCCTTACACTATTGACCTTCGCTGCCCTGTTGCGCGGCGCCACCACGGCTCAAGATAGCCGCTCGATGCCCGACAGCACGCTGGCGCCGTTTTACCACGGTGTAGCATCGGGCGACCCGCTGACCGACCGCGTCATCCTGTGGACGCGCCTGACCTTGGAAGAAGCCACACCTTCCGCCACCCTCAGCTGGCGCATCGCCACGGATACGCTCTTTCAGAACGTAGTTCGCTCGGGCCTCGTAACCACCAACGCCGACCGCGACTATACGGTGAAGGTGGACGCCACTGGCCTCCAGCCCAACACGTGGTACTACTATCAGTTTGAGTACAACGGCGCCCGTTCCATCATCGGACGCACGCGCACGCTGCCCGAAGGCAACTTAGACCGCCTGCGCCTGGCCGTCGTCTCATGCGCCGACTACCAGAACGGCTACTACCACGCCTACCGTGACCTGGCCCTGCGCAACAGCGTGGACGCCGTGCTCCACCTGGGCGATTACATCTACGAGTACCCGGCTGCCTCCACGCTGCTGGACCGCAACCACCAGCCGGCTCATGAAATCATCACGGTGCAAGACTACCGCCTGCGCCATTCGCTTTACAAGCTGGACAAAGACCTGCGCCTGCTGCACCAGCAGCTGCCCATGATTGCCGTGTGGGACGACCACGAAACGGCCAACAACGCCTGGACGGACGGCGCCCAAAACCACCAACCCGACACCGAAGGCCCCTGGGAAGCCCGCAAACGCGCCGGCAAACAGGCCTACATCGAATGGATGCCCATTCGGGAAAATGCAACCGCCGACGACGAAATCTATCGCAAGTTCACTTTCGGCAACCTGCTATCGCTGTACATGCTCGACACGCGCTTAGAAGGCCGCAGCCAACAGGTGCCCGCCAGCAGCCCGGAGATCAACAACCCCAACCGCACCATCATCGGCCCAAAACAGTTCGACTGGCTGACCAGCCACCTCCGCCAGGACTCGGCCCGCTGGATAGCGCTGGGCCAACAGGTCATGATGGCTCCGCTCCAGGCCTTTGGCCAGGTGCTCAATACCGACCAGTGGGACGGCTACCCCGTGCAGCGCCGAAGCCTGTACGACAGCCTGCTGCAATATCAGAAAAACAACCTCATCGTGCTGACGGGCGACATCCACACGGCTTGGGCCAATGACCTGCCTTTAGCCAACTACTCGCCCTCTACGGGCGCTAACGCCATTGGCGTGGAGTTCGTGGCCACCAGCATCACCTCTTCCAAAGTCTCTGTACCGGGCGGGCCTGCGCTGGTGCAGTCGCTCAACCCGCATGTGAAATTTGTGGACCTGACGCGCTACGGCTATTTCATTCTCGACCTCATGCGCGAGCGCGCTCAGGCGGAGTTTGTTTTCGTCAACGATGTGAAAAGCGCCAACTACACCGTAGAGGTCGGCCCAGCCTGGGCCACTGTGCACGGCTCGCGTCGGCTGAGCACCTCCACACTCTCTGTGCCGCCGCCCTACCCGCCGCTGGCGCCCATAAGTAGCGGCAGCGTTGGCGTGCGCCGCCTGAGCAACGTTTTGGTCAGTTTAGTGGCGGCGCCCAACCCATTCGTCAATCAGGTAGTGCTGCAATTTGCGCTGCTGTGGCCAGAGCGGGTAACCATCGAAATCAGCGACAACGAAGGCCGCATCTGGCAACGCCGCATCCTGGAGCACCTACCGGCAGGCCTGCACCATGCCCACTTTGACGCCGCCGGCTGGCCAGCCGGCCAGTACATCGCTACGCTGCGCGCCAGCAGCGGTCAGTCTTCGACCCGACTGTTGCGCATCGGAGCGCCGTAGTCTGGCCGTTCTGGTACGGATTTTGGCAAAGGGCAGCCGCTGACTCAGAATCATTGACACCTATGAGATGCCTGTTGCTTGCCCCCTTGCAGTATCCGTTCCTGCAGTCCATCATCGCCGGCTTAGAGGCCAACGGCGTCGAGTTGAAGGCCGTGGACTACCAGTCCTTCTTCTCGCCGCGCGCCAACGCCCGCTACAACAACTACACCACGCTGCCCATGCGCCTGCGCCGGCTATGGGAAGAGCCTTACGTGCGCAAGGCGAATGCGGAGTATCTGCGCATCTTTCGCGAATTTCAGCCCGACCTGGTTTTTATTTACAACAACCAGTTGGCCCGACCGGCGCTCATGGAGGAGTTCAAGCGTTCGGCCAAAGTGGCGTTCATGCTGGGCGACAACCCGTTGTACACGCCCTCGAACATCTACAATTTGCATATCCTCTTCTACGCCGACTACATCATCAGCCCAGACTCGCTGTGGTGCGAGCAGCTGACGCAAATGGGCGTGCCTGGTATGACGTTCGACTGCTTTGGCTTCAACAGCCAGATTTATTACCCGATGGAGGTGCCGGAGCCGGAACGGCAACGCTACCGCTCCGACCTCATCTACGTGGGCAGCGCCAGCAAGACGAACTGGGGCTACAAGCGGATGCTGTTCCTGGACCTGTTCAAAAATCTGGATTTCAAAGCCTACATCAGCGGCAGCATGGAGCGCTGGTATGACCTCTTTCCGGGAGCGGCCAGCAAAATTGTGCCGCACGGCCGCTTCGACGCTTCGTTTAACAACCTCGTGTACAACTGCAGCAAAGTGGCGCCGGTGGAGCTGGTGCCCTCGCTGTTTCGGGGCATCCACGTACGGGTGTTTGACATTCTGGGGGCCGGCATTTTACCTTTGTGTGAATACAGCGTCGATTTAGAGCGGGTTTTTGAGGGAATGGAGTTGCCGATTATTAAAAACTATCGCGAGGCTGAGGAAGTGGCGCGGTTTTGGCTTGAGGATGAACGGCGCCGAAAGGCCTGTGTGGAGGCGATGCGCGCCCGCGTTTTGGAGCGCTACACGCCGGCAATGGTCATCCGGCGCATGTTGAACACACTGGGTTTTTCTTCTTAATCTTGCCTTCCTTATCCTGAACCGACTATGGTACGCAAACTCGCTGTTTACTTTTTCTGGTTGGTCGTGGCGCTGGCAGCCACGTACTACTTGCCGGAGTTTGCGCGCACGCCGCTGTACGTGCTGATGCTCATCGCCTATGCGCGCTCGTCGAACGAGCCGATGTGGCTGGCACTGTTCCTGACCATCAGCGATGGCTTCTGGGGCTTTTTCAACCCTTATGAGGCTGTTACGCGGTTATTACCCGGTCTGCCGGGCATCGAGTTTGAGCAGCTGTATGTGCTGGCCGCCTTCATTAAGGCACTGCGCAAGGAGGCGCCCGAGCCAATGTTTCACCGCGGGCTGCTGCAAATGATGGGCATCTACATCATCTTGCTGGTGCTGCAGGGCTATGCGGTGGGTCTGTCGCCTGCATTAAATGTGCAATTCCGCTTAGTGAAGTTCTTGCTGCCGCTGACGCTGCTGTACTCCATTCCGCGCCTGTTGCGCACGGAGGAGGACTACCGCGAGCTGTTCTTCTACGTTTTCCCAATGGTGTTCCTGGCGCTTTTTGCGCAGGTGTTTACCATTGCCACCAGCATTACGCCTTCGCAGGCGCTGGGCGTAATGAAAAAGGTCTGGTTTACGGTGGACGTGAAAAAGGGCTATACCTATCGGGGGTTTTATAGCGACAATAGCGTGCTGCTGGGCTATTTCGGCGCTTTTTACTGGCTGACGCGCCCGGGCTTTTTCGACCGGCGCTATTTGTTCGGGGTCATTGCAGCGGCGGCGCTGTGTGTGGTGCTTTCCGCCACCCGCGGGTGGATTATCGGGTTTTCGATATCGTTGATACTTTTCTTAGTTTTTGTAGAAAAATTAAGCCTGAAGCAGACCTTCTCAATGGCGATGGTGGGCACGCTGTCGGTCGTGCTCTTGTTGCAAATACCGGTGATAGAGAAGCAGTTCTCCAATGCGTTCGAACGCTTTTCCACCATCCAGCGCCTAATGGGTGGCGATGTAACGGCTGGTGGGACTCTCTCGCGCCTCAATGAGCGCAGCCCGCGCGTGATGGACAAGTGGAGCGAGTCGCCTATTTCAGGTTGGGGCTTTTCGGATGAGTTTTTCAAATACGGCGACTTCCACGTGGCCAACCAGAACATCCTGCTGCACGCCGGCATCATCGGGGCCATCCTGATGCTGGTGTTTATTCTGTTTTACCACGGCTGGCTTTTGCTGCGCAGCTGGCAGATGCCTTCGGGCGCGCCCTACCAAAAGTCGCTGTTAGTGTGGTGTACGTTTTTCCCGGGGTGGTTCTTTATCCATTCCACTTCGGGCCAGAAGTTTGCTTTTTACGCCGACCCTACGGCTGGCATAGTGATTGGAGTGTACCTGACACTGGGCGCCATCGCGTATCGGCTTTCCTTTAATCCTCCTTCGAGCGCCGAGGCTTAGGTTTCTGAACTTAAGCCCGACGCGACCTCATCCCCCCGCCTGCCTATTTTCATTTCAGAGAAAACCTCTAACGCACAGCGCGTTATGCACCGACAGTTACAGGCATTGCAGGCGGAACAGCCCATTCATTACGTCGTTTGGGAAGCCCTTCCCGGCGGCATGGAGTCGTACATCACGCGCTACACCGAGCACTTAGAGGGGCGGCGCCCGACGTACATCTACAGCCTGCGCCCATCGGGCAACCACCTGAACCCGCGCCTCAACGGGCATTTTTCCGAAGGTTCGCGCAACAACTGGCGCTGCTACACCGGCTTTTTCCGCTATGCGCGCCGGCACCGCCGCGATGTGTTTCATTTCATCAACAGCGGCCCGGTCATTCTGCTGCTGGCCCTGCTGGCCGGTGTGCGCAACCCGGTGTACCACATCCACGGCACGAAATACTGGAAGACGTGGAAAGACCGCCTGTACCTGAAAACGGCCTGGCGCTTAGTGCGCCTGTTTCGCGTGCGCTATGTGGCCAATTCGCAGCACAGCGCAGCCATTTTTGAGCGCGACGCGCTGCCGCTAAAGCCGCGCGTGGTGTACAACGGCTTCTCTCTTCAGCGCTTTTTGCAACACCGACACCGGCGGACCCACCTGCGGCGCATGGCTTACATAGGGCGCCTCGACCCGGACAAAAACGCTCACTTAGTCATCCGGCTCTTCGAGGAATTGGCTGCACAGCGCCCCGAGGTGGAACTACACATCGCCGGCAGTGGCGCGCTGGAACAAGACATCCGCCAGCAGGCACAACAAAGCCCCTTTGCCGACCGCATTTTCTTCTATGGCTGGATAGAGGATGTGGCGCGCTTCTACGCCGAGGCTGACCTGTTTGTCTTCCTGAGCGCCCACGAGTCGTTTGGCAATGTGGTGGCCGAAGGGCTGCTCACTGGCCTGCCCGTGCTGACCAGCAACGTGCCGGTGTTTGAGGAAATCCACGGCGATGCGACTACCTTCTGCTTGGGCAACCCTGACGATTATGCGCACATAAGTCGGCGCTTTTGGGCGGCCATCGAAGACTTTCCGGCGCTGGCCCAAAAGGCTTACGACTCAGCCGAACGCCTGCAGCGGCTTTTTGACATTAAAACCCACCTGAAAGACATCGAAGAAGTGTATGCAAACGCTTAGCCCACCCGTCCTGTACTTCCACTCGGTGGCGCCGCGCCCCTTTGCCGGCTGGCCGCTGCGCTTCCTGACGATGCGCTTAGACCGCTTCGAGCAACAAATGCGCTATTTGCGCAGCCGCGGCTACCGGACCATCTTCTTAGACGAATGGGCCGCCATGCGCCAGGGCGAACAGCCCTTAGACGAGCGCGCCGTATGCCTGACGTTCGACGACGGCCTGCTGGACAACTGGGTCTATGCCTTTCCAATAGCCAAAAAGTACGGGATGAAAATCACCCTCTTCGTCTGCCCTGAACTCATCGAACCGGGCGATGACGTGCGGCCCAACTTGGAGGACGTGTGGGAAGGGCGTTGCCGTTTGGGCGACCTGCAGGGGCTGGGTCAGCTGTCGTGGGGCGAATTGCGCCGCATGCAGGCCTCGGGCTTTGCTGATGTGCAATCGCACACGATGAGCCACGCCAAATACCCCGTCAGCGACCAATTGCGCGGCTTCTATTACGGCGGCTTTGCCGGCTTTTATTCCATTCTGAATACATATCCTCTTTCGGAAAAGCCCTTCTACAGCCAGGACAGAGGCTTTGAGCAGCGGCTGCCCTGGGGAGCGCCTCTCTTCGAAGAGCAATCGGCCGTGATTGCGAGACGAAAGGTCGTCTCGGCGGCATTTATGGAAGAAATTGGCGGATTAGCGGAAAAATATGACCTGACCATTTCGGAGCATCGCCCTATCTTTGAGCGCAAAGCGAAGCAGATTTATCGAGAGTGGAAATCTGCTGACCGATTAGTAGTTGGCGAAGAAACGGAGGCCGAATACGGCCAGCGATTGCGCTATGAAATCGCACATTCCCGCCGGGTTTTAGAAGAGCGTCTTCAGAAGCCGGTGCGCTTTTTGTGCTGGCCGCACGGCGACAATAGCCTGTCAGCGCATTTAATCGCCCTTGAGTCGGGGTACGTAGCCACAACGGCCGGCAAAATGACGACCGAAAGGCATCGGCCCGACCGAATTCCTCGCCTGGGCACAGACTGGGGGAACATCCGCCCGTGGTGGATGTACCGCAAATTAGACTACAAGTTGGGCAGCCACTACGGCCGACAGCCGTACTACACGCTGTGGTGGGCCAACGAATGGAAGAACCGACTACTCTCGAGGAATTAGCCATGTTTGCTTATCTACATTACCGCTTCCAGCCCGACGCACCGCCGGTACAGGTGGAGGTACTGAACAAGGTACCGCTCAAGCAGGCGACGCCGCAGACGCTTTACCTGTACGCAGGCGCGCAGAACATCGAAGTGCTCGACCTGCCCGACGGCAGCCGCCTGTACCTGCTGGGCGACCCGGTCTTTGGCGACCGCCAACGGGCTGCTGGACGTGTAACGGACTGGCACAGCGGGGCGCTCAGCCTACGCGCGCTGTACAGTGAAGTGCGCGGCCACTACTACTGGTTTTTGCTCAAAGACGGTCTGCTGCGCTGCGGCACGTCGTTCGGCGGCATCTACCCGCTCTACTGGCAAAAAGACGGCAGCCGGGTGTACGTCTGTACGTCGTCGTTTTATCTGGCCCGACGCCACGACCCCGGCAGGCTTAACCGCCGCAATCTGCTGGAGCGCCTGCTGTTCAACTACTCGCTGTTCAACTCGACGTGGTGGACCAACATCCAGCTGCTGGGCAGCCATCGCTGGCTGACGCTGGGCCCTGAAGGCGCGCGCGAAGAGCGGGCTTTAGGTTTAGAAAACTACTTCGGACACGGCTTCCTCAGTGGCCCCGAAGTGCTGGACGAGCTAACGGAGGTTTTCGAGCGCGAAAGCCGGCTGTTTCTGCCGCCCGAGCCATTTGCGGTCTCGCTTACGGGCGGCTTCGACGGGCGCACGCTGGTGGCGGCAGCTCGCCAGGCGTATCGCGACGACTTTTTCACCTACAGCTTCGGTATGCCGGGCGAGTCGGATGTAACGCTGCCAGCCCGACAATCGCAACAGCTGGGCATTCCTTACCTGCCCATCTACTTAGACGACGCCTATGTGCGCGAACACGCGCTGCGCTCGGCCTTAGGCTTCATGCAACGCTCAGAATACAACGGCAACCTCGGCCGCCCCCACTATTTCTATGCCGCCGAAGTGCTGGCCAAACGCACGCGCTTCATCCTGACGGGCAACTTTGGCAGCGAGCTGTTCCGCGCCATGCATCACCCAGGCGTTATGATGACGCAAGCACTCATTCAGGTGTTCGAGACGCCCGACGACTCGTGGAAAGACTTCCTGCGCAAAGCCGCTGGCCGCCAGGTGGCTATGCACTTCCGAACGGAACTCGAATCGCTCATCAGCGACTTTGAGCACTTCCTGCGCGTACGCGCCGACATGGACATCAACCAGCAATTTTACTGCTTTGTCCTGGAGGAGATATTTCGCAAATACTTTGGCCCGGAATTGGTCATGCAAAGCCACGTGCTGTGCAACCGCACGCCTTACCTGTCGTTGCCCTTCTTCGAGGCGCTCAACAAAACGGTGTGGTCGGGCCTGCACGCGCGCCTGTTCGACAAGCAAAAAAATCGCCGCATGAAAGGGCAAATGTTTTACTCGGCCTTCCTGCGCCGCACCGATCCGCAACTGTATCGCCTGCTGACCAACAAGGGTTACAGCCCGGCCGACGTCCTGGAAAGCTGGCGACGCCCGGTGCTGGCTACCCGCGTGGCCCTGCAAAAATTCTTCCGCAAAGAAGTAGGCGACTCCAACGCCGTAGAGACCTACTTCCGCCGCTACCAGCACGACCTGCTCAACTACATCCGCCCCGAAGACCACCCGGAACTGCTGCAGTCGGGCATTGCCTACCTCATGGAGTCGGGCCTGTCGCGCAACGCCGTCTCGCTGGGCGAACTCATCCACCTGTACTCCGTGGCAGCCGGCTGGACCGCCGCCGCCCAACCTGTGCAACCGCTCGAACCCTCGCTCATGACATGACCTGTACGCTCACATACCAGAAACCGAACGCCGACTTCTGGGCCGAATACGCCCAGCTATGGCGGCAAAGCAGCCACCCGTCGCCCTTTCAGGCGCCGGCCATCTTGCGCTACTACGCCGAACGGCAAACCGACGGCGTGGCTCTCTTCTCCGCCCGCCAGAACGGCCAGCTCGTCGGCGCCACACTCTTGCGCCAAAGCGGCGACCACTGGGTATTCCTCAGCGACCTGAAAACCGACGCCAACTTCTTCATCCTGCACCGCGACCTCAGCGCCCAACAGCAGCGCGCCTACTTCGAGCAACTCTTCCGAACCGTCCAGCGCGAAAACTGGGGCCTCATGCTCAACCACAAACCCGCCTGGGCCAGCTACATGCCCGCCTTCGAAGATGCGCTGAAAAACAGCGGCCTCTACACGCTCAGCTTAGACTATTCGGTGTGTCCCATTGTCGAAGCACCCACCCCCCAGGCGCTCTTCGACGAGGTGCGCGCCTCCCAAAATACGCGCCGCAAACTGAACAAGTTTGTCAAGCAAGAGCAAGGCTCCTTTGAAGTGCTCACTGACGACAGCGACCTCGACGGCTGGGCCGAAGACTTCTGCAATGCCCACGTACTGCGCTGGGCACCCACGCCCACACCCTCCGCCTACCGAGACCCGGCACGCCGTGAATTCCTGAAAAACTGCCTGCGCGCCTGGCAGCAGGACGGCCTCCTGGTGCGCTTCGCCCTACGCACCCCTACTGGCGGGCGCGTCGGCCTCATGGCCGGCCTGCTGGAGGGCGAAACGCTCATCTACCACACGCCTACCTTCCACCCCGAATACGCCCACGTCAGCCCCGGCCGCGTACTCATCTACTACATCGCCCAATGGATGGCCGAAAACGGCCTGCGCCGATTAGACTTCGGCGACGGCAACGAACCCTACAAATACTACGTCGCCTCCAAAGACCAGGTGCTGCGCCGCGTGTTCGTTGCCCGCAAAAACAACCTGCGCTTCATCCTGAAAACGCGCTTCATCCAGGCCGTGCGCGAAAACCCGCGCCTGTACGGTTTTTATCAAAACCGCCTCAAACCGCTGTACCGCAACCTGCGCCGGAATATCGCCATTGCCTGCCTGGTTGTTGTTGTCGTTGCCGTTGCCGGTGGTGGTGGCGGCGGCGGCATAGAGACGTTGCATGCAACGTCTCTACCCGATTACCCGATTACCCAATTATCCGATTACCCAATTACCCATTTACCCATTTACAACACCCCCGCCACCCACCGCCCATCCCTGCCATTGTTGGCGTCCGTGCCAACAACACCTATGCCTTCGGTCTGCTGCACACCCCCCTGCTTTCGTAAACGGCTCAGCGCCAATTTCTTCACTCGTTCCAAATTCTTCGCGTTATGAACACGATTGACGCCGTAAAAGACAAGCAGGTATGGAACTCCGACGATGTCATCCGCACGTACGCATCGGTAGCTGACCTGCAAAAGCCCGAACAGGCCATCCTCAACGCCCTGCGCGACCGACTGCCCAACTGGCGCATGCTCGACCTGGGCATCGGTGGCGGACGCACTACCGTGCACTTCGAGCCGATCACCTACGAGTACCACGGAACCGACTACGCCGAGCGCATGGTGGACGCCTGCCTGCAGCGCTTCCCCAATGCCGGCCCGCGCACGCGCTTCTTTGTGCTCGACGCCACCGACATGAGCGGTGTGCCCAACCAGTACTACGACTTTGTGCTGTTCAGCTTCAACGGCATTGACTGCGTGGCACCCAATGACCGCGAAAAGGTCTTCCGCGAGGTGCAGCGCGTGTGCAAGCTGGGCGGCTACTTCGCCTTTTCGAGCCACAACCTCCTCTACGTGCCGCGCATGTATCGGCTAAAGTGGTATCGCCGCTGGCGCGAACTTCTCTACCAGTTTTACCGCATCGCCATGCTGCTGTACTACAACGGCTTGCCCGGTCAGTACGCCGACAAGAAGTTTGCCGTCCTGCGCGACGGGGTGGAGCATTTCTCCCTGAGCATCTATTACGTGCAGCCAGAGTACCAGGTGTGGCAATTGCAGCGTCTGGGCTTCCGCAATGTGCGCGTTTTTTCCTACAAAACCGGACAAGAAATTGACCACTCGCGCCTGAATACGCTGGGCAACGATGCCTGGGTATATTACCTGTGCGAGGTGTAGCCCTGTGCTGGCTTCCCACGAACCGACGGATATCCGTTCACTGTTTTCAAAAAACACCCGCTATGGCTGATGCTGCCCTGCTAACGACCGGCATGCCTTCGGAAACCTTTTGGGAAGCCTACGAGCGCCTGTGGCGCAACAGCGTTGAACGCTCGCCTTTTGAAGCGCCACAACTGCTGCGCTATTTTGCCATCTGCACACCTGAAACAGTGGTAGCCTTTTCCTTCTACCAGGACGGCGCCTTGCGCGGGGCAGTGCTGCTCAAAGAGCGCCGCGGCGTCTGCACATTTCTGAGCGACCTGAAGACGGATGTCAACACATTCGTCCTCGACCGGTGCTGCGCCGAAGCCGACCGACGCGCTTTCTGCCATGCGCTGCTGGCGGCTATGCGCGAGCGGCGCTGGTCGCTGGAGTGCAACAACCAGCCGCTGGGAGCCGACTACATCGCCTTTCTGGAAGCGGCAGCGCGCGCCAACGGCCTCACCTGGACGCTCGTGCCGCATTCGGTATGCCCGCTTCTGGCGGCCGACACACCGGCTGAGGTGGAAAAACATTTACAAAAAAACCAGCGCTACCGCTACTATGCCAACCGCCTGCGCAAGCAAGACGGCGCCACCTTCCAGGTGCATACCGCCGCCGAAGGGCTGGAAGCCTGGGTGGAGGCCTATGGCGACGCGCACGTACAGCGCTGGGCCAATACGCCCACACCCTCAGATTTCCGAAACCCACAGCGGCGCCAATTTCTGCTGGGCTGCTTACGCGCCTGGCACGACGATGGCTTGGCTATGCGCTTCTCGTTGTGCCTGCCCGACGGGCGCCCTATCGCCTTTGCCATCGGGCTGCTGCAACCGCCAGCGCTGGTCTTTCATGCCACTACCTTCGACCCTGCCTTCGCCCGATACAGCCCGGGCAAGGCCCTCATCTTTCACATCGCCTCCTGGATGGCCCAAAACCACCTCTCTGTGCTGGACTTCGGCGACGGCGACGAGCCCTACAAGTACGACGTGGCCAACAGCGAGCGCCCGCTGAGCCGCCTGTTCATCAGCTCCCGCAAACGCCTCGCGTTCCGCGCCAAAGCCCGCTCGTTCCAATGGCTGAAAGCACACCCCCGCATAGAGCACATTTACCGGCTTAAAATGAAGCCTTTAGCAGCCAAAATAGCCATGCTGCTGCATGCCCTCCAGGAGATGATGGAGGTGCTCTTAGCCAGCCTCTAAAATCGCTCTTAATCCTATGCCACACCTCGCCATCCTGCAAAATGAAGTGCCCGACGACCACCTGCTGTGGGTGCACGCCTGCGCCGAACGCGCCAGCGAACTGACGTGGGAAGTAGTGGACATCACCCGCGCCGACTGGCTCGAACGCATGCGCCAGGGCCGCTTCGATGCCATGCTGGCCACACCACCCGGCTGGAACACGGCCTTCCGTATCCTCTTCGACGAGCGCCTGACCATCCTGCACCACGTGCTGGGCATCCCGGTCTATCCGTCGTTCGAGGAAATTCAGATTTACGAAAACAAAAAGTACCTGGCCTACTGGCTGGAGGCACGCGGCATTCCGCACCCCAAAACACACGTATTCTACTACCGCGACGAGGCCCTGGACTTTCTTTCCCAGGCATCCTTTCCATTAGTGGGCAAAACCAGCATCGGTGGCGGAGGCAGCGGAGTGGTGATGTTAAAAAATGAAAAAATGGCCCGTCAGTACGTGGAAAACACCTTCTCGGGCCGGGGCGCCTCGCTCCAGGTAGGGCCTAAATGGCGAAAGAAAGGCTTCGTGGGGCGCGCCTTGCGCAAGCTGCTGCGTCCGCAGGAATTGCAGCAAAAACTGAAGCAGTACCGCATTCAGCGGGCCGAAGTGCAGAAGGATTTTGTCATCCTCCAGGTCTATGTGCCGCACGACTTCGAGTGGCGTGTGGTGCGCATTGGCGACTCTTTTTTTGCCCATAAAAAACTCAAAAAGGGCGACATGGCCAGCGGCAGCCTGCTGAAGGGCTACGATAATCCGCCGTTGGCGCTGTTCGATTTTGTGGAAGCCATTACCGAGCCGTACGGCTTTCTCTCTCAGGCCGTTGACTTGTTCGAGGCACCCGATGGCAGTGGCTATTTGGTCAATGAAATGCAGTGCATCTTTGGCCAATCCGACCCGTATCAGATGCTGGTAGATGGTCAAATGGGCCGCTATCGGCGCCAGAACGGGCAATGGGTGTTTGAGCCGGGCGATTTCAACCGGCTCGAATGCTTTGCCCTGCGCATAGAGCACGTGCTGCAATGGCTGCAAGAGCACAAAGCGGAGGTGTGCGCATGAGGGTATTGTTTGTGTTCAGCGGCAATTTCAAGGCCTTTCCGGTGTCGCCTTTCACCCACGCGCAGGCGGAGTCCTTGCGAGCGCGGGGCATCGAGGTGGACTACTTTCCCATTCGGGGCAAGGGCTGGAAGAACTATTTGAAAAACATCGGCCCGCTGCGCCGGCATTTGCGCGCGCATCGCTACGACCTCATCCACGCCCATTATTCGCTGTGCGGGTGGGTGGCTGTGCTGGCCTCGCTGGGGCGCGTGCCGGTGGTGGTGTCGCTCATGGGCGACGACGCCCAGGGTACGTTCGTGGCTCCGGGCCGCATCGAGTGGAAGAGTCGCATCCCGATACTGATGACGTGGCTGCTGCAGCCCTTTGTGCGAGCGGTGATTTCCAAGGCACCCGACCTGGCGCGAGTGGTGTGGTGCAAAGGCATTTCGCACATCATCCCGAACGGCGTACGGCTGGAGCAATTTCAGCTCATCCCTGGCGGCTGCCGCGAGGCCTTGGGCCTGCACCCGGAGCGGCAGTACGTGCTGTTCTTAGGTAATCCCGACGACCCGAACAAAAACATCGCCCTGGTGCGCGAAGCCGTGCGCCTGCTCGACCGCCCCGATGTGGAACTGCTGGCGCCCTATCCGGTCAAGCACGAGCAAGTGGTGCAGCTGCTCAACAGCGCCGACGTGCTGACGCTGTGTTCGTTTGGTGAAGGCTCGCCCAACGTCATCAAGGAAGCCATGGCCTGTAATTGCCCCATTGTGAGCGCGCCGGCGGGCGATGCGCCCTGGGTGCTGGGCAACACGCCGGGCTGCTATGTGGCCAGTTATGAACCGACCGATTTTGCGGAGAAACTGCGTACAGCACTCCGCTTCGCCCGCGAGCAGGGCCGCACCCACGGACGCCAGCGACTGCTGGAACTGGGCCTTGACGCCGAGACTGTAGCCTGGCGCATCGAAAGCGTCTATCGACAGGTGCTGGGGTGGCCGCCCGTCGCTCCTCCATCTGAGGCACAGTCAGCGCGAAACGCCATAGACGCGCGCCTATCCTCGGAGCAATAACACCTCCCAGGCGGGAGAGGTTATCCCCTTATCTTTGCCCAAAATCGCAGCCCATGCTCAAGAGATTGCCAGCGGGCGAGTCCAATTTTGAGAAAATACGAGAAGGGCGTCAGCTATATGTGGACAAGACGCGCCAGCTATACGAATTAGTCAACGCAGGCGATTACTTCTTCCTCTCGCGTCCGCGTCGTTTTGGCAAGTCGCTGACAGTGTCCACGCTGAAGGCCCTCTTCGAGGGCCGGCGCGAGCTGTTCGAGGGCCTGTGGATACACGAGCACGGCCACTGGGATTGGAGTAAAAAACACCCCGTCATATCGCTGTCGCTCAATGGGCTGGATTACATCAACCAACCACTGGAAGCCGCCCTGGCCAGAGAAATAGCCCAAAAGGCAGCCCTGCACGGCATCCACTTGACCAGCAACACCTCCAAAGAGCGCTTCAAAGAACTCATCCTGACCCTGGGCCAAACCGAACGAGTCGTCGTCCTCATTGACGAGTACGATAAACCCATCAACGACTTTTTGGACAACTACGAAAAAGCCGATGAACATCGAGACCTGCTGGGCAACTTCTTCGGCGTGCTCAAAGCCGACGAC
>CAZYEV010000056.1:0-55645 GCA_964646615.1 uncultured Saprospiraceae bacterium
AAAGAAGTGAGAGTTGTAAGCGCGATTCTCAGGATTTGGGCGTGAGAATAAGAATAGACGTCAAGCAAAAGAATGTTAAGAAAAGTCGCAAGCCCTATTCGCTGGATGTGGGCGAGGTAGAAAGATTCTAAGCAAAACCAGCAAGAAAATGAGAAAGTCGCAATCCCTATTCGCTGGATGTGGGCTGGATAGCTATTGATTATGAGGTAAAACGTATATCTGATATAGTCGCAATCCCTATTCGCTGGATGTGGGCTGGATAGCCGTAAAGGTACTCATGTGTTTGATATTGGTTTAGAGTTTTTTTGCGGCGATTTCAGCGCATTCATAGGAGGATTTTGAGTGGTTTGGGTTCCAGCTCCGCAAGAACATTGTTATGGCCGATGGTGATGATTTCCGTGACCAAGTCTTCGCGCAAGGGTATGATGAGGAGGCTGTCGGAGGGCTGGATGCGCTTTGTCAAGAGCCGCTGCAGTGCGTTTTGGAGCTGCAGGAGGTGTTTTTTCCCCATATCTGAGGCTACGAAGACGGATTTTTGGACTCTGGCGCATCCGTGCCGCTGGAGGGTTTTAGCGGTCTTCATCCGCAGGCGGTCGTCTTCGATATCGTAGGTAATCACGTAGTGCATTGGCGATGTGTGGTATTTGATGATGGCTCCAACGGAGGAGGAGATATGCGGCCCAGACGGCGAAGCCGCCGAGGCCGAGGATGGCGATGGCTTCGGGCCAGGAGGGGTTGGTGAAGGGGTTATCGTCGGCAGGCGTAGGCATTTGCACGATAATGACCGTAGGCGAGAGGGCATTGGCGTTTGCTGCGCGTTTTTTATCGCGCGCTTTGACGAGTTCGCTGCGCTCGATGCTGTCTAAGGGGTGCGGGTGCCGTTCGTGTCGGCCGGTGGTTACGCGCACGGTGTCTCCGTTGGGTTGGAGGTAGAGCCAGTACCGGACGCCGCCGTGTCCGCTGCAGGCGCCGATGCTGGTGGCGTCGCTGGGCGTGTCGTCCATGCAGATGCAGCCGACACGGGCGGCGCCGGGTGGTGGGCTGACGCGCTTGCCCTGGTTGCGCTGGCGAGCGTTGGTGGGCGTTTCGCCGGGCTGCTCGCTGGTGCGGAAGTACTCTTCGTAGGCGCGCCGTTCGTTGGCCTCGATGTCGGGGTCTTGAGCGGTAGCAAGGCCAGGCCACGGCAAGAGGTATAGCAAGAGCCATAAAAGCACCTCGCGCCTCAAGAGGCTGCCACAAAGGGGGCTTTTGCCTGCTCCGGTGTACGGAGCACATTTTCGTTTTCTCATAATATTCCCAAACGTTAGTTCTGCACCACGTGCCGGAGGCGCGAGCTGGATTAGTCGGTACCGATTTGTTTTTTCAAAAACTGTGCCTCAAAGTCTATTTGGGCCTTTCGGCGCACCTGCCGCCCTTCGAAGGGTGTGCTTTCTTCCAGATATTGAAGCATCTGGCCAATGACGGTGTCCTTTCCGGCTTGCGAGAGCCACAGACCTTCCAGCGGTTCGGCGCGCTGCTCGAAGGCCTCAGGGCCGATGTGGCCCTCCAGCACTAAGCGCAGGGCCACGTGGTCGGCCCAGGGGCGATAGGGCTCTATGGCATCGAAGACCAAAGTAGGCGCAGCGCCATAACGGTCGGCATGCAACACTCCGAAGTAAGGGTCGAGGCCAGCTTTAAGCAGCGACAGGTGCACTGCCGTGTAGAGCATGCCGTAGAGGTAATTGAGCAGAGCATTAAAAGGGTCGTGGGCAGGGCGTTTTTGGCGCCCTTCAAAGGTGGGTTCGTCCAGAGGGTTATCGCCGAAGCCGGAGAATGCGCCCTCTACGAGCCGGGCTAATTGCTGGAAATAGACGCGCGAGGCGGTGCCTTCCTGTCCGCGCAGGCGAGTGATGATGACTTCGAGGTCGTCGGTTTCGGCGATGGGTTTGCCCAGTTCGCGCTGCATAGCGGCCAGGATGCGGTCGGCTATGGGCAGGTTGGCGGTAAATTCTTCGGGAGTGGTCGGGTACTCGGCCCAATGCCGAAGGAGCTGACGCTGGCGGGCTACTTTTTCGGCAATGCATCCGGCGGCCCAGGCAAGGCCTGCTGCTGAGCGCGCGAAGAAGACCTGGTTTTTGCGCACAGCGGCAATCGTAGAGGGGCGCCCGCTGCTGAGTTGCGCCAGCGGGTAGTGCGTCTGCGCGTCAATGAGCAGCACTGGAATGTCGTTCTCTACGGCCAGCAGCGCCGCATCGGTGCTCATGCCCGTGCCTCGGGTGAGCAGGATGGCATCTATAGTACGCGCCGGAAAATCGCGCACAACACCACTGGCGCGCATGCGCACGCTGAACATACCGTTCCGAACCGACAAAAAAGCACCAAAGGAATCCAAATACAGCTGCATAAAAAGGGCCTTATTCAAAAGAACAACTACCCTCCCTCAGCATTTTTCTTGCCAGAAAAAAGGTAGCGCACCTTCTTCAGCCCCTACTGGTGCCTTTCCTCATAGGGCGCCGCAGGCAGATTGCCCTGCAGCTATTGAAAAGGATCCGACCATTTGCGGTCGGTATAGACGTTCGTGCCGGACAAGGTCCGGAGGAAGGCCGTCAAGGCGTTCATCTCCTGAGGCGTCATGTTCAGCCGGGCAGGAAAGCCACCGGGCCTCAGCCTCGGGTCGAGGTTAGGGTTGTTTTGTGCCCCTGCTGTCAGGTCGTTGTAATGCTCTATCACGGCCTGTAGCGAGGTAAACGTGCCGCTGTGCATCATAGGGCCGTTCAAGGTTCCGTCGGGCTTTAGCAGGTCTCTCAGCGAGGGCGATCGGGTAACGGTGAAATCTCGCCCTCCTGAGGGCGCCTGGGTAACGCCGTTGTTGCGAGCGTTGGGGTCAATGTCAAATTCAGGCGCCCGATGGCAACCGCCGCAGCCCAGGCCCCCACCCGTCCGGACACCGCTGGCATTAAATTGCGGAGGTGCAAGAAACAACTGCTTTCCCTGGTTCTCCAGCGGGCTGAAGTTGGGAAACGGCACATTGTCGGCCATCACCTGTGCCCGACCAACGTCATATTTAGCGTCGAATGACTGAATGCTCCGGATGAATTGAGCCAACGCCAGCTGTATGCGGGCCTCCGTAATCTCTTCTGAACCAAACGCCAGGCGGAAAAGCTCCCTGTAGTATCCGATCTCGCTCAAACGCGCCAACAGCGCGCTGAAGGGCGGATCGCCATTGGTGCCGCTAAAGCCCATCTCTCCGTGGTCTCTTATTGGCAGGGTAGTTTGGGCTTCCAGACTGGGCGCCCGCTCATCCCAGAAAAATCGAGTCTCATTCGAAAAACGCGCATTGACCAGCCGCATCGAATGCCTCGCCGTAAGACCATTTACCCCCTGACTGACGACAGCCACATCGCTAAAAGCATTGGCCTGCTGATGACAACTGGCACAGGAAACTGTCCTGTTCGACGACAGATTTTTATCGTAAAACAACACCCTGCCCAACGTAGCGCCAGCGTCTGTAATAGGGTTAAACAGCCCATTGCTTTTGGTAATGTACGGCGGAATGGGCGGACTGCTGTAATTGGCCAAATGCTCCGGGTCAATCTTGCCCCCAAAGGTGGCCCGAATGTGTGCATACGCATCCGAAGGAAGCTCGCTCTTCTGACAACTCAGAAACAGTGCCGCAAACACAGGCAACAGATAAGCGTTTTTCATGTCTTGTGCTTTTGCTGACATTTGACCTCCGGGAAGGTGAAGCGTTTAATGGGAATGCTGGAACTGCCCTTATGCAAGATTGCTGCAGAAGCAAAGAGCGCGGAATTTTTTCCCGCTTTGCCAGCCTTTTCTTTGCGACTCTTGCGCGAGCGGGTAAGGGATGCTTCGGGTATAACTCCTGAAGTAGGGGTATCCGAGGCCGGGGCATCGAGTGAACCGGGAAATACTCCAGAGCAGATCGCCATAACTTACAGATCCAAACCTGCCCTCAGAACCGCGTAAGCCCAAGCATCGCAAGCGGAAGTAAACCGGCCCATTACCATAGCCGTTGTGTAGCCTACTGCCTGAAAAATGTAGGAAACCACCAAAACCTACCCGAAGCAATTGCGCCCAAGCGTATTCCTCAAGCGCAGAGTGGAAAAGAACCCGCGAAACCAGGCGAAGATGTATGTTTGCAGTAAGAATGACCACTTGACTCCGCTTGCAAGCATTTAAGCGTGTCCTTATGAACAAAAAACTCCCTTCGACAGATATCAGGCGAGATGGTGCACTCGAAGCCCCTCGACACCCGGAAAAGCCGGCGAAACTTGCATCGTCCACCACCTCCAGCGCTAAAGCCGGTATCGGCAATACTCTAAGGGAGCAAAAAAAACTCAACCCAGGTAACGGGTATATCAAATCTAAAGAGCGCGTGGCTGACTATGGGGAAGTGCTAACTCCGCCCCACATCGTCAACGCGATGCTCGATCTGGTCAAACAAGAAACCGAGCGAATCGACTCGCGCTTTCTCGAACCCGCCTGTGGCACCGGCAATTTCCTCATCGAAGTGCTCGAACGCAAACTCAAAACGGTTGAAAAACGCTATCGCAAAAGCCAATTAGATTACGAACGCTATGCCGTGCTGGCCGTCTCTTCGCTCTACGGCATTGACATTCTGGAAGATAACGCCGAAGAATGTCGCCAGCGCCTCTTCCATGCCTTTGACTCAGCCTACATCGCCTGCTTCGGCGAAAAAACCAAAACCGCATGCCGCGAGAGCGTGCGCTATATCCTCAAACGAAACGTCATCCACGGCGACGCACTTACGCTAAAGACCGTCGGCGAGAACCCGCAGCCGATTGTTTTCTCTGAATGGTCGCTGATTAGCGGCAGCCTGCTCAAACGGCGCGATTTTGCCTTTCACGAGCTGCTGCGCGAAAAAGATGCAACCGACTCGCTGTTTGAGATGCACAAAATGCTGATATCGGACAAAGGGGAGAAAGTATTTATTCCTGAACCGGTGAAGGAATATCCACCCGTGCATTTTCTGGACCTGGCCTATGCCTATGACGACGAACTACAATCCTGACGTACTCTCTTGCTTAGCCAACCTCTCCAGCGATGAGGTCTTCACCCCGCCGCAGGTGGCCAACCAGATGCTCGACCTGCTGCCGCCCGAACTCTGGAGCGACCCAAACGCCCGCTTTCTCGACCCGTGCTGCAAATCGGGCGTTTTTTTGCGCGAAATCGCGCGGCGACTCGATAAGGGACTGGAAAGCCAGATCCCCGACCGACAGGCGCGCATCAATCACATCATGACGCGCCAACTCTTTGGCATCGCCATCACCGAACTGACTGGGCTGATGTCGCGCCGCTCGCTCTACTGCTCCAAAACCGCCAATGGAAAGTATTCAGTCTGCACCGCCTTCGACACGACCGATGGCAACATCCGTTACCGGCGCATCGAGCACTCCTGGCAAAATGGGCGCTGCACCTTTTGCGGCGCCAGCCAGGCCAACTACGAACGCAGCACAGAACTGGAAACCCACGCCTACGAATTCATTCACACAGAAAACCCAGAGAAGATTTTTAACATGAAATTCGATGTCATCATCGGCAACCCGCCCTATCAGTTGAGCGATGGGGGCTTTGGAAGAAGTGCTTCGCCGATTTATCACCACTTCGTCAGACAAGCTAAAAAGTTGAATCCCCGCTATTTGGTAATGATTATTCCCGCACGATGGTTTGCGGGTGGAAAAGGGCTGGATAGTTTCCGACAAGAAATGCTTAATGATAGTCGCATAAGCAAACTGGTAGATTACGAGAACGCTTCAGAGGTATTTCCCGGCGTGGACATCGCCGGCGGTGTCTGTTATTTCCTTTGGGAAAGGGATAGACGTGGGCTGTGTGAAGTTACAAACATTAACAAAGGACAGAGCATTATTGCCAACCGACAGCTTAACGAGTTCCCAACTTTTATCCGCCATAGCCAAGCAGTTTCGATTGTGCGAAAGGTGATTAGCAAGAAGGAGCAGCGCATGAGTGAACGAGTATCATCTTCAAAACCATTTGGCTTACGAACATTTGTTAGACCACAGAAGTCTGGCGACCTAATCTTGCGCTGGCAGAACGGTGAAGGCCCCTATCCAAGGAGTGAAATTACTGTTGGTGTGGACATGATAGATAAATGGAAGGTGATTACGTCGTATGTTGGCTATGACCACGCTGGCAATCCTGGAATAGATGGAAGACGGAGAGTTTTTTCAAAGATAGACGTCTTGCCGCCCGGCTCGATCTGCACCGAAACTTATCTTGTTATCGGAGTCTACAACTCGCAGGAAGAAGCATTAAATCTTATTGCTTACATGAAAACTCGTTTCTTCCGTTTCTTGGTCTCTCAATTTATGTACTCTCACCACATCACGAAAGACAGCTACGCCTTCGTGCCCATTTTAGGTATGAGCACTCGATGGACAGATGTGAAACTCTACGAACGCTACGCTTTAACAGCAGAGGAAATTGCTTTTATCGAGTCTAAAATTCGCCCGATGGACAACGGCGGCGACGAACCTACCACTACGTCTGCCACAGAAACCAACGGAGATTTTACGGATGATTAAGCATAGCGGACGGGGCGGTTTCCAGCCGCGTTTTACCATCACCCACTCTATAGCTGCTCATCTTACCCGTATCGAGCGGGCGCGGGGCTTTCTGGAGGCGGCCGAGCTTTCCGCGGAGTGGCTCAAGGAAATGGAGCGGCGGGCGCTGGTGCTGGAAGCACACCATACCACCCACATCGAAGGCACCCGACTGACCCTGACGCAGGCGGAAGCGATTTTAGACGGCAAGGTCGTGCAGGAAGCAGATCCCGACGACATCCGCGAACTGCTCAATTATCGCTCAACGTTCAATTTCGTTTCCTCATATCTCCAATCGCCGGCGCCGATTACTGAGGGGCTGATTCGCGAAATTCATAAGCGCTTAGTAGAAGGCGTGCGCGGCGGCGCAGCGGCGCCTGGCGAGTACCGGAAAATCCAGAATTACGTGGTGAACGCTGCCACCGGCGAGGTCGTCTATACCCCGCCGCCGGCATTCGAGGTGCCTATTCTCATGTCGCAACTCGTGGAATGGCTGAATTGTTCCCCGGAGGTCCATCCGGTCCTTGTCAGCGGAATTGCTCAGTTTCAACTGGTGCATATTCATCCTTTTCTCGACGGCAATGGCAGGACCTCGCGGTTGCTCTCTATGCTGATGCTTTATCGTTCCGGTTATGACTTTAAGCGGCTTTTTACCCTAAGCGAATATTATGATCAGCAGCGGAGCCGCTTCTATCAAGCATTGCAAAGCGTGCGGAAAAACGATATGGATATGACCAGCTGGCTGGAATACTTTACCGAGGGCCTGGCAACCCAGCTCTCTGAAGTCAAGCAAAAAGCGGAAAGAATCATCAAAGCCGATGCAATCGTTGCTCAACATCATCTTTCTCCTCGCCAGCGTAAGGCGCTTCGGTATCTATTGGAGCACGGTAGGCTCACCATTCAAAAATATGAAAAGTTGTGCCCCGGCATTAGCCGTAGAACACTACAACGCGATCTCGCCGCCCTCGCCGATAAAGAATTGATTGCGGCCGAAGGCGCCACTAATCGGCTGATATATACATTGAAGGATTTCTAAACTTGCGACAAACTCACGACATAACTCACGACATTCTGACGACAGATCTTATGACAATGTTTTTGAACGAGGCCAACTATGAATAATTTTTTTCCTAAAAGGCCTAAGGTCAAGCCGAAAATCTACGCCTACGAGGACACGCATCCTCAGTATACGGGCTTGCTCAAAGTGGGCTACACCACGCAAAGCGTGCAGGAGCGCGTGGCACAGCAATATCCCACCGTGCGCCCCGGCCCGCTTCCTTATCGCATTGTGCTGGAAGAAGACGCCATCCGCAACGACGGCACAACCTTCACCGACCGTGAAGTGCATCGCATGCTGCGTATCAACGGCGTGCGGCAGGAGGGCGGCGAGTGGTTCCGCTGCACGGTGGAACAGGTCAAAGCCGCCATCCACGCTGTGCGCGCCGGCCAACTGCTGGAAGAGCAGCGCGCCTTCCACTTCAGCCTGCGCCCCGAACAGGAAGCGGCCATTCAGAAGACCATGGCCTACTTCCAAAACTATCGCCGCGAAAACGGCAAGCCGCCGCACTTCCTGTGGAACTGCAAAATGCGCTTCGGCAAGACCTTTGCGGCCTACCAACTGGCCAAACGCATGGGCTGGCGCAAAGTGCTCGTGCTGACCTTCAAGCCCGCTGTGCAGAGCGCCTGGGAAGAAGACCTGCGCACCCATGTGGATTTCAGCGGTTGGCAGTTCATCAAGCCCGGCGGCCCCATCTCCTGGGAAACGGCAGATAAGAAAAAGCCTATCGTTTGCTTCGGCTCATTTCAGGATTACTTGGGGCGCAATCCCAGCACCGGCGGCATCAAGACCAAAAACGAATGGGTGCATGCCACCCACTGGGACTGCGTCATCTTCGACGAATATCACTATGGCGCCTGGCGCGAGAAAGCCAAAGACCTGTTTGAAGCCGAAGGCGACGCGGAGCGCAAGGCTGCCGAAGGTGAAGCCGTGGATTATTTTGACGAGGACATTCTGCCCATCACGTCTGACCACTACCTGTACCTCTCCGGCACGCCCTTCCGCGCCATTGCCAGCGGCGAATTCATCGAAGAGCAAATCTACAACTGGACGTACTCCGACGAACAGCGCGCCAAAGCCGAATGGGACGATGCTAAAGGCCCCAATCCCTATGCCGCTTTGCCGCGCATGGTGCTGATGACTTATCAACTGCCGGAGGAAATCCGCCAAATCGCTTTACAGGGCGAGTTCAACGAATTTGACCTCAATGAGTTCTTCAGCGCCGAAGGTTTGGGCCATCAAGCGCGCTTTAAATACGAGGACGAGGTGCAAAAGTGGCTGAACCTCATTCGCGGCGCGTATCTGCCGGCCAGCGTGGACGACCTGAAACTGGGCCGCGATCGCCGTCCGCCCTTGCCGTTTTCGGATGTGCGCTTACTCTCGGCGCTGACGCATACCCTATGGTTTCTGCCCAGCGTGGCTGCCTGCTATGCCATGCACAATCTCTTAGCCCAACGGCAAAACAAGTTCTATCACGAGTACAAAGTCATCGTGGCGGCGGGGGCCTCAGCAGGCATTGGCCCCAAAGCCCTGCCGCCTGTGCTGGACGCGATGGGCAACCCGCTGGAAAGCAAAACCATCACGCTCACCTGCGGCAAACTGACCACGGGCGTAACCGTGCGTCCCTGGACGGGCATCTTCATGCTGCGCAATACCTCCAGTCCGGAAACCTACTTTCAGGCTGCCTTTCGCGTACAAAGTCCCTGGACCATCAAGAACCCCAATGGCCTCTCGCCCAACGAAGAGCTCATTATCAAGCCGGAGTGCTACGTTTTTGATTTCGCACCTGACCGCGCCTTGCGCCAGATCGCCGATTACAGCACTCGCCTGAATGTAAGCGAAAACGACCCTGAAAAGAAGGTCGCAGAATTCATTCGCTTTCTGCCGGTGCTCGCCTACGACGGCAGCTCCATGCGCCAGATAGACGCCGCCGGTGTGTTGGAAATGGCCATGAGCGGCACTACTGCCACCCTGCTGGCGCGCCGCTGGGAAAGCGCCCTGCTGGTCAATGTGGATAACGACACCCTGCGCCGCTTGATGAGCAACCAGCAAGCTATGCAGGCGCTGATGAGTATTGAAGGCTTCCGCAACCTGAATCAGGACCTCGAGACTATCATCAACAAGTCCGAAGCGGTCAAAAAAGCCAAACGCGAAGCCAACGACCGCGAACTCTCCAGCGAGGAAAAGCAACAGATAACAGAGCAAGAGCGCGAGTACAAAAACTTGCGCAAGCAAGTTCAGGAAAAACTCATCAAATTCGCTACGCGTATTCCGATTTTTCTTTACCTCACGGACTACCGTGAACGCACATTACGCGATGTCATCACTCAATTAGAACCGGGGCTCTTCAAACGAGTAACTGGCCTCAGAATAGAAGACTTTGAGCTTCTGTTATGCCTGGGGCTGTTCAACAGCCCTATCATGAACGATGCCGTGTACAAATTTAAGCGCTACGAAGACCCCAGCCTGGCCTACATGGGCATCAATCGGCACGAAGGAGAAGATGTTGGTCTTTATGATACCGTTTTGCGTCGGGCGGAATATGAGGCTACATTCGTCAATGAGCCAGCTCAGGGTTACTCGGCCGATGCTGATGAAGACTGACCCTGATGTAAAGATTTTGTTGTCGTAGTTTGACTAATTATCCTTATGCAGTGCTAAGCATAAAAGTGGTAGGGAAAACCACCGGGGAGCGCTTACCCGTTTGGACAATTTTGAGGACAGGTCATCTTATAAAAAAACAGAGGCCAAATCGGGGGCAGAAACATTTGGCCATTACCCCGCCCTTTCCGCCAGTTCCAGCCATTTCAATTCCTTTTCTTCGAGTGTTTTTTGCAGGGCTCCCAATTCTTCGGAGAGTCGGCTGATGTCGGTGGGCGAGAGGTTGGCGTTATCGAACTGCTGGAGGATTTCCTGTTTTCGGCGCTCTAAGGCGGCCAGTTCTTTTTCCAAGCGTTTGAGTTCGTTACGTTCGGTGTTGCTCAGGCCCGGGGCGGCCGATGCGGTTGTTTTGGGCGCTTCGGCGGGTAGGGTAGGGCGGTTTTGGGCTGCTTCGGTGCGTTTGAGGGCGCGGTATTCGGCGTAGGTGCCGTTGAAGTCTTTGATTTTTCCGTTGCCTTCAAAGATGAACAGGTGCTCTACGAGGCGGTCCATGAAGTAGCGGTCGTGGGTAACGACGACTAAGCAGCCCGGGTAGTCTTCTAAGAAGTCTTCGAGCACTTGCAGGGTCAGCACGTCGAGGTCGTTGGTGGGTTCGTCTAAGATGAGGAAGTTTGGGTTTTTCATCAGCACGGTCAGCAGGTAGAGGCGTCGGCGTTCGCCGCCGCTGAGTTGGCTGACGTACACCTGTTGCTGGGGTCGGCTGAAGAGGAAGCGCTCGAGCAGTTGGGCCGCGCTGAGTTCTTTGCCTTTTTCTAAGGGGATGTAGTCGGCGATGTCGCGCACGACTTCGATGACGCGCTTGTCTTCGGGCAGTCGGATGCCTTCCTGTCGGTAGTGGCCGAAGATGATGGTGTCGCCGATGACGACTTTGCCCGTGTCGGGTGGCAGGGCACCGGTGAGGATGTCTAAGAAGGTGCTTTTGCCTGAGCCATTGGGGCCGACGATGCCCACGCGCTCGCGGCGTTTGAATTTGTAGGTGAAGTTGTCTAAGATTTTTTTGCCGCCGAAGGCTTTGCTGATGTTGTGTAGCTCGACCACTTTGCTGCCCAGCCAGTTTTCCTTGATGGTAATGGTCATCTCTTCGGGTTTTTTGCGCAGGGCTTCGTTGGCTTCTTTGCGTTCGTAGTAGGCGTCCACGCGGGCTTTGGCTTTGGTGGTGCGGGCGGCGGGGCTTCGGCGCACCCATTCGAGTTCGCGTTTGAGCAGTTTGCTCTGGCGCTCATAGGTGGTGGCTTCTACCTCTTCGCGCAGGGCTTTTTTCTCCAAATAATCGGCATACGAGCCGGAATAGCGGCGCAGCTGGCCGCCCTCCAGTTCGATGATGCTGTCACAGACGTTTTCTAAGAAATAGCGGTCGTGCGTTACCATAAACAGCGTGATGCCGGGCTGTTGCAGGTACTCTTCCAGCCATTCGATCATTTCCACGTCTAAGTGGTTGGTCGGCTCGTCTAAGATGAGAAAGTCTGGGTCTTCGAGCAGGATTTTGGCTAAGGCTAAGCGCTTTTGCTGACCGCCGGAGAGGGCGCCGACTTTCTGGCTGAGGTCGTCTAAGCGGAAGCGGTAGAGCATTTCTTTGACGCGCGCCTCGAACGACCAGGCGTGGTGCAGGTCCATCTGGGCCATAGCCTCCTGAAGTTCTTCGGTGTTTTCCGGCTGGGTCAGGGCGCGTTCGTAGCGCTGCACAACGCGCACCATGGGGTTGGCCGGGTCGAGTGCAGCGGTCAGCACATCTATATCGGGCGGAAACACCGGCTCCTGCTCCAGCCAGCCGATGCGGATGTCTTTGCGCAGCAGGATGCGCGCGTTTTCGCCCTCGCTGCCCTCCAGCCCGGCAATGACGCGCAGCAGCGTGCTCTTGCCGGTGCCGTTTTTGGCTATGAGCCCGATTTTCTGGCCTTTGTCTATGTGCAGGCTGATGTTGCGAAAGAGGACTTTCTCGCCGTAGGACTTCGTTACGTTCTCGAGCGTCAGGAAATTCATGGGGCAAAGGTCGCATGCCAGTGGGCTTTGTGGTAGCCGCTTTGCCGGCATTGGGCATCCAAATGCCGGCAAAGCAGCCAAAATGAGCGGCTTTTCCGCCGGCAGAAGCGCCTACTTCGGCATTCGAAGCCGAACGATGCCTGCCGAGAACAGGGTGAGCATCCCGACCAACACCATGGCGTAGCGCATGCCCAGCATATCGGCCACCAGACCCGAAAGAAGCGCTCCCACCACGTAGCCGGCATCGCGCCAGAGCCGAAAAACACCAATGCTCTCGGCGCGCTGTTGCGGATGGGTGGCCTGGGCAATCACCACAAAAAAAGTGGGATACACTAAGGCAGTGCCCAAACCCAAGAGTACCGATGCTGCCATTAAGGGTAAAAAACCAGGAAAGTACGGCATAAGCACAATGGCCACGCCCTGCAAAAACATGCCGTAAAATAGCATCTTCTTCCGCGAAAAATGGTCGGCCATCTTGCCCGTGAACAGCTGGCCTATGCCCCACACCATGGGGTAAGTTCCTGCGATGAGGCCAATAGTATGGGCCTCGTAGCCCAGCGACATCAAAAACAGCGGCAACAGGCCCCAGATCATGCCGTCGTTGAGGTTGTTCACTAAGCCGGCCTGGGTTACGGCGCTCAGGGTTCGATTGCGGAGCGTCGTTTCCCAAAACACATGACCCATCGGCGCCTCCACGGAGCGGCTATGGCTCTCCTGATGAACGAAAGCGCTGGTGTCTTTCACCCAAAGGGCCGAAAGCACCAGCCCCAGCACGGCCATAACGACACCGATGTAAAAAGGATAAGGCGTCAGGCCGTACCGGTTGGCCACCCACCCGGTCAGCAGTGCTACCAGCCCCACGGCTACGTAGCCGGCAAACTCGTTCAGCCCCATGGCCAGCCCCCGATGCCGTTCGCCCACCAGGTCTATCTTCATGATGACGGTGCTGCTCCACGTCAGGCCCTGGCTGACGCCTAAAAGAACATTGGCTCCCACCACCCACGCCCAGCTGGGGGCAAACATCAGTACAAACGGTACCGGAAGCGCCAACCACCACCCCACGACCAACAGCCGCCGCCGACCCCAGCGGTTGGCCAAACGCCCGGTGTAGTAGTTGGCTATGGCTTTGGCTAAGCCAAAGGAAGCGATGAACGATAAAATGGCGCTCTTCGACGCCAACCCAAATTCGGACTCCGCCAACGGCGAAAGTACCGCCCGCTCCATGCCCACCATGCCGCCCACAAAGGCATTGACCACCACCAGCAACACAAATTGCTGCCAGTTTTCCTTCAATCCCAGCCGAACGCCGCTGACTGGCGCTGCCGCTTCTAACCGACGTCCCGAATGTACCTTAGCCAACACAATCTATAATTATCCTGCAAAGAGACGTCTAATATCGCTCACGCCTGTGTGAGTTTTATCACACGGGTACAGCCGCTCCGCTTTGATGTTCAGGCTAATGCCTTAAAAGTGCTGAGAAGGGCTCAGGCCAGCGCTCATCCCTGCTGCCGCGCATCCGCTTTTAATGCCCGCAATTCGGCCAGAATTTCATCCAGTTTTTGCTGGATATCCCGGATTTCCTCCTCTGCTTTCAAATTGACCTGGTAATCGTTTTCGGCCCGAATTTCGGCGTGCTTGCCCTGCAAATTCTGGCCCACCATGATAAGCGGCATGAGGAAGATCTGGATCATGTTGGAAATGAATAGCCACAGCACAAAAGCAGGGTAGGGGTCAAAGCGCAGGGCTTTGGGGCCCACAGTGTTCCAGGCCAGCCAGATGACCGTCCAGCTCAGGATAATCAGAAAGAAGCCAATGGTGCCAACCCGCTCGGTGAGCCAAAGCGCAAAGCGTTCCATCCGGGAAAGACGGTCTCGATGGACCTGGTTGGCGTTCACAATTTTTGTCTGCTCTCGACGCATTTTTTCTCCAACTAAAAAGGAAGTGGGTTTGAAGATAACGGCGGCCTTCGAGCCGTTTTTTCGAGAGAAAGAGGTCGGCATACTGGGCCACGTGGGGGTCTCTAAAAGAGCATCGGGAGCAGCGGCGGCATTGTCAGTATGCCCCGAAGTAGCGCCGCAAGAACCACTCAAGAGACAGCAGCAGCGCCAGCAGGAAGAACACCCACTTGAGGTGGATGAGCGGCGTGGTCTGGGTGGATTGGTAGATGACCGGTTTGATCGTGGGCGCCTGTTTGATTTTATCCGCAATGGTCAGCAGCTGGTCGGGATACACCATTTCGCCACCGTGTTGGGCGCTCAGCTGGCGCAGCAGGCCATGGTTGGCAGTGGTAGCGAAGTATTCCAATTGAATAGGCTGCACGCTGAAGCGCCCTTCGTAGGTCAGCGCCTGGTTGTTGAGCGATGTGGTGGCGCGGAAAGTGTAGTTGCCTACCGGCAGAATGCCCGCATTAAGCGTGTAGGCGTTGCCTTTTTTGTTGAACGTGTAAAGGAATTCCTTGCCTTCGGCATTGCGCACCGAAAGGGCCACGTCGGGCGTGTTGACCAGCTCGTAGTTGTCGTTGTACAGCTCGGCGCTGAAGAAGACCGGTTCGTTTTCGTTGAAAATGTTCTGGTCGAGCGAGACGCGGAATTTGCGTTTGTCTTCCTTTTGGCTCAGGTACAAGGCCGTTTTGCCCACGATTTCATCGAAGATCTGGTGGTTGTTGTGCTGCATGTAGTCGAAGAGGCGCCATTTCCAGAGGCCTTCGCCCAGCAGCACGCCGCAGCGGATGCCGTCCGTTTCGCCCACGACGAGCAGGGGCTGTTCGGTATCCACGCGGCCGATGCGTTTGTACAACACGACTTGCCCTTGCGGCAAGGCCGAAAAGTTGCCAAAGGCGCTGGTCAGCGGGCTGAATTTGGGCAATTCCGAAGCCAGCTCCGGGCTGAGCGTAAAAGCGGCAAATTGGGGCGACACCCTGGCCTGCACATCGTCGGCCTGTTGGCCGGTGCTTTGGGCGCTCACCAGACGCTGCACGCGCGACAGGGAGGCGTAGCTCGTCTGCATGCCAGCGATGAACAGCCTCGGGATACGCTTGCTGTCTAAGGTGCTGAGGATGCCACTGATGTCTTGAGCGCCGGAGGGCAGGTTGTGCAGCACCACGAAGTCGAACTTCGACACATCGGTGCCGGGCTCACCGGCGTAGGCCACCGTAACCTCGTAGTTGCGGTTACCCTCCAGCGTCTGGCGCATCGCAGAGATGTCAGGGTGTGGGCTGTTGGCCAGCAGCAGGATTTTCTGCCGTGCATCGAGCACATCAATGAAGATGTCGCGCGTGTTGTTTACCGCCGAGCGTTCGCCGGGCACTTTGGCTAAAGTGAAGCGGAAGTGCTGCACGCCCGTTTTGTCGGCTTCCAGCAGTACTTCTTTGGTGGTGAAGAAGTCGTTCTGGTCAATGGAAATGGGAATGGACTGTAGCGTGCGCGTCTGATCGCCCTCGATGCGGCTGACGGTGAGCACCGTTTGTGTGCCAGCGCAATTGACCGCGGCAGCATCCACCTGCACCATAAAGCGGTCGCCCAAATAGGCGATTTTGTTGTAAAAAACGCGCTTGACGAACAGGTCTTTGCGCGGTGTGGTATCGCCCAGCGCCACCGTGAACACTGGCGCTGCCATCGGCGCGCCGGCGTACAGCGGGCTGCTGCCCTGGTTGTAGATGCCGTCGGTGGCCATCACTAAGGCTCCCAGGTTTTGCGTGCCGAAGCGGTCGTACACCTCTTGCATCAGCCGCGAGAGGTTGCTGACCTTGTCCGTGAACTCAAAGTTGACGCCCTCGCGCACGGCGTCGCCAAAGGCAAATTCGTGCACCTCGTAGTCGTCTGACAGTGCCTCGCGCAGGCGCTCCCAGTCGGCCTTGTACTGCGCTAAAGCGGCGTCTTGCAACTCGGCCCCCACGCTTTCCGACTGGTCCTGGGCCAGCACGACCACTGGCTTTTGCGTCTGCGTCTGCGTGCGCCGCAGCAGCGGAGCCAGCAGCAGGGCCGCTATGGTCGTTACCACCAACCACCGCAGCACGCCCAAAATGCGGTGCAGCTGCGGGGCTTGTTCCCGAAAAGTCGTCTCTCGATAGTACAACAGTAAGGCATAGCCCAGCCCCAACAAAGCACACAACAACAGAAACCAGGCCGGATATTGAAACGTCACTTGTGGCATGCGCGCGCAGTTCTTTTGCTTGGGTCAAAACGAGCCGCAAAGGTGCGAAAATGTTTGGCTGCAGTACCGCTAAAGTCGCCAACGCACTCCGCTAAAAGGTCAGAGGCGACGCCTCCCGATGGGCGATGTCGCCTCGAATTCGGGCCTTCGTGGCAAAAACATTCATGGCTAAAAAGACCATCAGCTCCTCTGTCCCCCGGACGAGATGCACAGCGTACCTTTGAGTGCGAAAACAGGCGTACATGACAAACAAAAGTAAGCCCAAACCTCCTGCGCTCGAAGTTCGCCAGCTGGGTCAGATACGCGAAGGCGTCGTGTCCTTTGGCGACCTGACCCTGCTCGTCGGTGGGCAGGCCAGCGGCAAGAGCATTTTCTTGCAGTTGCTTAAACTGCTTATAGATCGCCATCAGGTGTTCGAAAACCTCCAAAAGCACGGTTACGACTGGGGCGATGATCCCAGGCGTTTGCTTGATCTCTACTTCGGCGAGTCCATGTCGGGCCTGTGGGGCGAAGAGACAGAGATTATCTGGAATCGAACGCCCTACCCTCTGAGCAAGTTGGCCAGCAAGAAAGGCGGAGGTGCTGCGAGCACGGAAGAGAACCTCTTCTACATACCGGCTCAGCGCGTGGTAACCATGGCGCAGGGCTGGCCTCGGCCTTTCAGCTCCTTCGAGATAGGTGACCCATACGTTCTAAAAGCCTTCAGCGAAGCCCTGCGTCTGCTCATGGAGAAAGAGTCGCTGGGCGGCGTAGAGGCCAAAGTCATCTTCCCCCGCAAGGGGCGCATGAAAGAACCTATCCGAGATGCCATTGAGCAGAGCATCTTTTACGGCGCCTCCATCGAGCTGGATCGCGAAACCCTGCGCAAGCGCTTCCTGTTGCGCATCCAGGATAGCCGCCTGCCGTTCATGACCTGGTCGGCCGGGCAGAAGGAGTTTATGCCGCTCCTGTTATCGCTCTACCACCTGACGCCGCCGGCCAAAATCTCCATGCGCGAAAAAATTGAGTGGGTCGTCATCGAGGAGCCGGAGATGGGCCTGCATCCGCAGGCCATTCAGACGGTGATGCTCCTGTGTCTGGAGCTGCTCAGCCGGGGTTATCGCGTCGCCATTACCACCCATTCGCCGGTGTTTCTCGAATTGGCCTGGGCCATCCAGCGCATCAAGCCCGGTGGGCAGGCCGGAGCGCTCTTTCAGCTTTTTAACCTGAAACAAAAAGACGCTACTTTAAGAGAGGTCTTCCAAACTTGCTTGAAAGATAAAACCTTTAAGACCTACTTCTTCCGCCGCGAGGCGGAGGGCATCCGTATTCAGGACATCTCCGAACTCGACCCGGGCAGCGACGACCCGGCTATGGCTTACTGGGGCGGCTTGTCCGAATTTGCCAGCCGCGCCGGGGAGGTCGTTGCCCAAAACGCTCAACGATGAAAAAACGCCACCGAAAGGCGAGAAATCCCTTTGCTAAGGCCGTGCACGCATCGCCCAGCGTTGCTTCGTGTTATCAGCAGGGTTTGCAGGCTTTGGGCATTTACAGCCAGAGGGTCGCCCCCAAAAGCACGCGGCTACTTCAGGGAAGCGTATGGCTGGATGCCTGTTTGCAGGCCACTTTTCCCGACGATAATCGCTGGGACTATGCCTTAGGCTACGCCGGCCGGGCCTATTTTGTCGAAGTGCACCCGGCCTATCCGGGCGAGGTAAAAGCCGTGCTGAAAAAACTCGAATGGCTGAAGACCTGGCTCCGACGGGACGCACCAGGCCTGGAACGCATAAAAGCGAAAAACGCCTTTCACTGGATTTCCTCCGGTAGGGTAGATATCCCTTCCACCACGCGGGAGTACAAACAAGCAGCGCAGGCCGGCCTCGTGCCTCAGAGCAAACTACAGCTGCCTTAGCCCGCTCGAGGCCCTCACCTGGAGCGCTCCTATTTTCGGGTCCTTGACCCGAAACGGCTTACTGCCCTTCTGTAGCTACGCTCTGTTCAATGAACTGCAACAAGGTGTCTTTATTGGTTTTCCGTGCATCTAAAAGGTTTTGTTTCATAAACTTAAATGGTAATTGCTCTACGGTGCCCGACAGCAAAATATAGATCACCCGCTTGCCGGCGGCTTTGGCCATGCCGACCTCCATCAGATTATGTGGCGATTGCAAATAATTTTCCCTTACGAGCACCACCATAGCATCGGCCCCTCTGACTTCTTCTTCAATATCCTCCTCTCCTCGCTCCAACGAATGCGACGGGCCTCCTTCATGAGAGGTTACTTCTAAACCTTTTTCGCGCAATAGGTCCGAAAGCAATCCTGCGTAAGCCAGGTCTTCCTGTACGTGCGAGATGAATACTCTTGCCTTCGAGTCTGCCATACCGTGAATTTAATTTTTCAAAAAAAACAACGCGCCTTCGATTAAGTAAAAACCGAAGCGCATGTTGAATTTATTCGTCGTTTTTAAAGCCGGATAACCGGTCTTCGAGTTGTGCAAAGTAACGGGGAAGTTCGTTGATGTCCAACAGGTGTAAGCACTTAATTCGCGGCGGAATTTTTTCCGTCGCCTGTAGCTCAGCCGGCGTTATACCCAGAAGGACAACCGACGTACGGATATTGCGCATTCGTGCCATACCTATTTCCATCCACACATAAGGGCTTTCAATAGCCCAGGGTGTCAGTAAAACAAGCAGTTCATTGGCCTCTCCAATTTCGCGCTCGATAACCTCTTCAAAGTTGTCTCCAAACGCAATAGCCTCGTTGTCCAAGAAGACAGCAGCCCCTAGCCCTCGCAAATACTTGGCGATCTGCCCGGCTACCCAGGTATCTCGGCTGGAATGCGATATGAAGATATTGTAAGGCATGTCAAAATAATGACTTCATTCGAGGTAACATAATAGATCTTGGTAAAAACATAGAATAAACTTATTGCGCTAAACGGATTTATTTGGTTTATCATTTGGCCAAAAGTATTAAGTTAATATTAAGTATTTTTTGTGGTTTTGTGCGCTCGCATCCGAAGAACCGTGCCCTACAATGGCTGCTTCACAGTTCATGCGCTGCGAGCTGATGAGAGCATGCCCTGGAATGGTTTTTGGCCAAATCTCATGCTGGCATAAAGGATGCGTTGGCGGTTTTCTTTTTCCCGGTACCCCTATTCCCGGAGCGTTGCCCTGAAACGCCCCGGCCCCCTCCTGCCTGGAGTTCGTGCTCCCCTTCGTGCCTTAGTGTAGTCTTCGGGCCTTCGTGGCTTCACGAAGCGACTCCTGAGGCGACATCTCCGTCAGGAGGTGTTGTCTCTAAACAAGAAGAGCAAAGGCGACGCCTCCCGATGGGCGATGTCGCCTCGAATTGGCGCCTTCGCAACCAAAAAATACCGCATGGCCAGCATTGGCCAAACCGTGCGCCGCTGGTTTGGCGTTGAATAAACGGGGCAGCGACCCCGGCGCAAAGGAACATCTTGCGCTTATCTTTGTCTCTTAAGGAAAGAATACCTGGCGATGAACACACCCAAACGCTTGATTTTTGCCTTAGCGGCCATGTTTTTTCCCCTATTGAGCCACGCCACGCACAACCGGGGAGGCGAGATACATATTGAACAGATAGGCCCACTCACCGTACGTGCTACCATCATCACCTGGACGCGCACGCTCAGCGTCAGTGCTGACCGCGACACGCTGACCATCTGCTGGGGCGATGGCTCTTGTGAGCAGGTCGGGCGAGTGAACGGCGGCGGCAAGGGCGTGGCGCTGAGCAACGAGGTGAAGTACAACATCTACATTGCCACGCACACTTATGCCGGCCCGGCGCGCTATCGCATCTCGATGACCGACCCCAACCGGAACGCCGGCATCGTTAACGTCAACCCGCCGCAGTCGGAGAACATCCCGTTTCACATCGAAACCATTTACACCTTCCTCGACCCGCAATTTGGCGGCAACAACACCACGCCCTACCTGCTTCAATCGCCCATTGACAACGCTTGCGTCGGGCGGCCCTTCCGGCACAATCCGAATGCTTACGACCCAGATTTAGACAGCCTTTCCTATCGGTTAAGCATACCTAAGCAATCTATTGGCGTCAATGTGCCCAATTACAGTTTCCCTAACGAAATTGGCCCGGGGCCTAACAACATTCTGCAGCTGAATGAGCGCACGGGCGATATTTTGTGGATGTCGCCTCAGCAGCCCGGCGAGTACAACCTGACCATCCTGATCATCTCCTGGCGCAATGGCGTGCCGATAGATACGACCACTCGCGACATGCAAATTTTCGTGTCGGCCTGTCAGAACAGCCCGCCGTTCGTGCAAGCGCCCGACGACTTGTGCGCGATAGCCGGCCAGTTGGTGCAGTTCCCGGTAGTGGGCACTGACCCCGACTCTGGCAACTTAGTATCGCTGACGGCTTCGGGCGGCCCGATGGTGCAGCCCATTAGCCCGGCGCAATTCATCGCGCCTTCGGGCTTCGCGCCGCCTCCTGTTACGGGCACCTTCCGCTGGCAAACGGCCTGCGAGCACATCTCGAACTTCCCTTACACCATGGTGTTCAAGGCCGTGGACTCCCTTAACCCCAGCACGCCGCAGCTGGCTTTTCTCAAAACGGTGAACATCCGCATCGTTGGCCCGCCGCCCAAAGATGTGCAGGCCGCTGCCCAGGCCGGCGCCATTGAGATCACGTGGGAAAAGCCTTACTTCTGTGAGAATGCCGCAGACAACTATTTCCTGGGTTTTTCCATCTGGCGGCGCGAAGGCTCCAACCCCTTTGTGCCCGACTCCTGCACACCCGGCCTGGCTGGCCGAGGCTACACGCGCCTCGTGTTCGTAACGCGCCAGGAACTCGATGGGCGCTATTTCTTCCGCGACGCGCAGGTGGAGCGCGGGCGCACCTATTGCTACCGCATTGTGGCGCTTTTTGCCCGACGCTCGGCGGGCGGTTATCCGTACAACATTGTTGAGAGCCTGCCTTCTAATGAGGCCTGTGCTCAGTTGCCGCGCGACCTACCGCTTATGGTAGAGGCCTCCGTCATCCGCACGGACCCGCAGCAGGGAGAGATACGGGTATGCTGGACAAAGCCCGTAGCCGGCGACCTGGACACTGTCATCAACCCCGGCCCCTATCGCTACGTGCTGCTGCGCGCCCCCGATATTGCCGGCGGCGTCATGCAGCCTGTGGCCACTTTCACGGCCAACCAATTCTGGCAGGCCAACGACACTTGCTTCACCGATACCGGCCTGAACACCAGCGGACAGGCCTATCACTATCGGGTGGACTTCTATACTCGAGGCGCCTTCGATACCCCATTTGGTACTACCGACGAAGCCTCTTCCATCTTTCTGCGGATAAAATCCTCCGACAAGGTCAATATCCTGACCTGGCTGGAAGATGTGCCCTGGACCAACTACGAGTACGTCGTTTATCGGCGCAACAACGCCACCGGCCAGTTCGACTCCATTGCCACCACCACCTCACCCACCTATACCGACCGCGGGCTGGACAACGAGGTGGAGTACTGCTATTACGTGCGCAGCGCTGGCACCTACAGCATTGCAGGCGTCCGAGAGCCGCTGTTCAACCGCTCGCAAATCGCCTGCGGCGTGCCCATTGACACCGTGCCGCCCTGCACGCCGACCCTGACAGTGAGCAACCTGTGCAACGGCGGCAGCACCACGCCACCCGACCCGCCCTACGACAACTTTTTGCAGTGGAACAACCCGGCCCTGACCTGCCCCGACGCTGGCGACGTGGTGCGCTACTACCTGTGGTACAAACCCTTCGAGGGCGAACCCCTCACCCTGCTGACCACCATCGAGGGCGCAGCCAACACCAGCTGGACGCACTCCCAGGAAGGAAGCCTCGCGGGCTGCTATGCCATCTCTGCCGAAGACTCCTTGGGCAACCAAAGCCCCTTAAGCGTGCCGGTATGCACTGACAACTGCCCCAACTACGAACTACCCAACGCCTTCTCGCCCAACGGCGATGGCTTCAACGACAAATTCCGGCCCTTCCCGGGCTGGCGCTTCATCGAGCGCGTCGAAATGCAAATCTTCAACCGCTGGGGCAACCTCATCTTCGAGACCAGCAACCCCGCCATCGAATGGGACGGGCGCAACAGCACCGGCAATGACGTGCCCGAAGGCACCTATTTCTACATCTGCAAAGTCTATGAGCGCCGTGTCGGCGGCATCGAGCTGCGCCCCGAAGCCCTCAGTGGCTTCATCGAGCTCAATCGCGGCGGGCGTTAATCCGCCCAAATGCACAGCGGGCTGCCTCAAAAACGCTTGAGACAGCCCGCTGCTGCTTGAAGTCAACCGTGCAAATGCTTACTTTTCTAACGGCTTCTTCTCTGCCTCGCGCATGCCCTGGCGGATTTCGTCTTCCACCGCGTGCCGGGCGTTGTTGAACTCCCGAATACCGCGCCCCAGACCGCGCATGAGCTCCGGTATCTTGTTGCCGCCAAAAAGCAAAAGCACCACTAAAAAGATGAGAATAAGCTCTGTGGCGCCAATGTTGCCGAGAAATAATGTTGGAATGGCCATAAACGTGAAAGTTGAAAAACTGCGCTGCCCCCAACGGCAGCCGGGTGAAAAAATGTGCTCCTTTGACCGAAGAAGCGGCGCAAAGTTACATCATATAAACGCTGCCCAAACGGCCCAAAAGCGATAATCTTGCCTCCTTAACAACACCCGCTCCTCTGCCCTATGCGTATCCGAGACATTACCGACGTTTTAGAGGCCGTCGCGCCACTCCACCTGCAAGAGTCCTACGACAATGCCGGCCTGATTGTAGGCCACCCCGACCAGGAAGTAACCGGCGTGCTCTTCTGCTTAGACTCTACGGAGGCCATCGTAAGCGAAGCTACACAAAAAGGCTGCAACCTGATAGTGGCACATCACCCCATCGTTTTTCGCGGCCTGAAGCGCCTCAATGGCCATACTTACGTAGAACGCACCGTCATGGAGGCCATCCGTCAGCAGGTGGCCATCTACGCCATCCACACCAACTTAGACAACGTGTTGCGGCAGGGCGTCAACGCTAAACTGGCCGAGCGCATCGGCCTCAATGACTTGCACATCCTCGCTCCGCGTCCGGGCAGCACCGATACTGGCGCCGGCATGTTGGGCCACCTGACCCAACCCATGCGCGAAACAGACTTCCTGGCACACTTGAAAAAGACCCTGCACGCCGCCGGCATACGCCACACCGCCCTGCTTGGCAAACCCATACAGCGCGTCGCCATCTGCGGCGGAGCAGGCAGCTTCCTGCTGCCCCAGGCCATCACTCTGGGGGCAGACGCCTTCGTTACCGCAGATTTCAAATACCACGAATTTTTCGATGCCGACGCGCGCATCCTCATCGCCGACGTGGGCCACTACGAAAGCGAACAATTTACCGCCGAACTCTTGCGCGACATCGTGCAAGAAAAATTTCCTACTTTTGCGCTCCATTTGACCACCCTGCGCACTAATCCCGTTTTTTATTTTTGAAAAACGCCTCAAACCGCCCTGACTCGGCCATCTTCTTTAGCACAACATTTCATCACATATACAGCAGCCTGCTATGACAACTACGGTTGAATCTGCTATTGCCGAAAAACTGATCAAACTCTGGAAACTCCAGCAAATAGACTCCCAGCTGGACGAAATCGTCGCCCTCAAGGGCGAACTCCCCATGGAAGTGGCCGACCTGGAGGACGAAATCGCCGGCCTGGAAACGCGCGCTAAAAAAATACGCGGCATCATCAAGGAAATCGAAGCGGAAATCCATGAAAAGCAGGCCAGGATAAAGGAATACGAGGGCTTGCTCAAGAAATACCGCAAGCAGATGGACGAGGTAAAGAATAACCGCGAATACGAGGCCCTGACCAAAGAGATTGAGATGGGCGAAGTGGAAATCCAGCTGGCCGAAAAGCATATCCGCCAGGCTCGTGGCAAAATGGATGCGCAAAAAGAAATGCTCGAAACCACTCAGGCCCGCCTGGCTGCCCGCCAGAAAGACCTGGAAGTGAAAAAAGTAGAACTTCAGGCCATCATCGCGCGCACCGAAGCTGAGGAAAACGCTCTGCGCAAGCAAAGCGAAAAGGCCCGCGAAGGCATCGAAGAGCGCCTGCTGCGCGCTTACGACAAAATGCGCGCTACTTACCGCAACGGATTAGCCGTCGTTACCATCGAGCGCGACGCCTGCGGCGGTTGCTTCAACGCCGTGCCGCCCCAGGTACAGTTAGAGATAGGTCTGCACAAGAAAATCATCGCCTGCGAGCACTGCGGCCGAATCCTTATAGATCGCGCCATTGCCTATCCGGACGCTACCGCTACGGCGTAAAACAAATCTGGCATCGGTTTTGAATATGAAGCCCTCGAACGAAAATTCGAGGGCTTCGTGTTTTAAGCACCGCTCCGTACGTCGAAAATTTTTGGAAAAACCCGCTTATGAGCGCTGGTTGTTTCCCAGGATTGTCGTTTCTTGCGGTGTTTTTTTAATACTGCCCTCTCACTGCTAAAGTGTTTCCTGCCATGCGGATTGTTTACACCCTCTCCCTTTTTCTCGCACTGCTGGCACCGCGCGCGCTCGATGCCCAGGTCTTCAAGATCTACGACAACTTCTCCGAGCTGGAAGAGCGCATCGCCCAGGCCAAAAGCAACACGTTGCTCGTCGTTAATTTCTGGGCAACCTATTGCAAACCTTGTGTTAAGGAACTGCCTTATTTCAACGAACTGCATCAGAAGTATGCCAGCACTGACTTTGAAGTACTCCTGGTCAGCCTCGACTTCAAAAGCCAATTAGAAAAGAAGTTCATCCCATTCCTGCGTTCTACCCCCTTGCATCCCGAGATCATCTTGTTGAGCGATCAGAACAGCGACGGATGGATTCCGCGCGTGAAGCCGGACTGGGATGGCGCCATTCCGATAACCCTCCTCGTCAGAGGCACCCAGCGCGACTATCACGAGGGCGAATTTGAAAGCTATGCAGACCTGGAAAGCTTTATCCGAAGATTCTTCGAGCGTATAGGAGAGCCCTCGCCCATTCCGGAAAATTAAGCCTCTTTATTCCCTTACTCCTTTCCCATTCTGACTACAGCTACTTTTTCATTCACCAACATACCCCCCTGCTTGGCTATGAAAATCCACGTTTTTACGCTTGCCTTGAGCGGCGCTCTTCTTGCTGCCTTCGGTCAGGACACTTCCAAATATACCATCGGCGATAAAGTCGAAAATTTCACGCTGCGCAATGTGGACGGTCGCCTGATCTCGCTCACCGACTATAGCCACGCCGAAGGGCTAATTATCGTCTTCACCTGCCTGCATTGCCCGTACGCAGAGCTCTACGAGCATCGGATCATCGAATTGCATAAAAAATACGCACCCAAAGGCTATCCGGTGCTGGCCATCAACCCCACCAATCCGCAACTTTTTCCAGAGGATAATTTTGAAAAGATGCGCGCTCGCGCGAGGGCCAAACGCTATCCCTTCAATTACCTGCAAGACTCCGCCCAGGTCGTCTTTCCTCGCTTTGGCGCTTCCCGAACGCCCCATGTCTATTTGCTGGACAAAGCCCGCGTCGTGCGCTATATCGGTGCTATTGACGACAATGCGGAAAGCCCCCAGGCCGTCAAAAAGCGCTATGTAGAGGAGGCCATTGCGGCCCTGATGCGCGGCGAAAGCCCTTACCCGGAAATTACGCAGGCCATTGGCTGCCCTATCCGAATTCCGAGGAACTCGCCTCGAGCGGACTCGTCGAATGGCGTGTCTCCACGCCGCCGTTAGTCGCCAACACCGGCGAGGCAACGGGCGCCGGTGAGCGGTCGCGGTCGCGCAGCAGCCAGCGCACCAACACCGGCGATAGGTAGAGGTCGCACAACAGCGCACCCACCAAGGTGATGCTGATGATCACGCCTACAATCACCGAAGGCGGATGGACGGAAAACAGCATCACTAAGAAGCTGAAAAACAGAATGATGCTTCCCAGCGTCATGGCCTTGCCCGTTTCTAACAGGGTCGTTTCCAGAGCGCGCTCCACACTCAGCCCTCGACTTCGGCATAGCCGGAACGTGCTCAGAAAGTGTACCGTATCGTCGGTGGCAATGCCGAAAACAATGCTGAAAACCGTAGCCACACCTGCTTCCAGCGGAATGTCCAGAAAGCCCAAGAGCGCTCCGGCAAAGAACAGAGGCAGCACGTTAGGTATGGTGAAGATGAGCACCAAGCGAGCGTCCCGAAAAAGGAAAGCCATCAGCAGGGCCACTGTAAGCACCGACGGGATGAGGCCCTCCAGCATGTTGTCCCGAATATAGGCAGAATTTTTATCCACTACTACACCGGTACCCGTGATGCGGAAGCGCGTCACCTCCGGATTGGTGTTTTGGGCAATCCACTGCTCCAGGTCGTCCTGGATGGCGGCAATGGAGTCGCGCCCGATGTCCTGAATGCGCGCAGCAATGCGGGCTTTGTCGCGGTTTTTGCTCACCAGCACCTCCGCCGCAGGATTGGGCAGCCGTTCGGCTAAACGCTGGTACTGGAGCAGTGTTTCGTCGTCATCGGGCAGGCGATAGGCCTCTGCGCGGTTGCCGTAGTGCATGGCGTTGAGGCTGCGATACAGGTCGTTGATGGAGCTGTGCGCCCGAATGGGCGGGTATTGCTCTAAGCGCTGCTCCACTTTATCCATTTCGCGCAGCACAGCGGGGGCGTCGGCGGCCAGACCCTGTTGCGGAAAGACGGCTATTTCCACCGGCCGGAAGCCGGCGAATTTTTCTTCAAAAAACAAAAAGTCGCGCGTTATCTGAGCGCCGCGCGGCAAGTTTTGCCGGATGCGGTAATCGGTATTGATCTGCCAGATACCGACGAGGGAAATGCCTAAGGCTGCGACAAATGCCCAGGCGATGCGGCGCTGGTGTGTGCGCGTGAAGTGGTAAATGTGGCGCATCAGCCGCTCCCAGAAGGCCCATTCCGGGGTATGCTGAATGAGTTGTTCGCGTTGGAGGCGCGGCAACCAGATCCACAGCCAGCCGTAAATCACGACAAATGCCAGCACCACGCCCAGCGCCGCATTCACCCCAAAGGCCTGGATAGGCTCCGTGCGGTTGGTCAGTAGCGACAGGAAGCCAATAGCCGTAGTTACGCAGGTGATAAAAGTGGCTAATCCAATTTCGCGCACCGTGATGCGAATGGCCTGAGCGGGCGGGCGGCCTTTCTCCAACTCATCTAAGTACTTGGTGGTCAGGTGAATAGTGTCGGCTACACCCACAATGCACATCAGAACGGGGTACAGGGCTGCCAGCGCATTGAGCTCGCGCCCCAGCAGGCTGAGCACGGCCAGAAAAAACAGCAGTGCCAGCCCAATGCCCGTCATGGCCAGCAGCACCGTGCGCCAGCGACGGAAGATGAAAAACAAAATAAGCGACGCCAGCAGCACGGCAATCGCCGTCGAGACCGCAATCTCGCGCTTTTGCATGGCCACCATGTCGCGATGGAAGTAGGCGCGCCCCAGCCGATAGACACCCTCGAACGAGTACTGCGCTATGAGGCTGTCCAATGCCTCCATCAGGGCCACCGACTGCTCGTAGGTGCTCTGATTGACCGTTTTGAGCACCACCGTCAGCGCTGTGGCATCTTCGGAAATGAGGTTGTGCACAAAGCGCTTGTCTTGCAGTACTCGCGCTCGGTCGGCAGCGTAGTACGTCGTGTCGTCCACGTGGATGGCCGGCACGGCCGTTACGCCGAAAGGCGTGCGCAGCGGATAGCGCACCGTCGTGAGCGACAGGGCCGTCGTTACGTTGGGCAACTCCTTGGCCCGCAGGGTAAAGTCCTGAACCTGCTGCAGAAACCGCTGGTCAAAAACCCCCTCCTTGCGCTCCAAAGCGACCAGCAGGAAGTTGTCGTCGCTCTCAAAGTCCTGGATGTACGCCTTGAAAAACTCCCAGTCCGGGTCGCCCTTGGGGAAGAACTGCTCAAAATCAAAAGAGAACGTCAGGCGCGTGAGGAGGAACAGGCTGGCGGCTGTGGCTACGCCGTAAAGCGCCAGGAGCCAATTTCGATAGCGATGCATGGGCAGCGTGAAAATGCGTTTTGGCGAGCCTCAGGTGTCTGTGGCTGCCACAACGAGCGCTGCCGCCAAAAGTTCAGTTTTTTTTGAAAAAGCCCGTCTCTATCGCGCGCAGAACACTCTGCGCACGGTGCGTTGTCCTTCTTCCGAGCGGATTTCGAGCAGATAAAGCCCGCTTTGGGCGGGCAGACGCTGGAATGCCCACTCGTTGATGCCGCGTGCGGCGCGGAGCGGTTCCTCTGCGATGAGGCGGCCGGAGGCGTCGAGCCAGCGGGCCATCAGCATTTCGCCTTCGCGTCCGGCGGTGTACGTCAGCGTCAGGCGGTCGCTGAACGGGTTGGGGCTTATCAGCACGTTATCGGCCCAATTGGGCGCCGGTTCCGGGTAGATGCGTTCGATGAGCGCCCGGCTGTCGGTGCCCAATGCTGCGTCGTCGAGCGTGCCGCCCAGCATGCGCACGCGCAGGCGCATTTGCTGGCCATGCGAAAAGCGATTGGTAACCCAGGCATGCTCCGTAAATGTCAGCCGCGCCCCAGGAGGCAAGTCCACATACACGTGGGATGGCGGCAGGGCGTCGTTGCATTCGCTAATTTGCAAAATGGCGTCTATTGTCAGCGCGGCATTGCGCTCCAGCACCAGCGCCCCATCGGCGCAAATGACCAGCATGCCCGAACCATGGTCGCCATAATGCAGCGCCGCTCCTTCGCGGATGCGGAACTCGCCGCCCCTCTTGAATTGCATACACGTGTAGGCGTTGTTCACCGTAATGCGCCCGCCCGCGTGGTGCAGCGCATTGCCGTCTTCGAAGATGAGGTCCACGAAGTTCAGGCAAAAATCGCCGCCGTTATTCAGCAGGGTGAACGAGTGCCGCAAGGTATCGCTGCCCAACACCAGACCGCCCCGAAACTGGGCAAAGGGCTGCATCTCCAGTATCTGGCCCGGCGATACCGTCAGCGTGATGTTCTGAGGCGTCGCCACATTGGGCACGGGAAAGGCCTCAATGTACGATAGGCTTTTCGGGCCCGGATACGTAGGCGCCGTGTAAAGGCCGATAAAAATTTCCGGCCAATGGGGCGGGTTGCTCACTTCTTGCACGCCTATGGGGTTGCGAAAGGCGGCCACCTCGGTGAGGTAACCCACAAAGCTGGGGCCGAGGAAGAACGGGTCTATCCGCGGCGTGTAAAATTGAATTTGCGCGTTGGAGGGAAACGTGGTATCGGCCAGAGTAAACTTTAAAACGGCCTCGCGTATCCGTTGCCCGTCGAAGCGTTCAGACGGGAAGCAATCCTGGAAGTAGCCATCCATTTGTTGGCTTGCCAGCCCGGTCTGGTAGCGGGTAGCCGCGCCGGGAGTGCCGTTCTCGTCCGGTATAGCAATGCCCACCAGCATGCCCGTACACAGGTCGTCCGGGCAGTTACTGCCTTTTTTCACCTTGACCGAAGAAGGCCAGGTAGCATACTCTACATGGATGGCATAAGGCATGTTGGGCGTCAGAGTGTCCACAGACGGGAAAGAGTCCAGCCGCGCCCGGACGAATAGCGGCATCTTCGGGTTGATTTGCGCCAGGTCAATCAAAAACAAAGGGCTCAATGGCCCGGATTTGCGAACACTGATACAGCGGCTGGAGTCTATAGGCCCATTCCAGTGGCCATCGGTGGTCTGATAGACCATCCACCCTTTGATTTGCGTGGTGGTAACGCCCGGGTTGAACGGGCAAGGGCCATTGTAAGTGGCGCCACCAAAGCTGGGCAGAAACAGCTGCGCACGCAGCGCACCCGCCGTCGCCACCAGCGCCAATAGACTGAAAAGTAGAGCAGGTCTCATGCGTCGGTCATATTTTTTTTGAATGGGTGAAATAATGCTCAAAATTACTGACCTGACCACCCTGCCGCAACTGCTGCTTTTGCTATTTGGCGTCAAAATGGTTTTTTTACGGTAAGGGGCCGCAGATGAATGCGCTGAAGGAGCAAGATTTTTCGAGGCGACACCTCCTGGCGGAGATGTCGCCTCATTGGAGGTGTCGTCTTCGAGGTACGAGAAGGCGACATCTCGAGAGCAGCCTTTCTCTGAGGCGACACCTTCTGGTGGAAGATGTCGCCTCAGAGCAATTCTCCTGAAGTCAGCGGCTCAGATGATTTCTTCAAATTCGGTTGGTTGGGTCTGTGGGAAGGCGCGCTTTTCGGCTTCCATTCGGCTGCGGTGCATGTCGTCCATTCGGGCCAGGATGTCGGCCAGCAGAGTTTCGTCTGCCCATTGCCGGATGGCATCCAGCGTCTGGTAGCGTTCGTCGGCGCCGAGTTTGAAGGTTTGCTCGTAGCCCGCGTTCTCGAACTTGACCGAAATGCGGTTATCCATTTTGAAAACCGTAATCTTCAGCAATGGATGCGGTATCGTACCCAGGATGCGCATGTGAAGCGGGATGGTAGAAATGAAAGATGAAAAGCGGCCTTTAACAGCCTTTGTGTTTGCGGCCCAGATCCATTCGTGCATTCGCGGCTAAACGAGCATTCGTGGCCTCGAAACCCTTATGCTCTTGCGCGCCTCTTGGTGTCTTGATACTGACCTGGTTTGCGACAAATCTCTTCGTGCCTTCGTAGCAAATCCATTGGTGGCCAGAGGTTATTAGAAGCCGATGCCTCGGCGCTGGTAGAGGGTCAGTTTGCTCTTATCCAGCACGAAGGAGGCCACATCGTCGAGCAGGATGGTGTGTTGCTCGTCGGCGGATGCAGGTTGGTCGGCAGGGCGTTGAGCCAGTCGAAGGTTTTGGTTTTTGATGGCTTCCAGGACGACCTGTCGCACGGCGCGGGCGTTTCCGAAATAGCGGTCGCGCAGGTCGTAGAGGAAAGTGAGGTACTTGCCCAGATGTTCGCGGGCGCGTTCGTCCACGCGGTAGTTTTCCTGCTGGAACATGTGCAGGGCGATTTCGAGCAGTTCTTCGGGTGAATAGTCGTCGAAGCGGAGAATTTTGTCGAAGCGGCTGGCCAGGCCCGGGTTGGCTTTGAGGAAGGCTTCCATTTGTTCGGGATAGCCGGCCACGAAGACGAAGAATTCGCCGCGGCTGTCTTCCATGCGTTTGAGGAGGGCCTGTATGGCTTCGTCGCCGAAGTCGCCCTGGGTGCCGCGTCCGCTGTGGGTGAGGGCATAGGCTTCGTCAATGAAGAGGACGCCGCCCATGGCTTCTTCGATGCGTTCGGTGGTCTTGATGGCGGTTTGGCCAACGTAGCCGGCTACCAGGCCCTGACGGTCGGTTTCGACCATGTGGCCGCGTTCGAGGATGCCTAAGGCCTTGTAGATTTTGGCTAAGATACGCGCCACGGTTGTCTTGCCGGTGCCGGGGTTGCCCACAAAGACGGTGTGGAGGTAGAAGCGGCCCAGCACGTCGCGCCCGGTTTCGCGGTAGAAGCGCACGACCTCGACCATTTCGCGGATGTCTTTTTTGATGTCGCGCATGCCGATGAGGCTGTCCAGCTCGTGCAGGGCCTGTTGCAGCAGGGCGTGGTCAATCGGGATGTGCGGCGGGGTACGTCGTTGGGGCAGCGCCTGCACTTTTTCCATGTCTTCGCGCGTGATGAGGCGGAGTGCTTCGGGTGTCATATCGCGCACGTGAGGGTCGGCCATGAGGCGCAGGGCGAGCTGGATTTTGGCCTTGTCCAACAGGTCATTGACAAAGCGAGCGTTGCCAAACGAGCGGTCGCGGCGGCGATAGGCCTCCACGATGTACTCACTGAGCAGGGCTTTTGCGCCCTCGTCCAGTTCAATTTCTTTTTCCTGGCAGGCGTATTCGGCGATGCGGATGAGCTCCTGAGGGAGGTAGTCGCGGAATTCAAAGTGCATTTTGAAGCGGCTACGCAGCCCTGGGTTCGAGTCTAAGAAGGTCTTCATCTCGCGCGGGTAGCCGGCCACGATGACGGCCAGGTCACCTGGGCCGTTCGACATTTCCTTGACGAGCATTTCGATGACTTCCTTGCCAAAATCCTTGTTGTCCTCTGGCGAACGGGCCAAAGAGTAGGCTTCATCAATGAACAGAATGCCGCCGCGCGCTGCCTCGATGGCTTCTTTGACTTTGGGGGCCGTTTGGCCAATGTATTCGCCCACTAAGTCGGAGCGATCTACCTCTTTGACGTGCCCCTTCGAGAGCAGGCCCATACTGCGGTACAGCTGGCCCATCATGCGGGCCACCGTAGTCTTGCCCGTACCGGGGTTGCCCACGAAGACCGAGTGAATGTTGAGGTCTTCCTTCTCCTGGAAGCCCTTTTCGCGGCGTAGCTGCAGAAACTTGAGGTACTGCGCGTGTTCGCGCACCTTTTGCTTGATTTCCGTCAGGCCAATGAGTGCATCCAGGCGCTGGAGCACCGCCTCAAACTTCTCGTTTTCCTCCGAAACGGGCATCAGGGGCGCCGTCCCGTAGGGAAGCCAGACGGGGTTGTTGCCTTCCTCCCATTCATCGCCCACCTCAAAGGGCAGCACGGCCAGCAGGTGTTCCATAAACACCACCTCGACAGTATAGTGGTCGTTGCGCCATGAGCCTTTGACGTTGCTGCCCCAACCGGCGGTAACTTTGATGGTTTCCTCGCCCTTCTCCACCCGATGCAGCCGTACCACCTGTCCTTTGAGCTCGCGGGCGTCGTTGTAGAACTTGATAAACAACTCGCACTGCCACGGACGCGACAGCAAATGATTCTGAAGCGTTACTTCGGCGTAGATGTAGCGGGTCTCATCGCCCAAAAAGCGGCGCATGTAGCGGCGGTCCAACTCCGGCAGGTCGTCGTAGGGGCCCTCGTACAGCCGCAGCGACGTTATCTGGCAGTAGGGATTGTCTTGCCGCGTAACCGGACGACCGCCCTCTTCAATGTAGAAATAGCGCGTGGCCACTTTTTCACCTTCTATCCAGGCCTCCCAGTAGTAGGCGCCTTTTTTCCAGAACACGCCTTCTTGCTTGTTGCCCCAGCCTTCGCGCACGTAGCCTATGGGGTCGTACTTGCTCACCTTGCGCGTGAAATGCAGGGCACAAATCTCCTTCTTCTGCTTCCGCACAGCGTAGCACCGAAGTTCCACCTTGACCTCCCAGTCCTCGATGTCGAAATTTTTATTAAAAAACGACAGCTCCGCATAGACGTAGGTCGTCTCGTAGCGGTCGAACACCTGGCGATATTTCTTTTTGTTGTCGGCCAGCCATTCGGTGGAAGAATAAATTTTCAAGTCCCGAAACTTCCACAGCCTGTGCGTCGGGTTTTCTTCCGGTGGATTTAATTGTTGGGAGCCAAAATACATATCGCGGTGTGTGCTTGAGGTGAGTTGGTCTTTGGGCGCCCTTTGAGCGCAAGTTTCGGCAAAATAACGAAAGATTAATCAAAAGGCGTGCGGTGTTTTCGATGATTACGCCGTTTGCATCGCCCATTGTTCGGCGCCCCTGCGCCAGTGTGGGATTTCTAAGGCAAAAGCGACTTTGATTTTGGCCTTGTCCAAGACGCTGAACGGCGGCCGCACGGCAGCGGTGGGGTATTCTTCGGAGCGGATGGGCGTAATGCGGCAGGGCAGTTGCTTGAGGTCGGCAATGGTTTGAGCAAAGTCGTACCAGCTGCACACGCCTTCGTTCGAGTAGTGCCAGATGCCGGCAATACTATTATAGGTGTGCTTCGCATGTGTTTGCTCGATGATGCGCAGGACGGCCTCGGCCAGGTGTGGCGCGTAAGTGGGGGTGCCTATCTGGTCGAAGACGACGCGCAGTTCGGGGCGCTCGCGGCCCAAGCGGGCAATGGTATGGGCGAAGTTGTGGCCGTAGGGCGAGTAAAGCCAGGAGGTTCGGATGACCATGCCGCCCGTTGGGCAATAGCGCAAGACTGCGCGGTCGCCGGCCAATTTGGTGCGGGCATAAACGCTGCGCGGGCGCGTGGCAGCATCCTCCCGAATAGGCAGGTAATGCCTGCCGTGATAGACGTAATCCGTGGAGAAATGGATGAGCGCGCTGCCCGTTTGGGCGCAGGCTTCGGCTAAGTGGCGCGGCCCGCTGGCGTTGACGCGCTGCGCCTGTTCGGGTTCGCTTTCGGCCCGGTCCACGGCGGTATAGGCGGCGCAATTGAGGCACCAGTCGGGCCGGTGTTTTTCCCAAAAACGGCGGACGGCGCGGCGGTCGGTAATGTCGAGCACGTCGGAGCCAGCCAGCAGGAACGTCCACTGCGGGTATTGCTGGCTCAGGGCCTCGAAGCAGCGCCCCAACTGGCCGCGCGCGCCAGTGATGAGCAAGACGGGGTGTTGGCGCATGAAAAGCGAGCGATGGTGTTTTTTCCGAGCGAAGGTAGGGCGCCTTTGCGCGAACTTTCGGCCCGATGTGTGCCCTGCTTTTTTGGACGCTTTCCTGGGCCATGCCAACCGCTCCTGTGCCCACCTGTGCCGTTGCGGCCGACACTTTGCGCGAAGACACGCTGCGAGGCGTAACCATTTCGGTCGTGCGTATGCCCGCGTTGCCGGGGCGGGCACCGTTGTCGGTTTCGACCCTTCAGGGCGAATGGCTGCGTCGGGCCGAGCCGCAGCTGACCCTGCGCGAAAGCTTAGCCGCTGTGCCGGGCGTGTGGATGCTGGGCGAGGCCAACTTTGCGCAGGACATCCGCATCGCCATCCGCGGCTTTGGCGCGCGCTCGGCCTTTGGCATCCGCGGTATCCGGCTGCTGCTCGACGGCATCCCGGAGTCGGCCCCCGATGGGCAGGGCCAGGTGGACAACCTCGACCTGGCCGTTGTGGAGCGCATCGAAGTGCTGCGCGGCTCCTCCGGCGGCCTGTATGGCAATGCCTCTGGCGGTGTCATCAGCCTGCATACGGAAGGCATCAGCGACGCCCCGACGCTGCGCCTGCGCGCTACCGCCGGCTCCTGGGGGCTCTGGCAAGGGCACCTTTCGGGCAGCCGCCGCTTCGGACGGCACGGCCTGCGCCTGGCACTCACCCATCAGCGCCTCAACGGCTACCGCGAACACTCGACCATGCGCGCCTCGCTGCTCAACGCTCGCTGGGAAATGCCCTCGCGCGACTCCTCGCTCCGCCTGCGCCTGCTGCTCAACTACGCCCGAAGCCCACAGGCCGACGACCCGGGCGCCCTCACCGCCGAACAAACCGCCGACAACCGCCGCGCCGCCCACCCTGCAAACACGCGCTTCCAGGCCGGCGAAAGCGTAGAGCAGGGCCGCGCCGGCTTCTTCGCCGAAAAAAACTGGAAGGGCGGCCATACCTCCTCCGCCCGCGCCTACGCCCTGCGCCGAAACTTTGAAAATCGCCTGCCCTTCCAGCGCGGCGGCCAGGTGCAACTGCAGCGCTTCGCCGCCGGTACGGGCGCACAACACCACTGGACAACGCCGCGCATTACCCTCTCCGCAGGCTTCGACCTCGACTACCAGCGCGACCACCGCCAGCGCTTCGACAACCTCGACGGCCAACGCGGCCCGTTAGAACTCGACCAGGCGGAAATCTTCGCCGCCACAGGCCTCTTCGCCGCCGCCCAATGGCGCCCCCACCAGCTGTGGCACCTGAGCGCCGGCCTGCGCGCCGACCGCATCTGGCTCCGCGCCACCGATGCCTACCTGGCCGACGGCGACCAGTCGGGCAGCAGCACCTACACCCGCCTCAGCCCCTGGGCCGGCCTCACCCGACGCCTCAGCGACCCCCTGAGGGCACGCGCCAACTGGGCCACGCACTTCGAGACCCCCACCCTGAGCGAATTGAGCAACAACCCCGAGGGCACCGGAGGCTTCAACCCCAACCTGCGCCCGCAACGCACCCACACCTGGGAAATGGGCCTGCAAACCACCTCCGACGGCTCTCTACAGGCCGATGCCGCCCTCTTTTGGGCCATCACGCGCGACGAACTGACGCCCTTCGAACGCCCGCAAACCCCCGGACGACTCTACTACCGCAATGCCGGCCAAACCCAACGCGTCGGCCTTGAATTGACGCTACTTGCCCGGCCCATGCCTAACCTCGCCATTGAACTGACCTGGACATCCGCTACCTTCCGCTACACCCGCTACAGCACCCCCGCCGGCGACTTCAGCGGAAACCGCCTGCCTGCCCTGCCACGGCATTGGAGCATGCTCGACGTGCGCTACGGAGCCGAATACGGCTGGTTTGCCCGCGCACAGGCGCGTTATGCCGGCGCCTACTTTGCCGACGACGCCAACCAGACGCGCGTAGCGCCCGTAACCCTGTTGCAAGGCCGGCTGGGCTACCGCCGCCCGGGGCGCCAACACGTCTTAGAGGCCTTCGTTGGCACCGATAACGCCACGGACGCCGCCTATTTCCACAACGTGCGGCCCAATGCCGCCGGTGGGCGCTTTTTTGAACCAGCAGCCGGGCGCACCTTTTTTGCCGGTCTGCTATGGGAGGGGAGGCAGCAGCCCTGACGGAGCTGCCTTGCCCTATTGTGGCGGTGAAAAAACCAGGCCTTCGCAAAGGTCAGAACACGACGACCTGCACGCCCTGGTCGGAAGGTATCTTGCGCACGCGCTGGCGCTGGCCGTTGAAGTAAATCTCCACCGGCAGGCCGTCGGCAGGCGAAAAGAACACGTCGGCTCCGGTCAGGAACGGAAACCGCGCAAAGCGGTTGAGCGGTGTGCCGTCCGTGTGGCCATTGCCGTTTTCATCGAAGAGGAAGAACGAAATGGCCGTTTTTTCAGGCGGCGCCAGCGTCAGGGTGGAGAGGGTTAAGTCGTTGACGGTCAGGGTATCGCGTCCCGCTTGTGCGGCCTGGCGGGAGAGGTAGATGCTGAGGGTGCTTTGGGCCGAAGTGTCGGGCAGGCTGGCCAGCAACATGCCTACCAAGCTGCCGCCTGTGGGCAACGCGCGGAGGTAAACCAGCGGGTTAGATTGCTCGAAGCCCGCGAAGAAATAGTGCACTGGTCGGGCGCTTTCCGAGGCGCGCAGTACCAGCTCTACAGGTGTGCGGGTGCGCACGTTTTCGAGGCGCCAGCGCCCTTGAACGTCGGCCTGAGTCTGGGCAGCCGGCTGCTCGGAGAGGCGTTGGCCTGTGGCGGCGTCGGTGTAGAAGAGTTCGATGCGTGCTTCGGGGGCGGGTTTGTTGTCCCCAAAAAAGACAGCGCGCCCGCCGATGGGTACCGACGTTTTGGCGGCGGCAGGACGCGGGCGGGGCATCGAGTCGTTGAGGAAGCGATACACTTCGCGGAAGGCGTCGGGGTGTGTGGCTACCTGGTAGTGGTCCAGGGCGGGCAACATGCGGTTGGTCGCCCCTTCGATGTCGCCGCCGCCAGCAGCGGTTACGCGGTCGCCGTCCGACCACAGGTTGAGCGTGGGCGTCTGGCCGTTGGGGCCGGCGGGTTGCTTCTGGCGCGCGCTGCCGATGTGCACGTAGCGAGCGATTTTGGCTGCTCGGGCGGAGTCGGCTAAGTATCGGTAGGCCAGCCCGCCGCCGGCAGAGTGCCCGATGAGGTCGGCCTGACGGGCACCCGTGCGCGCCAGCACAGAGTCAATGGCTTCGTCCAAGGCCCGCACGTGGTCGGCAGCCTGGTTCAGCGTGTTCCAGTCGTAGGCGTAAAGGCGCTCCGAAGGATAGCCGGCGCGCACAAAGTCGCCATAAAACGGCGCCCACGTGTCGCCAGAAGCCAGAAAACCGTGTACCATCACCACCGGACGCGGTGCAGACGCTCCGCTGGCCTGAGGTTGGGCCTGTACTCGAACCATTAGCGCCAGCAGGAGCAAGAAGAAGCCATTTCGCCACATAGTTTGTCGTTTTTAATGCCGCAAAGTAAGGACGCTTTCCCTGTGCGCTCGTCCCTTTCGCTTTAGTGTTTCAGGCTTTTCTTCCGCAGGACGGCCAATAGGAAAAACGGGCATACGTCCGGAGAGGTTAAATGCCGCCTCAATTATCTCTGCCCCCTCAAACGCTCCTGTATTTGCGCGGCTTCCTGCGGCGTGTTGGCGTTGAGGAGCACTTCCGGGCGTGGGTTTTCGATGATACAGGCGCTGGCGGCGCGGAGGGCTTTGCGCGCGCAGCGCTGGTCGGCCTCGATGCGTTGGCGGATGACGGCAAAGGCGGCGGGTTCCCAGATAGCAAACAGGGGGTCGGGCGAGCCGTCGTCGAAGGCCGGAGCGCGGTAGGCCGTGCCGCCGCTGTCGGGGCGCCGTTGGGCGATTAAATGCCGGATGGCTTCCTCGTCAATCAGCGGCATATCGCAGGCGATGGCCAGCCAGGCAGTGTCCGGCTCGTGGCAAAAGGCCGAGTACAGCGCACCTAACGGGCCGGCGTCGGGCAGGCGGTCCACAATGAGCGGATAGCCGGCTAGCTCGGCAGCCTGCTCCGGCCGGCAGGAGATAAAGGCTGGAATGCCCACGGCCTCCAACAGATGGAATAAATGCAGCCGCTGGGGCTGGTGGTGCCAGCGGATCAGGCCCTTGTCCTGTCCCATGCGCGTGGAGCGTCCGCCGGCCAGAACGAGGCCTTTGAGCGGTGGAATGCGCTGCAGTTCGGAAGTGTCCATATTTTTCGGCCAAAAATAGGCATTTAGCCGGCTATCTGTGGCTGTGATTACGGTACAACAAGCAGACGAATTACTGGCGACCTCTACGGCCCTTTGGGAAATAGAAGAGGTGCTCCTCGCCGCAACAGCAGGGCGGGTATTGCGCGAACCAGTGCGCGCCGACCGCGATTTTCCGCCGTTTGCGCGCGTTTCGATGGATGGCATAGCCATAGCGTATTCGGCCTGGGCGGCGGGGCGGCGGGTCTTTGAGGTTCAGGGACAGATAGCAGCGGGTGCACCTCCGAAGCCATTGCGTGGGCCGGAGGTATGCTGGGAGGTCGCTACCGGTGGGGTGTTGCCCGAGGGCGCCGATACGGTGGTGCCCTATGAGCAGGTAACCCTGGCTGAGGGGCAGGCCACTGTGGTGGCAAAGGAAGTGCGCCCGGGCCAAAACGTGCACGCCCAGGGCAAAGACCGTCGCGCAGGCGATGTCTTGCTGGAGCCTGGCGTCGTGTTAGGGCCGGCGCAAATGGCGCTTTTAGCCACCGTAGGCCAAAGCAGCGTTCGCGTTACGCGCCGCCCTACGGCCGTCATCGTGGCTACGGGCGATGAGCTGGCCGACGTGGAGGATACGCCTTTGCCCTGGCAAATACGACTCTCGAACCCGTGGGCGATAGAAGCCCTGCTGCAGCCCTGGGTGGCGTCGAGCCGTCGGCTTCGTTGCGCCGATGACGTGGACGCGCTGCGGGCTGCGTTGTTGCCAGCCCTGCGCGAGCACGCGCTGGTGTTCATCACGGGCGGCGTTTCGGCGGGCAAGCGCGACGCGGTACCCGATGTGTTGCGCGAGGGTGGAGCAGAGGTGCTTTTTCACAAGGTTACCCAACGCCCGGGCAAGCCCTTCCTCTTCGCGCGGACGCCGCAAGGCGGAGCGGTGTTTGCCTTGCCGGGCAATCCCGTTTCGGCCTTCATGTGCACGGTGCGCTACGCGCTGCCCTGGGTGCGCCGGGCCAGTGGCGCCGCCGAAGCGCCGGCGTCGTGGGCGTTTCTGGCCGAGCCTTTGACCTTCAAACCTGACCTGACGTGGTTTGTGCCCGTAAAGACCGAGAACCGCCAGGGTATCCTCTGGGCACACCCGCAACCCGGCCACGGCAGCGGCGACTTAGCCAACCTGCACAACGCTAACGCTTTCCTGGAACTGCCGCGCGGACGCGACTCCTTCGGAGCAGGCGAAGTTTTCCCGCTCTGGCCCTATCCCTGATACATGTGCGGAAAACGCCGGTACGACCAGCGTACCCCCTGCTCGGCCAGCGTGGGGCTGATGGCGTTGAGGGTCCACAGCAGTTTGCCCAAGGGCGACAGCACCACGCGCCGCTGACGCCGCTGCGCCATGCGCACGAAAGCGCGCGCCACCTGCTCCTGAGTTTGTTGCAGACGTCCTTCGCGGGGGGCCACAGGCGCCAGGCGACCCTCCGAGTCAAACACGCGCTTTTCGGGGTCGTTGCGAGTGAAACCCACATAAGCAATGCCCACATGCACACCTGCGGCGGCCACTTCGGTACGGAGGCTTTGGGCAAAAGCCGTCAGGGCCATCTTGCCCGCCGAATAGGCAGCGCTGGTAGGCAAACCAATCAGCCCGGCCAACGAGCCTACTAAAATGAGGCTGCCGCGTGTCTCCATCAGCGCCGGCAGCGCCGCATGGGCCGTATAAGCCGGGGCCAGGATGTTGGAGTCCAGCACATGTCGAAAGATGTTCGGGTCGGTGCGCACAAATTCGGAGCGCTGGCTCGAGCTGGCATTGGCCACCACCACGTCTAAGCGGCCAAAGCGCTCCAGGGTGCGTTCCACCAACGTCCGGCATTGGTCGTACTGCTGCACATCGGCCACGCAGTAGTCGGCCTCGATGCCCAGCTGGCGCAGCTGTTCGCAGGCGCGTTGCAATTTTTCCTCATTGCGGCCATTGAGCATGACCGAGGCGCCTGCCTCGCCAAAAGCCCAAGCAGTAGCCCGGCCAATGCCGCTACCGCTGCCGGTAATGAGCACTGCTTTTTGAGAAAAGAACCGTTTGTTGCCCATAGTTCAAGGATGCTCAGGTGAGTGGCTCACAAATGCCGAAAGCGTTCAAAGCACGTCCGTTCGAGCATTTCGCGGTCGTCGGGGTGCGCAATTTCGATAAGGGCACGGGCGCGCTGGCGCAGGTTTTTGCCAAATAAATAGGCGACACCGTACTCCGTAACTACGTAATGCACATGCGCCCGCGTAGTAACGACGCCGGCGCCCGGCTTCAGGTAAGGCACGATGCGCGGCACACCCTTAGCCGTGCGCGACGTGAGGGCAATGATGGGTTTGCCGCCTTCGCTCAGGGCTGCGCCGCGCATGAAATCCATCTGGCCGCCTACGCCCGAGTATTGCCAGGTGCCGATGGAGTCGGCGCATACCTGGCCCGTAATATCCACTTCAATGGCTGCATTGATAGCCACTACCCGCGGATTGCGGCGGATGACGTGCGGCTCATTGACGTAGTCAATATCCAGAAAAACAAACGCCGGATTGTCGTCCACGTAGTCGTATAGCGCGCGCGAGCCAACGGCAAAGCCCGTTACCGTTTTGTTAGGGTGTACGGCTTTGTACTTGTTGTTGATGACGTCGCTCTCGAAGAGTGGGATAAGGCCATCGGAGAACATTTCCGTGTGCACGCCGAGGTCTTTGTGATTGGTCAGGCAGCTGAGCACGGCGTCGGGTATAGCGCCAATGCCCATTTGCAGGGTGCTGCGGTCTTCGATGAGGCCAGCGATGTGTTCGCCGATGCGGCGTTCCTCCGGGCCTACCCGAGCGCCAAAGCAGGCCTCGTGAAGCGGCTCCTCCAACCACACCGCGCGGTGGAAACGCGAGGCATGAATGAGACTATCGCCATGCGTGCGCGGCACCTGTGGGTTTACCTGGGCAATGACACACTTAGCCGTATTTACGGCAGTGCGCGCAATATCCACCGACGGCCCCAGCGAGCAATAGCCGTGGCGGTCGGGCGGCGATACCTGTACAATCGCTACATCTACTGCCAAAATCCCTTGTTTAAATAACTCCGGTATCTCACTCAGGAATACCGGGATGTAGTCGCCGTGCCCCTCGTTGACCGCCCGACGCACCGGCTCCGAAACGAACATGGCATTCAGATGAAAGGCTTCGGCACACTCGGGCTGGGCGACGGCTACCTCGCCGTAAAGGCTGATGAAAACCAGATCCACATGACGCAACTCATGGCGCCGTTCGGCCAGATGGCGAAGCATCGAAGTGGGTGTGCAAGCACCGCCATGAATGTACACCCGCTGACCCGACTGAATGACCGACAGCGCTTCCTGAGGAGATAAGTAAGAAAGATCAACACGCATGCTATCCAATTGCTTTACGAGCACAAGGGTACGCCATCGAAGCGCAAAAATGGTGTAAAATCTGCGTTAAAACCCAACAGCGGACCAGAAATGGTGCTCCAGGCGGCTGCATATTTCAGGGCTCTAAGCAGCAAAAAACGGGTGCCCGCCGCCTTTAGCCGGTTACTAATCCCCTTTGGTCTAAAGGCCAAAAACGCTCGGCGCTAAAGGCTAACCTTTGGCGTTTATTAAGGTTTAAAGAACGTGCGTGGCCTCAAAAACACGCGGAAATCTCCACTCAGACTTTTTTCTATTAAAATTTAAGACAAACAATGATGAACGCCAAGCGCATTCTCCTGCTGGCCCTGCTTTGCCTGCCGGCGCTTTTCCTTTCTGCCCAATCAAAGGCTCCTGACAACTGGTTCACCTTAGACAAAGCCACCGACAACGTACAGGGCACCAGTTCCGACAAAGCCCTGGCTACCCTCAAAGCCAAAGGCCGCCAGGGCAAACCCATCATCGTGGCCGTGCTCGACTCCGGCGTAGATGTCATGCACGAAGACCTCAAGGACATCATGTGGGTCAACCCGGGCGAAATTCCCGGCAACGGCATTGACGACGACGGCAACGGCTACGTGGACGACATCCACGGCTGGAACTTTCTGGGCGGTCCCGACGGCCAGAACGTACACCACGAGACGCTCGAACTGACGCGCGAATACGTGCGCCTGAGCAAGAAATTTGAGGGCACCGACCCGAAAAAACTCTACGGCGAAGCCAAAAAAGAGTACGACTACTACCTGAAAATCAAAGAAGACTTCGAGGAAGCCCGCCAGAAGGCCGAGTCCATGAAGGCCCAGATTGCCGCCCAATTTGAGCGCGTGGAAAAGGCCTTTGCCACGATCGCCAAAGCGCTGGGCAAAGCCTCCTTTACCGAGGAAGACCTCAAAGGTCTGGACACCAGCTCGGATAAAGAACTGGATGAAGCCGTAGCGCTGGCCAAGCGCGTCATTCCGCGCGGTCTGACGCCCGACAACATCGCTCAACAAAAAGAAGAGGCCGCCGGCGACCAGCTGCGCTACAACCTCAACCCCGACTATAACCCGCGCTACATGGTGGGCGACGACCCCAACGACCTGACCAATCGCTTCTACGGCAACAACGAATACCGCGGCCCCGACGCCTCTCACGGCACCCACGTGGCCGGCATCATCGCCGCCATTCGCAACAACGGCATCGGCATCAACGGCGTCGCCGACAACGTGCGCATCATGACCGTGCGCTGCGTGCCCGACGGCGACGAACGCGATAAAGACGTGGCCAATGCCATCCGCTATGCCGTAGACAACGGCGCCAGCATCATCAACATGTCGTTTGGCAAAGGCTACAGCCCCGATAAAAAATACGTGGACGACGCCGTCAAGTACGCCGCTGCACACGACGTGCTGCTCGTGCACGCTGCCGGCAACGACGCCTCGAACAACGACACGCGGCCCAACTTCCCGAACGCCAACTACTTAGAGCCGGAACGCAAAGGCCTCTTTGGCAAGCAGCGCGTAGCGCCCAACTGGCTCGAAGTAGGCGCCCTCTCCTGGGCAGGCGGCGAACGCCGTGTGGCCGGGTTCTCCAATTACGGCAAACGCAACGTGCACCTGTTCGCTCCGGGCTACCAGATTAAATCCACCGTACCCGACAACGAATACGCTACCTTTAGCGGCACCTCGATGGCTTCGCCCTCGGCAGCCGGCGTGGCGGCTATTATTCGCTCCTATTACCCCGAGCTGTCGGCCGCGCAGGTGCGCGATATCCTCGTGCAGTCGGTAGAAAAGCAAGAGGGCGAGGTCTATAAGCCCGGCAGCACCGAAAAGGTCAAATTCAGCGACCTGTGCATCAGCGGCGGTGTGGTCAATGCTGTTAACGCCATCGCTATGGCCGAAAAAACCAAGCCGGCCAAAAAGAACAAAAAGGCCATCTGGCGGGAGGCTGGCGCGGGCAAGCGCGTCAAAATTCAAACGCCCTGAGCGGCTGCTGTCCCAGAGCATACCGCATGAAATACGACGAGCGCCGAAGCAGCCCTGTAGCCGCTTCGGCGCTTGCTTTTGTCCAACAGGCAGGCAGACGGTCAGTTGCGCCGCTGCAGGCGTTCCTGCCGACGCTCGCGCCCTTCCTGGAGCCGCTCCACTAAGCGCTCGCGGAACGAACGCTCGGCCAGCGGCATGCGCGCGATTTTGCGCGGCGGAAGCACTCGCCGCAGCTTCTGGAATAGTTCCTTTTCCAAGTCGAGCTCGCGCTGGCGTATTTCAAAATGGCGCTTGATGGCCTCTTCTACCTCGCTGTCGCTCATAGCATCTAATTGCTTTTGCGGGCGCAGGGCTTCTAAGGCCTTTTCCCGATTTTCTAAGTATTCGTTGTAGATGGGCCAAAAGCCCTGGGCTTCCTCAGGCGTCAGGCGGAGCACTTCGGTAAAGACGGCCACGCGAAAGGCGCGCAGGCGCTCCTCGCGCCGCTCCGGGTCGGGTTGCGCCTGCGCCGATAAGGCCAGGCATAAAAGCAGGGCGCTTACAAGGGCGTATTTCATAAATGTCTGATTTAGCAGTGTTTACGGGTTTAATTGTTCTACCTCCTCCGGCGAAAGGTCGCGCAGAAACAGTTCCCACGACGTCTCGCCGCCCGGGCTGTCGGGCGAGGTATTGTGTCCAAAATCTTCGGGCAGCACGGCGCTGAGTGCCTCCGGCTCGATGAGCTCCGGGTTTTCCTGAAGGTACGTTTCAATTTCGTCGGCCGTCAGGGCGGGTAGCGGTGAGGGCGCTTCCACCGGCGGCCAGGCACTGCGGACGAACCACACCAAAGCCAGCACCGCTGCTGTCGCCGCGGCCAGGCGCAACACAAAGCGCCAGGAGATGGGCCTATGGCGTTTGGGCGAGCGCCTGAGCAGCTTATCCGCCTCTAAGCGCTGAAAAATGGCGCCTTCCAGGTGCTCGAAGTAGCCTTCGGGCGTTTGCAAGGGCTGCCGCAGATCTTTTGTGAGCAGCGATGCACCCGTTTCGGCCAGTTCGTCGTGCAGGTTGTCTTTTTCCCTGGTCATAATATCAGTGCAGGTTGCGGTCTCGAATGTATGTTTCCACTTTTTTCACGGCGTGGTGAAAGGAGGCTTTCAGGGCGCCTACCGAGGTGTTGAAGATGCGCGACATTTCTTCGTACGGCATTTCCTCAAAATAGCGGAGGTTGAATACAGCGCGTTGTTTTTCAGGCAGTTGTGCTACCGCCTCATACAGGCGGCGCTGCAAATCTTCGGCGTCGAAGTAAGGGTCGCTGTGCAAACGTTGGATCAGCGGGTTTTCGCCATCTTCGATGGAAGCGGTTAGCTGACGTCGGCGGCTTTCCAAGAAAGACAGCGCCTCATTGGTGGCAATGCGATACAGCCAGGTGTACAGTTGTGCCTTGCCCTCGAAACCCTCGATGCCCCGGTAAATTTTAATGAACGTATTCTGCAGAACGTCGTCGGCGTCTTCGTGCGTCAGCACCAGCCGGCGGATGTGCCAGTACAGCCGTTCTCCGTAAGCACGTAAGAGGAGGCGAAAGCCCTCCTCAAAGGTTTCTTCGGAGCGCAACAGGCTCATTATGTGCTCATCCGAGACGGTTTGGCGGGTCGCAGGCACAGGCTCGTGCAGATTTTGTAGTGTAAGACGCTTAAGCAAGGCTTGGGTTTAAACGACGCGATGCGAATTGCAGGTACCCTCTCCGGGTTTTCGCTTCTGATGGGTTTTTTTACCACGAAGGCACGAAGACTCTTTAGACCACTCCGGAGGTCTTGTCTTCGAGGTACGAGAAGGCGACACCTCCAAAGCAGCTAATTCATAGGAAAGGCCCAGGAAATGGGAGAAAAAGAACGCCTGCTGAGGCACGCGGCTTGCTCCCGGAAATCTCTGCCACTTGGGTACTGGCCGACATTGGCATACCTTTGCCCACCTTTTTAAGCATCCACACTCCTTCGCACAATATGGATTTATTCCTCGAAATCCTCAAATTGACCTTACCCTCGCTGGTCGTCTTCTTTACCGTTTATTTTATGCTTAAATTACTGCTGGAGGAACGCCAGCGCATGGACGCCGTTTTGTTGCGGCAGGACGCCCAGAAAATCACGCTGCCGCTTCGCCTTCAGGCCTACGAACGCCTGACGCTCCTGTGCGATAGGGCGTCCATTCCCAACACGTTGTTGCGGGTGCGCATGCCCGGAATGACGGTGGCCCAGCTCACCCACGCGCTGCTGATAGCCATCAACCAGGAATTTGACCACAACACTTCGCAACAGCTCTTCGTCTCCGATACACTCTGGCGCATTATCACCGCAGCTCGCCAGCAAACGATCCTGCTCATCACCCAGGCCGCGGAGGGCCTCGACCCTCAGGCTGCCGATGACGCATTGGTCAATCGCCTCTTCGCCATGCTCGAGGCACAGGGCGAAATGACACCGCTGCAGCAAGCCATTGTGGCAATACGAACCGAAGCAGGACAGTTTTTCTAAACCAAACCCGGCGACGGACACGGCGGAGGCTCCAACACCGTACAATTCATGGACTAAGCACGCTTTAAGGCTAAAAAATATGCTGTTCTAACCACTGAAAAGCCTCGTCTGGAGCCCCGGTTGGGCAAATCTACACAACTAACTGGTAACCCGAGGGTTATGTTTATCGCCTCAAAAACAATGCTCTTACGAGGCCTTTAAGCCCCTGCGTCTCAGTTATTTGAGTTGCCTTTCCACCCGCGAGGGTTGGCCCTGCCTACCTCAGACGTTCTGGCTATCTCCGGCCAGAGGTTCTGCCATACGGTCAAAACGCATAAGTTCTTAAGCCTCAGACTGTACGAAGGATTGTTTTGCGAAAATGGCCTTAAATCCTGCTTTTAAAACAAAAAGAGGCGAATTGCCGAACATAACCGTGCAAAAGATGCCCGATGAGATGACTTAAGGCCTATGCGCTTGATTGTCAGACACCTGGCCACAGGGCCGCGAGGGGTGAAAAAAATTTTCGTCGAAAAGTGCTTTCAAGCTTTTCCAGTTCCCCGCAGAAACCTCAATCTTTGTCCTCCATTCCGACAGTTGCGATTCTTGTAAGCGCTATTTGGGGGATTACTCCAGAGTGACAAAACTATCTTGGCTATGACGAATAACTGCCAGGTGGTGTGGGATAACTGTCTGCACATCATCAAACGAAGCGTGCCTCCACAGAGTTATCAAACGTGGTTCGAGCCCATCCAACCCGTACAATTAGAGAATTCGGTGCTGACAATAGCGGTACCCAACAAGCTCTTCTACGAGTGGTTGGAGGAGAATTTTGTCCAGGTGCTGCGTACCAGCATTCTGCAGGTGCTGGGCAAAGATGGGCGCCTGCGTTATTGCATTCTAAACGCCGGGACTGCTCCGAAAGCCGTCTCGTCCACGAGCAATGGGTCAGCTGGGCCGGCAATAGACTCGGAGCCGCCCATGGTGCCGGGCACCTTTGATATTGAGAAGATTAAAGATCCTCGCATCATTCCGGGCATTCGCCGCGATAAAGTGGCGTCTAACCTCAATGCCAGCTATACCTTTGATACGTTCATCGAAGGCGATTGCAATCGCCTGGCGCGCAATGCGGGCCTCGCCGTAGCCAAAAAGCCCGGCGGTACGGCTTTCAATCCGTTGTTCATTTTCGGCGACGTGGGTCTGGGAAAAACCCACCTGGCTCAGGCTATTGGCAACCAAATCGTGCAGCAGCACCCCGACAAACTGGTGCTGTATGTGTCGGCGGAGGAATTCACCAATCAGATTATCCAGGCCATCAAGAAAAACGACGTCAACGCTTTTGTCAGCTTTTACCAGGCGCTCGACGTGCTCATCATGGACGATATCCAGTTTCTTTCGGGCAAGCAAAAGACACAGGAAATCTTCTTCTTCTTGTTCAATCAATTGCACCAGAGCGGGCGCCAGATCATTCTGACATCAGACCGCGCACCGCGCGACCTGGAGGGTATCGAAGACCGCCTCATTTCTCGTTTCCGTTGGGGCCTGAGCGCGGACTTGCAGGCCCCTGATTTAGAGACGCGAATGGCCATACTGGGAGCCAAACTCGAGCGCGCCGGCGTCAAGGCCAGCCCCAGCGTCCTGGAGTACATCTGTTACAACATCAAAGACAATGTGCGCGACCTGGAGGGCATCATGGTTACCCTTCTGGCCCAGTCCATGTTCATGAACCGCGAAGTGGACCTGGAACTGGCGAAAAACGCCATTCTCAATTTTGTCAAATCGCCCAACCGCGGCATCACCATCGAAGCCATCCAAAATTTAGTGGCCGAGCACTTCAACGTGCCGGTCAAGAGCCTCTCGGAAGAAGGGCGCAAGCGTAGCCTCGTGGTGCCGCGCCACATCGCTATCTACCTGTGCAAGCAGCTCACCGACCATTCGCTCAAAGCTATTGGCAAAGCCTTTGGCGGACGCGACCACAGCACCATCCTGTACTCGTGCCGAACCGTTCAGGACATGATGGATACCGACCCAGATTTCCGCGCCAACGTGGAGGAGCTCGAGAAAAAAGTCAAAATGAGCCTGACCCATTGAGGCGTTTTAGCCGGCTGCCAAAAAACACGCGGCAAAATTTGGTCGTGCCCGAAACAACGGCGTACCTTTGCACCCACATTTAGCCACAAGTCCGGATGGGTGGGTGAGTGGCTTAAACCAACGGTTTGCTAAACCGTCGTACGGGGTAAACTCGTACCGCGGGTTCGAATCCCGCCCCATCCGCTTCTTTTGCCTGTTTTTCAAGACCACATGCTCGGGATGTAGCGCAGTCCGGTAGCGCACCTGCTTTGGGAGCAGGGGGTCCCAGGTTCGAATCCTGGTATCCCGACCAACGTCAAAGGCTCGCGTCGGCGGGCCTTTTTTGTTTGCTCTGAGCCATGGTTCACAGGTGGCTGTGGCGTCGTTGCCGGCCAAATTCGCGCCCATAGATGCGAAGAATGAGCAGGAAAAGCGCGATAAGAATAGGCCCGAAGACGAAACCGATGAAGCCAAACAGCTGCAGGCCAGCGATGACGCCAAACAGGGTAATGAGCGGATGCGTTTCGCCCAGATGCTTCTGCAGCCACATGCGCCCCAGGTTGTCCACCGACCCGATGACAATAAAACCGTACAGGAAAAGCGCTGCCGCTCGCACGGGTTCCCCATTGGCCAACATCAGCGCCGACATGGGCACATAAGCCAGGGCAACGCCTACAATAGGCAGCATGCCTGAAATACAGGTGATGGCAAACCACATCCAGATATTCGGAACGCCTATTAGCCAATAAAAAGGCAGCCCTGCCAGCCCTTGCGTGATGCCCATAAACGGAATACCCAGCGCATTGCTGAATACCAGGGCGTTGAGCCGCTCCTTGAATTCGGTGGTGTTACTCTTGCTAAAAGGCAGCCAGTTGTAAAAAGCCTGCTCAAAGCGCGTGCGGTTCATCAGCATGAAGTAGAGCATAAAGGCGACCAGCAGCGTCATGATGACGCTTTCCAAGGTGGCCGTTACCAACAGGCTGGCCTGTTTGCCCGCCCAGGCCGTAAGGGTTCGGATGTTTTCCGGGGTGATGAGCTCCACACTGTACTCGCGTTGCACGTATTCGGCTACGCGCTCAATGTTGTGAATAATTTCCGGCGAATGCTGAAGCGCCGTCAAAAGCGGCTGCTGCACCAGCTGAACAAGCGTGTAAATAATTAACGCTAAAACTGCTCCCGAGAAAAGAACGAGCAGTAAAGCAGCGACAACGGGCGCCCACCGTTTTTTCTCCACCAGGAAAACCATCACGGGCGACAGCAGCACATACAAGGTATAGGCGCCCAACAACGCTGGCAAGTAAGACCTCAGGGTATAAAAAATAACCGCTGCCAGCCCTGCTATCAGGAGCAATAACACAATTTGGCGCAACAATAAACCGGGAATGCGGGTCATCATAGCGGCCGAAAGATACTGAGAGCCAGCACTTCGGAACTGCCTCAAAAAATATCCGAAACCGCCACCCCGCCCTTTCCAGCTGCCGGGCCAGGATGCTGATAACGCCGCATGCGGTGGAGAAGATGCTCTTGCACCCGTGGCCATTCGTCGAGGATGATGCTGTACAGAGCGGTGTCGCGACATCGCCCTTCGGGTAGGATACGGTCGTTGCGCAAAATACCCTCAAAGGTGGCGCCGAGTTTTTCCAAAGCCTGGCGCGAACGCTGGTTTTGCGGCGAAGTGCGAAACTGAACGCGCACTAAGCGCAAATCGTCAAAACAATAGCGCAACAGCAGCCACTTGCTTTCCACATTGATACCGCTGCGCCAAAAGTCGGGATGTAGCCATGAACCCGTCTCTGCGCGCCGGCAGGCAACATTCCAATTGTGCAGACGGGTGAAGCCCGCTATGCGCCCGTCATCTAAGAGGCGGATAACATAAGGGTGGTGCACACGCGCCTCACGCAGAACGACGGCTTCCTCCAGGTGCTCCCAATGATAGGCTACATCGGCGCGGCTCTCTGGGAAATGCTCCCAAATGCGCGGATCGCTTCCCAAAGCAATCAGCGTCGGAAAATGCTCCGCGCACAGCGGCTCCAAAAGAAGGCGTTCGCCTCGAAGAGGCACAAAAGGATCGGGCGGAAGAGGCGGCAGCATGCAGGCAGCTTTAGCATTGTTGCCTACAAACTTCCGACCGTTGCGATGCACGGCCCGAAAGCGTGCATTACCAAATTATTAAAGCAATGTTACGCTGGCCGGAAGTATCGGAAAGCCGCTTCATTCCTCCCATTTATGGGGCTGGCGTAGGGTGGATGGTCTCTGGTGTAGCCTCGTCGGGTATTGCATTAAGCTGCTCGAGTAGGCGATCTCTTTCTGCTTTGAAGGCCTCCAACAGTGGGCCGGAAATAGGCTCAGGTTGTGGCAGGTTGAGGCGAAGGTGATCTACCTGCTGGCCGTTTTTCCAGAAGCGGAAGCACACGTGCGGGCCGGTAGCCAGACCCGTGGAGCCCACATAGCCAATCGTTTGCCCCTGCACTACGCGCGCGCCCGGGCGAATGCCGGCAGCAAAGCCACTCATGTGCAGGTATTGGGTTTCATAGACCTTGTCGTGCCGAATGCGCACGTACTTGCCATTACCGCCGCGTTGAGTGGCTTCCGTAACGACGCCGTCAGCCACTGCGATAATGGGGGTGCCGTGCGGTGCGGCGTAGTCGGTGCCAAAATGCGGGCGATTGTAGCCCAGGATCGGGTGCAGGCGGTTCATGCTGAAGCGGCTGGAAATGCGGCTGTACTTCACTGGCGCTTTTAAAAATGCCTTTCGGGCAGGGCGTCCGTCGTAGTCGTAGTACTCAGTCTTACCATCCTCCCGCTGGAACCGAAAAGCGTAGTAGGGCTTGCCATCTCGCTCATACGCGGCAGCCAGGATTTTGCCGGAGCCTACCGGCTGCCCTTCCACTACATCGCGTTCGTAGAGTACTTTAAAGCGGTCGCCCACCTTCTGGCGGTAAAAGTCCACCGAAGCTGAGAGCACGTCAATCATGGCATCTGCCACGTGGTCGTTCAGTCCACTTTCCATAAGGGCTTGCCAGAGGTTGCTTTTAATCTCGCCCACTGATGTGCAGGTTTCTACCGTTACCGGGCGTTTCACCACCTCCGCACAGGGCTGGTCGTCCAGATGAAAGACCACGTACTCGTAGGGCGAAGGCTCATACACCATGTACATAGGTCTGGCATCAGAGCCTTTCTGGCGGTGCAGGAAGTGCAGCGATTTGCCAATGCGCAACGACTGAATACTAAAAACGGTTTTTGCGCTTTCGACCACGGCGGCTATCTCTTGCGGTGTAAAGCCTTTTTGTTGCAAAATGGCACCCAGCGCATCTCCGCGCTTGAGCAGATGCTCCTCAATGCGTAGTTGGTCTAAAGGGAAATTCCAGCGGCTTTCTGTAGGAGCGGCTGAGGCGTCTTCCATTTTGCTAACAGCCAATGCAGCAGCGGCACTACTAGCTTGAAGGGAAACGCGGGTGGCAAGATTAGCGGCCAAACCAAAAGCGGCTATAGCGAGGATTAAGGTTGTGGGGGTGAGGGTTTGGCGAATCATTCGCAACCACTGCGCTGTCTTTGAGTCGTCCGTTTGCACTGATAGTATCGGATTTAGCGATGATGAATGAGTAAAAGATACGCGGCAAAAATAGGACGGCATTTGAACTTTGTACGCCTTGGCGGTTTTTTCTGAGTTCATCATGCGTTTCTGCACCGATACCTTTTATGCTACTGCACTTGCCATTGTGCTCTTGAGCGGGTCGTCAGCCTTTGCCCAGCGCAGCACGTTCGATGCCGACAACGAAGGCTGGGGGGCCGTAGGTGACCCGGCCAACAGTGTGGCCACCTGGATACCCACAGGCGGCAACCCCGACGGCCACATCCGCGTAACCGACGCAGCCACAGGCGATTTATGGTACTTCTCAGCACCGCCTCGATTTCGCGGCAATAAGTGCGGCGCTTACGGGCGCTACCTGCGTTGGGACCAATACGCCAGCGATACCTCGCAAATCAGTCCTATTGGCGGCCGCCCCGATGTCGTGCTCATCGGCGGCGGGCTGACGCTCACCTACGACTTCGCATACAGCCCGCAAAAAATCTGGACGCCCTTTGAGGCGCTCCTGCGGGAAGATGCCGGCTGGCGGCTCAGCAACCTCAACGGCCCGGCGCCTACCCAGACCGAATTTCGGGCCGTGCTGGCCAATATCACCGCCCTGCGCATCCGCGGTGAATACTTCACCGGCCCCGACTTTGGTGGCTTAGACAACGTCGTGCTCGAAGATACCTTTACGCTCGACCTTGACGCCGATAACAGCTCGGGTGTCAGCGATGACGGTTTCGCCGCCGACACGCTGTGTGCACCACCGTACGCCCTACCCGTAGCCGACACAGATGTACTGGTTGCCTTCGACAGGCCTTTAGACTCCATCACCCTGCGCCTGCTGTTGGTCAAAGATGCCGGCCAGGAGCGCCTGGAAGCCATTGGTACATTGCCCGGCACACTTTTGCTTGTGCCAAACGGCCCTGCCTGGCTGACCATCGTTAACACTGGAGGCGCCAGCCCTGCAGACTTTGCTCAGACGTTGCGGCAAATTCGTTACCAGCATAACGGAATGGCACCCACCGGCGGCGAGCGATTGGTTGCTGTGCAGGCGTATGGCGAATGTGGATCTCTGGGCGTGCGCTATGCCTATCTCTATCTGGCGCAGCGCGGCAGCGCAGGTCTCTCGGCCGATACTACTTTGTGTGCTGGCGGAGCAGCCATTGACCTCTTTCGCGTCCTGCGTGGCTCGCCTACGCCCGGCGGCCGCTGGATACCTGCTCTGACGAATGGCCGCTTTGACCCTGCCATAAACACTCCAGGTGCTTACCGATACATCGCTCCTGCTCCGGCCAGCTGCCCAGCAGACACGGCCACTGTCAGCGTGCAGGTAGAGGCTGGTTTTTCCTTAGGCCCGGATACATCCCTCTGCCGCGGCGAAACGCTGCGCCTGGAGGTGCCTGGTTACCTGAGCCAATGGCAATGGAATACGGGCAGCCGGGCGCCTTTCCTCGACGTCGGCACCTCAGGGCGGTATGCACTCGAAGGCCGCACCCTCCACTGCACCTTCTCCGATACCCTCACGGTAACCTTCCTCGAATGCGAAACGTGCACCTTCTACGCTCCCAACGCCTTCCGTCCCGACGGCAGCGGCCTCAACGACAGCTGGCGCCTGTTCTTTCCCTGCTCCTGGCAATCCTTCCGCCTCGGCATTTTTGACCGCTGGGGAAGCCTCGTCTTCCAGACCAATGACCCAGAAACACCCTGGACAGGCCAATGGCGTGGCCGTCTGGCTCCACCGGGCATCTATGTATGGTACGCCGAATGGGAGACCGAAACCCCACAGGGGCGCCAGCGCGAGCGCCGTTCGGGCGAGATCTTGCTGGCACCCTGAGGGCGAGTCATAACTCCCCTTCCCGAAAGGAAGTATCGCTGTAGCGTTCCTATTTATTCTTCTGCCTTCAACCGATAAGCCCCCTCCGAAAGCCGCCGCTGCGCAAAGGCAAAGTATTCGGGTACGATTTCAAAGCCCACATAACGCCGGCCCTCCTGTCGGCTTACCACGGCCACCTGTCCGGAACCGAGGAAAGGGTCGAGCACCAAGTCGCCCGGTTCGCTGCTGTAAGCCAGTATTTTGCGAATGATTTCGGCCGGCAACTTGGTGGGTGTTTTCACATCGCCCGTCCAGTACTCGCGCGAGATGTTCCACACGTCCTCCTTGTCGCGGTAATGCGCGCTGCCGCCGTCGGGCTCGCGTGCCTCAGGGCTGAAACGTGCGTAGGGAAAAAACTTGCGCCTTCTATCGTCTATACAGGCATACAGGATGTGGTAATGCGCCGTTACGTATTTGCGCTTGGTAACGACGCCAAACTGGTACTTCCAGATAAGGTGATTGACGAGCGTAAACTGCAGCTCGTCTAAGGCAATGAGCAGGTCTTTGAGGTAGTTCCAGCCCGAAAACACATAAAGACTGCCCTCGGGCTTGAGGACCCGGCGCACCTGAGCCAGCCACGCACGGGTGAAAGCCAGATAGTCGCCCCCTTGTACTTCGTTGTACCCCTCCAACACATGCCCGTCTTTGCGGTTGTAATTCCCCTTTCGGGCCTTAAAATCAATCCCAAAAGGTGGGTCAGTGATGACCAGATCCACGCAGGCATCGGGCAGATGTCGCGCCATGCCGCTGATGCAATCTTCGTTGAAAAGGGTGTTCATGACGGGCCAAATACGGTGCAGGGCTATTGCACCGGGCAAAGAAAAGGAGATTTGCAAAGGGTTTTCATGGGCTTTTGGCCGGTCAAAATGAACATGCCTGGAGCAACGCCTGCCCACCGCTCCAGACGTAGGCCGAATCAGGCACAGCAGGCAGTGTATTTTTTTGTTTCTTTGCCTGTTCCTTCCACTTTTTACCCGAATTTTCATGGCGAAACAAAAATCTCCCCTGCGCTACAACCCCAACGACCACTTCGCCAAGGCCGCACTCAAAATGGAAGCCGTAGGAGTCCCCTTTGTCGAAACCTTCCTGCCGCCAGAAATTCGGGCCCATCTCAACCTCAGCACCCCGAAATTTTCTCCCGATCGCTTCATCAGCGAAGACATGCTCCAGTATTACTCCGCCACCGTTTATACCTGCCATAGCAATCAGGCTGAACCCGTACGAGTCTGCATCCTCATCTAACACAAAACCACCGGCCTGTGACGACGCGTCCGCCGTCAGTAGGCCAACGATCTGCGCAGCGTTCGGTACTGCGACATCCGCCAGGGACGCAAGATCTTCACCCCCACCATCCCACTATG
>CAZYEV010000057.1:0-10943 GCA_964646615.1 uncultured Saprospiraceae bacterium
AAAGGATCGTTCCTAAAAAAATGCACGTACCTATAATTTCTAAAGTTGAAAATGTTAACGTACCCTGTTCCCGAACGCGAATACTTGCTACAAAATCCGAAAACTCTACATAGGCCCGAGGGCCAGAGGTATAATGAATAACAGGTGAAAGCAAAAGCACCGGATAGTCGCACGTATCCTCCATCAACGACAAAAACCATTCAGAATAAGGCTTCTCTTCAAACGTCTCCGTAGTATCTGACTCTATTTGGGTGAATGCTGGGTTAATCAAAATGGTAACAAAAATGAGGAAGAATAAATTCTTCAATAAGATCTTTTTCATGGGTAAAAAATTATAATATCGGTACCTACTCTATCCCCGCTTTTCGGCATCCGCGGGTGCATTTCTCAAAATTCCAAAGCGGCCAGAAACACACAAACCACCGCCGGCAGTCCTTATCGAAACCACATCGTAATGCCCGCTCACATGTGCAAAAGATGCTTCCTCTTTGCCCGACCTCAACCCAACGCCCGGCCGCAGCGTCGCGTGAAAGTACAGAGCCTTATATCCGTTCGAGCAGTGCATGTTCTGTGATTTCAGATAATTTCCGCCAACGCCCACTTTCACGACCGTACGACCGCGTAGGAAGTATGGAAGGGAAAGTGTAGTTGGCGGAACAATCGTGCTTCTTACCCTCATAACAGCCACAAAAGTGCGGCAACCCAGCCAAAAATGCAAGACCTCAGGCACACTTTTTTTTCGCTAACCGGCGACAAAAAACTACTCCGCTCTCCCGGACGGCACCCGGAGCAGGGCTCAAATCATCCGCGCATAGCACCGCAATACGCCAGAGCGAAGCACCTGAAGAGGGCCGGGAACAACCCGACAAGCCCAGCACCTTCGCAATCAATACGTTAGGCCTCGACCAATAGGCTACGAGCCAACCCGATCCCGGGCAGCGCCAAAAGCAAGGCACAACACATCCGCGCATAGCACCGCGGCGCTCAAGGGCAAAGCACAAAAACAAGTCAATGAACAACGCTCTCATCATCAGCCTCTTGGGTTTTGTCTCGCGAAGTGGTCGTCGTGGCATCTGTGGTGCTCCCGCCTACTGTCCGCCTACCGTGGGTGCCCTGCCTGGCCTGTGCGGTGGATGGCGGTGGCGGGTGGTGGTGTCCAGTGTTGTCGTGGCTGTGGCGTGTCGGTAGCCTGTCCGTGGTGCGTCGTCTGCTGGTGCGTCGGTGGTCGCGGGTGTCGCGTCTGCTCAGTCGGTGGTGTACGGGTGGAGTGCCAGGTCGTCGCGCTCTGTCTCGGTCTGTTCGGTCGTCAGGCGTCTGTGTGGGCGCTCTGTTCGCGGCGTCTGTTCAGTGCGGCCTTCCTACAATTTCCGCCAACTCTACTTAGTCGCAACAGACGACTAAGCAGGATACGCCTTGCGCTGTTTAGTTAGCTGAGAATGGCGTATAAGTAGTTACGTACGCCCTCATGTACTGCGAGAGCACGAACATCCAATGCTCAAGGTGGGAGACAGGGAAAATTTTCCATAGACATTTCATTTTCAAATTACCGGACACGTTGACATGTCAAAGGGTGCTGCACCTTTTCGATGGTGCAAATCTACGCAAAGAATACTCAAACCTTGTGGGCAATCATGTGGCTTCGTGCGTCATTTTGGGGCGTTTCAAGAGGGGTAGATGCGGCGTAGAGCCTGATTTCCTCGAGCCACAGGGCGCGTTCTCCCGGGGACATGTTTTGCGGCAGGCCGAGTGCCCGATATATTTTCACCAAGTCGAGCGTGAGCAAAACGCCTCTGGGCTGAGAGAGTTGGACACCTGCCACTTCGATGCGGCGAGCAAGCGTTTTTCGGTAGATGCCGTACTCCTCGGCTACTTCTTGTCTTGTTTTAGTTTTTTTCATTATTTAATTTTTTGTTTTTAGATAATTGCGAATTTACACCGATCTTTGGCGTACCTATGCTAAGGCACTGCTGTTTTGATTAACAAATATCGCTTCTTGCGGTTTAACCTTTTTACGAAAAACAACCACTTAATTCTGACAAAAGATGCCGTTTTGCTAATTGACGACATTTTTCGCAGATACTCATCTCAAACAGTAGCATGGCCAAGGGTATGCCACAGGCATCATAAGTGCCTGAAGTCCAGGTTTTTGGCGTCAAATGCAGGCTTGTTAAATGTCGCAGAGAGCGTTCACGCCTCTCCCAGTTGCACCACGCGCGTGGGCTCGAGCATTTCGTTGCGGATGGCCACCTGTCGCAGGGTGTTTTGGGCGACCTCCAGGAAGGCCTGGGCTACCGGATTGCCTTGCTCCAGCACCGCTGGCTTACCTGTGTCGCCGCCTTCGCGGACGCTTTGCACCAGCGGTATTTGCCCCAAGAGGACGGAGCGGCTGGCCAATGCCAGTTTTTTGCCGCCGCCCTGTCCAAAGATGTAGTACTTGTTTTGGGGCAGTTCCGCTGGTGTGAACCAGGCCATGTTTTCCACGACGCCCAGGATGGGCACGTTGATTTGCGGCAGCAGGAACATGTTCATGGCCTTGATGGCATCGGCCACGGCAACGTCTTGGGGCGTGGTTACGATGATAGCTCCTGTAACGGGTACGGTTTGCACCAGCGTCAGTTGTATATCGCCGGTGCCGGGGGGCAGGTCCACGATGAGGAAGTCCAGTTCGTTCCAGAGCACGTCGTTGAAGAACTGCTTGACGATGGCCGCCAGTCGGGGGCCGCGGAGGACGATGGCTTGTTCCGGTTCAATGATGTTGCCAATGCTGATGGTTGGCATGCCGTAGGCCAGCAGCGGCACCATTTTCATTTGTCCGTGGAGTTCCTGCACCTTGGGGCGCTGCCCCACTAAGCCCAACATAGTGGGCAGGCTTGGCCCGTACAGGTCGGCATCCATTAAGCCAACCCGGGCACCCAATTGTTGCAGCCCTAAAGCTAAGTTGACGGCTACTGTGCTCTTGCCAACGCCGCCTTTGCCGGAGGCTACGGCGATGATGTTTTTAATTTGCGGCGTTGGGCTGGCAACCTGCTGGCTGGCGGGTGTACGCACAACAAAGTGTACGTTGACATCCGCTTCCGGATATATCTGGGCAATGGCGCCTACGCAGGCGAAGTTGATTTCGGCCTTACCGGGCGTTTGCAGCGAGGGTACTGCCAGCGTGCAATTGACGTGGTGGCCTTCTACGCTGACTTCTTGTAACATGCCGGAGGCGACGATGTCCTGTCCTGTGCGCGGATCACGCACTTGTCGAAGGGCTTCGATGATTTTTTCTTTTTCCATACGATGTGCACATGACTCGCTGGCCTTAAAGGGCCGTTAGCGATGCCGAAACGGCTGACAAAGGTAGTGTGTTCACCCGGGCTTCATCCGAAAAATTGCCGTGCGCACCCGCCGGGTAGGGCTTCCATTGGGGGCGGGTTCTTCCAGTACCAACGCCTGGGCTTCGGGCTGTGCGAATACGGCGGGCATGTCGCTTATCCGGGCGCAGGGCACGCCCTTGAGGCGCAAGATCTCCAGCCAGTCATCGAGGTTTTTTTGGGAAAAAATGGTTTGCAGTGCTTTGTTGAGAGCCTGTCGGTGCTGCACCCGAGCGGCATTGGTTTGAAATTCTGAATTTTCTAACAAATGAGGGGCCGATAGGCAGCGGCACAGGCATTCAAACTGGCGTTCGGTGCCTACGGCCAGTAGCAGTTGTTTGCCGTCGGCGCAGGTGTACAGGTCGCCGTAAGGGGCGATGTTGGGGTGTTGCGTGCCCATGCGTTGCGGCGCCCAGCCCGCCATCAGCCAGTTGGTTGCCTGGTTCGCCAGAGAGGCCACGGCGCTTTCATACAGGGAAACCGACACATCACCGCCCCGTCCCGTGCGCTCGCGTTGCCACAGAGCGACCAGGATGCCTTCCTTCAGCTGATGTGCGGCCAGCAGGTCTATGAGTGCCACTGGCATCTTGACCGGCGGGCGGTCGGGTTCGCCGGTCATGTGCAAAAAGCCCGCCTCGGCCTGCAGCACCACGTCGAAAGCCGGACGCTCGTCTTCCGGATCGGCCCAGCCCGAAATTTGAGCATAAATCAGTCGCGGGTTGCGCGCTCGCAAGGCGGCGGCATCCAGACCTAAACGCCGCGCCGATGAGGGCTTGAAGTTGACAATCACCACATCGGCTGCATCCGCGTACTGCAGCGCTACGCTCCGGTCGTTCGGGTCATTCAGGTCTAAAAAGAGATGCTGTTTGCCCCAATTTACGCTACAAAAGTACGCAGAAACGGGCGAAGCCGGGTCTTCGCCGGGCAACTTCCAGCCCCGCGTAATGTCGCCGCCGGTAGTCTTGTTTTCAATTTTGACCACCTCGGCGCCCAGCTCGGCGAAAAACATCCCCACGGCCGGGCCGGCCAGCACAGAGGCAAATTCCACCACTTTCAGGTCAGAAAAAAGCGCGTCTTTCATGGAGCAAAAGTGCGTGGAAACACCCTGTAAAGCATATACGAATTTGAGGCGACACCTCCCGGTGGGAGATGTCGCATCTGAGCTTTTCTCGGCTAAACAACGTTTGGGCCTTACGAGGAAGAAAGCTATGCCTCGAGTTTTACCTTTAGCCTTTACCGGAAACCGAAAGGCTTCATTACCTTTGCCCAGACGTCCACCTCAGGCTTCTTGTGTTTCCTTTTAAATGCCTTTGCAATCCGCTTCATTTTCCATCCGTCTCGGCTCTTCACGGCAAAAAACGCGCCTTAGCAGATGCGAATACCAACGACCGAACAGATACGCGCCTGGGACGCCTATACCATTGAGCGCGAACCCATCTCTTCCATTGACCTGATGGAACGAGCGGCAGGTGTTTTTGCCACCTGGTTTGCCGGGCAATACCCTGACCTTCAACGTTTGGTACACATTTTTGCTGGCACAGGCAACAACGGCGGCGACGGCGTGGCAACGGCTCGGCTGCTGCACCAGCGCGGCTATGAGGTGGCCTTGAGTGTGTGTAACTTCGGTAGCCGGCACAGTGCCGATTTTCTGGAGCAAATTCGGCGCCTGCCTATGTACGGTAATGTGCCAGTGATGTGGCTGAAAGATCCCTCCGAAGCACAAGCACCCGGCGCCCGCGCTATTGTGGTGGATGCGTTGTTTGGCACTGGGCTGACGCGCCCTCTGGAAGGTCTGTGGGCTGCCATGGTGGAATGGCTCAATCGCCTTCCAAACGAAAAAGTCGCCCTTGATTTGCCCAGTGGGCTGTTTGCCGACCAGCCGACCACAGGGCCGTGCGTTCATGTGAACAGGACTTTTTGTTTTGAAACGCCGCGCAAAGCGTTCTTTTTTCCGGAGAATGCCGACAGGGTAGGAGAGTGGTCGTTCGGCAGCATTGGGCTACACCCCGGTTTTTGGGAAGGGCGCGAGGCTGCGGATAACTATTTGACGGCGCGCGATGTGGCTCGGATAGTGAAACCCAGGCATCGGTTTTCGCACAAAGGGACCTATGGCCACGCTCTGCTCATTTGTGGGCGCAAGGGCAGCATGGGTGCGGCGTTGTTGGCGGCGCGTGCCTGTCTGCGTTCGGGTGTAGGGCTGCTGACGACGCACGTGCCCGCCAGCGGCTACGAAATCCTGCAGTTGGGCGCTCCGGAGGCCATGTGCGACACGGGCCTGGACAGCGACCACTGGGTAGCCGTGCCCGAAATAGGGTCTTATTCGGCTATTGGCGTTGGCTGTGGCATCGGTCAGGCGGCTTCCACCGCTCAGGCCCTAAAACGCTTGCTCCAGAAGGCACATGTGCCTTTGGTGCTCGACGCCGACGCGCTCAACATCCTGGCTCAGCGCAAAGAGTGGCTCCAATACCTGCCCCCGGCCTCCATCCTGACGCCACACCCTAAAGAGTTCGAACGGCTTTTTGGCCCTACGCCCAACAGCTTCGAGCGCAACGCCCTGCAACGCGCCAAAGCGCAGGAATTGGGCGTTTACCTCATTCTCAAAGGTGCTTACACCTGCATCGCCTGCCCCGACGGCGTCTGCTGGTTCAACAGCACAGGCAACCCCGGTATGGCCACCGGCGGTAGTGGTGATGTGCTCACCGGCCTGCTCACCGGCCTGCTGGCCCAGGGCTATTCGCCCTTTGAAACCAGTCTGCTGGGCGTCTATTTACACGGTCTAGCCGGCGACCTGGCCGCCGCCCAACACACCCAGCCCGGCCTCATCGCAGGCGACCTCGTAACCTTCCTGCCCGAAGCCTGGAAAACCTTTTTTGCCCGACATTAGACGCCAAATCCAACGGATCATTTTCCATGCACATCCATTACTGCGAGCATTTCGACGGCGAAGTCTTCCGCATTTCGTCCCCCGTACAGGAAGGCGTAATCTATGCCGGAGGAGGTGGTCTGTTAAGCTGGTTAGAGGCCCAATTGGGCCTTCAGGTAGAGCAGCAAAACACCGACTACCTGCGCATCGAATTTTATCGCCAGGCGCTGTTGGAGTCGCTTTCGGAAACCAACGGAACGCTGCCCTTCTACAGCGCCTCTTTCGAGGCCGATCCGTGGGCTGTGGCCGAAGTGCTGCTGGGCTGGCGCGATGAGTTGCTGCTGAGCGGCTGGGATTTTGCGGCGGACACCACTGCACCGCCGCGACTGACCGATCTGGCGCGCGTGGAGCCGCTGTTTCGGGCCAAGATACAGGCATTGGCTTTCGATGGGCGCATTTTGGGCGCAGCCGATCGCTGGGCGCGAGTGCTGATGTGGCTGCAGGCGCGTCCGGTGGCTTTAGAGCGCTTATCGCTGCATGAGCCTGGAGAACTATGGCTACCTCACATAAAGCGCCTGACAGGGCTGTTACGCCGTTGGGGCGTAGAAGTGGACGTCCGCCTGACCACCGCACCCGTGGCCGCTGAAGGCACCGACCTGGCGCATTGGCAGGCGCATCTGTGCGGGCTTTCCTCGGTCTCCAGACCCGCGGCTGGCGATGGCTCGGTGCGCTTGCTCCAGATGCGCCGCGATAGCGATGCAGCGCTTTTTGTGGCCGGCTGGCTGGCTAAGGCGACCGATTTCCGCCCACTGTTAGTACTGTCGGGTGAAGGAAACTTGTTGGAGCAGGCTTTGCTGCAGCAGGGGCTTCCGGCTCTGGGCGTCCCGTCGGCTTCGCTGGCGCGCCCGTCGCTGCAAACACTCAAACTGGCCGCAGCCTTTCTGTGGGAGCCTGCTGATGTGTTCAAGATCATGGAGTTTCTCACGCTGCCGCTCAAGCCCTTCGATGATGGCCTGGCCTTAGAAATCGCGCGCGTGCTGGCCGACAAGCCGGGGCTATTCAGCGATACGTGGTTTGCCGCCGTGAACGAATACTTAGAAAAACCCACAACGCCTCCTTCGGCCCGCCAGCATTACGATTTCTGGTTCTTCCGCAAGCGCTACCCGGCCGACGGTGCAGCGCCTACAGCGGACGCTGCGGAAATTTACGACTATCTGTATCGGTGGGCCCTTGAACATGCCACCTACGCGCCACAGTCCAGCCTGCTGGTGCTGGCCGAACAGGCGCGCCGCGTGCGCGACGTACTGATAGTACAACCCGACGCTCGGATATCTCGCTTAGAGCTGGAACGCATTGTGCGTACCATCCATGAGCCGGCGCCGCTGGCCCTCCATGCCACGCAGGTGGGAGCATTGCCCTTCGTGCAGAGTCCTGGTGCTGTAGCAGCACCGGTCGAAGCGCTCTGCTGGTGGAACTGCGCCAACGACCTGCTCGTACCGCCACCCGACCGTTGGCGTACGGAGGAGCGTCAGTGGTTGATGCAGCGCTCGGTAGAACTCTCCAGCCCTGACCTCCGAACTCAGCGACATCTGTTTTTTCTAAAGCGCCCCATCCTGCAAACCACCCGAAAGGTTGTGCTCTTGCTCCCAGAACAAATCAGTGGCCAGGAATCGCAAAAGTCATTGTTAACCAATAATTTGGAAAACATTTTTGAGAACTACGAAAGCCTGATAATACCTCTAGACACCGAAACCCTGGAGAGTAGGGTAGGAGAGTGGCCCGTTCAGGAGAAGGCAACCCTTCAGCCCTTACCGCAGTCGGGCCTCCATTTGAAGGTAGCTCATCCCGAGCGTTTAGGCGAGCCAGTATGCCGCACCCCCACGGAACTGGAGCAGTTACTGTATTTCCCACATCGGTGGTTTTTCCGTCATAAAATGCGCTTTTACCCCGGTAGCCTGCTCAGTATTGCACGCGATCAGCTGCTACTGGGCAAATTAGCCCACCGCTTTTTCGAGTTTCTCTTGCGCGAGCCGGATTGTTTACAGTGGGAAAAACAAACAGTAATAGACTGGGTACGCCAAAAAGCGCCAGCCTTACTGGCTAAGGAGGGCGCCACTTTGCTGCTCTATGGCCGTGAACCTGAGCGACAGTACTTAATCTCTCGCGTACAGATAGCCGCCTGGAGCCTCATACAAACCCTCCGAACCGACGGCTGGAGTATCTATGGTACTGAAGTCCCATTGGAAGGTCTCTTTTGCAATTGCCCGCTGAACGGCCGCGCCGACTTAGTGCTGCAACGCTCCGACAATGAGTGGGCTATCGTGGACCTGAAATGGAGCGGACTGACGAAACGCCGAGACCAGATCCGAAACGGCGAAGACCTGCAGCTCGTTTTGTACAGTTACTTACTGTCACCCGATAATACATGGGCACATACGGCCTACTTCATTATAGAGGAGGCACGCATGATTGCACGCAATCGGAAGGCTTTTAAGCACGCTACTGTCCCCACCGGATGCCTTGACGACCACTATGAGGCCTGTCAGCACATTCTCCAGCGTATGGAAAACACATACCAATGGCGTAAAGAACAAATTCTGCAGGGCTTTATTGAGTTACGCTATGCACAAAATGCCGAGGGTCTGAATGATCTCTATGGAGCAACACTGTTAGACCTCTTAGAAATGAAAAAAGAAGACTACCGCGATGAATACTACGCCTTGGTATGGGGAGATGATTAGCGCACACTCGTCCAAGTAACCGTATATCCTCTACAGGCCAAAAGAACAAGTGGCGAACGACCCATAGCAGTCATCCGCCACTGTGTTTACAAAACGGAAACAGGAATAATTCTGGCTGTTTTACTGTTTCACACCAGAGAACGTGAAGTTACTACCTACAGTGATGTCTATCGTTTCGCTACCGCCCCTGTTATTGTAGTCAATGGTTACCGGTTCGTTGGTGCTCGTCCGACCCGTGTAAGAGCCTGAAGTAGAAGTAGAAGAACCGGTCAGGATCGTATTGACGGTGAACGTTTTGCTGCCAGGCGAAACCAGCTGAATGGTCAGATCGCCGCAGCTGTTTTTGCGAACCGACACACGACCGGAGTTGGTTACTACAACGCCGTCCACCAGATCACCCACATAAGTGCCAGACATAGCGTCAACGAAACATACCTCGTCTTTCTTGCAAGAAGAAGCAACAGCAACCAGAGACAGGGCTAAGAAGAAAACTGCAAAATTTTTCATGATGATGAAATAAGTGGTTGATTTGTTAATGACATGATTGTTGCAAACAACATACCCTTATCAGCAGCCTCAACGGCTGCCATACCAGGCATGAGCGAGTTTCGCTTCAGGGTTTAAATCGGTGGTTTTACACGGGAGTTTTATCTCCGAGACTTCTTTTCACCAATGTACTGGATACCCTCGAACATGACTTTCGTATCCACTTTGATCTCGCCGGGCTTGTTGTTGACTTCTACGCCTCCAGCTTTCACTTTGCCGTTGCTGCCGACGCGAACGTTGCCAGCACGGACTTCTTCCGTAGTTACATGAATGGGACCACTGACACCTGCGCAGTCTTGCTTATTGTTCAGCGAAATCACCACTCGGTTGTCTTCATTATCGTACACCAGGCAACCGAGGTTGATCTGGTAATTGCCAATTTTCTGCTTGGGTACGTTGTACACCGCACCGTCTTCTGTCTGCGTGTCGAGAATAGCATAGAAACGCTGCCGGGCAAACAGTCCCGAAATCCAGATTTTCTTGCTGGATTGCGGATCCCGGGTGATGGTTACATCCTCCGGGCTGTTGATGTACTCATCTGGCCCAGAGATTGTGATCTGCTCGTACGAGCCTACGATGGGTTGAGCAAAGGCGCTGATGCTCAGCGCGGTGAGCGCGAAAAGAATGAAGTGCTTCATGTTGTGAAAAGATTTTGTGTGATGATTTTCAGACATAAAGTGCTCCCACTGGCACCGCATGACTTACACTGGTGCTCATAAGAAGAAAGCAAAATCGGCGTATTTACTGGAGGCTTTGCTGGTTACTATTTGTATAGCTTCCTGAAATAGGTTTCTATTGAGCGATCTACATAAATTAAACTTAATTTAATGCAGGTTTTACTTGAATTTAAAAACTGTAACAATGCAAATCATCGAGCAGGAATAGCCTGCTCAGTCGTAGGAGCTCTGTAACCGGAAAAACAGAAATACAGATGCCTTGCTCTTGGCGCGGATAACCAAATAGTCTCATGTACAGGGTGATTTTCTGATGCAAAGGTTGGTGCCCATCACATGGGGGAGCCGTGACTTATGTCACGATACAGAGCCGGTTACCTCTGGTTTAACACAAGGTTAGCTCTGGAACTCAGTTATTGTTAAAACTGTACAGCATTCTGTTAACTAATTAGACATTATGTACCTTTGCTTTTTGAACAAACGGGCGAGGAAAAAAGCGAAAGTCCGAGAAATGCGCCTCCTTTGAAGGTCGCTGTTTAGCCATGACGGGTTTAGCGAAGGCAGTTTTTAACCACTTGCAGCCTTTTTTTGCCTGTGCCCATGACGAATGCCTGCGCCGTCATGTGATGCGCGGCAAGGTAAAGAAGGGCGGTCGCCGTTTGGTTCTATATAGGAACAGTCCTTTGCCTAATCACGCGCAGCGCTTGTGTTTTATTTTGCACTGCATCAAGCACAACCCCAATCAAGAGGCTTTGGCCGATGC